>DEKW01000021.1 GCA_002354055.1 Bacteroidales bacterium UBA2712
CCGCGCGAAGTTCATTGTAGTATCCGGCATGATCAAGGCCCGCAAAGCTGACCTCATGAAGATCCCCCCCGACCAGCAGAACTTCCTCGCCCAGAAGAACGACCCCGATGGCGCAAAAACCATGAAGGCGTACTACTGGAAGATCTGCGGTGCTGAGTATGATCAGCAACACAGTTAATCTCCGCGGCTAAAGCCGCAATTAAGAGAAGCGACCTTTTGGGGCCGCTTCTTTGCATATATCAAAAAAAGTTTGAGTAACTTCGGACATCTGCCTGCCTTCGGCATTCCCCCGTAGCTACGTTCGCATCCTGCGGTGCATACGCCAATAAATGTATTTTCCGCAAGGGGCTTTGCCCGCTATCGTCTATACCTATACGTTCTTCGTAAGCAAGCATCCAAGCCCGTATAGGTATAGCCAATAATAGAATAAATTCTATTTTTTGCGGAAAAATGCATTTTTATTTGCGTATGTGCAATTTTTGTTGTAACTTTGCACGCTATTTGTAAATTAACCGTATTATGGCTTTAAAAGATACTATTCAAACATTACTGTCGCAGGTGTCGGAGATACAGGCGAATAATGCCGAGGAGTTAGAGGCATTGCGTATCAAATACCTCAGTAAGAAAGGTGAGATCACGGCGCTTTTCAATGAGTTCCGCACGGTGCCGAATGATCAGAAACGTGAGTTAGGACAGCTGCTGAACCAGCTTCGTCAGGAGACGGAGGGACGGATCAACGAGTTGCGTGAGCAGTTCGAGGCAAAGCAGGCAGAGGCGGATAAACTGGATTTGACCCGTACGCCGGATCCTATTGCCTTAGGTACGAGGCACCCGCTGTCGTTGGTGCGTGAGGAGATAGAGGATATCTTCTCGAGAATCGGTTTCACGATTGCGCAAGGCCCCGAGGTAGAGGATGACAAGCACGTATATGGCATGCTGAACTTCGCTCCGGAGCACCCGGCGCGTGACATGCAGGATACCTTCTTCATCGAGAAAGAGGTGGGTGTTCAGAAGCCGACGGACGTGCTGCTTCGTTCGCATACGAGTTCCGTTCAGACGCGCGTGATGACGAGTCAGAAGCCGCCGATCCGTGTGCTCTGTCCCGGTCGTGTCTATCGTAATGAGGCCATCTCGGCGCGTGCACACTGTTTCTTCCATCAGGTGGAGGGACTCTATATCGACAAGAACGTGAGCTTCGCTGACCTGCGTGAGGCCTTGCTGTATTTCTCGAAGGAGATGTTCGGTCCGGAGACGAAAATCCGCTTGCGTCCTTCTTATTTCCCGTTCACGGAGCCGAGCGCCGAGATGGATATCTCTTGTAACATCTGCGGCGGCAAGGGCTGCTCGTTCTGCAAAGGCACGGGATGGGTGGAGATCCTCGGTTGCGGTATGGTCGATCCGAACGTCCTCGAGGCCTGCGGTATCGACAGCAAGGAGTACAGCGGCTACGCCTTCGGTATGGGCGTAGAGCGTATCACGAACCTCAAATACAGAGTGAAAGACCTGCGTCTGTTCTCCGAGAACGACGTGCGCTTCCTCAAGCAGTTTGAGAGTTGCTAAGAAGTGTACAGTGTAAAGTGTACGGTGTAAAAATAATTAACCTATCTATAGTATGAAAGAATACAATCTGACTACGAAGATGCGGGCTTACCGCTGGGACGAGTTGACGGACGAGCAGCGCGAGGTACTGACCATCGCCAAGGAGCAGACGAAGCATAGTTACTGCCCGTACAGCCATTTTCACGTAGGGGCGGCAGCGAAGTTAGCGAACGGCGAAGTGATCCGTGGCTGCAACCAGGAGAATGCCGCTTACCCGAGTGGCCTTTGCGCAGAGCGCAGCGCGCTCTTTGCTGCGGGAGCACAATACCCTGAGGAGCCGGTGAAAAAATTAGCCATCGCGTGCTTCACGGACGGACATTTTACCAAAGAACCGGGTGCACCCTGCGGGGCATGCCGACAGGTGATGCTCGAGACCGAGCACCGCTACAGCGGAAAGATGGAGGTGCTGCTCTACGGCGAGGAGGAGACGTATGTCTTTGAGTCCGCCGCGGACCTGCTGCCGCTGATCTTCGTGAAGGAAAATCTGAAGGGGTAGGAGATAGGAGATAGGAGATAGATGAGACTGATAAAGAAAATAGACATTTACTTGCTCCGGAATTTTCTGGGGCTGTTTTTGGCTACTTTCTTTATCGCCATCTTCATCCTGCTGATGCAGTTCATGTGGATGCACGTGAACGACTTGGTAGGCAAGGGAATAGGGTTGGATGTATTGGCGGAGTTCTTTATCTACGCCGCGGCGTCGGTGGTCCCGTTAGCTTTGCCGTTAGCCATCCTGCTCAGTTCGCTTATCTCGTTTGGTAATCTGGCGGAGAAATTCGAACTCACGGCGATGAAAGCTGCCGGCATCTCGCTCTTCCGCATCCTGAGACCCTTGGCTTTCGCGGTTGCGCTACTGAGCGTCGGGGCGTTTTTTTTTAGCAACAACGTCCTGCCCAAGTCCCAGATGAAGCTCTGGGCGCTGATCTTTTCTCTAAGGCAGAAGAGTCCGGAGCTGCAGATTCCTATCGGGGAGTTCTACGACGAGATCAGCGGCTATCACATCTACGTTAGGGAGAAGACCCCCGGAGGGAACCTGCTGAACATCATGATCTATGACTACTCGGACGGTTTTGCGAACGCGAAGGTGATGGTTGCAGATACCGGGCGGCTGAGCACCAGTGCCGACAAACGGTATCTGATGTTAGACCTGATCAACGGCGAGTCGTTCGAGAACCTGAATAAGAAAGAGCAGCGCGCGACGGGGACGACCAATAGTATCCCTTACCGCCGGGAGACCTTCGCCTACAAGCGCATTATCATCGATTTTGCAACAGATTTTAACCGCTACGACGAGTCGCTGTTGGAGGACCAGCACGTGAGCAAGAACGTGTCGCAACTGATACAATCCATCGATTCGGTACAGGAGGTAACGAAAGCGACTTACAAGGAGCAGAGCGCGCGGATGATTGACGAACGCTATTTCGGACGCGAATACTCCCACAATAATGTGCCGGTACCGACGACCCTCACGACGGAAGAGCAACGAACGCATGACCCGGATTCACTATGGGCATCGCTCCCGATAGAAAAACAGCGACAAGTCTATTTCATTGCGCAGGAGAAAGCGCAAAACTACCGGGATCAGGTGGATTATAACGCGATCATCTTAGAGGACGGCGGACGGTATATCCGCAAGCATGCCATCGAGTTGCATCGGAAATTCACACTCGCCTTCGCGTGCCTGATTTTCTTTTTTATCGGCGCACCGTTGGGAGCGATCATCCGCAAGGGCGGTTTAGGCGCACCTGTAGTGATCTCCGTCATCCTGTTCATCGTTTATTATATCATTGACAACACGGGATACAAGATGGCTCGCGAGGCGTTATGGCCGACGTGGGCAGGTATGTGGCTCAGTTCGTTCGTGCTGCTGCCGACAGGAATCTTTCTGACCTATAAAGCCGCGACCGACTCACCGCTGTTCAACCCCGAGGCATGGACTATCAAAGCCAAAAGGCTCATGACAACCATTAAGAATTATGAGAATCAATACTATAGAGGAAGCCTTAGAAGACTTCAAAAAAGGACAATTCGTGATCGTCGTGGATGACGAGGATCGCGAGAACGAAGGAGATTTTATCATCGCTGCCGAGGCTATCACCCCGGGAAAGGTGAACTTCATGCTCCAGCACGGGCGTGGTGTATTGTGCTGCCCGATCACGGAGCAGCGTTGCGCCGAACTGGACCTGATGCACCAGGTGGCGAACAATACCTCGATGCTCGGTACGCCGTTCACCGTGACGGTAGATAAGTTAGAGGGCTGCACGACCGGTGTGTCTGCTGCTGACCGTGCGGCTACTATCCGTGCGTTAGCGGACCCGAAATCCAAACCGGAGACTTTTGGCCGACCGGGACATATCAATCCGCTGTACGCCCGCGCAGGCGGTGTCTTGCAACGTGCCGGACATACGGAGGCTGGTGTCGATCTGGCGAGACTCGCAGGCTTCCAGCCGGCAGCAGCCTTGATAGAGATCATGAACGCCGACGGCACCATGGCGCGCATGCCCCAACTGCAAGAGGTGGCGAAGGAGTTCGACCTCAAGATCATCACCATCAAGGACCTTATCGCCTATCGGCTGGAGAAGGAGTCCGTCAGTCCGAAGGACGGTCTGTGCTCTGTCAGTCCGAAGGACGGTCTGTCAGGCGAAGCCGGTCTTATTGAACGCGGCGAGACGGTCTTCCTGCCTACGCAGAGTGGAGAGTTTATGCTCACGCCGTTCCGAGACCTGACGACGGGATTGGAGCACGTGGCGCTGACCAAAGGCACATGGACAGAGGACGAAGCGGTGCTCTGCCGCGTGCACTCGTCCTGTATGACCGGAGACATCTTCGGTTCCCAACGCTGCGAGTGCGGCGAGCAACTCAAGAAAGCCATGCAGATGATCGAGGCGGAAGGCAAAGGCATCATCGTCTATATGAACCAGGAAGGCCGCGGCATCGGACTGATGAACAAGATTCGCGCGTACAAACTCCAGGAACAGGGCGACGATACTGTGGAGGCGAACATCCATCTGGGCTTCCGTCCCGACGAACGCAACTACGGCGTAGGCGCACAGATACTTCGTAAAATGGGCGCATGCAAACTGCGGCTCATGACCAATAATCCCGTCAAGCGTGTAGGGTTGGAGAGTTACGGTATTGAGATCGTTGAGAACGTGCCCATAGAGATCCAACCGAACCGTTGGAACGAGCGATACATGCGCACCAAAAAAGAAAAAATGCACCATGACCTGAAGCTCGTCTGAGGTTTTGGCACGGAATTTGAAGGATCTGGGTATCGAAGTACCGATATACCGATTTATCGAGATTTCGAAAACCCTTTAAAACATTACAATTATGAAAAAATTAACTACACTTCTGATGGCGCTGATGCTGATGAGTACGGCGTTATGGGCGGAAGAGACAGTGACTGTCTCCGCAAAGAGTACCGACATCTCTGAAGGACTCGATCTGAAGGTTGTAGCTAAACTGTTCGCAGAGGCTAAGAACCTGGAGGAGTTCGAGACGATGCTCAACAACCCCGACAGCGCGTTCTGTAACTTGGATCTGAACGGCGACGGGCAAGTCGATTATCTTCGTGTCGTAGAGACCGGTGAGGGTAACAAGCGTCTGATCGTATTGCAGGCGGTGCTGGCGAAGGATATCTTCCAGGACGTAGCCTCGATATACGTAGAGAAAGATGAGCAGAACGAGGTTTCCGTTCAGGTAGTTGGCGACGAGTATGTCTATGGTACGAACTACGTGATAGAACCGGTGTATGTCTATCGTCCGATTATCTATGATTGGTTCTGGTCTGACGCGTGGTACGCATGGCATTCGCCTTGGTACTGGGGCTACTGGCCGGGATGGTGGTACGCACATGCTTGCTGGGCACATGACTGGTATTGGCATCGTTGCTACACCTATCATCACCACCACTATTGCTGCTCTTTCCGTCACGCACGAGAGGTACGCCGCGGCTATCATGACTTGCATCGGAACGTAGCCCGCAGAGAGTACGCCACGGCGCATCCCGATCGCTCTTTCACACGCCGCAACAGCGGTATGACGAACGCACGGGAGATACGCAGTACTACGACTACCCGTACCAGCGCTCGCGTAGCTACTCCGACAGCAGGCGCTCGCACCTCGGCTCGTACAGCCACTCCTGCAACCGCTCGTAACACGTTCGGCAGCACGACGAGAACGTCCGGCGCAACAACCAGAACGTCCGGTGCGACGACGAGAACGTCTAGTCCTTCGAGAACGACCAGTACGACCGCGAGCACGACCCGTACTTCCGGTTCGACTACTTCGACGAGAACCCGTTCGACGAGCGCAGTAGGTCGCTCCACGGCAAGTACCGCAAGCACGACCCGTACATCCTCTGCTACACGCACCTCAAGCGCGACGCGCACCTCGAGTCCCTCTCGATCGACCGGTGCGACCAGAACTTCCGGTTCGAGTACTTACAGCGGTAGC
Organism: Bacteroidales bacterium UBA2712; assembly: GCA_002354055.1. Classification (GTDB taxonomy): domain Bacteria; phylum Bacteroidota; class Bacteroidia; order Bacteroidales; family Paludibacteraceae; genus Colicola. The sequence goes on from DEKW01000021.1 coordinate 6,058, forward strand.
AGTACGCGTTCGAGCGGTAGCTCTTACGGAGGCAGCCGTAGCAGCGGCTCCAGCACCTACAGCGGCGGTGGCCGTTCCAGCGGAGGGTACTCCGGAGGCGGTGGCTACAGCGGCGGTGGCAGAAGCAGTGGAGGCGGCGGTGCTTCCTCCGGCGGAGGCGGCAGACGCAGATAAAAAAGAAAGGATGACCAGAATGGTCATCCTTTTTCTTTCGACTTTCTACTTTCGACTTAATGCGCTGCGAGCATGTTCTCGGGGTCGAGCAGTTTGTCCAGCTGCTCTTTGCTCAGCAGCCCGTGCTCCAGCACGAGGTCATACACACCCTTGCCGGTCTCGAGTGCCTCTTTGGCGATCTTCGTCGAGGCTTTGTAGCCGATGACGGGATTGAGTGCGGTGACAATACCGATGGAGTGTTTTACCGTAGCGGCATTATGCTCGCTGTTGATGGTGATGCCGTCGATACATTTCTTGCGGAGGATCTTCATCACGTTCCTGAGCCATGTGATGGACTCGAAGATGCACTCCGTGATGATCGGTTCCATGACGTTCAGCTGCAGTTGCCCTGCCTCGGCGGCGAAGGTAACGGCAGTGTCGTTACCGATGACCTTGAAGCATACTTGGTTGGTGACCTCCGGGATGACGGGGTTCACCTTGCCCGGCATGATGGAGCTACCAGGTGCCATCGGCGGCAAGTTGATCTCATGAAGCCCGCAACGCGGACCGGAAGCCATCAGACGCAGGTCATTACAAGTCTTGCTGAGCTTGACGGCGAGGCGTTTGAGCGCTGCCGAATAACTGACATACGCACCGGTGTCCGGCGTTGCCTCCACGAGGTCACTGGCTAACTCAAACGGCTCGCCGGTAAGTTCGCACATTTTCTTGATGCATAATTCTGCGTAGCCTGCCCGGGCGTTCAGACCCGTTCCGATAGCCGTACCGCCCATATTGATCTCATAGAGCAGTTTGACGTTTCGTCCGAGATTAGCCACCTCTTCCTCGAGGTTATTGGCAAACGCGTGGAACTCCTGTCCGCTCGTCATCGGCACGGCGTCTTGCAGTTGTGTACGACCCATCTTGATGGAGTTATTGTACTCGTCGCCTTTCTTACGGAGAGACTCGATAAGCAGCTGGAGTTCGGATACCAGCCCTTTGTTCATGCGAATGAAAGCATAACGGAAAGCGGAAGGGTAGGCGTCGTTGGTCGATTGAGCACAGTTGACATGGTCGTTGGGCGAGCAGTACTGATACTCGCCGCGCTGATGCCCCATGATCTCCAACGCACGGTTCGCGATGACCTCATTGGCGTTCATGTTCACTGTCGTTCCGGCGCCGCCTTGTACCATATCTGTGGGGAACTGGTCATGCATCTTCCCGTCGATAATCTCTTGGCAGGCCTGCGCAATCGCCTCGTAGATCTCGTCATTGATAACCCCTAACTCATGGTTCGCCTCCACCGCTGCGAGCTTGATATACGCCATGGCGATGATATACTCCGGGAAGTCCGACATCTTGAGATTAGAGATCTGATAGTTGTTAATACCACGTTGCGTCTGCACGCCGTAGTACGCGTCTTGAGGGACTTGCAGTTCGCCTAACAAGTCCGATTCGATTCGATAGTTTTCCATGATATAATTTGTTAGTTAATGTTTCCTAATAAGGACCGCACGAACTCTACGCGGTTGAAGACCTGCAGATCAGTCATCTGTTCGCCAAGCCCGATGTACCGTACGGGGATCTTGAACTGATCGCTGATGCCGATGACCACGCCGCCTTTCGCTGTGCCGTCCAGCTTCGTGATGGCGAGTGACGATACTTGCGTGGCTGCCGTGAACTGGCGTGCCTGCTCAAAGGCGTTCTGACCCGTAGAGCCGTCTAAGACGAGCATCACGTCGTGTGGCGCGTCCGGCACCACTTTCTGCATCACGTTCTTGATCTTCGTCAGCTCGTTCATCAGGTTGATCTTGTTATGGAGTCGTCCTGCGGTATCGATGAGCACGACATCTGCGTCGTTCGCTTTGGCGGACTGCAAGGTATCGAAGGCAACCGACGCCGGGTCGGAGCCCTGTTGCTGCTTGATAACCGGCACACCTACGCGCTCGCCCCAGATACATAACTGCTCTACCGCCGCCGCACGGAAGGTGTCCGCTGCGCCTAAATAGACCTTCTTGCCCGCTGCTTTGTATTGGTACGCAAGTTTGCCGATGGTCGTCGTCTTGCCCACGCCGTTCACACCTACGACCATGATCACGTAAGGCTTGGCCGGCAACTCCGCCTCGAAATCCGGCACGTCAGCCACGTTGTTCTCCTGCAGCAACGAGGAAATCTCATCGACCAACAGCCGATTCAGTTCCTCCGTACCGATATATTTGTCTTTTTTGACGCGCTCCTGCACCCGCTCGATGATGCGCAGCGTGGTCTCCACGCCGACATCGGAGGTGATCAGCGCTTCCTCCAAGTTATCCAACACATCGTCATCTATCGTCGATTTGCCGGCGATAGCGTGCCCGATCTTCGAGAGCACTGACTCTTTGCTTTTCTCCAGACCCTTGTCGAGGGTCTCTTTCTTCTCTCTGTTAAAAAATCCGAAAAATCCCATAAATTCATTTACTATTTGGCCATTTACCATGTACCATTTGGTCATTTACCATTTACCATTTTCCGATAATCTCTCCTGGCTTGACTGACCGCTTTTGCCGCTTCTGCCTTTCCCGTGACGAGGAACATCGCTGCCGCGGCATAATCCAAGAAGAACCGCACGCTCAATACCCACCACCGCCATCGGCTGTTCTTATAGATCATCACCAGGTTGTTGCGGAAATTGAGATAAACCTTCCTCGGGTTGCCGTAGTTGAGCGATCCGCCGCCGAGGTGATAGACGGTGCTTGCCGGTACACAGGCGAGTTTCCATCCTTGATTCCGCATCCGCCAGCAGAGGTCGATCTCCTCCATGTGGGCGAAGAACGACGCATCGAGTCCGCCTGACTCCTTATATATCTTCGTGCGCACGCACATGCAGGCGCCCGAAGTCCATTCTATCTCTGCGACCGTGTCGTACTGACCGTGATCTTCTTCTACGCGTCCGAACCGTCTTCCTCGGCAGTAGGGGTAACCTAAGGGATTGAGGTAGCCTCCTGCCGCACCCGCGTGCTCGAAGAAGCGCTTGTCTCTCCAGCTCCGTATCTTCGGTTGTACCGCTGCTACCTCCGGGTGAGCGTCCATGTAGTCGAGTAGGGGAGTGAGCCATCCTTCCGGCGTCTCTACATCGGAATTCAGCAACACCGTATATTCACTCTCCCCCTCTATTGGGGAGCCGGATGGGGCTTCTATCGCGCGGTTGTAGCCTTCGGCAAAGCCGTAGTTCTTATCCAGGACTATCGTCCGAACGGTCGGAAACTCCTTTCGCAGCACCTCCAGGCTCTCATCCGTACTCCCGTTATCCGCCACCACGACCTCTATCTGATCGCTGAAGGGAGATGTCTGACAGCTCCTCACTACCGACGGCAGGTATGTACGCAGCATCTGAGCCCCGTTCCAGTTTAATATGATTACACTACATTTCACAAATTTCAAATTTCAAATCTCAAATTCTTCCCCATTTCCATCTATTATGCGTCCAGAGCCATAGAGCCGGTTCTTCCAGGATATTCTGCTCCAAGAGCCGCGCGTATGCCGTAGTGATCTCGCCCTCGGCGGTCTCTTGCGGAGTCATGGTGATTAGGTCGAACCGCGAGACGTAGTACCCGCGTTTAGGACGGCTTACGTGCAGGCAGAAAACAGGGTAGTTAAACTTCTTTCCCATGATCTCGCCGCCATCCAAGAACCCCGTGTCTTGATGGAGAAACGTCACCCATGTGCGTGTCACTTCCGGGCGTGGTTTCTGGTCCGCGATGAGGCCGAGCACTATCGGATGCTTCTCCGCGCGGAAGCGAACCATCTCCCTTAAGAGGCGTTGTTTCTCCACTAACACCCCTTCGCGTTTCTCCCGTATGAAAATCATCAGCTCGTCCATCGCTTTGTTCTTAAGCTTGCGGTAGCCGTTCATCTCCGTCACTTCGGGGTCGAACCATTGTTGGCAGGAGGCTTTCCACTCCCAGTTGCCCATGTGTGCCATCATCACGATACATCCGCCGTGCTCTTTGGCTGCGCGGTTGACTTCCTCTGCGTTCACAAACACCTCATGCTCCTTGATCTCCGCGTTGCTGCGCGTGGAGCCGTAGATGGTCTCTACGATCGTGTCGCAGAACTGATGATAGAACGCCTTGGCAATCGCCCGCCGCTCGTCTTCGCTCTTCTCGGGAAAAGACAGCCGCAGGTTCTTCCTAACCATCTTTCTTCGGTACCGCACTATGTAGTACATCAGCGGGTAAATTAGCCAGTCTGCAAAGAAATAATGCACGCCGAGCGGCATATGGGAGAGTATGGAGACGAGCCCTTTTAGCATAAGATCATCATCACTACGAACAGTAACGCCATCGGTGCAGCCAATAGAATCGAATCAAAACGATCCAGTACACCGCCGTGTCCGGGCAGGAACTTACCACTGTCTTTGACACCTATCGAACGTTTGAAAAGGCTCTCCATGAGGTCGCCCAAGGTCCCGAAACCGCTGACGATGAGCGCAAAAACTCCTGCGATGAGTAACTCGTATCCTTCTTTCGTGATGGCGTCAAACCATCCGTACCGGTTTAGTATGAACGCTGCGCCGATTGTGAATGCCACACCGCCGAACAAACCTTCCCAGCTCTTCTTCGGACTTACGCGGGGAAACATCTTATGATTACCGCCCGGCATCTTCTTCGCCGTCAGTACGCCCACGCAGTATGCGCCCGAGTCATTCACCCAGATCAGCACAAAGACCGCGAGTAATAAGTATCGGTCTATATCACAAAGGACGTTCATCAGCGCAAAAGGCAACGCGATCATCATCTGTCCGATGAGGAAATGTCCCCACTGCTGAATAGGGTTCTCGTCCTTGTTCCATAACTCCGCAATCAGGATGCCTATCGGCAGCAACAAAGTCAGTAAGGTCCAGGGATTAAAAGAGCCGTAGCACCATGCCGTCACTAATGGAAAGACGCATAGTACCGCGCTCATTTCGCTGAAGAAATCCATCATGCACCGCGGATGGGTCAGGCTATTGTACTCCCGTAGCGCAAAAAAAGCGAGCACTATAGACAGCGCCATGAAGATTACCCCGTCGTATAAAATACTACCCACTACTACCGCTACATATACCGCTCCGGAGAGGGTTCGTTTCCAAAATTCACTCATATATTCGTAATTTTGCCACAAAATTACTACTTTTTTTGCATATATGCAAATAATTTCGTATCTTTGCAGCGTTTTTAGAAGGATTTATGGAAAACAACACGATTGAAATGGCTCTTTTGGAGCCCGAGGAGCGGGAGTTGGTGGAGTTTATCTACTCTGCTATCCCTGCCATAGACCGCGGTTCATTAACGGCGGACGACATCCTTTTTGTGCTTGACGCCATGGACGATTTTCTTGAGGAGCAGGGTCTTGTGAAGGTCGATGAAGCGTCCGGCGAGATGGAGTATTTAGACGGCGAGGTGGATGAGACCGAGCAGCTCAACTACGTACTCCGCGCTGCGAAGGAAGACGGTCGTGCTATCTCCGGTGTGCAGATCCAACTCATCCAGGATGCCGAACTCCAATACGGCATCGAGCATGGCTACTACGAGGAGGAGTGAGGTGTTAGGAGTGAGGTGAAAGGGAAGATTGCCACGATAGGTTTTTTCGATGGTGTCCACAAGGGGCATCAGTTTCTTTTTGACCACCTGCGTCGTTTGGCGCAGGAACGCGATCTCACGTGCCTTATCGTCACGTTTGACAACCATCCTCGGGCAACTTTGCAATCTGATTACCAGCCTGCCATGCTCACCTCCCGTGAGGAGCGGCAGAAACTGCTATCGGCTTTCGGCGAAGTGCTGATGTTGCCTTTTGAGGAGATTCATGCTCTCACAGCGCAGGAGTTTATGACGTTTCTTCATGACAGTTACGACGTCCGTGTGCTCGTTATGGGTTACGACCATCGTTTCGGTTCGGACCGTCTCCGTCGTCCTCAGGAGTACCGTCGTGTGGGCGAGGCTTGCGGCGTAGAGGTGATTACGATGGGCGAGTTTGTAGATGGCGAGTTTCACGTCTCTTCCACGGAGATCCGCTCTGCTCTCGAGAACGGAAATATCGCCCTTGCCAACGAACTCTTAGGCCGTCCTTATTCCATCCTCGGCGAGGTGGTACACGGCAAAGGAGTGGGGCATACGATCGGTTTTCCAACGGCAAACATCCGTCCCCTCGCGCCGGAGAAAATCATCCCCAAGACAGGTGTTTATATGGCGACCGTCACGACTCCCGTACGCGATGATGCGCCGGCGTTCGTGAACATCGACAAAAACGGACTCATCGAGGTCCATATACCTTCCTTCAAAGGTGATCTGTATGGTGCTCAATTGAAGATTCGCTTCGTCCGTTTTATCCGCGACGAGAAGCATTTTGAGTCCCTGCAAGAACTGCAGGTACAAATCAAGGACGATATTGATAGCATCCTGCGTCCGGTCTTATAAACTCCCGAGAGACGCCCTCTCTATCCGTGGGATAGGGTAGCGCTACGATCGAGTCTCCTATTCCCCTCATCGGCGAGAGACTGTCCGGACGAAAATCATAATACGTGTATTCCTTGTATTTATAAAACGTGTTTCGGAAGACTGCTGTGTCGGTCTCCTGCCAGTAGGTGTTGCCCTTTGCACTCGAGGCAAGGAGCGTGTCGGTCTTGAGGTAATTATGGCTGAAAATACCCTCGTAGTACTGCTCTATCGGCGTCGCGAGCACCAATTGGTTTGCCAAATAGCCTGTGATGACGGAGTTATAGAACGAAGTTACGGTCGGTTCGCTACTCTTACTGAGGTTGTCGATATAAACCGCCGCTGTGTTCTCTTTTTGCGCCGACTGAATCCGAATATTCGTGTAGCCGAAATAGGAAGCGACGGTCGAGTGCACGAAGTCCTGCTTGCCGCCGCTGCAGTATACGCAATACAGACCGCAATTACTGATCTCTGTATTCGTCACAAGTGCGTTCACGTGCTCCAGTATCAGGCCGTACAATGTGTGGTTATGTATCTTACATCCATTCATTCGTAGGGTTGGCAACGTGCCGGTACAGGTACTGACACAACTCATACCGACGTTGCCCGAGAGCACCTCGAGGTAGTGTATATCGTAGGTCTGCGGTTGGTCGGATTGCAGGTAGAAGCCGTTCCATCCTCCTGTGGCGTAGAGGTAGGGCACGGAGTCAAAGAGATAATCCAGTCGATCCGGACGGATCAGAACGGGTTTGTCCATCTCTCCTTTCGCCTCGACGTCTCCTAAGGCTACGAGACTTGCGCCCTGATGCATATAGAGCCGTGCGCCTGCCTCCATCGTCATCTTTCCTCCAATGAGGATAGTATCGAAGAGAATATACGGCTTCAGCGCCGTGAAGGTATAATCGCCCGCTATCTCCGTGCGGCTACCGATCTGCCCAAGCCGGGTAGCATTCTCTGCGTACGCCTCCAGGACTACGTCCTGCGTGGCGCCAGTAGCCAAATGAAAATGCAGTCGGTCTTCAATCAAGATAGCTCCTTCTTCTGCCATCGGACCGAAATCCGTTACGCGCAGGAAGACCAGGATGCTGTCTTTTCCGAAGATCGTCAGCTCTGTCAGCCGCTCCAAAGCCGGCTCGCCGTCTATATTTGCGCGAAACGCCTCACCATCCTCCATCCAGATCTTATCCACTACGAGGGCATTCTTGTTTGGGTTATAGACCACCAGCTGCGCCGTTGCGCTACCTTGCTCCGAGAAGAGCGTATCAAAACAGATTGTGTCCGCAGAGAACGCCAGACGCAGCGACGGATCATCGCTCACTTGGTACTCCCGGCATCCTATAAACGCCAAGATACATACTATGTACACGACCCACTTTTTCATTACTCGAAATTAAAGGTCAGGCAGATACAATGGTTTGTTAATCGCGAAAGAGAGTTCGAATAGAAGGCATCTTGCGGTGACAACTCCATTCGCCCTTCGACAGGGCATAGTTGGTTTGCAAAACCGATGCGGTACGTGATCTCCGGACAGAACTTAAACCATCGGAAATAGAAGTCCACGCCGAAGCCCACTTCGCAGAAATAATCCATCATATTCAGCAGCACCGGTTTGTCCCGGTCGCGGCTCACGTTGACGCTCACTCCTCCTCCTCCGATGACGTACGGGCGGTAGTTACCTTCACGCATGGCGCTCCATTTGAGGTACAACGGCAGGTTCACCGGCATCGCCAAGACATCAACGTTCGGTCCTGTCTTACCCGGCGTACCCTGCACCTTGCGGCCGCTCTCGGACTTGTAGGTCAGCGTGCGGCTGGAGAACTGCATACCCGGGCAGAAACGCAAGTTGAGGTATTGGCAGAGCCTGAGGTCGGTGATGAATCCTACATGAAATCCCGGCAGCACACTGCTCACGCGAGCGTGGTAGATATCCGTCAGACCGGTCACGGGGTCCGTCAACTCCATCTCGCTGTCGGTCACGCCGAAAGACGCGAAGTTGACGCCTAACTGAAAACCGAAGTGGAAGAGTTTATCATCCGCGTACGGTCGGTTCTGTGCCTGCTGCGCCCGCGCGCCAAGCGCGAGCATAGAGAGTATTACTATGTATATATATCGCTTCATTAGTAGTCGCCTCCGCTATTTCCGCTATCGTCGAAATCATCGCTTCCGCCGTTCATCTCGCTATTATCGGGTCTACGACGTTTGCCGTTCTGGTTACCGAAGTTATAGGTGATGGTGAAACTGATGGTACGGCTGTGCCATCTGTTCTCGCTGAACTGCCAGAAACCGTCTCCCCAAGTGCTGTTTCTTCTCGCACGGCTGTCCAGGAGGTCCCGCACATTGAGCGCGAGTGCCAGCTGCTTGTTGAGGAAGGTGTGTCTCAGACCCAGGTCGATCGAGTAGCTGTGGCTCGTCGTACCTTGTGCCACTACGCGCGGCGAGCGGTAGTTGGCGGATATTTGGCCGCTGAAATTCTTCGTAAAGAGGAACTGCGCGTTGAGGCGAACCGAGCCCGCGAAGATGTTTTGTCCCGGCAGGTTGATCGGAATCTCTTTGCCTTGATGTAGGATGGTCTGGTTGACCGCAGAGACATTATTCCAGTAGAAATTGGCAGATGTAGTCAGTTGCAGCAGTTCGCCGAAAAGGCGGTTCTTAGCAACGACCTCAACACCTAACTCCTGCCGTGTGGAGATATTGAAATAGGTGTTCTTCATCACCCCTTTGCTTGGGTCCGAAGGATCGTCGTAATCCATATATTTGACGTTCTGCACAGCGCCCTCGCGGTATTTCCAGAAGACGCCCGCTGAGAGCGTGTGACGCTCCCAGGTCTTGAGGTAGTTGAGCTCCAAGTTATTGCTATACGCCGGCAACAAGTCCACGTTACCGTAACTGATATTCGTACTATCTGAGAAGTCCATGCGCGGGTTAATCTGGTGTCCGCGTGGGCGATTCACACGCCGTGTGTAGTTGAGTTGCAGCTCATGGCCGTTCCCGAAATCATAACTGATATACGCGCTTGGGAAGATCTGGAAATACGCTGTGTCGCGTTTGTTGGGAATCGATGCGTACGAGTCCTGTATGGCGCCGGTGTTGTCCTTGTAGAACGACTCCAGATGTCGCATATAATACTCTCCACGGAGCCCTACCTGAATGGATAACTTGTCCCAGAACCGGTTGCCGTACGTGATATACAAGGCATGGTTCTGCGTCAGACTGTTGAAATCCGTGTAATACGGGTATAACTCTTTCTCGCCGCCGTCAATCTTATTGAACGCGTTGCCGTTGCTGTTTCCCCATGAACGAGTATAGTCGTAACCCGCCTCCAGGCGGCTCTGTTGCGTCGGTTTCCACTCGTAGTCCGCCTTCACTTCGATGCTCTGGTCGGTACTCAGACTATTCTGCGTCTGGTATGTAGTGTCCAACAGTTCGATCTGCGTGTAGTCGGTGAACATATTAAAACCGAAGTTATTATACGTCCCGCTGACGTAGAGCTTGTGGTTGTCAAGTTCGAAGGTGTAGTCGAGAGTTGCGTTACCGCCCGGATGCGAACCCGAACCGGCTTGGTCTCTTGTGAAGTCTCGCATTACCGTACCGTCCGGAAGGGTCAGGAGGTACGTACGATGGTTGGTGTTACTCATCTTAAAGACCTTCGGATCGCTCACCATGCCGAATCCCGACACGCCGAGCGTGTGTCCTTCCGCCAGACGGAAGTTCAAGCCCGCGCGAGCGAAGAGTCCGCCGCCGCGATGGGTCTGAGTACCTTCCTGCGTCAAGTGGCTCTGAATCAAACTGCTGTCTAACACTTGCGCTCCCGTACCCGAGAGGTTATAACGGTCCGTCACGCTTCCTCCGTTACTGATGTGATAGCGGTAGCCGACGTTGAAATAACCGTCCACAGGCCCTGCGTTGAAGTTGATATTAAAGCCCACGTTACCTCCCGGAGGGGTTGTCCAGGGTTTGGAGAGAGCATAGTTGATTCCCGCTTGCACGGAACCGTAGTAGCCCGCTGCGCGGTCTTTCTTCATGACGAGGTTGATGATACCGGATGTGCCTTCGGGAGAGAATTTCGCCGAAGGGTTGGTAATGATCTCTATCTTCTCGATGGTGCCGGCAGGCATCTGCTGCAGTACCTGACCGCGGTTCTCGGAGTTGAGGCCCGCAGGCTTGCCGTTGATCCAGATCTCTACATCTTCGCTGTTTCGCAAACTGATGGTTCCTTCCTGATCAACATCGACGGAAGGGATGTTCTCCAAGACGTCCGTGACAGACGCACCTGCCGAAGCGATGTTCTGATCGACGGTGAAGACCTTCTTGTCGAGTTCAAAGCGCATAGAGCTGCCTTGTCCTACGACCTCGACATCTTGCAGGACTTGGCTGTCTTCCTGGAGCGATATACGTCCCACGTTCAGCGGCTTGCCGGCTACCGTAATCTCCTTGCGGCTCTCCTTATAGCCCATGAACGAAACAACCAGCACGTATTTGCCGTCCTTGACCTCGATGGCGAAGTTTCCCTTCTCGTCGGTGACGGTTCCGGTGACGAGTTCTGCGGGCTGACCGCTGACGGCAGAGGGCTTCTCGACGCTGACGTTCGCGAAGTCCACCGGCTGCTTGGTGCCGAAATCAATCACTCTACCGGTTACCTGTGCGCCGAGGGCGACATTAGCAACCAGCAAGAGACAAAATATGTTCCACAGCTTCTTTATATCCATCTGTACCGTGCCCTATTACCGTGTGGGCGCACACGTCTGCGAGTAGGTCTATATTTCTAAAAGGTTCGCGCGCATGCGTATCGCTTATATGCACCTCAACGACCGGCACCTCGCTCTCTTCGACCGCATCGCGGAGCGCCACGGACGTGTGGCTGTAGCCTCCTGCGTTGAGGACGATGCCGGCATATTGGTCATTGGATATTTGACCTTTGTCATTTGCCTCTTGAATCCAGTCGATCAGGTCGCCTTCGTGGTTGGATTGCTTATAGACGAAATGCACGTCGAGCCAATTTCGCTGGATCTCCAACAAAATCTGTGCCATGCTTTTTGAACCATATACCTCCGGTTTTCTAAGGCCTAAGCGGTTCAAGTTCGGTCCGTTGAGAATGAGAATCTTCATCGTGCTCCGTTAACGGCTAAGAGGAACTCTTCGTTATCCTCCGTGCGCTCCATATAACTCTTGAGCTTCTCCATGGCTTCCTGGCCGGACATGTCGGAGAGCATCTTACGGATCTGCCACATACGGCTCAGTACATCCGGCGGCAACAACAAGTCGTCGCGGCGTGTGCTTGAAGCAGGAATATCTACGGCAGGGAAGATGCGACGGTTCGCGAGTTTGCGATCCAGCTGCAGCTCCATGTTTCCGGTGCCCTTAAACTCCTCGAAGATTAGGTCGTCCATCTTGCTTCCCGTCTCGGTGAGGGCAGTAGCGATGATGGTCAGCGAACCTCCGTTCTCGATGTTCCGTGCTGCACCGAAGAAGCGTTTGGGTTTGTGCAGCGCTTGTGCCTCGACACCACCGGAAAGCACTTTTCCTGAAGAAGGAGCGACGGTGTTGTACGCACGTGCCAGACGGGTGATTGAGTCGAGCAGGATTACTACGTCGTGTCCGCTCTCCACGAGACGTTTGGCTTTCTCATGCACGATATTCGCTACGCGAACGTGGTTATCCGCCGGCTCATCGAAGGTCGAAGCGATGACCTCTGCGTTCACGCTGCGTTGCATGTCGGTCACCTCCTCCGGACGCTCGTCGATGAGCAGCACAATCATATATACCTCGGGGTTGTTATTGAGGATAGCGTTTGCCAACTCCTTGAGGAGCACCGTCTTACCGGTCTTCGGCTGCGCTACGATCAGACCGCGCTGACCCTTTCCGATCGGCGAGAAGAGGTCGATCATACGTACGGAGAGCGAGTCGTGGTTGTTGCCCACGCAGAGTTTGAATTTCTCATCCGGGAAGAGTGGGGTGAGGTTCTCAAACGCCACCCGTTTCTTTGCCAACTCCGGTGCCAGACCATTGATACGGATCACTTTGTCCATCGGGAAGAACTTATCCGGCTGCGGGTTGACGCGGATGGTACACTCGACAGTGTCACCAGGCTTCAGACCATACTGACGCACCTGATCTTTGCTCACATAAACGTCATCCGGGCTCGGCAGGTAATTGTAGTCCGCCGAACGCAGGAATCCATAGCCGTCCGGTGCGCACTCTAAGGTTCCCATCGCAATCACATGTTCACCCAGATCCGGCAGCTTGCGCTCCTCTTTGACCGGTTCTGTCTGGGGCTCTTTCTTCGGCTCATTGGCTTTTGGGGCTTCCTGTTTGGAATCTTCGGCTTTTGGAGTTTCCTGTTTGGAATCTTCGGCTTTGGGGGCTTCCTGTTTTGGATCCTTGGCTTTTGGTGCCTCATCCACTACTTTCTTTGGTCGTCCGCGTTTTTTCTTCGGAACCTCTTCTTTGGGTGCTTCTACCTTTGGTTCCTCGGTTTTGGGCGCTTCAACTATGGGGGCCTCTTGCACCGCTTTTACGGTTTTGTTGGGCTTGTGGTTGTTGGCCTCAATCTGCTCCTGCATCTGTGCCATCTGTTCCTTCTCGGTACCGACGGTTGCTACATGATCGTTCTTGGCCTTCACCTCTACTTTCTGCGCAGCAGCTTTCACGCCGCGCTTGCGCTCACGCTTATTCGGAGTTCCCGTAGCGGCACGCGCTTCTTCTTTGGCCTGTACTACGGCGGCACGTTGGTCCGCCTGTGCATCTAAAATAGCGTAACTGATCTCACGCACGGACTGGCTGCGGCGAGGGTTCAGACCCATGCTCACAGCTATCTCACGCACTTCATCGATTGACATACGCTCGAGTTTCTGTAATTCGTATTGCATAAATAAGATAAAATAACTTCAAAGGAAGTAAAATAAAATTTTTTTGTAGGAAAAATCTGAGAAAGTAGACCTCTTTTCTCAAATCCGGCGCAAAGGTAGTAAAAAAAAATGACATACGCAAGAAAAAAAGAAAAAAAATCGTTCTACTATTCCAAATATTTGCGTAAATGCAATTTTTGTTGTATCTTTGCACAAAATTTTAGATCTATGACCATTCAGGAATACATAGCGGCTCATCGAGAGCGATTTATAGAAGAGTGGGGAAGCCTCATCCGAATTCCTTCCGTTAGTTGTCAAGCCGAACACAAAGCGGATATGCAGCGTTGCGCGGAGAAGTGGAAAGAGTTGTTGCTGCAGGCCGGTTGTCAAAAGGCAGAAGTCCTTCCGTCCAGCGGCAATCCCTTTGTTTACGCGGAGTATAAAATCGATTGCTCAGGAAAGGCTGCCGAGGGGCGTGAGGGAGCAAGCGCTCCTACCGTACTGGTTTATGCGCATTATGACGTCATGCCTGTGGAGCCTGCGGAACAATGGAAGTCGGATCCGTGGGAGCCGTGTGTGCGTGACGGACGGCTATATGCCCGCGGAGCGGATGATGACAAGGGGCAGGCGATGATTCAGGCAAAGGCATTTGAGTATCTGGTCCAGAGCGGTCAGATGGGGTGTAACGTCAAGTTTATTTTTGAGGGCGAAGAAGAAATCGGTTCGCCGTCGTTAGAGGCCTTTTTAGAGGAACATAAGGAGTTGCTGAAAGCAGATATCATCTTGGTTTCCGACACTTCGATGATCGGCAAAGAGACGCCTTCTATAACGACGGGTCTGCGTGGCCTGGCGTACTGGCAGATAGAGGTGGACGGCCCGAATAGAGACCTGCATTCCGGTCATTTCGGCGGTGCTGTCAAGAACCCTATTAATGCTCTCTGCGAGATGCTGTCGAAAGTGGTGGACGAGAATGGAAAGATCACCATTCCGGGCTTCTACGACGACGTGCTGCCGATTCCCGAAGAAGAGCGTGCGATGATTGCTCAGATACCTTTTGACCAGAAGAAATACAACGCTTCTATCGGCGTGGATGAGGTCTTCGGCGAAGCCGGTTATTCGACGCTTGAGCGCAATAGTTGCCGTCCGTCGTTTGATATCTGCGGCATCTGGGGCGGTTATACGGGTGAGGGCTCCAAGACTGTGTTGCCGAGTAAGGCGTTTGCGAAAGTATCCTGCCGTCTTGTGGCTAATCAGGACCACGAGAAGATCTCCCGCGCGTTCGTGCAATATATGGAGTCGCTTGCGCCGAAGAGTGTGCGGATCAAGGTTACGCCTATGCATGGCGGTCAAGGTTATGTCTGTCCGATAGATATCCCTGCTTATAAAGCGGCGGAGAAGGGCTTTGAGAAAGCGTTCGGCGTCCGTCCGTTGGCTGCTCGCCGCGGCGGATCAATCCCTATTATTGCTGCTTTTGAGCAGATTCTCGGTTGTAAGACCATCCTCATGGGCTTTGGCTTGGAGCAGAATGCGATTCATTCTCCAAACGAGAGTATGGATTTAGAGGTCTGGGAGAAGGGAATTATTGCCGTTTCGGAGTTCTACAAGAATTATAGCGAACATCATTAATAACCATATAATATTCATTATTCATGAAGCGTTCACTTATTTTACTCTTATCCGTGCTTTCCGCACAGTTGTTTTACGCCGCTCTCCGAACCCCGGAAGAAGCCATCTCCATCGCCCAACGTACATCAGCTCTCCGTGCTCCGGCCCGTCAAGGAAGTACTCCGGTCCCGTGTGAGATTATCAGCCGCTCCGATGCGTGGTATGCAATCAACGCGGGTAATAGTTTTGTGATTGTCTCAGCGGATGACGCGATGCCGGAAGTGCTAGGTTTTAGTCCCAATGGAGGATTGACGGCAGAGAGTATGCCGCCGGCTTTGAAGGCTTGGCTGGAGGACTACAACACGAATCCTATTTACCTCAGCAAGGCAGAAGATGAATGTGCTCCCTTGGTTCCTTGTCATTGGAACCAAGGTACACCGTTCAATAATATGGTTCCCACTTATGATGGCACGAACCATTGTGTGACCGGCTGTACCGCAACGGCTATGGCGCAAATCATGTACACCCATCGCTATCCTGCACAAGGAACAGGCAGCCATAGTTACGACTGGACTTGTGAGGAAAATCCTGCATATAGCCGGACGCTTTTTGCCGACTTTGGCAACACGACCTATGACTGGGATATGATGTTAGACAGTTATCGCTATTATTCCGATTATACGCCAGAGCAGGCTCAGGCAGTAGCACAACTCATGTTCCATTGCGGTGTTGCGATTGAGATGGAGTATGGCGCCGATGGCAGTAGCGGAGCGTATGTAATGGTTATGAAAGGGTTGATAAATTACTTCGGTTACGACCATAATATCCGCATCTTGCCCAAATCGATGTACGCTATAGAAGACATAGCCGACCAGCTCCGTAATGAACTGCGCGGAGGACGTCCTGTGTTTGTCAGCGGACGCGGAGCAGGAGGCGGTCATGCATTCCTTTGCGACGGATTTAGTGCCAACGGCTATTTCCACTTTAACTGGGGTTGGGGCGGTCTTGGTGACGGAGATTATCTGCTCACGGGATTGAATCCTACGGATCAAGGAATAGGTGCAAACGACCTTGGAGATTATAACTCGGATGTGTCTTTCTCAATCGGAATACAGCCAGCAACGGGCTCCACGGACACTATCCATCAGATGTCGGTAGCCCAGATAGAGTTGCCAGAGACTCAGGCAGGCCGTTCAGAAACGGTTACCGTCAAACTGGTAACGATCAAGAATGAGGGATTGCATGATTTTTACGGTCAGTATAGCGTCGGAATCTTATCTCCGACTTCGGACGTGATAGAGGCAGTCGTTTCCGGCACAGTGGGACACTCGTTACCTGCCAGTTATTTCTTTACCACTCCTATGCCTTTTTACTGCACTTTCCCGAACACGATACCCAATGGTACGTACCGAGTATGCGGTCTTTTCCGTGCTAATGCCCATTCGCCATGGCAGATCATGCAAGAGTCCGGAGGCAAGCACCAGACGACTGTCACCCTTACTTCTTCGCAAATAAGTTTCCAGATTCCGGAGTTGGAGTCTCCGATAGAAATGGCAACGGACAGTATTGTGTGCTCGCAGATGCAAGTTGCCCGTAACGGTAAATGGAATGTAACCGCTTATCGTGTGATGAATGTGGGAGAAGAAACCTTCTCCGGTCAGTTAGGCGTGTTGCTTCTTGACCCTGCAACGAGCGAAGTGGTCTCTGTGTTAGGGTTCATTTCAAATTCGGTCAGCCTGCCTGTGAACAACTATTTTATAAACCCAATCACTATTTCCAACGTATCCGTTCCCGCTAATATACCGTTTGGTTCGTATCTCCTTGCTTTTGGTCATCACCATGTGTATTGCCAATGGAAGCCGCTTGAGCGGGCCCCTGGAAGTACAGGAAAGGCATTCCTGCCGGTTGTGGTAAGCGACTCGCATGTAACCATCTCCGAGATTGCGACAGGTATAGAAGAGGCGAATATCGATTCCGATCTTCTGAACGACCCGCAAACATCTGTTTATACCATCTCCGGACTTAAAGTGAAGGTAGCAGACGGGCTTCCATCCGGTGTGTACGTGCTTGTTCGCGATGGGTTCTCCCGTAAAATTGTTATACCTTAAATTATAAACCAATAAAACATGTTAGAATACGTAAATCGAAAGGATTCCGATTGTTATAAATGGGATTCGGAATGTGCGGAGGGTTGTCTGCCCTTGTGGATTGCAGATATGGATTTCGCGGCAGCAAAGCCGATTCGCGAAGCCATGCAACGGCGTTTGGATCACGGCGTGTTCGGTTATTCCATCGTTCCTCAGGCTAATTATGACGCGGTAGCCAACTGGTTCAGCCGGAGACACGGATGGAAAGGTATCAACCGCGACAATCTTCTTTATACGACAGCTGTTGTCCCGGCTGTCTCAGCGATTTTTGCAGCCCTGCAAACACGAAAAAGATCGGGCTGCGAGAAGTTACGTATATTGACTTTCACACCGGCGTATAACTGCTTCTTCTCTTGCATCGAGAATATGGGCTGTGAATTGGTTCCTTCTCCATTAGTGCTGCGCGATAACCGCTTTGAGATCGACTGGGAGGATGTAGCTGAGAAGGCCCCAAGAGCGGATGTCTTCCTTCTTTGCAACCCTCATAACCCCACGGGGCGCGTGTGGAGCCGCGAGGAGTTGGAGCGTCTGGCAGCTATCATGCGCCGTGAGCATTTGTTTGTACTTTCCGATGAGATTCATTGCGAGTTCGCTTTTCCGGGACACGCGTACACGCCGTTTGCGTCGATTGTTATCGACGACACAGATTTCTGCGTGTGCACCTCGGCATCGAAGGCGTTTAATATCGCCGGTCTCTTGTGCGCAAATATCTATGTGCCGAATAAACAACTCTTCGAGCAAATCAACCATGCGCTGGAAATTCACGAAGTGAACGGTCTTAATCCCTTCGGTCTGGTGGCGCAAGTAGCCGCTTATAATGAGTCAGAGAAATGGCTCGATGAGTTGAACGAATACGTCTATGGCAACTTCTGTTATCTGCGCGATTTTATCCGAAAAGAGCTGCCGCAACTACGCATTCACGAGACCGAGGGAACGTATCTGGCGTGGGTAGATATAGCAGCGTTGGACATGCCGGCAGAGCAGTTCTGCAGCCGACTAGCGAAAGAGGCGCATGTCCTCTTTAACCCCTCGGAGATGTACGGAGCAGAACATTACGTACGCATCAATCTTGCAACCTCCCGCGAAGTGTTGGTTGAGGCCTTGAATAGACTCAAGAAATTTATTGCTGAATCATGAAAATAGCGATCATCGGAGCCGGTAGTGTCGGCACTAATCTTCACCATGCTTTTGCGCTGAAAGGTGTGAATACGGAGCTCGTTCATGCGCGGCCGCTGACGAACGAGAAGACCTCTGCTGAAGCGGTCTCGCAGTTACCTGTGGCGGACGTCTATATCTATACCGTAGCGGATCATGCCCTGAGGGATGTGGTGGCGAAGATTGTAGCCCCGAAAGCGCTTCATCTGCATACCTCCGGTTCGATGCCGAAAGAGGTCTTCGGCGACGACAAACCCCATGCAGGAATCCTGTATTTCTTCCAATCTTTCAGCCGGGAAAAACTCATCGACGAATGGAGTGGGATTCCTTGTATCATCGAGGGAAAGAATATCGATGACATAGCGGCGATTTATTCCTTGGCTCAGACGCTGACGAGCCGGATATACGAGGCTAACCAGCATGACCGCGAGCGTTTGCACATAGCGGGCGTGTTTGCCAATAACTATTCCAACCTCATGTACTGCATCGCCGAGGAAGTTCTCAAGGACACGCAGATACCCTTTGAGGCCCTCTTGCCGCTAATCGACAACACGGCGGCGAAGGTGCATGTTATGTCTCCTCGTGACGCGCAGACAGGCCCCGCTAAGCGCGGAGACAAAGAGGTCATGCATCATCATCGGGAGATACTAAAGGTTACGCCTTATGCTGAAGTGTATCAAGCGCTCGCAGCGTTAATCGAGAAAGCGCATAATCATCCAGATCGTCCCAACGAATAGTAATAGTGCCGGGTATGTCCGGCATTTTTTTTACCTTATGAATGATGAATCGCGCGTGAATACGTTGGTGCGAGAGAGTGTGCGATAACTCGATATCTCGAGATTTCGATATATCGATATTTCGAGGCTCCTTGGGCGCTTCGCTGTTTGATACCTCGCAGGGAAATTCGTAGAGGTGGTACCAGATGTCTTTGGGGTTCTCGCGCTTTTGAATCAGCGTCTTGTCTCCTTGTATATATATATGGTACGTAAACCACCGGTCGCGCACTTTGGGCCGCGGTTTGCGCACGGGTAGTAAGGCCGCGGTTCCGTGGGCATGTCCCAGACAGATATCCGCTAAGGGGCAAGCCTCACACGCGTCGCCTAAGACCGGCGTGCAATAGAGCGCACCAAACTCCATGATAGCGGAGTTGAAAAGTCTAGGATTGTCTCGATCTAATAGCTCTTCGATACGCTGGTGGAAGAGTTTCTTACCTGCGGTTGTGTCAAACGCCTCATCTATATCCATGAGCCGCGCAACCACCCGATAGACATTTCCGTCCATGGCCGGGTAAGGCTGGTTGTAGGCAAAGGAAGCGATTGCGCCGGCAGTGTAGTCTCCTATACCCGGCAGCGCGCGGATCTCATTAAAAGTCTTGGGGAAAGCGGGACTTTCACCTTTTGCCTTTTGGTTCTCAACAATCATCTGCGCGGCCTTATGGAGGTTCCGCGCACGGCTGTAATACCCGAGTCCTTGCCATTCCCGCAGCACTTCCTCTTCGTCCGCCGCCGCCAGATCTTCAACCCTTGGCCAACGGGCGATAAAGCGCAGGTAGTATTCCATGCCTTGCGCCACACGCGTCTGTTGTAAAATGACTTCGCTTAACCATATATAATATGCGTTTTCCGTCTCGCGCCACGGCAGCACACGACGCGAACTTTCATACCACGTATATAAACGCTTATATATTAGCGATTTGTCCTTCATTTTGCCCTTATTTGCAATCAAAATATCAAAATCGAGCACAAAAATACAAAAAAATTTGCGTATATCAAAATAATTTTGTAATTTTGCACGATTTTTTCGCTAAAGAAAGAAATAACAAACAAAATACATCTATATGACTAAAGCTGAACTTATTACAGAAATTGCAATCTCTACGGGATTTGACAAGACTACTATCAGTGCAATCGTAGAGAGTTACATGAGCCACGTAAAGAAATGTATGGCGAAGGGAGAGAACGTGTACCTTCGTGGTTTTGGAACCTTTGAACTCAAGGAGCGTAAAGAGAAAGTGGCTCGAAATATTACCAAGCGTTCTACGGTTGTTGTACCGGCTCATAGCGTACCGGCATTTAAGCCCGCAAAGGAATTTAAGGCAGCGGTAGAGGCTGTCAAACCGGGTGCAAAGAAAGCAACGAAGAAATAAATAACATTATAATAACAATTTAATTATTAAACAATTATGCCAAACGGAAAGAAGCATAAGAGACACAAGATGTCTACGCACAAGCGCAAAAAACGTCTGCGTAAGAATCGTCATAAGCATAAGTAATTGACGATTGCTGTTTCAGCTTTGTGGCGCTAAGCTTGCTCTGGCGAGAGTGAGTTTGCCACAAGGCTTTTTTATTTATTTTTTAATCCTTTCAAGTATGAAAAGTGAATTGATTGTGGACGTACAACCGCAAGAGATCGCAATTGCGCTGACGGAGGATGACCGCCTGCAGGAGGTGAACCGTGAGAAACGGGATCAAGACAACTTCGCTGTGGGAAATATCTATTACGGTAGAGTGAAAAAGGTCATGCCGGCGCTCAATGCCGTCTTTGTGGATGTAGGTCATGAGAAAGAAGCTTTTCTGCATTATTTGGACTTAGGTTCTCAGTTTCGTACGTTGCACACGTTCGTCACCAAAGCCGTTTCTGACCGAAGGAGAATGCCCGTGATCACAAAGACGCAACGGCAACCGGAGGTGGGCAAAGAAGGACAAATAGCGGATGTACTCAAAGTAGGCGACACGCTGCTGGTTCAGGTCTCCAAGGAACCCATAAACACTAAGGGACCGCGTCTGACCGCAGAGATCTCTATCGCCGGACGGAATATCGTCCTCATCCCCTTTGCCGACGGCGTAATGGTGTCGCAGAAGATTAAACGCGAGGCAGAACGCCAGCGTTTGAAACAACTGTTGCTCTCGATCAAGCCTGCGGGCTTCGGAATCATCGTCCGCACGGTAGCGGAGGATAAGAGAGCAGCCGAACTGGATAGTGAGTTGCGATTGTTAATGGAGAGATGGCAACAGACCATCAAATCTCTCCAGCAGAAAGAACCCGTAAGCCTTGTCAGTGAAGAGATGGGTCGTACCCTCGGTATCATCCGTGACGTACTCAGCCCGGATTTCACATCTATTCAAGTCAACGACAAGGACATCTACGAGGACGTGCGCAATTATCTGGAGCTGATTGCTCCCGAGAGCGCGAAGATCGTCAAACTCTACAAAGGCGAACAACCTATCTTCGACCATTTCGACATTACCCGCCAGATGAAGACGGGGCTCGGCAGAACGGTCGGTTTTAAGCATGGGGGTTACCTCATCATCGATAAGACCGAAGCACTATTCTCCATTGATGTCAACTCCGGCAGCAAGAAGATCTATGAGGACCAAGAGGAGAATGCGTACCAGTTTAACATGCTGGCAGCGGATGAGTTGGTTCACCAACTGCGACTCCGCGATATAGGAGGCATCATCATCGTCGATTTCATCGACATGGACTCCAAGGAGCACCAGCAGCAACTCTACGACTACGTACGCAAACTGATGGACCGCGACCGCGCGAAGCACAACGTCCTGCCGCTGAGCAAGTTCGGACTCATGCAGATCACGCGCCAACGTGTCCGTCCAGCCGTGGAGATGCCTGTTGAAGAGGTTTGTCCGACCTGTATGGGTAAAGGAAAAATCCAGGCCTCTCTCCTGTTTACGGATAAGATTGCCGAAGAATGCGAGCAAGAGTACGAGAAGCATGGCAGAGGTCTGAAGCTGCATTTGCATCCCTTTATCTATGCCTATGTCACGAAAGGGTGGTGGAAATCCTTGGCCTTTGAATGGCGTACCAAATACGGCATCAAGGTCGTGGAAAATCAATCGCTCGGAATGCTCGAGACGCGATTTATTGCAGAAAAGTAAGAAAAAAGCCCGCAACGCTGCGGGCTTTTTCTGTTTTTATTCCTCTATCTCTTCTACTTCGGCTCCCGGGATGTAGCGTTTGAGCACTCGCGCTACGCCGGTGGTCCAGGAGTTGATGGAATCGCTGTCCATCTGCAGGCCGCTGATCATGTGTACCACTTGGTCGATCGGCATGCCGTACCGCAGCACGCCGGAGATGAGTTTGGCATAATTCCAGAACTCGCGGTCGAACTTATAACTGAGTCCTTCGACGGTCGTTTTGAAGCCGCGGGTGTTGACAAACTGGAAATCATACCGGTGGTGGCCGTCTTCTTTTGGCACCTTGATAATCTTCCCTTTTGTCACGGATTTGGGCAAGGCGATACCCATTTCATCGTCCGCCAGGCCGGTGAAGATCTCGTACGGATGACCGTCTTTTAGACCCACGAAAGCGATCCATTTGTCTTTCTGGTTCTGGAACCGAACGACGTCGCATTCCAGTTCTGTAGGGCGCTTCAAGGGCGCAGATTCGATTTGTTCCATATTATAATATTGTGATTTTTGCAGAGCAAGAGGTCTCGCCTTGCGGGTTCTTTTGCTGGTATTGTACGCCGTCTTCTGTGACGAGATAGAGTGTCTGCAGCTCCTCACCCAGCATGGCTTCTTTCTGGTAGTTGATGTCGAGGCGCACTTTCTTGCCGTAATACGCCGGCAGATAGGCATCGGTCATCGCCTGCAGGTATCGGCACGAGTTGCAATGCCCGTTGTAGTCGATATCCGAATAAACGACTTTATGCGGCACGATGCCTGTCGGCTCGGGGATGGTGGTCATGCGGATTCGGTTCATCTCAATCACCTCGCCGTCCACGCAGCCCTCAAACATCGGGTCGTCGAAGATATTCACGATCTCGCGTTTCTCCAGATCCAGTACTGCCCACACGGACTTGCATTGCCCGATGAGTTTATCGCCGCTGTAGATCCGGAAATCACGTGTGCTCAGCATGTGTGCGTTGCTCTCTATCCATGTCTCGAACCGTACTTTCTCACAATGCGTCGGCAGCTCATACATCTCCACAGACAGCCGCGTGAGAATCCATGTCAGCCCTCTCGGATGGAGGTTGGCGATACCGAATCCCAACTCATCTGCCACCGTTCCTGCTACTTCCAGCAGGTAGTTCTCGAGGTTAAACAAGCGCAGTTTCTTCTCGCCGTCCACCTCCTGGTACTTAATCTCGTATTCGTAATTGTATTTCATTCTCTTTCGTTATTCCGTAATTACGTAATCCCGTTATTTCGTTATTCTTTCAGCCATCTATCCAGCCAGCCGCGGAACTCGCGTTGCCAGAGGATGCCGTTCTGCGGTTTGAGGACCCAGTGGTTTTCGTCCGGGAAAATCAGCAGCTCTGCCGGTACGCCGCGCATCTTGGCGGCATCGAAGGCTGCCATCGCCTGGTTGGCGAGAATGCGGTAGTCCTTCTCACCGTGGATACAGAGAATCGGCGTGTCCCATTTATCCACGAACCGATGCGGGCTATTCTCAAACGTGCGTTGCGCAATCTTATTGTCCTTTTCCCAATACGCGCCGCCCATGTCCCAGTTGGCAAACCATTTCTCTTCGGTCTCAAGGTATTGCATCTCCAGATTGAAGATGCCGTCGTGCGCGATGAAGGCTTTGAATCGTCCGTCGTGGTGTCCGGCAATCCAATAGACGCTGAATCCGCCGAACGACGCACCCACGCATCCTAAATGCTCTTTATCGACGTACGGCTCCGTGCAGAACTCATCAATCGCTGTGAAGTAATCCTTCATACACTGGCCTCCGTAGTCGCCGGAGATCTCTTCATTCCACTCCTTTCCGAATCCCGGCAGACCGCGGCGGTTCGGTGCCACGATGATGTAGTCGCCCGCACTCATCATCATAAAGTTCCAACGGAACGACCAGAACTGGCTTACGGGGCTTTGCGGACCGCCTTCGCAGTAGAGGATCGTCGGGTATTTCTTTGCCGGATCGAAATGCGGCGGGTAGATGATCCATGTCAGCATGTCTTTGCCGTCCGTCGTTTTCTGCCATCTGGGCACTACTGTCGAGCGCTCGATCTGCTCATAAATATTGTCGTTCTCGTGGGTCAACTGCTCCAGCGCGCCCTCTTTGCGGATGTCGAGGTGGTAGATCTCGTTCGCCTGACGCATCGAGTGACCTAAGATATACGCCTGGTAATCCGCTACGTCACCCAGACCGAGGTCGTGCTGGCCTTCCGTGAGTTTGGATGTCCAGCCGTCCAGCGTCACGCGGTAGAGTTGTACGGTCGCTTGTTTGCATGCGGTAAAGACGAGTGAGGTGTCGTCCAGCCATTTGTATTCATCGACGTTGGTGTCCATCGCACGGCTGAGGAAGCGCTTCTCGCCCGTCTCCATATTCAGCGCCATAAGTCGGTTCTCGTCGCTCTCATACCCGTCGCGCTCCATCGATTGCCAAGCGATCCATTTGCCATCCGGCGAATAACTCGGATTTGTGTCATATCCCCCGTTGGGAGAAGTGATATTCTTGTGCGCACGCGTACGTATATCAAATAGGTATATATCGCTGTTGGTCGAAATGGCGTAGTCGAGTCCCGTTTTCTTGCGGCAGGTATAAGCGATCTCCTCGTTGTTCGGGTTCCATGCCAACTGCTCGATGCCGCCGAAAGGCTTCATCGGGCTCTCAAAAGCCGTTCCTTCGAGGATATTGAATCCTTCGCCTAACTTGGCAGATTTCATCCGCTCGCCCTCGCCGTAGTATTCGGTCTGCAGCTCATAGACAAACGGCTGCGGAGCAGTCTCCGTCCATTCGTCCCAGTGTTTGTACATCAAATCCTCGTGCATGTGACCCGTTGCCAGAGGCAGATCAGGATATTTGTCCGCGGTCGTCGGAACGGTCTTTACTTGCTTGACGAGGATGATCTTATCGCGCATCGGGGAGAGTAGGAAGCCCTCGATGTCATTTGTGCCCTCGACCTCCACTTCCTCTTTGTCGCGGCGGATGTAGAGTTTGCCGCCTTTGAGGTACGCTAACGCACCGCTGTTGCCGAACCACGCCGGCTCAGAACCTACAAACTCATCAACGACCTTCATGTTCTCGAACGGATTGCAAATCCGGATCCAGGTCGTACTTCGGTTTTCTTCTACGGAATAATAACTCACCGTATAAGCGAGCAGACCAGTCTCAATGTCGCTTTTCACACTACCGATGCGACCCATCGCCCATAATCCTTCCGGTGTCAGACGACCGCCTTCAATCGTAATCTGAGGCTTCGTAATGGGAGCCTTCTCTTCTTCTGCTTTTTGGCAACTTGCGCCAACTAACGCCATCAATGCCATACTGAAAATTGCTAATTTCTTCATTGTTGTTAAGAAAATTTGTGCAAAGGTACAAAAAAATTTGCATATCTGCAAAATTTATAGTAATTTTGTAGCAAAATTTTTTGTACGTATGAAGATTCAGTTCTTAGGCGCTACTCGCGAAGTAACGGGCAGTAAACATCTGATTACTACCGATTCGGGACATACCATTCTTCTGGATTGCGGTATGTACCAAGGTAAAGGAATGGAGACCGATGCAGCCAACCGCGATCTGGGATTTGATCCCAAGAAACTCGATTGTGTCGTGCTCTCTCATGCGCATATCGACCATTCCGGTCTTATCCCGTATATCTACAAAATGGGTTTCCGCGGGGATATATACTGCACGCCGGCGACGCGCGATCTCTGTGCACTCATGCTCGCCGACACGGCGTTTATTCAGGAGCAGGATGTTCGTACGTATAACAAGAAGATCGATCGCCAGCACCCGCATAAGGAGAAGGGCAAGACCTATAAGATCGAACCTCTGTACTCCCAGCGTGAGGTGGAGCAGGTGATGCGGCATTTTGTGACGTATAGTTACGACCGCCGTTTCCGTTTGTTTGACGACGTGTTGCTGACTTTCACCAACTCCGGTCACATGCTCGGTGGCGCCATCTGCTCGCTGGAGATATATGAAGAAAGCCGTTGGAAACGCTTGGCTTACACCGGTGACATCGGCCGTAAACACTGTCATATTCTGCCTTCGCCGCAACTCTTCCCGCAATGCGATTACCTCATCTGCGAATCGACCTACGGCGACCGTTTGCATGAGGAAGAAGAAGTGACAGAGGAGCAACTCTTAGGCGTCGTTGAGGATACCTGTGTCTATCGCAAAGGCCAGCTGCTGATCCCGTCTTTCTCGGTCGGCAGAACCCAGGAGATCGTCTATGTCCTCAACAAACTCTATAACGACGGCCGTCTGCCGCAAATCCCCGTCTATGTGGACTCGCCGATGAGTACCAACGCGACCCAGATCTTCCGTATGTATCCGGAGGAACTGAGTGAAGAAGTGCATGACACACTTCGTTTTGACTCCGATCCGTTCGGCTTCAATACTCTGCGGTACATCACCGACATCCGCGAATCCAAGGCGCTCAACCACAAGGACGAACCCTGTATCATCATCTCCGCTTCGGGTATGTTGGAAGCCGGGCGCATCAAACACCACGTGGCGAACCACATCTCCGATCCGCGCTGCACGATTCTTATTGTCGGTTATTGCGAACCTACCACACTTGGCGCACGTATTCAGCAGCCCGGACTCCAATGGATCTCTATCTTCGGTCTCGACCGAAAGATCAAAGCCCAGATCACGAAGATTGAAGGCTTCTCTGGACACGGCGACTACCAAGAGATGATTGATTACCTCACGCGCTCTCTTACGGTCGATCAAGTCCAGCGGACCTTCATCGTCCACGGCGAAGAGGTAGCTGCAGAGACGTATAAAGCCCACCTCGAAGAGGCAGGCTTTAAGCATGTGAATATCCCCAGCAAAGGGGAAATTGTTGAATTGTAGTCGGGTAGGCGAGATTCGAACTCACGACCTCCTGCTCCCAAAGCAGGCATTCTAACCGGGCTGAACTACTACCCGTTTCACAAAAGCGGGTGCAAAGGTACTACTTTTTTTTGAAATGACCAAATATTTTGGCAAAAAAGTGAAATATAAAGCGATTTTTATAGATATAGACGATACACTCCTTGATTACGTTTCCTGTTGTCGAGAGGCTTATGATGCAGCTCTGCCGGAGCATCCGGAGCATTTTCAGCTCTTCTTCGACATCGCCGGGCGGCTCTTTTCCGAAGCCAAGCATGGCAAATACACGATTGCGGAAGTGATGGATCTTTATCCGAAGGAGTTTATTGCGGCAATTGGCTATCCGGACTCGGCGGTAGAACCCTTTACGCACGCTTTTCGTGCCGCATGGGGAAATACCCACACCTTAGTGCCTGAAGCCAAAGAGATGTTAGACGCGCTGCGGGACAAAGGCTATCGGCTCTTTGCGGCATCGAATAGTTTTGGTCATCTGCAACGCAATCGCCTGGAGAAGGCGGGAGTTCTTCCGTATTTCGAGGATACGTATATATCCATGGATATAGGCTACGACAAACCTGACATTCGTTTTTTCGAAGAAGCGCTGCGTCGCTGTGGGTTGAAAGCCTCCGAAGTGCTCATGATCGGTGATTCGATGACGACGGATATTGAGGGCGCAAGGAAAGCAGGCATCGATGCACTCTTCTTCGACCGAAGAGGCGGAGCGTCGCTGATGGAGTTAATTAAAGAACTATAATAACGTAATCCCGTAATAGCGAATTATGAATCGATACACATTAGGTAAAATAGTAAAATTCTTCTTTCATTGGCACTACGACATCCGCGTCACGGGGGAGGAACTGCTGCGCGACAAATTGGTGCATCTGGTTTTGCCGAACCATACGGCGTATGTCGATCCGCTGATTCTTTTCAGCGAGATGTGGTGGCTGCCGATTAGTCCGATGGTGGACGAATTATTCATGCGCAATAAGTTCTATCGGCACATTCTCAACAAAGCTGACGCCATCGAAGTGCCGGATTTGAATAAGAGCGCCATGTCGCGCGAAGAGAGCGTGGCGGAAGCGGAACAACTCAGTCGTATTGCGATTGACAGCCTTGCAGCAGGCAAACAGCTGTGCTTCTATCCTTCCGGACATGTGAAGACTATCGATAAAGAGATCATCGGAAACCGCCGTATGGCGTATGAAGTCTGCCGGAAATTACCTGCGGGCGTGCGCGTGATCCTTTGTAGAATGCGCGGGTTGGAAGGTAGCTACTGGTCCAAGCTCAAACCCAAGAAATGGAAACTGCGTCGTACGGTCACTATGCATTTTGAGGACCATACTGATGAGCTGAGAGAGTGGGCGCAGACGATGGACAGAAGGACGTTTAACCAACAATTGGAAAACTGGTATAATGACAACTCAGGAAATTGAATCTCGTGCGCAGAAGGCGCAGGACTTGTTCAAACAGGGATTTAACTGCTCGCAGGCAGTCTTTGCTTCTTGTGCG
Organism: Bacteroidales bacterium UBA2712; assembly: GCA_002354055.1. Lineage (GTDB taxonomy): Bacteria > Bacteroidota > Bacteroidia > Bacteroidales > Paludibacteraceae > Colicola. The sequence continues at coordinate 34,711 of DEKW01000021.1, forward strand.
GATCTGTATGGCATCCACGATGAGCAACTGGCGCTTCGTCTTGCTGCTTCTTTTGGCGGTGGAACGGGAAGGATGCGGATGACGTGTGGTGCTGCCAACGGCATGTTCATGCTCGCTGGCCTGCATAACGGTTCCGCCACGCCCCATGACTCCGAAGGCAAAATGGCGAACTATGCCTTTGTGCAGCAGTTGGCAGGAGATTTCAAGGCGAAGTACGGTAGTCTTGTGTGTGCGGAGTTATTGGGTTTGGCACCCAAGGGCTCCACGATGGAATATCTGCCTGCGGAGGCTCTCCGCCCCAAGCCCGAGGAGCGCACGCAGCAGTATTACGAGAAAAGGCCTTGCGTGGAAATGATCGCAGAAGCGGTAAGAATCTATTTACGAAACATATGAGATATTTTTTAGCAATCATCGGCGGCGGCCCGGCGGGTTATACGGCTGCTGAAAAAGCTTCTAAGGCAGGCAAAGATGTGGTGCTCTTTGAGCAGAATGCGCTTGGCGGCACGTGTCTGAATGTGGGATGCATTCCTACCAAATCGCTGCTCTACGGCGCGAAGCAGTATTTTAATGCTACGCACGCGCAGAAATATGGTGTGACGGCAGAGAACGTAGCGTTTGATTTTGGCGCCATGCAGAAACGCAAGACCATCGTCGTCCGCAAGCTCGTTGCGGGTATCAAGCAGCGGTTGAATAATGAACATTGTACGGTGGTGAGCGGCAAAGCCGTTGTTATCAGCCATCAGCCATCAGTTGTCAGCCTTCAGTGCAACGGCGAGACGTACGAGGCAGAGAACCTCATGATCTGCACCGGCTCAACGAACTTCGTTCCGCCCATCCCCGGTATCAAGGACAATCCTGCCGTTTGGGATTCGACGGACGCACTCGCAGCGGCTGAACTGCCGAAATCCATCATCATCGTCGGTGGCGGCGTCATCGGTATGGAGTTTGCTACGCTCTATCATGAACTCGGTGTACCTGTGACGGTCATCGAAGCGATGCCTACTATCCTGCCGAACCTCGATCCTGAAGTCGTACAGATCCTGCTGGAGAAATATAAGAAAGCGAATATTAATATCCTTACGAGCACGAAAGTGGAGTCGCTGGACGGCGGCAAAGTGACGGCTAATGGCGAGGTTTATGAGGCGGAAAAAGTGCTGGTTTCTGTTGGCCGCCGCGCGAATCTGCTGGGTCTCGAAGCACTCGATGACATCGAGTTGGAGCGCGGAGCGATCAAAGTGGATGAGTTCTGTAAGACCAACCTGCCGAACGTCTATGCCTGCGGAGATGTCACGGGAAAGATCATGCTCGCGCATGTCGCTTCGCGTCAAGCCGAAGTGGCGGTAGGTCGCATGTTGAAGGAGATCCCGCTGCAACGCATCGCGTATAATGCTATACCTTCGGTCGTTTATACGAACCCGGAGATTGCGTCCGTAGGTATCACGGAGGCACAGGCGGAGTCGATGTCTATCCCCGTGGAGGTAAAGAAACTGCCGATGACTTTTAGTGGTCGCTTTATGGCGGAGAACGAAGGCGAAACGGGCCTTTGCAAGATGATTGTCGATGCGAAGAACCACTCCGTCCTCGGCGTACATTGTATCGGCAATCCGTGCTCAGAATTCATTTCCGCAGCCTCTTTTGCCGTCCGCAACGGGTACACGGTGCCGGAATTCCGTCAAGTGGTCTTCCCACACCCTACAGTAAGTGAGATTTTGCACGAGATATTATGAAAAAACACATTTTTACTTTTCTTGCGCTCTTTCTGTGCGCAAGTATTGCGTGGGCAGATGTCGATTCTTCCACCGACTTAAAGACGTATTATGCCACTATCGACGGAAAGGCTACGGATAGCCAGGATAACCTGCGCAAAGAGCTCTGTGCTGTTATCAGTAACGGGTATATTTCTATCGGTTACAGCGCGCTGAAAAACAACATGTTTGCGGCATCCTCTAATCCCACGGATTTTGTGAATGGGACAAATATGACCTTGGAAGATATCTACTCGTCCAAGGCTTATAAAGCCAGTGATAATGGTTCTTCTGCCAGCACTTGTGGTACCGGATGGAACAAGGAGCATACTGTTCCGCAGAGCTGGTTCGGCGAGGATTCGCCTATGAAATCCGATGCGTTCCATGTTTATCCGACGGATATCAAGATGAATTCGGCGCGTGGCAACCTGCCGTATGGCGAGAATAACGCTCCTCTGGATTGTTCGAATTATGGCTATGGTCATACGGGAACCAGTACTTTCTCCGGTTATTCAGGAACGGTCTTTGATCCGGGAGAGGGTGGTGCAAACGGTAGTTACAAAGGCGATCTGGCGCGTACGTATTTCTACATGGCAACGCGCTATCGTACGACGAATTTCACCTCCGGCACCGGAAGCACCAGTTTCACATATTCCTCCGGTGTAGCAGACCTGACGTCGTATATGCGTGCTTTGATGCTTAAATGGCATCGTCAGGACCCGGTTTCGGAGAAAGAGATGAAACGTAATAACGCTATCTATGCGCATCAGCGCAACCGGAACCCGTTTATCGACTATCCGGAGCTGGTGGAGTATATCTGGGGCAATATGCAAGGTGTGTCGGTTTCGATTGATGCGCTTGATTCACCTTATGCCAATGAGTCGCCTTTGACCGGGTTTGAGCAGGTTTCGGCTACCGAGCGCGCGCAGAAGATACTTATCAACGGACAACTCTATATCCTTGTCGGCGAGCAGATGTATAACCTGCAAGGGCAACGAATAAAATAAACCACAATCATGAAAAAACACATTCTCTCATTATTCATTGCGGTCTTTGTCTTTTGCGGATTAACGCAGGCGAATGTCATTACCGGGCAGGCCGCTATCCCGGATGGTTACTACAGCGGCGTGGACGGTAAGTCGTCCGCAGAGTCGATTCTCGATGCGCTCTTTGCGAAAATCAAGGGCCATACGGTCATTTCGTATAGTGCGCTTGAGGGGTATTACGAGCAGACGGATTTCTATTCCGACACCGTGTGGGATATGTATTCCACCTGCCGGTTTACGATAGACGATGCGAATGGCGGACAAAAAAGGGTCTGCGATGCGTGGAACAAAGAGCACTCCATTCCCCAGTCATGGTTCAACGAGGGTTCGCCGATGAAATCCGACCTCTTCCATGTATATCCGACCGATGCACGTGTCAATAACTTCCGCAGCAACTTGCCGTATGGCGAAGTGGCAGGTAGTAACGGTGCCGGTTTTCCGGATAACTATCAGAACCACGGTCTCGGCAAGAAAGGTTCGAACACTTTCTCCGGCTATACAGGAACGGTCTTTGAGCCGGCAGATGACTACAAGGGCGATTTCGCGCGCACATATTTTTATATGGTGGCGCGCTACCGCGATAAGGCGTTGAACGGTTCCAACGGTAGTGTGGTCTTTACGTCCAACAAGACGAACCTGACCACTTTTGCCAAGAATCTGTTTTTGAAATGGCATCGTCAGGACCCTGTCTCGCAGAAAGAGATCGACCGTAACCAGGCGGTCTATGGCATCCAGCATAACCGTAATCCTTTCATCGATTACCCGGAACTCGCGGAGTATATCTGGGGTAACAGAGTGGGGCAGACCGTTGTTCTGGCTTCCATGACGCCGACCTGCGAAGGCGGTGGAGGTGGAGTAGAGCCGGTTCCGACGGTTAAGCATGGTGTGACCTGGTCGATCAACGGCGAAGAGATGCAGACCGATTCCGTAGTGGAGAACCAGAAACCTGCGTCCCTGCCGGATGAACCTGTTTCATGTTCGGAGGAGAGCCCTGTCTTCATCGGTTGGACCATCGCGCCTATCGTAGGCACGCAGGACGATGCACCGGCGGTCATCTATAAGGCTATCGCGGACTTCCCTGCGGTAACGGCTGACGTGACTTATTATGCAGTCTTTGCGCAAGCGGTGATGAGCGAAGTGTCACTTCCGACGACGTATTTCTACGACAAGGATAACACCGAAGGATGGACCAATAACGCTCCGTGGAAGAACTCCTACTGGCTGCTTGAGTCCGGTACGTCTATCGTCTCGCCGCTGATTGACCTGGCGCAACTCGATTCGATCGTCGTGAAGATGCGTACGTACGGCGGCACGCAATACGACCAGCTGGATATATACGAAGAGGACGGCCAACTGGCTTCGATGACGGCTACTAAGGGCTCAACAATGACCGAATATATATGGGTTAACAACCTCTATATCGCCGGCATTTCCACGCTTACTTTCTCTTCCAACTATGGTTCGGGCAAGGGCATCGGCATCCAGTCGATTAAGATCAAAGCCGGTAGTGCAAGCGAGATTTACGTCCGTTACATCACTTCTTGCGGAGGGGCTACGGAAGCTATCCAAACTTCCGTAACTATGCCTCGTGCCACCAAGATCTTCCGCAACGGACAACTATACATTGAAATCGGTAACGAATTGTATAACATTACAGGACAGCGCTTGGCAAAATAGACAGAAGATAGAAAAGCCCGTGAGGGGTAGAATATAGGTTTAACGTCGTACGAAGCATACGATCAGCATACGATCAGCATACGATGAGCATTCGATAGGAGTCCTACGGGATTCCTATTATTTATGTAAAAACGCAGAAAAACGCAGAAAAAAAAAGAAAATCGCGTGCGCGCTTGCGTATGTCAAAAAAAAGTTGTAACTTTGCAGCCAAATTGGCGCAAAGCGGGTTCGAGCGTGGGTATAGGCGTTGGCTCAGGCGCGAGCATAAGCGCATAAAGCGGAATTAAACGCGAAAAAATAATATACAGATATGAGTACAACAGGAAAAGTCGTAACGTGGACGTCGGTCATTGCCGTGCTGGCATTGGCGGTATTTATCTTTTTCAAATTCTGCTTCGTGTATAGCGAAGGCGTGAACGAAGGTGACATCAACTATTTCCAGAAAGAGGGCTTTCTTTTCAAGACCTACGAGGGCAAGATGATCCAGACAGGTCTGAAGAATACCAAGGTGCAAGGCTCCATCCAGTCGAACGAGTTCAAGTTCTCGGTCGTGGACGAGCATGTGGCAAAGCAGTTGAATGACGGCGCCAACACCGGTGTGAAGCTTCATTGGAAACGCTATCTCGGCACTTTGCCTTGGCGCGGAAACAGCCAGTTTATCGTCGATAGCGTGTATGTGGCGCCGCATAGATAGACCGCTACCAGGTTGACCTCAGAGTACAGACCCAGGCAGGGCCCGCTGACAGAATAAAGACGCGAGTAAAACAAGCAGTCCATAATCAAGAACTAAAATCGTTTAACCGTTATGATGACGGATGAGAAATATAATTTTGTCAAGATGTACGAGCGTTCGTTCCGCGAGAACTGGGACGAGCCCGCTGTGACCGATTACGGCACAGACGTGACCTTGACATACGGCCAGTTGGCTATCAACATCGAGAAACTGCACATCCTTTTCAAGGAATGCGGCGTGAAGAAAAACGACAAGATAGCCGTCATGGGCAAGAACAACAGTAACTGGGTCGCTGTATATCTGGCGGCTGTGACGTACGGAGCGATCATCGTGCCGATTTTGCAGGATTTCCGTGCGAACGACGCGATTCACATCATCAACCACTCGGAGAGTAAGCTGCTTTTCATCAGCGACATCAACTGGGAGGGTATTGAGTTGGATCAGATCCCCAAGGTGAAAGCGGCGGTGAGCCTGAACGACTGGCATCCCATTTCGCTTGCTTTGGACCCGAAGAAGATCAACTATGAGGCAATCGGCGCGAAGTTCAAAGAGAAACACCCGGAAGGCTACTGGGCGAAAGATGTGCATTTCGACGAGCGCGCCAACAGCGAGATAGGTTCTATCAACTATACCTCCGGCACGACGGGTTTCAGCAAAGGCGTGATCATGCCGCTGAACGGTCTGGCAGGAAACGTGCGTTACGGCTTGGAGAGCGGTATCGCGCATAAGGGCGCACGGTTCGTGACGTTCCTGCCGCTGGCACATGCGTACGGTTGCGCGTTTGATTTTCTGTCTTGTCTGGCAGCCGGCGGCCACACATGGTTGGTCGGCCGTACGCCGAGTCCGAAGATCTTGCTGAATGCTTTTGCGGAAGTCAAGCCGACTGTCATCCTCTCGGTTCCGCTGATCTTGGAGAAGATTTACAAGAAGATGATCGTGCCGCAGATTCAGAAACCGCCCGTAAGCTGGGTGCTCAAAGTGCCGTTCCTGGACGAAGTCGTTTGTTCGAAGATCCGCGAGCAGTTGGTTCAGGCTTTCGGCGGCGAGTTCAGCCAGATGATCATCGGCGGCGCTCCGCTGAACCCCGAAGTAGAAGCATTCCTGCACAGAATAAAATTCCCCGTATCGGTGGGCTACGGCATGACGGAGTGCGCTCCGCTCATCTGCTACACGCCGATTAGCGAAGGCCCGAAGATATACTCCTGCGGCCGTCCGTTGCCGGGAATCATGGAAGTGAAGATCCTTGACCCGAACGAAGAAGGAATAGGTGAGGTGGTGGTTCGCGGCGAGAACACGATGACCGGTTATTACAAGAATCCCCAGGCAACCAAAGAGGCCTTCACCAAAGACGGATGGCTCCGTACGGGTGATTTGGGACAGCTGGACGAAGACGGATTCCTCTTTATCAAAGGTCGTTGCAAGACCATGCTCTTGGGGCCGAGCGGACAAAATATCTATCCGGAAGAGATTGAGGCGAAGATCAATAATATGCCGTACGTCCTGGAGTCGTTGGTACTCCAGCAGGAAGACACCCGTCTGGTGGCACTCATCTGCCCGGACTACAATGAGGTGGACGCCGATGGTCTGACCCGTGAGCAGTTAGACGAGCAGATGGAAGACGCCCGCAAACAGGTGAACTCCGAACTCGCGGCGTACGAGCAGATCTCCATCGTCAAACTCTATCCGCATGAGTTTGAGAAGACGCCGAAGAAATCTATCAAACGGTTCCTGTACACGAATATGGTGTAAAGGCGAAAGGCGAAGGGTTATAGGCGAAGGGTTATAGGCGAAGGATGAATCTCTGTATCGATCAAGGAAATAGCCGGACGAAAGTGGCTCTGATGACGGACGATGGTAAGATGATGAACCATTTTATCTACAAGCAGTTCTCATCGGCGGACGTGGAGCGTCTGTTTGACTTGTACGACATCTCGGATTCGATCATTTCCTCGGTAGTGAATATCGAAGCGGCGGTAGTGAATACGCTTCATCGCCGTTCGCAACATTTTGTGCTTTTCGATCACAACACGCCGGTACCGATTGTGAACCGTTATGACACGCCGCAAACTTTGGGGCAGGATAGATTGGCTGCGGCTGTGGGCGCGAAGAGTTTGTGCCCCGATGAGAACCTCTTGATCATCGACGCCGGGTCGGCTATCACGTATGACTTTGTGTCCGACAAAGGAGAATACATGGGCGGAAACATCGCTCCGGGACTGAAGATGCGGTTCACGATGTTGCAACGGATGACAAAAAAACTGCCGCTGGTGGAAGTGGAGGAGAATGAACTCATACCGCTTTTCGGCAAAAACACCCGCGACGCGATTGCCGCCGGAGTGATTCGAGGGATAGCTTACGAGGTGAAGGGCTATATGCGGACGCTGAGTGAGAAAGTGCCGCATTTCCAGACCTTTCTCACCGGCGGAAACGCACCCTATATTCTTAATAACGTACGCACGTCGCGTACGGAGAAACGGGACATACGGGTAGAGAAGAACTTAGTGCTAATAGGATTGAATACAATACTGATTTTTAATAAGACCGCGGCGAAGCCGCAGAAAGAGTAAAGACCGCTCCGCTGAAAGAGTAAAGACTGAAAATGAATATAAAATTTAGAACTATATTTTTGCTGATAGCTGTTGTGATGACTGCTCATAGTATGGCACAAAACATGACCAGTTCGCCTTACTCGCGCTACGCATATGGAGACCTCAACGAGAACGTCCCCACGGCATATCGCGCGATGGGAGGTATCGGGCTTGGTATGCGAAACAACCGCGCCATCAACCCCTCGCAGCCTGCTTCCTATACCTCATGCGATACCTTGACCTTTATGTTTGATGTAGCTGCGAGTGCAAACTGGAGCAGGTATCATGATTCCGGAGGAAAGAAGAATAAAGCCAACGGTAACCTCGAATACGTGACGATGCAATTCCCGCTCTTCAAACGTTGGATCGCGATGTCGGTGGGTTTGTTGCCGTATAGCTCTGTGGGGTATAACATCGAGTTGCGTGACTCCACTGCCGGCGGAGATTACCATTATACCAAGACCTATACAGGAGATGGAAATATCAGTCAGGTCTATGGCGGTTTGAGTTTTAATGTGATGAACTGGTTTGCTGTGGGCGCGAACGTTTATTATATGTGGGGCGATCTGTCGCATATGCGCACGCTCACTTTTGACGAGACCGGCATGAACCCGACGATTCAGGCAGAGATCCTGAGCGTGAGCAACGTGCGTCTGCGTTACGGCGCGCAGTTCTTCCATACGTTTGGCGATCATAGTTTTAATGTCGGTGCCATCTTTGAAAACCGCATGAAGTTGCATAGTGATCTGATTGTGGTGGAGACGCAGACGGAGGACTCCATCCCAGTTTACCGCGACGGATGGCATCTGCCGATGGTCTGGGGCGTGGGAGCCAGCTATAACTGGGCAAACCGACTGACGATCGGTTTTGATTTTGAGCGCCAATGTATGGCGTCGGCGATGTATAACGGCCTGCGTGGCGATAATCCGTATAATGGTCTGCAGGACAAGAACCGCTATGCTTTCGGTGTAGAGTACCGTCATAACCCGATGGGGCGTAAGTATGCTGAGCGGATGTTGTGGAGAGCCGGTGTGAGCGTGCAGGACGAGTATCTGAGTATGATCGGCTCCAAGCGTATTACCGCGGGTATCGGTATTGGCTTCCCGCTCTATACGATAGGCACAATCATTAATACCACTATCGAATATACCCACCGCGGCTCTTCCGCCGGTTTGGAGGAGCACGCCCTGCGGTTCACCATCGGCGCTTCGATTGCGGAGAACTGGTTCTTCAAGCGCAAATTGTAGTTTGGCACAGAATTTGAAGAAATCGACATATCGACATATCGAAATATCGACAACAACAATTAAAATATAAATAATTATGAAACTGAAAACTATCCTTGTAGTAGCGTTGGCAGCCGCTGTTCCGGCGTTGGCATGCGCTAAGAAACCGAAGAAAGCAGCGGAAGAGGCTCCTGCTCAGGCGCCCGCTGTAGTGGAGGAAGATCCTGTAATCACGGAGGAATGCGTAATGAACGTATCGCTCTTCCACGAAGCAGTAAAAAACAAAATGTACGCCGACGCGTACGGACCGTGGTGGGAGGTTTATACCACTTGCCCGAACGCTAACAAGTCCATCTATTCCGATGGTTCAAAAATCGTAGAGGCGCTGTATCAGGCTACTTCGGATCCCGCAGAGAAAGAGCGTCTGGCGAAGTTGGCAGTAGAGATGCAGGACAAACGTATCCGTTTCTTCGGCAATGACCCCAAATATCCGAAGGCATATATCCTTGGTGAGAAGGGTCTGGCATACCTCGATTTCTTCGGAGATGCGAAGATCGCTGAGGCTCGCGAGTGTCTGCGTCAATCGGTAGAGGGTATGGCTGCAGGTAGCAAGATCCTTGTTCTTGTAAAATTAGTGGACGCTTCGTACGCGCTCTACAAACAAGACCCGAACGGCAAGGCTGAGCAGTTCATCGCGGATTATGAGTTGGCAAGCACCTATCTGGGCGAGCAGGCATCCAATACCAACAACAAGAACGCCGAGATCGCAGGCAAGCAGAAAGATTATGTAGATAATATCTTCGCTGTTTCCGGAGCTGCTGATTGCTCGAAGCTGGATGAGATCTACGCTGCAGTAGTTAGCGAGAACCTGACGAACCTTGATATGTTGACCAAAATCGCGAAACTCTACAAACGCGTTCGTTGCACGGAGAGCGACGTTTATTTCGCAGCATGCGAGGCCGCTCACAAACTGCAACCGACCGACGAGTCTGCAGCAGGTTGCGCTTCGATGGCCGCAAAGAAAGGCGACTACGAGGCAGCTGTGGCTTACTACGATCAGGCCATCAAGTTGGCGATGGTAGAGGACGAGCTGGAGGACGTAGCTGATTATCAGTACAACGCAGCGTTCTATTGCTACAACAACCTTAAGAAATACGCAGAGGCGCGTAAGTACGCGTTGGCTTCCATCGCTACGCTGCAAGGTCTGGGTATGAACAAAGGTCAGGGCCGTTGCTACATCATCATCGGAATGTGCTACGCTTCGACGCAGCTCTATCCGCAGGATGCAAAGGGAAGAATCTTGAACAAGACTGTTTACTGGGCTGCTGTAGATAAGTTCGTGAAAGCAAAACAGATTGACCCGTCGGTAGAGGCACAGGCTTCCGAGTTCATCTCGTCCTATAGCAAATACTATCCGACCAAAGAGGAGCGTTTCGACTTGCCGAACGAGTTCTCAGGCTCCACTTATTACGTAGGAGGTTGGATTGGTGAGACGACGTCTATCCGATAATATCTGCATAGCGAGTGTCTTGATGATGCTCGCTATGTTTTTTTCTGCCTGTCGTCGTAGTGAGGTACAACAGACCACTGTCTCTGTACCCCGTGAGCAGATAGCCGTGCTCATCACCGATACGGTGAGCACCTTGATTTCCGACTCGGGTATAACACGTTACCGCATTGAGGCGCCGCAGTGGCTTATCTACGACCAGACAGAACCTCCTTATCAGGAGTTTCCGAAAGGGATCTACCTCGAGCAGTTTGATTCCGACCTCTCCGTACAGGCATCGCTCAAGGCCGATTATGCCTATTATGACGAGAAAGCGCAACACTGGCGGCTGACGGGCAATGTACATGCCTTGAACCGCAAAGGAGAGCAGTTCGACACACCGGAACTGAACTGGGACCAACAGACCCACCGCATCTATTCGGACTCGACGATTCATATCACGCGAGAGAAGAGTATCATCGAGGGAGTGGGGTTTGATTCCAACGAGGAAATGAGCAAATATACGATTCTTCATCCGACAGGCGTCTTCCCCATTGAGGATGAATAATTAATAATAAATGGTAAATGACTAAATAGTAAATGTCTTTATGTTATTGGAAGGAAAAACAGCTTTGATTACGGGCGCCGCTCGTGGAATAGGCAAACAGATAGCATTGGCTTTTGCCCGCGAGGGAGCCAACATTGCGTTCACGGATTTGGAGTTGAACGAGGCATGTATTGAGACCAGCAATGAACTCAAGGCGCTGGGTGTCAAAGTACAGGCTTATGCCTCCGATGCGTCTAATTTTGAGGCCGCACACGCTGTAGTGGATGACGTCATGAAGGATTTTGGGCGCATTGATATCCTGGTCAACAATGCCGGAATCACCCGTGACACGTTGCTCATGCGTATGACGGAGCAACAATGGGATTTAGTGATGCAGGTGAACCTCAAATCTGCCTTCAACTTTACGCACGCTGTAACGCCGGTGATGATGCGCCAACGCAGCGGTTCGATTATCTCGCTGAGTTCTGTGGTGGGTATCAATGGCAATGCCGGTCAAGCGAACTATGCGGCATCGAAGGCAGGTATCATAGCGCTGACCAAATCCGTGGCGAAAGAGTTAGGCAGCCGCGGCGTACGCGCTAATGCAATCGCCCCGGGATTTATTCTTACGGACATGACGAAGGCGCTTAATGAAGAGACGCTCAAGCAGTTTGTATCGCTCATTCCGATGAGGCGCGGTGGTGAGCCGGAAGAGGTTGCCAAGGTGGCGCTCTTCTTGGCCAGCGATCTCAGTTCGTATGTCAGCGGACAGGTGATTCAGGTTAACGGAGCGATGGCGTAATACAGCCCGTAAAAAAGAAAATCCCGAACAGTTCGTTCGGGATTTTTCATTGTCATAATCACGGGATTACGTTATTCCGAGATAACGATTATTTCTCAAAGATTTTAAACTGCCAAGGGGCGAGAGTGAAGGTCTGTGCGGTTTCGAGTTTCTCTTTCTTTCCGCAGATACATTGGTATGTACCTTCGTATCCGGCGAGATCGAGCGTTACCTCTTGCTCTTTGTCAGACATATTCATCACCGCAATGACCGTGTTGGTATACCAGCGCCCTTCTTTCTGACGCACGCAAGCGAAGATGTCCTCATTGTCTGCTGCAAGTCGAATCATCGGAGCACCCACTTCAGGGCTGAACAATGCTTTATTGCGCTCACGAAGGTCGTTCAGTTTCTTATAAAGTTCTGCTTGTGCATAGTTCTCATCGACATCAATCAGGTCCTTCTCAAAGAACTCCAGACGGTGGTGGTTACCGCTCAACTGACCGGTGTAGATCATCGGCATACCCGGTACTACATAACAGAAAGCTTGGAACAAAGGCACTGCATCTCCCATACGCTCTTGCTCCGTTCCGTTCCAAGAGTTCTCGTCGTGGTTCGTGATGAAATTCATGCGGATAGCTTCCGGACGGATGGTTGAGTCTGCTTTTGCAAAGTTATCCCAGAGGTCATCTACGCTTTTCTTTCCTTGAGCCACCTCGTTCATCAGATGATGGAGCGACCATCCGTAGTACATATCGAAAGCCGTTTCGGTCAGCTCTTGCGCTTTGTCTTCGTCCTCTGCCAAGGTGAACATATCAGGGTGTGTCAGACGGAGATCACCCATTGCCCAGTTCCAGAAATCGGTCGGTACCTCTCCTGCTACGTCGCAACGGAAGCCATCGATGCCAATTGAGTCCATCCACCAATGCATCGCTTTGAGCATCTCATTACGCATGTCCTGGTTGTCGTAGTTCAATTTGGAGATATCCGTCCAATCGTACTGAACCATTAGGTTGCCGAGGCTGTCGCGATAGTGCCATCCGTCGTTCTTGGTCCACTCGCTATCCGGCGCCGTGTGGTTAGCAACCCAGTCGAGAATGACCTTAAAGCCCTGTTTATGGGCAGCGGCAAGGAAATGCTCAAAATCTTCGCGTGTACCGAACTCCGGGTTGATGGCGCAGTAATCGATGATCGAGTAGTAGCTGCCGAGTGTACCTTTGCGGGTGATGACGCCAATAGGTTGACACGGCATGACCCAGATGATGTCAATACCATTCTGGCGTAGGGTGGGCAGTAAAGCTTCCGCAGCGGCAAAAGTACCTTCAGGGGTGGCTTGACGAGTGTTTAACTCATAGATAGTAGCGTCGTAGGACCACTCCGGGTGACGCAACTCTTGTTTCTCAGTACAACTCGCCATCAATAACAATGCGAGTGCAAAAAGCAATGTTTTTCTCATGGTTGTTTATTATTCATTAATGATTTGATATGTTAATTCGTCGCGGTTGATCATAACGGTTACTTTCTGACCGAGGTAAATACGCTGGAAGATAATCTCCTCCGGTCGGTCAATGAGCGGAATGAAATCGCCGTACAAAAGCGGCATTGAGTGGCGGCGGAGCTGAATCAGTTTAGCCACTTCGTTCCGCATCTTTTGCTCGTCGTCATTGAGGTTTTCGAAACGCATCATATGGCGGTTGTCGGGATCATTGCCTCCGACCTCTCCGTACTCATCGCCCTGATAGATACACGGTACGCCCGGAAGGGTCATATTCAGTACCTCCATCAGCAGTGCACGTTTGTAGGCAACAGCGGTGTCACCGATACCGATTTCGCGGGTCCATCCTTCTTCTTTGCCATGACAATAGATATCTATGGCGCCACCGGCAATAGATGCGAAACGAATTTGGTCATGGTTTCCGGAGATATTTCCCATCGTGTGGTGCGCTCCGTATGTACCAAGCGAAGTCAGTTCGTTCTGCATCACCTGATCCATCCCTTTAAATCCGCAGAGTGCTTCGCGGGCTGTGAAATATACGTTGAAATCAAATTGCGCATTGAGCATTCCGGACTTGACATAGCTGCCGATGAGTTCCGGTGAACCGTATGTCTCGCCGATCATCCATATCGGTCTTCCCGGCCAGCGCGTAGCAATCTTCTGCCCCAACATGCGCCAGTATCCTTCGGGAATGTGCTTGCAGGCATCGTGGCGATAACCGTCCAAGTCGTAGTTCGCTAACCAGTAAAGGGCACTATCCGTCATTTGTTCGCAGACCTCTTCGCGCTCCAGATCCAGCGTAGGGATATGTTTGTCAAACCACGTGGTCAGACGTGCTTCGTCCCATAACTCGAAATTGCGTCTTCCATCCGGAAGGATCGAGTCGGTATGCCAGTCCGGGTGCTCCTGCAGGGTGGGAGAGTTGATATGCATGTGGTTAGCCACATAATCCAGAATGATGTTTATCTCGTGCGCGTGCGCGGTATCTAATAAGGTGCGTAGTTCATCCGGCGTGCCAAAACGGTCATCCAGCTTGGTTGCATAGATAGGCCAGTAGCCGTGGTAACCGCTGAACTTGGTATAAGTCTTGGTACTATCGTATTTGTTTCCGTTCGGGAAGGGATAAAGTCCCCACGCGTCCCACGGGTTTTGCGTAATCGGGCTGATCCAGATCGTGTTGATGCCCAGTTGGTCGAAATAGCCCTCGCTGATTTTCTTCGTGATGCCGGCTAAATCACCGCCCTGATAATCCACGATGTCCAGCACCTCGGGGCTGTTCATCTTCCAGTCGTTTGCGGTATTTCCATTGTAAAAACGGTCAATCATTAAGGAGTATAACACCTGCGCTTGCTGGTCGTGGCGGTTTAGCTGAGCAGCGTCGGTCACAATCTGTCCATTCTCCAAAGGCAATAACAGGTCGTTGTATAGGTATGTCTCATCTTCTGCAAAGATGCGCAGATAGCTTCTTCCTTGCAGTGCGGATAACTGATTGCTGATGGCGTTAAGATCCAGAGACCAGTTGCCGTCTTCCTCTGCTTGCCATAAAGTATGGTCAATCAGGGAGTTCTGGATATATGCTTCGATAGTTGGATTAGCAACCGTATCGAAGAATGCGATGCGCAGTTTGCCTTCTTCATAACTAAGAGAATAGAGGCTTTGACGAACAGGTTTGTTCGGTAATACAGGGATGGCAAAACTGCCGGTCTTGTCATGAAAAGTGATGGCATGGATGGAGTGATCCCGGTTGATGATATCCATCTCGCGAACGACTTGCGGTGTGCCGATGAGGTTGGTATATTCAATGGCTTCTCCGGTAGTCCATTGTAAGCCCTGCCAATAGGTAGTATCCCCATATAAAACCGGCACGTAGTCGGTGAGCACAATATGCATCGTATCACTATTCATGCGAATCGGCATAATCGGGGACTCGACCGCCATTAAGCCTGCTGCATAATGATGCTTCTGACATCCCATAAAACAGGAAAGAATAGCTAAAAAGAAAATTGTCTTTTTCATAATGGTACATATTTTGGCGCAAAATTACAAAAAAATTTTGATATGTGCAAAAAAAATAGTAATTTTGCACGCAAAATAAAATTTAGTATGGATATTTCTATCATTGTGCCACTTTTTAACGAGGCGGAATCGTTGCCTCATCTCTACGAATGGATTGCCCGTGTAATGAAGGAGAACAAGTTTTCCTATGAGTTGATTTTCGTTAATGACGGTTCTTCAGACGAGTCCTGGCAAGTGATTCAATCGCTTCGTGAGCAGAGTAAATTCGTTCGTGGTATCTGTTTCCGTCGTAATTATGGTAAATCTGCGGCTTTGTATTGTGGATTCAAGGAGGCGAAAGGCGATGTAGTCATTACGATGGATGCCGATCTGCAGGATAGTCCGGATGAGATTCCGGAGCTCTACCGCATGATTACGGAAGAGGGCTACGATCTCGTGAGCGGATGGAAGCAAAAACGCTATGATAATACCTTGACGAAGAATCTGCCCTCCAAGCTCTTCAACGCCACGGCACGGAAGGTAACGGGCATTCAGTTGCATGACATGAACTGCGGTCTGAAGGCTTATCGAAATGAGGTGGTGAAGAATATAGAGGTTTTCTCGGAGATGCATCGCTATATCCCATATCTGGCTAAGAATGCGGGCTTTACGAAGATCGGAGAGAAAGTGGTGCAGCATCGCAAGCGTGAGTTCGGTACTTCGAAGTTTGGTATCAACCGCTTTGTGAACGGCTATCTGGACCTTCTGACGCTTTGGTTTCTGAATAAGTTCGGCAAGCAGCCGATGCATTTCTTCGGTCTGGTAGGAAGTCTGATGTTTTTCATCGGATTTGTTGCCGTTATTGTGGTAGGCAGCATGAAACTCTATGCGCTGTCGCATGGCGTTCAGGCGATGTTGGTGGGTGTCAATCCGTATTTCCACATAGCGATTTTGATGATGATTCTGGGATGCATGCTGTTCTTGGCTGGTTTCCTGGCAGAATTAGTGATTCGAAACAGTCCTTCGCGTAACGATTATCTGATTCGCGAGGAGTTTTAAAAAAGAGACAGATTGATGGCACAAACTCTGGAAGAACAAGTAGCGGTAGTAGAGCGTGCGTTAGGCGAATGTATGATAGATACAGCGTTGGTGGTAGTACGCGCATGGCTTACGGAAATAGGGGAGAATAACCCCTATGAAGAAGCCTTTACTTCCATCCAGAAACGCTATCATGAGATCTTCACGCAGTGGTTGAATATTGACGTGCCGTCTTCGGATGAGGAGTTGAGTAAGATTACCGGCGAGACGTACCAGATGGTGGATGCCGTGTATGCGGATATCCGTCTGTTACGCGGCCTTTCGCCGGAGATACATGGTTTCAACCATGAATCCATCACCTCGGTCATGCATTATTTCGAGCATTGTGTCCGTTTTCGTCCGGAGGATCTGGAGTGGTATCAAGAGGTGATGAACGATGAGTCGAAAGCCTCATTGGCGCTTGCGGCTACTTCTGCGTTGGCGCATAATTTGAGAACCTGTTTCTCGCTCGAGGCCTTCTTGGCGATGATTGAATGTATGAATGCTACGAATGAGACTGTGGCGGATCAATGTATATCGAATGTAGCGCTTTTGCTTGTTCAATACGACGTTCGCATTGATTTCTTTCCTCAGATTCAAGATGCCGTGGTGAATGTGATCGGCGAGAATGACCTGAGCGAACACGTGTTTGAGGTGCTTTGTGCGCTGGTGGAGAGTTCGTCCAAAAATTGGATAGAGGAGTTGGCGAAAAGCATGTTTGAGGATAATCAGTTTCCAGCGGAACTGAAAAGGCTGATGGAGATGTCCGGCATGGGGAATGATTCACAAACCTTTGCTCAATTATTCCCGTCGCAAGAACATAAATACCTCACGGAGCTTATTCCGCTTATACCTCGGACGTGGCTCTATGCCTTACTCATCGAGGGCTATCCGAATCGTGAGAAAGCCTTAGCGTACGTTACAATATCTGCCGGTTTCCGCGATGCGTTGTGGGATTATCCGCAGATTGCGGAGAAGATATATCTGGAAATTTTGCGCGGTGGCACGGAAAAACCGATGGATTATATTAATTATGCCCATTGTTTGTTGTTGCGCGGCGACCGGATGATGGCCTTTGAGAACTACAAGCAAGCACGGTTGTTATGCAAGACGTCCAAGGAGTTTTTCGGGCTTTTCCGTCCGGATCGGAAGAATCTCATAGACCATGGCATTCCTTTGGAGCATGTCTATGTAATGGAAGATCAGCTGATCAATCCTTAGAAAGCTACACCTAAACCGGCGTCGATAAATTCTGCTCGTGCGCCGTGTGTTTTCAGTCCCAATTGAACGAAGAGGTGGTCGAGTACGTGGTACTTGAGCACAAATTGCATGTAACACCAGCCGTCCTGATAATTGCTGGCGTCGGAGAAATCGTATGGATAGAAAACACCGCGGTTCAGCGGCGTGCCGGCTTGATCCATTTCTGCTGCTCCTTGCCCTTTATCCCAGGACTTCTTGCCGGTATAAGGCTCGAGGTTCTTAATCGGATCAAAGACATAGAAGCCTACGTGGATACCTGCGGTCAGATGCCCGATGATGAACTCGGGTTGGAGACTGATGCCCACGCGGAAGCAGTTTTTGAGGTCGCTATTTTTTAGGTAGGTCTTGCCGAAATAGGTAACCGGTGCATCCGGGTTGGCATCTGCAAACTCATCATTCACGCAGCGGTAGTAGCCGTCGTAGAAGGCATCGACACCGGCTCCGATGCGGAAGATGGAGACGGGGACCCAGTATGCCGCGGCTTTGACGGTAGCAGCACCGAAAAACTGCATCTTGGGATAGTTGTCGCGGTAGTAATTCTGCTTCACGCCGCCAGTTGCGCTGATTTCCACCGCCCAAGGTTTGTCCACGCCGTCGTACAGTTTGCGCGGCACGTCGGGTTCTGGAGACGTGTAGTCTTTCTCATGCGGATGATAGCGCAGACCGAGTTCTCCGCCGAGCATGTTATAGCCGGCGTTCGGGTGCATGATAGAGCCGTTGGAGATATGATGCCAACCGCCATTGAGGGTGATTTCCCAGCCGTCCTTGATCGGAAAATCCATGTATAGCTCTAATGCCAGATAGGCGTTCAGCACCGAGCCGATCGACCAATTGGCACCATCATGGTCTTTATACAGATTCTCGCCTTTGTAGGTGTTGGCGTAGGTCTTTGTGACGGCAGCAATGCCGACTGTGGGGCGTGCGCCTATACGAAAATGCGTACCGTTGAAAAAAGGCATGTTGATATACCCGTACGCGGCGATGGCGGAACCGAGAACGGCATTGTTGCCCAAATTTAAATACCGCGCGCCGACTCCGATGGAGGCATTGTTCCATTGCTGGAGACTGTTCCATCGTCCTGTCGGAAGAAACTCTACGGTAAAAGCACCACCCGGGACAATCGGCGTCGGGCCTAAAAACGGAGACACTTTTTCGTCCGGAATCATAAAGAGTGCCGTTCCACCCAAACGGTACGCTAACTCGTAATGAGGAAGCGAAAACGCTTGTAAACAAGCGAAGAGTGCTATGACTAAAAGAACTTTTTTCATTTTTCGGCGCAAAATTACAAAAATATTTTGATATGTGCAAATTTTTTTGTACCTTTGCGCGGAAATTTGTGAGTAAGTAAAAATGATTCATTCAAAAGATATTAAAAATTTCTTTTTCTTGGGCATTGGAGGCATTGGAATGAGTGCCTTAGCTCGTTATTTTCATCACCAAGGATATCCTGTTTTCGGATATGATCGAACCCCTTCGCCTTTGACTCGGGAGTTGGAGAAAGAGGGCATTGATATTACGTACACAGATGCTGAACGTATGCTCTATGGTCTAGGATTAGACCGTTTTTGTACGCTTGTAGTTCGCACTCCGGCCGTGCCGGAGGATTGCGAGATCTATACGTATTTTCGCAAGAAAGGATTCGATATTCGCAAGCGTGCAGAGGTGCTTGGTATCGTAACGCGCGGAGAGGCGTCAGGCAATGTCGGGGAGGCATCAGGCGAGGGCGGAAAGCAGATGAAGGCGCTCTGTGTCGCTGGGACGCATGGGAAGACGACGACGAGTACGATGATTGCGCATCTGATGAACGGCGGAAATGAGGCCGCGTCGGAAAGCCACGCCGGAGTGAATGCGTTTTTGGGCGGGATAAGCGAGAATTACCATACGAATCTGCTGCTGTCGAAAGAGAGCGAGTATGTGGTGGTGGAGGCGGATGAGTACGACCGGTCGTTTCATCATCTGACGCCGTATATCTCTGTGGTGACGGCGGTGGATGCGGACCATCTGGATATCTACGGCACGCCGGAAGCTTATCGCGAGGCGTTTGCGCATTACACAAGTCTGATTACCGGCGCTTTGGTCATGAAGCACGGAATCGAGTTGGAGCCGAGACTGCGAGAGGGAGTGAAGTGCTATACGTACGGAGTGGAGGAGAGCAGAGAGCTGAGAGCTGAGAGCCGAGAGCCAAGAGCTGAGAGCCAAGAGGCGGGTATGCCGGATTTCTATGCCAAGAATATCCGTATCGCGGACGGGCAGATAGTGTTTGATTTTAAGATGCCGGACGGAGAGATCAAAGATGTGCAGTTGGGCGTGCCGGTATGGGTGAATATAGAGAATGCGGTAGCGGCGATGGCGGTAGCGCATTTATGCGGTGTAAAAGACGAGACGATGCGCGAGGCGATGGCTTCGTTCAAGGGCGTTCAGCGGCGGTTTAATATCCACGTGAACACTCCGAAAGTGGCATATATAGACGATTATGCGCATCACCCGCAAGAGATAGCTACGGCGATTGATTCGATTCGTAAACTCTTTCCGGAACGCAAGCTGATCGGTGTTTTTCAGCCGCATTTATATACCCGTACGCGAGATTTCGCGGATGGATTCAGGGCGGTGTTGGGTACTTTGGACGAGTGCGTATTGCTGCCGATCTATCCGGCACGCGAAGAGCCGATTGAGGGCGTGACGAGTGAGATGTTAGGCGGCGAAGTGGTGGAGAAACCGGCGTTGGTTGCGGAACTGAAACGGAGGGTTCAGGAGAGTCATGAGCCGGTGGTCGTTCTGACGGTAGGCGCCGGAGATATTGACCGCTTGGTGCCGGAGATAACCCGTGCGTTAAAAGAAGAATAGGAAAATGAGTAGTCTTGCGCGAATCATATGGCAGATCATAGGCGTCTCGGTGGTAGCCGGGATGCTGGTCGGAGCGGTCGTAGCCGGTTATCGGATGCGTCCCAGCGATGAGCCCTGTGCTTCGCTCGAATACGAGATCCAGGATCAGAAGGAACGGATGTATGTCACGGAGGGGGAGTTGAATAACTTACTGCGCAGCGAGAATCTGTATCCTGTCGGCCGTGCGATCGACCGTCGGCAGATTCATAGAATCGAGCAGACGATCGGTCACCATCCCATGATTCGCACGGCGGAGTGCTATGTCACGCCGCGAAGCGAGATGCGGATTCGAGTCACACAACGCGTGCCGCTTTTGCGCGTGCAGGTGCCCGGAGATGCTTATTTTATTGATACCGACAGGCGTGTGATGCAGGCTCGGGCGGTGGTTAAAGACAGTGTGTTGATAGCTACCGGCGCTGTAGGACCGCAGATTGCGAGTCGGCAGTTGGCAGATTTTGCTCAATGGCTGCAAGACGAGCCCTATTGGCGGGCACGAATACGATTTGTGCATGTCCAGACGCCGCAGATGATTTATCTATATATGCGTCAACCGGGACAGCCCCGTGTGCTACTGGGAAATATGAACAGATACACTCAGAAATTAGCCAAGATGCGTACCTTCTTGGAGAACAGCGCAGAGGCAACCAAAGACAAACATTATATAGAATACGACCTCCGTTTTCACGGGCAAGTGATAGGTCGATATTGATTACTAATCCTTAACTACCAAACAACAATGGCAAGAAAACAACCCAAAACAGCCGATTCCTTTCCTCTGGTAGCGATCGATCTGGGCAGCGACAGTGTCCGTGCGATGGCTGCGCGGCGTATTGCGCCGGATCTGTTTCAGATTCTTGGGGTAGAGGAGCGGCCGCAAAAATTCGGCAATGTCTGCGTGGAGCAGGGTATTGTCTCGCAATCCAGTAACGCCGGTTATGTGATCGCCGAGGTGCTCAAACTGCTGGCGAACCGTATCGGCGTGGACGAACTGCCGACGGCTTTTCTGTCGGTCGGCGGACAATCGATGCAGATCGTGGCGGTACATTCCAAACGGGATCAGGCACGGCGAAAAGAGATCAGCCAGCAGCTCCTGGATGAGATGGAGCAGGAATGCAAAGAGAAGATCGAGATGCGCAATCCGGACGTGACGGTCTTGGGACTCGTTCCGAGTTTCTTCACGCTCGACGGCGAAGAGCAGGACGACCCGCCTCGGCCGGATCAGCGAGCAGCATTATTAGAGGCGCATTATATCGCTTTCTATGGCCGCAAGGCGATTGACACGCAGTTGCAGAAAGCTTTCTCGCAGGCCGGAAGGAGTATTGAGCATGCTTTTGTGCGTCCGGAGTGTCTGCTGTCGGCTTTTGCGACCTGCGACGGCAGTCATGTGTTAGACGACGGCTGCGCGGTACTCGATATGGGTGCGCAGACCACCAGCCTGGCTGTGTATAAAGGCGGTCAGTATCTGCTGAACAAAGTGGTGCCGAAAGGCGGATATCATATCACCCGGATGTTGGAACAGCAGGGCTTGAGTTTTGCAACGGCGGAGGTGCTGAAGAAGCAGTACGGCTGTGCGGCACCGGCTTTTGTTCCGAAACCCGTCCGTCTGCGAGTGCCGGCAGCGCCGGAGATAGGCGGAGACATCGTCATCTCTGCGGAAGAGTTGGCGGAGGCAATTGAGTTGAAGTTGCAAGAGATACTCACGCCGCTGATGGACGAATTGAAGAAAGTGCAGGACCGCATAAAGACGATCTATATCACAGGCGGCGGATCGATGATGACCGGCATGGCGGAGTATATCCAGACGCTCATTCCCGTGCCTGTCACCTATGGCGCCCATAACCTCTTGCTGCACCGTGACACGGAGGAGAAATACCTCTCTCCGGCTTATACATCGCTGGTCGGCACCCTTCTGCTCGGGCAGGATTACCGCGATAACCATAAGAACCAGCCCGTGCGCCAGCCCGGTTTCTTCGACCGCATGAAGGAGAGCACGCTGGATATGTTTATCGACCAAGACTGAAACTGAAAATTTGCTTGCAAATAATCGTTTGAACAAAGTGAAATAAGAACACTGAAAACTATACAAATATGAACGAGGATTTAATAACACTTCCGTTGGAAGGATTGACAGAGGATAGCATTATCAAGGTCATCGGCGTGGGTGGCGGCGGATGCAATGCCGTCAATTACATGCATCGCCAGGGTCTGAAAGATGTCTCTTTTCTGGTTTGTAACACCGATCGTCAGGTGCTGATCAAGAGTTCTGTACCGAGCAAACTGCAGCTGGGACCGGGTTTGGGTGCCGGAGGCGATCCTGAGACCGCGCGTCAGTATGCCGAGGAGAGCAGGGATCATATCCGCGAGGCGCTTAACGACGGTACGCAGATGTTGTTTATCACGGCCGGCATGGGCGGTGGAACGGGTACCGGCGCTTCGGCAGTAGTGGCTGAGGTGGCGCAGGAGATGGGTATCCTGACTGTTGGAATCGTCACTATTCCTTTTGCTTTTGAGGGCAAGAAGAAGATTGAGAAGGCGATGACCGGCGTAGCGCGTCTGGCGAAACATGTGGATGCACTCCTTATTATTAATAATGAGAAACTGAAACAAATCTATCCGGAGCTGAACTTGCTCAATGCGTTCTCCAAATCCGACGATGTGGTGGCTAATGCCGCCCGCGCGATTGCGGAGATTATCACCGTGCCGGGGTATATCAATACGGACTTTGCGGACGTACGCAACACCTTGCGCAAGGGTGGAGTAGCGATCATGAATATCGGTCGAGCTTCTGGCGAACGCCGTATTGCTAATGCCATCAGCGATGCCTTGAACTCGCCGCTGGTAAATACGAATGACGTCCACGGCGCGGAGCGTATCTTGCTGCAGTTCTACTGCTCGACGGAGCACGCGATTGTCATGGAGGAGATCGACCAGATCAACGATTTCGTACAGGAGGTCGGCGACGATATCGAGGTACAATGGGGTGCGTCGATAGACGAGACCTTGGGTGAAGAGGTACGCGTGACAGTTATTGCTACGGGATATAAGGTGGATGGCCTGCCTTCGGAAGAGGAAGAAGAGGGTAAGAAGACCATCTCCGAGGCCATCGAAGCAAATTATCCTCCGCAGCAACCCAAGCCGATGGAGGATGAGAAGGCAACGCTGATAGACCTGAGCGACACGCTCCGTGCCGAAGGGGTTGATGTGCCTGCTTCGCCCGCGCGCGAGCACGTTCCTTCTACTTCTGCGGAGGAGGTGGTGATCACTGTAGAGGACGAGGAGAAACCCGAGGAGAAAGAGGAAGAGAAGCCTGCTCACCGGCCCTTCGGATGGATACGGAGAAAATAGATGATAGATAAATAGATAATATATGGAAAAAGAGATGAATTTCTTTGACTTATGTGTGGCTATCGGTCATGCTATAGGTCGCGGTTGCGCCGCTTGCGGACGCCTTGTAGCGCACATGGTTCGCCTCACTTACCGGTACTGGTATGTTGTGGTTACCATCTTGATTCTGGCTATCGCTGCTGCGCTGTACTACAGCCGGAAGGAAAATCAGATGTACAAGATGAACGCTGTGGCGCTCTTGAATGGTCCTTCTATTCAGCAGTTCGAGCAGACGTATGCGCCTTTGAAATCCGGTCAGATGCTGCCTCAGGAGGCGGCTATCGAGCCTTTCGTGTCGGAGCATATGGTGACCCGCTTCGATACGTACCGTGTGATTGACTGTCTGAACGATGAGAAGCCGGATTACATTGATTTTAAGCGCAAATCGCAGCCGACTGATACGGTGAAAGTGCAGATGAGGGATCGGCTGTGCCTCCAGTTTATCATTAAGCGAAGGGATATGGACCGGGTGCCGGAGATAGAGATGGCGTTGCTGGAGTGGCTTAATAGCAACCAAGCGATGCAGGAGTCTTATGCGGTGTATAAAAAGAATCTCGCGGAAGAGGTGGCGTTTAACCATACTCAGGCCCTCAAATTAGACAGCCTCACCAGCGCCTATTATTTCTTTCATCCGACCGCAGCCAGCCCGACGAACTACGGCAGCAATGGTGTTAATTTCTACGGCGACCGCCGGGTGCGACTGTTCCTGAATGAGATCTATGAGCAACATGATCACCTGCAGATGAAGGACTACCGTCTGCTTTTAGCTACAGCGCCGGTGACGCTGGAGAATCATTTCTCGGCGGATCCCAAGGTGATTAATAGCCGCATGAAGAGTTTGCTTGTTTTCTTTCTCCTGGGATGGTTCTTCGGTTGCATAATAGCGGAACTGATAGACAAAAGAAAAGCCATCCTTGAATGGCTGAAGCGATAACAAAAACGCGTGGGGCTAAGCCTTCACGCGTTTTTTGATGATCCATCGGATGAGGTAGTATAGAATGACTGCCCCGAGGAGGATGAGTATGGTCACGGATAGTTCGTGGCTATATTCTTTAATGAGGTCCATCTGCCCTGCCGCCACGTATCCGAGGACGGCTAAGATGCAGTTCCATATAAACGCGCCGAGGAACGTCCACCATAGGAATGCGCCGAAATGCATGCGGCTCAGACCCGCAGGGATGGAGATCAGCTGACGGATACCCGGTATGAAACGGCCGACGAACGTAGAGACGTTGCCTTTCTCGCGAAAATAAGCTTCTGCGCGCTGGATCTTCTCGCTGGAGAGCAGGCACATATGTCCCAGACGCGAGTCGGCGAACTTATAGATCACTATCCGTCCGAGCCACACGGAGAGACCATAGTTGATGATCGCGCCGATCATGGCTCCTAACGTACCGAAAAGAATGATCAGCAGCACATCGACGGGGTAGTTACCGGTGGTGCAGAGGACGCTGTCCGGCTGACCCGCTACAAACGCCGCTGGCGGGATCACCACTTCGCTCGGAAAGGGGATGAATGAACTCTCTACCGCCATCAACGCAGTAATCGACGCATAGTTCATATGCGCCGAATACCACGTGATAACTTGATCTACTAAACTCATCAGATGAAGAGGAGTTGTACGATGACGTAAACCGGCAGGAGGATGATCAAGCTGAACTTAATCATGTAGCCGAAGAACGACGGCATGTCGATACCTTCCTGCTCCGCGATGGACTTCACCATGAAGTTCGGTCCGTTGCCGATATATGTCAGGGCACCAAAGAAGACGGCACCCATCGAGATCGCTTTCATGAACTCCGGAGCGATGCCTGCTACTGCATCCATGCCGGCGGGCAGGGTAGTAGCGGTCGCATGGAAGACCATCGCCGTCGGCGCGTTATCGAGGAACGCCGAGAGCGCACCCGTGCAGTAAACGAACTGCCAGGGAGCATGTATCGGAAGCGGGTTTTGCTGGAGGAACATCAACGCCGGAGTCATCGTAGCGAAGATACCGAGGAAGACGCAGGCTACCTCCATGATCGGAGTCCAGGAGTAGTTGTTGTTGACGCGGACCTCTTTCTTCGTCGTTACCCACGAGCCGAGGATGATCAGGATGAACGCCCACTCGCGCAGCAGTTTCAGGAACCACGGAGCATCGTGCGCACCCATCGCAGGGATATACGTCGAGTTGATGAACATCGTCGAGCAGATGACGCAAAGCAACCAGAAGATGTTGATGAGACCCGAAACCTGCAGTTTCTTCGCCTCGTGCACATCCGCCATCAGGTGCTCTATCGGCTCTTTCCGATAGTAATAAACGTCAATGAGGAAATAAATGCCGAGTAATAAAATACCGGTTACTGCCCATTCCGGCAGCATGTTCTGCATCCACCACGTGAACGGAGTCCCCTTCTGGAAGAGCAGGAACAATGGAGGATCACCGAGCGGCGAGAGCAAGCCACCGCAGTTAGCTACGATAGCGATGAAGAACAGTACCGTGTGTACCTTGTACTTACGCTGCTGGATGGTCGCTAATAACAGACGGATCAGTAACATCGCCGCGCCGGTCGTTCCCATGAACGACGCTAACACCCAGCCGAGGGCTAAGATGATGGTGTTGGTCTGCGGTGTCGCCTTCAAGTCACCACGGATACAGATACCGCCGGTGGTCACAAACAACGCCATCAGCAGCAAGATGAACGGCACGTAGTCGTAGATCATCTGGTGAATCAGCTCGTGGTCCATGCCGTTCAGGCAAAGCCAAATGCCTACGGGCGTACCGAGCAACAGAGACACATACAACTTGTGCAGATTATGCTCCCACCACTCGCCTACATGGGGAATGAGCGGCAGCACGGCGATGCAGAGTAGCATCACCACAAACGGGATTAACATCCACGCCGGAATCAAATGCTCAATCATGTTTTTATTTATTTTGTGCAATTATTGCTCGTCCTCAACGGCTGCTTGAGCGGCTGCGAGGCGTGCGATAGGTACGCGGAACGGACTGCAGGATGCGTAGTTCATACCCACGCGGGCGCAGAACTTAACGGAGCTCGGCTCACCACCGTGCTCGCCGCAGATACCCGTACGAAGTCCCGGACGAACGGCACGACCTTTCTCTACTGCCATCTTGATCAGCTGACCAACGCCATTCTGGTCGAGAACCTGGAACGGATCGACCTTGAGGATCTTCTTCTCGAGGTAAACAGGGAGGAAGGAAGCGATATCGTCACGGCTGTAACCGAAGGTCATCTGGGTCAAGTCATTGGTTCCGAAGGAGAAGTACTGAGCCTCGGTAGCGATACGGTCTGCGGTCAGCGCAGCACGCGGGATCTCGATCATCGTACCGATCTCGAACTCTACCTCTACGCCGTACTCAGCGAAGACTTCTTTCGCTACGCGCTGGATGATCTCTTTCTGCTGCTTGAGCTCATAGAGGATACCGATCAGCGGAACCATGATCTCCGGCATCGGGTTCTTGCCCTCTTTCTTGAGTTCGCAAGCGGCACCGAGGATAGCGCGGGTCTGCATCGCGGTGATCTCCGGGAAGGTGATTCCCAGACGGCAACCACGGTGACCGAGCATCGGGTTGTTCTCTGCCAACTGAGCTACACGGGTCTGGATCTCCTCAACGGAAACGCCCATCTCTTTCGCCATCTGCTCTTGTCCCTTCAGATCATGCGGAACGAACTCGTGCAAAGGCGGGTCGAGCAGACGGATGTTCACAGGCAGGCCGTCCATCGCCTCGAGGATACCCTTGAAGTCTGCCTTCTGATAGGGGAGCAGTTTAGCCAGTGCTTTCTCGCGTCCTGCGCTGTCCTTGGCGAGAATCATCTCACGCATAGCGATAATCTTCTGGTCGTCGAAGAACATGTGCTCGGTACGAGTCAGACCGATACCCTTAGCGCCGAACTGACGAGCTACGCGAGCGTCGTGCGGGGTGTCGGCGTTGGTACGAACCTGCAGTTTGGTATATTTGTCGCAGAGGTCCATGAGGGCCTTGAAATCGCCACTGAGTTCAGCAGCCTTCGTCGGGATCTCACCTGCATAGACCTGGCCGGTCGAACCGTTGAGGGAGATGTAGTCGCCCTCTTTGTAGGTCACGCCTTCGATCTTCACGGTCTTGGCTTTGTAATCCACGAGGATGGCACCTGCGCCGGAGACGCAGCATTTACCCATACCGCGAGCCACTACGGCAGCGTGCGAAGTCATACCGCCGCGTGCGGTGAGGATACCTTCGGCAGCGGACATACCTGCGAGGTCTTCAGGGCTGGTCTCAATACGAACCATGACTACCTTATGACCGTTCTCGTGCCACTCCTGTGCGTCATCAGCGTGGAAGACGATCTGTCCGCATGCTGCACCCGGAGATGCCGGCAGACCCTGGGTGATCACTTTAGCTTTCTTCAGCGCCTCTTTGTCGAAGACAGGGTGGAGCAGCTCGTCGAGTTTCAGCGGCTCGCAGCGCATGATCGCCTCTTTCTCGGAGATCACGCCCTCGCGTACGAGGTCCATGGCGATCTTCACCATCGCGGTACCGGTACGCTTGCCGTTACGGGTCTGGAGGAACCAGAGCTTGCCTTCCTGTACGGTGAACTCCATATCCTGCATGTCGCGGTAGTGGTCCTCGAGCTTCTGCTGGATCTCGTTGAGCTCGGCGTAGAGCTTCGGCATGGCTTCCTCCATCGACGGATATTTGCTGGCACGCTCCTCTTCGCTGATGCCCTGGAGCGCTGCCCAACGGCGGCTACCCTCGAGGGTGATCTGCTGCGGAGTACGGATACCGGCTACGACGTCCTCACCCTGTGCGTTCACGAGGTACTCGCCGTTGAAGAGGTTCTCGCCGGTAGCGGCATCACGGCTGAAGCAAACGCCGGTAGCGGAGGTCTCGCCCATGTTACCGAAGACCATCGCCATGACGGAGACAGCCGTTCCCCATTCGTCAGGGATACCTTCCATCTTACGATAGAGGATCGCGCGCTCGTTCATCCAGCTGCGGAAGACAGCGCAGATAGCGCCCCAGAGCTGCTCGATAGGATCGTCCGGGAAATCCTTGCCGGTCTGCGCTTTGATAGCGGCTTTGAAACGCTTAACGAGCTCTTTGAGCTCCTCTACGTTCAGGTCCTTGTCCAGCTTGATGCCGCGGATCTCCTTCACCTCCTCGATGATCTTCTCAAACGGGTCGATGTCGGTCTTGTTGACCGGCTTCATGCCCAGCACGACGTCGCCGTACATCTGTACGAAACGGCGGTAGGAGTCATACACGAAGTGGGGGTTGTTGGTTTTGGCTACCATGCCTTCTGCTACGGTATCGTTCAGACCGAGGTTGAGGATGGTATCCATCATACCCGGCATGGATGCGCGTGCACCCGAACGAACGGAGACGAGCAGCGGGTTCTTCGGATCGCCGAACTTGCAGTTCATCAACTCCTCCACGTGCTTGACTGCTGCTTCTACCTCTGCGGTGAGCTCGGCTACGATCTTCTCCTGACCGACCTGGTAGTACTCGTTGCAGACCTCGGTGGTGATGGTGAATCCCGGAGGAACGGGCACACCGACCAAGTTCATCTCTGCGCAGTTAGCGCCCTTGCCGCCCAGCAGCTCACGCATTTGCGCATTACCTTCAGCTTTACCGTTACCGAAGGTGTAAACTCTTTTTTTCTTTTCCATTTTTATGATATATTTTTATTGAATTATGTGTTTCTCACAAAATGCGCTGCAAAGGTACAACTTTTTTTTGATATATGCAAGGAAAAAATGAAAAAAGCACCCCGAAGGATGCCGATTTGCGTGTTTTGGGCATATCTATTTATTTGCAAATGAGTGTTTTGTAAAGAGCCGCAAAAGCCATCATTATTGCGCGAAATCCGCCTTTCCGCGGCTACCAGAAGCTTAATACTCTAGATAAAGAGGTTTTTTCGGGTGCTTCTTTTGGGGTTTATGTCGAATAAAAGACAAAAATATGCTCGCAATGCAGCGAAAACGGATAAAAATGAAGATTTTTGGAAGAATTTACTGTTTTTTCTTGCATATATGCGAAAATTGTACTAACTTTGTGCGAATTTTTTGACAAAGGAGTAAAGACAAAAGACAATAGACAAAAATGCACAACTTCAGAAAACTCGACATTTGGCTGGATGGCGTGGAATTGGCGGATACGATCTATACGCTGACCGCGTCTTTCCCCAAGAGTGAAGTGTTCGGCTTGGCTTCGCAGATGCAGCGTGCTGCTGTGTCGGTTCCTTCGAATATAGCAGAAGGCTCCGGCAAGGATAGCGAGAAGGATTTCGCACGGTTTTTGTCGATAGCATTGGGTTCTCTGTATGAGTTGGAAACTCAGGTAGAGATCGCTTATCGCCGTGGCTACATCGAAACGCCAAATTACTATTCTGTGCGCTCGAAACTGGAGAGTTTGCAGAAGCGTATCTATACGCTGCATAGCAGAGTTGCTAACGATGAGACCCACTAATACAAATAAGTCCATCGTCCATTGTCCATTGTCCTTTAGTGAGTGAAACGAACGATCAAAAAATATAAACAAAGTTTAATTTTTTCTAATCATGGCAGACAACAAAGTAAACATGTTAGCGGATTTTGCTCCGGTCTCCACGCAAGTATGGAAGGACAAGATCATCGCTGACCTGAAAGGTGCCGACTTCGACAAGAAGTTGGTATGGCGCACGCCGGAAGGATTCAACGTGCAGCCGTTCTACCGCCGTGAGGACCTCAAAGGCCTGAAGACCACCGTCTCTGCGCCGGGTCAGTTCCCCTACGTTCGCGGTACGCGTACAAACAACGAATGGGCAATCCGCCAGAACATCTGCGCTTGCAAGAATGCACGCAAGGCGAATGCGAAAGCGCTGGAGGTGCTCAACAAAGGTATCACGTCCCTCGGTTTCTGTCTCGACAAGGACAAACTGACGTACAACTTCATCAAAACGCTCCTCAACGGCGTTTATGCACCGGCAGTAGCCATCAACTTCTCTATCTGCGCCTGCGCAGCGCCGAAGCTGGCGAACATCCTCGTGCGTTACTACGGCCGCATGGGTTATGACACCAAAGGCCTCATCGGTTCTATCAACGTGGACCCGATCAAGAACATGCTCCTCAAGGGCAAAGCCCTGACCCGTGAGCAGGTGTCGGAGAAGATCGCCGAGACCGTCAAAGCAGCCAAGTCGCTGCCGGGTTACCGCGTAGTAGGCGTCAACAGCGTCATCCTCAATAACTCCGGCGCTTATGCGGCTCAGGAGCTCGCTTACGCTCTCGCTTGGGGTGCCGAGTACATGACGATGATGACCGAGGCAGGCATCCCGAACTACCGCGCAGCCAACGCTATCCGTTTCAATATGGGTATCGGCGGTAACTATTTTATGGAGATTGCCAAGTTCCGCGCAGGTCGTCTGCTATGGGCAAAGATTGTCGAGGCATACAAAGACCCGATCTTCACCACCGCTCTTCGCAACGCTGCTAAGATGAACGTCAGCGCTGAGACCAGCCGTTTCAATATGACTATCTTCGACGCGTACGTGAACCTCCTCCGTTCGCAGACCGAGACCATGAGCGCCGCTCTCGCAGGTGTCGATGAGATCACCGTCACGCCGTTTGACGTGACCTACGAGCGTCCGACGGATTTCTCCGAGCGTATCGCCCGTAACCAGCAGCTGCTGCTCAAGGAAGAGGCACATTTCGATAAGGTCGTTGACCCTGCAGCGGGTTCGTATTACCTCGAGAACCTGACCGCTTCTATCGCTGCCGAGGCATGGAAGCAGTTCCTTGATATCCAGGAGCGCGGCGGTATGTACCAGCTCGTTGCCGAAGGCAAGGTACAAGAGCACATGGCGGCTAACCTCAAAGCACGTCTCGCTGACGTCGCTAAACGCAAAGAGGTGCTCCTTGGCTCGAACCAGTTCCCGAACTTCACCGAGAAAGCAGGAAAGAAGATCAAAGCCGATGCCGGTGCTTGCAGTAGCATTTGCACATGCAAGACGGATAAGAAACAGGCTGCATGCGGTTGCGCTAATAACGGCGAAGCCTGCTTACCGACTCTTCCGGTTGCCCGTGCTGCCGAGGAGTTCGAGGCGCTGCGCTTAGAGACCGAAGCAGCTAAGAAACAGCCGGTTGCGTTCATGCTGACCATCGGTAACCTCGCCATGCGTATCGCGCGTGCGCAGTTCAGTTGTAACTTCCTCGCGTGCGCAGGATACAAGGTCATCGACAACAACGGTTTTGCTACCATCGCCGAAGGTATCAAGGCTGCCCGCAAGGCGAAAGCGGACATCATCGTCCTCTGTTCGTCTGACGACGAGTACGCCGACCTCGCGCCGAAGGCCTGGAAGAAGCTGCAGGGCAAGAAAGAGCTCTTCATCGTCGCCGGTGCTCCGGCTTGCATGGAGGACCTCCAGAAGCTCGGCATCACCAACTTCATCCACGTCCGTTGCAACGTCCTCGAAACCCTCAAATCGTTTAACCAACAACTTCTTAAAAAATAATCGCTATGAAGCCGAATTTTAAAGATATAGACATTAAAAAAGTGGCTGCGACCAAGGTTGTTGGCCCGAACAACGCCGACTGGCAGACGCCGGAACTCATCGACGTCAAGCCGATCTACACCAAAGAGGACCTGCAAGGCATGGAGCACCTCGACTACGTGTCCGGTATTCCTCCGTTCCTCCGTGGCCCGTACAGCGCCATGTATCCGCTGCGTCCTTGGACCATCCGTCAGTACGCCGGATTCTCGACGGCCGAAGAATCGAATGCCTTCTACAGAAGAAACCTCGCGTCCGGTCAGAAAGGTCTGTCTGTCGCTTTTGACCTCCCGACCCACCGCGGCTACAACGCCGATAACATGCGCGTCGTGGGTGACGTCGGCAAAGCAGGTGTGTCTATCTGCTCGCTGGAGGACATGAAGGTCCTCTTCGCCGGTATACCTCTGAACAAGATGTCCGTCTCCATGACCATGAACGGCGCCGTGCTGCCGATCCTCGCGTTCTATATCAACGCCGGACTCGAGCAGGGTGCCAAACTCGAGGAGATGGCAGGTACCATCCAGAACGATATCCTCAAGGAGTTCATGGTGCGTAACACCTATATCTACCCGCCTAAGTTCTCCATGAAGATCATCGCCGACATCTTCGAATATACCTCGCAGAACATGCCTAAGTTCAACTCCATCTCCATCTCCGGTTACCACATGCAGGAAGCCGGTGCGACGGCAGATATCGAGTTGGCGTACACGCTTGCCGACGGTATGGAGTACCTCCGCGCAGGTGTCAACGCCGGCATGGATGTCGATACGTTCGCACCGCGTCTGTCCTTCTTCTGGGCGATCGGTATGAACCACTTCATGGAGATTGCCAAGATGCGTGCAGGTCGTATGCTCTGGGCGAAGATCGTCAAGTCTTTCGGCGCCAAGAACCCGAAATCGATGGCGCTCCGTACGCACAGCCAGACCTCCGGTTGGTCGCTCACCGAGCAGGACCCGTTCAACAACGTCGGCCGTACCTGTATCGAGGCGATGGGAGCTGCACTCGGCCACACCCAGTCGCTCCATACCAACGCACTCGACGAGGCCATCGCACTGCCGACGGACTTCTCCGCACGTATCGCACGTAACACCCAGATCTACATCCAGGAAGAGACCAAGGTCTGCAAGGAGATCGACCCGTGGGGTGGTTCTTACTACGTAGAGACCCTTACCCAGGAACTCATGGAGAAAGCCTGGGCACATATCCAGGAGATCGAGAAACTCGGCGGTATGGCAGCAGCTATCGAGACCGGTATTCCTAAGATGCGTATCGAGGAAGCCGCCGCTCGTACACAGGCGCGTATCGACTCCGGCAAACAGAAGATCATCGGTATCAACGAGTATCGTCTGGAGCACGAAGACCCGATTGACATCCTCGAGATTGACAACACCGCCGTTCGTGAGCAGCAGGTAGCCCGCCTCAACGAACTCCGCGCTAACCGTGACGAGAAAGCCGTGCAGGCTGCTCTTGCCGAGATCACCGAGTCCGTACAGAAATGGGCAGACGGCGGTAAGGGTGAGAACCTCCTCGCACTCGCTGTCAAAGCAGCAGGTCTCCGCGCTTCACTCGGCGAGATCTCCGATGCCTGCGAGAAAGTCGTAGGACGTTATAAAGCAACCATCAGAACTATTTCAGGCGTGTACGCTTCAGGTACTAAGAACGACGATAACTTCCAGGAAGCTTGTCGTCTCACGGCAGAGTTTGCCAAGAAAGAAGGTCGTCAACCCCGTATCATGATTGCCAAGATGGGACAGGATGGCCATGATCGTGGCGCCAAAGTGGTAGCCACCGGTTATGCCGATTGCGGCTTTGATGTCGATATGGGACCCTTGTTCCAGACTCCGGCAGAGGCAGCTAAACAGGCGGTGGAGAACGATGTCCATGTACTGGGTGTCTCCTCGCTTGCAGCAGGTCACAAGACCCTCATCCCGCAGGTCATCGAGGAACTCAAGAAACTCGGCCGTCCGGATATCATGGTCACCGCCGGTGGTGTCATCCCCGCGCAGGACTACGACTTCCTCTACAAAGCCGGTGTCGCCGCCATCTTCGGCCCCGGCACCCCTGTTGCATACAGCGCCAAAGTGGTAATGCAACTGCTGATGCAGGAGTAATGTTGAACGAGTGAACGAATGAACGAAAGAGAGCCGCCCGGAATGAGGTGACCCCAAAAAGTT
>DEKW01000008.1:0-295 GCA_002354055.1 Bacteroidales bacterium UBA2712
GCACCGTAGTAGTTGAACGGACGATACTCGCGGCCGGTGATCTTGGAGATCTCCTTCATATAATCGGAAACGATATCCGGCACTGCGTCATAGAAACGGTTGCAGCTCTCGCGGTGAGCGAAGAAGACATCGGGGTTCTCCGCCATACCTTTCATCTCCGGACGCATCGGGCTGAGGGCACGCTCACGGAACTCCTGGAGCGCCTTGTAGTCTACTAATGGACGGAGGTCCTCCATATCCATCGCCTCTACCTTCTGGTACTCGTGCGAGGTACGGAAGCCGTCGAAGAAGTTCA
>DEKW01000008.1:339-44685 GCA_002354055.1 Bacteroidales bacterium UBA2712
GGCACGCGGCTCTTGATAGTAGCGAGGTGTGCTACTCCGGCGAGGTCCATCACCTCTTGTACGGAAGCCTCAGCGAGCATAGCGAAACCGGTCTGGCGGCACGCCATGACATCCTGGTGGTCACCGAAGATACAGAGCACGTGGCTGGCGAGCGTACGAGCCGATACATGGAAGACAGACGGGATGAGCTCACCGGCGATCTTGTACATGTTCGGGATCATGAGGAGCAGACCCTGCGAAGCCGTGAAAGTGGTGGTCAGCGCACCTGCGTTCAGCGAACCGTGAACAGCACCTGCTGCACCGGCCTCAGACTGCATCTCCTGCACGAGTACGGTCTCGCCGAACAGGTTCTTGCGACCTGCGGCAGCCCACTCGTCCACGTTCTCCGCCATCGGAGACGACGGCGTGATAGGATAGATAGCAGCTACCTCGGTAAACATGTAAGCCACATGTGCCGCAGCTGCGTTACCATCCATGGTCATAAATTTTTTCTCTTTTGCCATAAGAATGATTTGTTATTTAATGTTGATTTGTTGTTGGTCTAATTTGACTAGTATCCTAGTATCCTAGGGTTCTAGTTCCCTAGTATAAGAAGCCGAGGAGCCAGAGGGGTATCTGGTTGCCTCTTCCGGTCTCGAGGTCGCCGACAGCCGTCGGACGGATCGTGTCGCGGTTAGAGACTTTCTCGTGCACATCGAAATAATACTGGTTATCGACGATGAACATCGCGCTACGCTCGGTGGCGTTCACCTTATGTCCGCCGTGGATAGCCGTATAGAAATAAGTCTCGAGCATATCAATACGCGGGATCTCGCGAGAGAAAATCATTCGCGCGAGGTTCGGGTTATGCATATAGACCTTCGTCGGCTTCATCGGGAAAGCTTTATTCTCAGGATAGAGGAGGTTGATGAGTCGCGAGTCCTTGAGATACTTGATATAGTTCATGGTCGTCGCTCGGCTGAGCTGAATCTCTTCGGAGATATTCGACACATTCAACGCAGAAGGCGCCTCCTCCATAAGAATATAGAGCAGTTTGCGGAGCTTATGCAGACACGCTACATCAATCTGCTTAATCATCAGCACGTCCACCTCCAACTGGCTGTTCATCACCTTCAATATTTCGGACTCAAAAGACTTGGACTCCAGATAGGAAGGATAATAGCCGTGGTCGAGGTACGCGTTGAAATAATCAAGCGGATGTACACGTTCGCAAATCTCGCGAGAGATAGAAGCATGACGCTGAAGAATATCCTCAAGGGTATAGGACTGTAGATGCAGCCCCGTCTGGAGGTTCAGGTACTCGCGGAAAGAGAATCCGCGGAGGTTATAGGTATGTGCAATACGCTCCAGATCGCGGTTTTCCTCATCAATAGGCATGACCGGCGTAGCGCAGAAAATGATATGCAGGTTTTTGAATTTCGAATAGCAGCGTTTGAGTTCGCGCGACCAGTTCGGATACTTGAAGAGTTGATCGATGAAGAGGTATCGCCCACCCTTCTGCGCAAAGGCGCTTGCGAGCTCCATCAACGTGTGCTTGGTGAAATAGAAATCATTCATGCTCACAAAGAGGCAAGGGCGCACATCCCGTTGGGATTTGCGTTTGGAAGGACGTCCTTTCTTGGTCAAGGGAACCGGCAGATTTTTCCACTCGGTCTCAATTTCCTTCGCACGAGACAGGAGGAAATCCGTTTTGCCCACGCCACGGCCGCCTTTAATCGCAATCAACCGGTCGTCCCAATTGATTTCGTCCATCAACTGCCTGCGGATAGGCATCTTCGCATGAGCCACGAGATAATCATGAATACGGAAGAAGGGTTTTAACATCTCTTCCTGCACGTCAACCTGCACTTCCTGAACCTCCGGAACACCTTGCACTTGCTCTTCTTGAGCAACCATATTTGCCTCTTTTTTCTCCATTTTGAATTAAAATATTGAAAATCGCTGCAAAATTACAAAAAAAAATTCATATTTGCAAGGTTTACCTTACATTTTTTGCAAAAAAATGAAGGACCACCAGCCGTAGTCCCTCAAAAATTTACATTTTTCGTCAAAAAATACACCTCATTAGAGGCTGATTGCGCCGCTCGGGCACACGCCCTCACATGTACCGCACTCGATACAAACCTCCGGATCAATCGAATACTGTTCGCCCTCATGGATTGCTCCAACCGGGCACTCATCAATACAGGTACCGCACGCTACGCAGTCACTTGAAATCTTGTAAGCCATAGTATTATTGTTTTAATTTTAATTGTCGATTTTCGGTGCAAAGGTACAACATTTTTTTGACACTACCAAATTTTAGGGAAAGTTTTTTTACTTTTTTTTCTTTTTGGCGGTTGCAAGCGCGGCAGCCAATTGTGCTGCAGGACCTGTCAAGCCCTTATCCGTCAAGCCTTTGCGCTTCGCAAAGGTGGTCCAGTCTTTCGGTCCGCCCTCGGAAACCGGCATCCCTAATTGTAGGTAGTGGCAATACGCAATACCCAGTGCGTCCGTCGCATCGAGTTTCTTCGGCATCTTCTCGTCCGGGATATGCAGAAAACGCTGTAACATACCTGCCACCTGCTCTTTCGAACTATGCCCGTTGCCCGTAATCGCCATCTTGATCTTCATCGGCGAATACTCATAAATCGGCACATCTTTACTCAGGGCCGCAGCGATTGCTACGCCTTGCGCGTGCACGATCTTTATCATGGTTTGCGGGTTCTTATCCACAAACTGCGTCTCGATCGCCAGCGAAGTGGGATGATGTTTGTCGATCAACTCCTGCAAGAAGAAGAACTCCTGCTGCAATCGCGGATACTGGCCGTCTAACTTATGCACGTCCAACACTCCGAAATCAATGATTTCCACCTGCTGCCCCACCGTGTGCAAGAGTGCGTAGCCCATGTACAATGTACCGGGATCGACTCCTAAAATTATATGTTCGGATCGATTTTTATCTATCATCTCTCTCGTGGTTGCGGACAAAACCGCGAATGATAACCACAATCGCTCCGGCGATGAGCACATAATCCGCCCAAGGCTCAATTTTTGCAACGCTCAGCCCTGCTCCTACGGCCAGAATAATTAGGCCGATGATCAATATGATAGTAGATTTTTTCATTCTTCGACTAAATAAATGTCCTCGTTACTTGTATGCATAAAATAATGTTCGCGCGCGTATTGCTCCAGACTGTCGGGATTTTGCAGCAACAAAATCTCCCGTTGTGCCTCTTCCGCTCCGGCACGATACATATCCCGTTGCTCCTCCAGATGACGAATCTCACGTCCGCGGCGTACGAAATGTATCAGACTCTGATCTCCGATAAACAGAAACACCACGAGAAAAACAAGCAGCGTAATCACATACTTGCCCCATTTACGAATCTTTATTGTTGTCCAAAATTCCGAAAAAGTCATAGTATAAAGCTTACAAATTCTAAAATTCGCTGCAAAGTTACGATTTTTTTTGCAAGAATGCAAATTTTTTTGTACTTTTGTAGCCGATTTAGTAGTAAAGCGATATGAAAACCCGTTTTAGAGTACTTTTGATCGCCCTTTTGTTGTGTATAACAGCCATCGGGCAAACCCATATCACCATCGACAATCCATCGACATGGTCCGGCGAAGCCTTGCGGCCATATATCGGTCAGGCCGTCATTTTCGATGTGCCGATCGTAGTGTGCAACAACCAAAACGGGAGTTATATCGTTTCGCCTTTCCGCCGCTTTAACCCCGAGAGCCACGGATTCCCGGAATCAGAGGACTACAAATCGACCGTTCGGATAAACAGCCAATGTATGTTTTCTATCAGCGGCATCAACAACTACCACCGCTGCGGAGAGAAGATTATCGGTCTCAAGGCCCGCGTCAACAGCACCTCCAGTTTGACTTTTCTGGATGGCAAATGGTCGGGCAACACCCGTGCCGATTTGGAAGCCGGCATACCTGATTTAGGAGACTACCGGCTGTTGGTATGCGGTTTTAACGTCGAGAACTACTTCATGACTTGGGGTTCAATGGGAGCCGACAGTTACGCCGAGCATCAGGCACAACGCGCCAAGGTGCATAAAGCGCTCAAACGCATTAATGCGGACATCTACGGTCTCGTGGAGTTGCAGCTGGGTGACGAAGCTATCACAGAGATTGTGAACGACCTCAACAATGCGCTTCCGGACCGAAATTATGCTTTCTTCCACGATTCGGAAACCGGTACTTCCCAGAAAGTAGATTTTGTCTATGACAAGAACACCGTAGAGCCTATCAATACGCCGGCGGAAAGCGATGAAGAGACTCAGAACAGAAAGAAAATGATTTGTTTTCGAGAGAAAGAAACCGGCGAAAAATTCATCTACTCCATCAACCATTTCAAATCGATGAATACCGGTGACGAAGAGCGGCGTATAAAAGAAGCCAGAGCTGTAGTATCGCTATACAACAACTATCGCAAAAATCCTCATATCCGCGAGAAAGATGTGCTGTTTATGGGCGATATGAACTGCTACGCATTTACCAAGCCCATCAAAATTTTCATTGAAAATGGCATGATAGACCTTCATCGCGCTTTCCATGGCGACAGCAGTTACAGTTATATGTACGGCGGCATGGCCAGTTACATCGATCACGCCATCAGTAACGGTACTATGTTCCGCCAAGTAACCGGCATGAGCGGATTCCACATCAACTCCGATGAGGACGACAAATATAACTACCAGCGTTCGTCGGACGAGACGATGTTCCGTTGCTCCGACCACGACCCGGTTTTAGTAGGTCTGAAATTAGACAGCACACTCGTCTATGACCCCACTCCGCAAATCAATACCGAAGATATCTTCTCCGGCAACAGCAGAAGGATGGTCATCCAGAATGCTTTCACGGAAGGTCAGCCGAGTTTCTACGCCATCTATACCATCAACGGATGGCTCGTAGAACGCAATAAAATCACTTCGCCTCTCTACGAAGTAGAACTGCCTGATCCGGCAGGAGTATATATCGTTACCGTTTATTATGACGGCCAGATCTACCAACGGAAGATGATTGTAAGATGATGGACTTATTCAGCGAAATAGAAGAACCCGAACGCGATGAGCTAAAGGCTCTGCGCAAGGAGTTGGAGGAGGCGAACTACAAGTACTATGTACTCAATATGCCTACACTCTCGGACCGTGAGTTCGACGAGAAGATGCATCGTCTGCAAGCGCTCGAAGCACAATTCCCGGATATGTTCGACCCTAAATCCCCGACACAACATGTGGGAAGTGATTTGGGCAAAAAGGGGTTTGAGCAAGTCAAACATAAGTATCCGATGCTCTCGCTGGCGAACAGTTATTCGCGCGAAGAGATTGAAGACTGGGTACGCAAGTTGCCTTCGAATGCAGAAATCGTTTGCGAACTAAAGTTCGACGGACTTTCTATTTCTCTTTGGTACGAGCATGGAATACTCGTCAAAGCGCTCACGCGAGGCGATGGCGTACAAGGAGATGACGTGATTGCAAACATCAAAACCATCCCTTCCATCCCTTGGCGAATTGAGAGGACAGACATTCCGGAGTTTTTTGAGTTACGCGGCGAAGTGCTGCTGCCATGGGAGCGTTTCGAAGCGCTCAACAAAGAACGTGAGGAACAGGAAGAACCGCTGTTTGCCAACCCGAGAAATGCCGCTTCCGGAACACTCAAACTGCAAGATCCGAAAGAAGTGGCGCGTCGTGGTTTGGACGCGTACCTCTATTACATGCTCGGCGACAATCTGCCCGGCACGACTCATTACGAGCGGCTCGAGACTGCCAAACAGTGGGGATTCCACATATCGGACGCTATCAAGGTTTGCCATTCCGTAGATGAGGTGATGGCGTACATCGCTTATTGGGACACGGAGCGCAAGAATCTGCCGGTTGCAACCGATGGTATTGTACTCAAAGTCAATAATTTAGCACAGCAAGAAGAACTCGGTTTTACCGCCAAGACACCACGCTGGGCAATCGCCTATAAGTTCCCCGCGGAGAAACAGTTGACGCTCCTCAAAGAGATCACCTACCAAGTCGGCCGCACAGGTGTCGTAACGCCTGTAGCAAACCTCGAACCCGTACAACTGAGCGGTACGATTGTCCAACGCGCGACACTTCATAACGAAGATTTTATCAAGTCGCTGGACATCCGTCCGGGTGATCGTGTGTGGGTAGAGAAAGGAGGAGAGATCATTCCGAAGATAACAGGAAGAGAAATCGGTTTAAACAGCATACGTCGCGCTGACGCTACGCTGCTCGTAGATAGTGCCGAATATGCCTTCCCCACCACCTGTCCGGAATGCGGAGCGAAGTTAGTTCGCGTGGAAGGTGAAGCGGCTTGGCGATGTCCGAACGAAGCAGGTTGCCCGCCGCAGATAAAAGGAAAGATTGAGCATTTCGTTAGTCGCAAAGCGATGAATATAGACGGTCTTGGCGAGGAGACGATTGATTTGTTCTACCAGAAAGGCTTATTAAAAAACATCGCAGACATCTACGATCTCAAACTGGAAGACATCGCCGCGCAAGAACGACTTGGCGAGAAGTCCGCGCAAAATATCTTAGCCGGCATTGAGGCGTCTAAACAAGTGCCGTGGGCACGTGTGCTCTTCGCGCTTGGAATCCGCATGGTAGGAGAGACAACCGCCAAGAAGATCGCCCGCGTATATAACACCATAGACACGCTCCAATGGGCAACGGCCGAACAACTCTGTGCCATTGAAGATGTCGGACCGCAGATTGCAGAGAATATTGTCGCGTACTTCAACGACATGCGCAATCTGGAGATTCTTGAACGCTTGCGGCAAGCCGGTTTGCAATTCGAAGGCGAAGCTGCAACAGGACCGCAATCCGACAAACTGGCAGGACTATCCATCGTCATCTCCGGCACATTCAGCCAGCACAGCCGCGATGAATACAAGGCAATGATTGAAGCCAACGGAGGAAAGAATGTCGGTTCGGTCAGCAAGAAGACCTCTTTCATTCTTGCGGGAGAGAATATGGGACCGGAAAAACGAAAGAAAGCCGAAGACCTCGGTATCAAATTGATGAGTGAGGAGGAGTTTATAGAAATGGTAAATGGTAAATGACCAAATGGTACATAGATTTATGAAACTGAAACAATTCATATTTGATTACCTGCGTAGGAAAATGCCGGAGCGCAATCCACGTTTTCCGCATTTGGATCAGCCGCTGAAGGTGATGATCGTCTATGAGAGCGATCTGTTGGAGCGTAACGACGCGATCAAATCGATTCGACAAGACCTCTTACGCCGCCAGATGGACGTGACGATGTGGGGATACGTAGAGAAAAAACTGATCAACACGCTCATTCTGCCTCAAAGTCGCATTCTCGGTGTGGGCGATTATAATTTCTTCGGCAAACCGCGCGACTACGTCTTGGACGACCTGCAGACAGAGCAGTACGACCTGCTTATTGATCTCACAACAAGACCGTGTTTGCCACTTCGTTACATAACCATGTACACCCGTGCAGACTTCAAAGTGGGTCTGAATATGGGCGAAGGGATACACGATATGCTGATCTCCCTACCCGATTTCACACCCGAGCAAGGCGAAGAAGCTGCCCTCGAAGCCTCATGGCTCTACGACCAAATCATGAGTTTTATCACAACTATTAAGAGTAACGATTAACGAGTGAAGGAGTGAACGAATGAACGAATTAAAAGGACTTGGCACAGCGCTCATTACGCCCTTTGATGCAAACGGCAAAGTGGATTATGAGGCCCTCGCACGGCTGTTAGACACACAGTTAAACGGTTTTGTGGACTACATTGTGGTACTCGGTACAACCGGCGAAGCCGCTACCCTGACCGCAGAGGAGAAGAAAGTAGTACGGCAGTTTATAGC
Organism: Bacteroidales bacterium UBA2712; assembly: GCA_002354055.1. Taxonomy (GTDB): domain Bacteria; phylum Bacteroidota; class Bacteroidia; order Bacteroidales; family Paludibacteraceae; genus Colicola. The sequence goes on from DEKW01000008.1 coordinate 8,193, forward strand.
GGAACATGTCAAACTTGCCGCTTTTAAACGTCATTACCCAGCGATGGATGACCCCGACATCTGCGCCGCGATCAGCCCCGTTCCGATACCATTGGTATTGGGAGTTGGCGGAAACAATACTGCGGCGGTGTGTGCAGAGTTAGACGCCATGCGTGACGAACTCTCGGAAAACTACGCCGCTATCCTTTCCGTCTGCCCGTATTACAACAAACCGAATCAAGAGGGGCTGTTTCAACATTTCTGCAAAGTTGCGGAAGCCTCTCCGATTCCCGTGATATTATATAATGTTCCCGGGCGCACGGGTGTGAACCTGCTGCCAGAGACCGTCATGCGGATCTATGAAGCCCATCCCGACAAGATTGTCGGCATCAAAGAAGCAAGCGGCAATATCGCTCAAATCAAAGATTTGATCGCTTTGAGTCAAGAGTCAAGAGTCAAGAGTCAAGAGCCCCTTCTTGTCATCAGCGGCGATGATGGTATCGCTTGCGAGGTCATGGAAGCCGGCGGAGCGGGATTGATTTCCGTAGCCTCGAATGCTTTCCCGGAAGACTTCTGGCACATTGTGCATGACAAAGACCGGGCGTTACAGGCTAAATATGCTGAAATGGTACGATTGTTGTTTGCCGAAGGCAACCCTGTCGGCATCAAAGCCGTTCTGGCGCAGAAAGGAATTATTAAGAATTATCTAAGGCTACCACTTGTATCCGCCAGCCCGGACTTACATCAGCAGATCAAAGCCGAACTTCAGCATATCGGATTCCGGTTAGGATAAACGGTTGGGATAAAAAAAGAGCTCGCAAAACGCGAGCTCATTTTTTTTGTAAGAACCTTACTTTGCAGCTTTCTCTGCTTTTTTCTTCGCTTGGTCAACGACTGCTTTGAAAGCAGCGGGTTGATTCATAGCGAGGTCAGCAAGCGCTTTGCGGTTGATGACGATTCCAGCTTTCTTGAGGCAACCCATCAACTGGCTGTAGCTCAGACCTTCGAGGCGAGCGGCAGCGTTGATACGCTGAATCCAGAGAGCGCGGAATGTACGTTTTTTGTTCTTACGATCGCGGTAAGCATACTGCAAACCTTTCTCCCACGTGTTCTTTGCTACGGTCCATACATTAGCACGGCCACCAAAGTTACCACGGGTGAGAGACAAAATCTTTTTGCGACGGTTGCGCGAAGCAACGTGATTTACTGATCTTGGCATTTCTCTTGTCCTTTCACTTTAATGGTTCATACTTAACGAAGCAGCAGCATCTCACGTACGGAGCGCAGGTTCGTTTGATCAACTAACGCAACATGGGTGAGGTTGCGTTTTTGTTTTTTAGTCTTCTTCGTCAGAATGTGACTTTTGTAAGCGTGCTTACGCTTGATTTTACCGGTTCCGGTAAGCGTGAAACGCTTTTTTGCACCGGTGTTCGTTTTTACCTTTGGCATTTTGTTTTGAATTTAAAATATTAATACTAAAGTCTCGGGCAGCCACGCGTACTCAGACGCGATAAAAAGGTAGGCCCTACGACTTGTTTTGGGGCGTTACATTGGTCCAACATTGGCTTTGACCGTCGGTTGACCGTCGTTCGACCGTCGGTATTGGACTTATTTTTGACCTATATTAGTTTTATTTTTGGCTCTTGGGGCTCAAGAACATAATCATTCTTTTTCCCTCGAGGTTTGGTACGTTATCCGCCTTTCCGAATTCTTCAAGGTCAGCAGCAAATCGCGCGAGGAGAAGTTCGCCTTGCTCCTTGAAGACGATGGATCGTCCGCGGAAGAAGACATAAGCTTTCACTTTGTTACCTTCCTTGAGGAACTCCTGTGCGTGCTTGAGCTTGAAGTTGTAATCGTGGTCATCGGTCTGCGGTCCGAAACGAATCTCCTTCACCTCCTGCTTTTTCTGGTTAGCCTTCGCCTCTTTTTGCTTTTTCTTCTGGGCGTAGAGGAACTTCTGATAGTCAATAACTCGGCAAACGGGTGGATTGGCGGTCGCAGCGATCTCAACCAAATCGAGGTTGAGGTCATCGGCAATCTTCATTGCCTGTTGGAACGAGTAGATACCCTGCTCTACGTTGTCGCCGATGAGGCGTACTTGCTGGACACCGCGAATCTTGTCGTTAATACGATGCGGGTCCTCTTTGATAACTCGACCACCGCGTGGTCTCTGAGGAATTGTTGCTATAGTTTTAGCCTTTAGTAGAAAGTAGAAAGTAGAAAGACCGCTTTGCTCAAAGTCGAAAGTCGAAAGACTGCTTCGCTCAAAGTCGAAAGTCGAAAGACCGCTTCGCTCAAAGTCGAAAGCCCCTCAGCTACCACTTTCCGGATTAATACTGATGCTTCTCGTGAGGGTACAAAATACCCCACCATCGAAAAAGCGCACAAAATTACAACAATTTTCTGACATACGCAAGAAAAGTGCGATTTTTTTCACTTTTTTTTACAAATGTTTGCGCGCGTGAAATATTTTTTGTAATTTTGTAGCCGATTTTGATATTTAACGCTTAATCTGATATCTAAAACAAAAAGTTATATGAAAAAGAGCATTTTAATACTGGCCGCAATGGTCGCAATGGTAATGGTAGGTTGCAAAGAGAGTCCGTACATTCCGAATCCCGGAGCTACGGATGGCGTACCCGAATCGATGCCTGTAACAATTCCTGATACGAACGGAATTGAGATATCCATTGATAGTGCGATAGCGATCTGCAAGAGTCTGCCGGCAGATGTAGCGACGGCGGAGATATATAAGTTATCTGGAGTCGTGACGGCAAACAGCACGAATCCGGATGATGTCCCCTCCAAGTACAAGAATATCAACTTCAAGATGTCGGATAACGGAGGCAAGACGAGTATCTCCTGCTATTATATCAACAACCTCAACAACAAGAAGTTCACGAAGATGACGGATGTGCCTCTGGTAGGTTCGAAACTGACCGTCCGCGGCCAGCTCATCAACTACAAGGGTACCACGCCGGAGTTGAAGGACGGCTTCATCGTACGTATCGATTCCATGGTACGTCCGACTATTCCGGACACTATTCATGCGACTTGCGAGGAGGCCAAAGCAGCAGCGCTGGCATTGCCGGAAAATAACACCCCGAGCAAAGACATCTATGTGGTTGAAGGCTACGTTCAGAACGAAGGCTATAGTGCGACCATCAGTCGTGGTCAACAAACCTTCTGGATTGCAGACACTCAGACCGGAGGTAAGGTATTTGAGGCTTATTGGTGTGATGTACCGGATGGCGCAACGCCGGTTGCGGTAGGAGATAAAGTACGCTTGACCGGAAAGATCATGAAGTACAACTCTACTCCAGAGATGAAGAACGGTAAGATAAAGATTCTTGAGGCAGCTCAATAAAATGAAAATACAATAAAATTTAATAGTAAAAAATGGCAAGTTTACAAAGAATTAGAAATCATGGCGCGTTGTTGATCGCGATTGTCGGTCTCGCCATGCTGGCATTTATCCTCGGAGACTTTTTGAACTCCGGCAGTAGTTTCTTCAATCGTAGCCGCGAGAACGTAGGCGTCATTGAAGGTCAGAAAATCCACTACACGGAGTACGAGGCAGCTAAAGAACAGTTGACAGAAGTGTACAAGATTGAGTCCGGTCGTTCGGATTTTGACGAAGACATGCATGCGCAGATTCGCAATCAGGTATGGAACATGTTCGTCATGGATTACACGATGCGTGCACAAGCAAAGAAAATCGGTATGGACATTACCGCAGACGAGTTAACGGAATTATGCGTAGGTGAGAACGTTCACCAGATTCTGCGTGGTCGTCGAGCTTTCTACGGCGAGGACGGTCAGTACAGCCGCGAGATTGTGAAGAACCTGATTGCCGCAATCAACGAAGGTAGCGAGGACGGAGAGCAGAACGCGAACCTGCAGCAGGCCAAGACCTATTGGATGTACTGGGAGAAAGCCGTACGCATGAGCTACATGCAGGAGAAGTACACCTCTCTGCTGCAACACCTGCTGAAGGCAAACTCGCTGGACGCAGAGTACGCTTTCGACGCACGTCAGAAAGGCGTGAGCGCAGAGTACGTTATGCAGCCGTACTTCAGCGTAGCCGATAGTCTGGTAAAGGTTAGCGACCGCGACATCAAGAAGCTGTATGCACAGCATAAAGAGCAGTACAAGCAGACTCCGAACCGCGCTATCAAATACATCGCTTTTGACATCGTTCCGAGCGAGGATGATTTCAAAGCGGCAGAGACGCTGATGAACAACCTCAAAGAGGAGTTCCAGAGCGCAGAAGACGTGAGCCTCGTTGTTAACACCAACTCGGATATCATGTACGACGGCCGCGACTACTCGGAGGAGACCGTTCCGGCTCAGTTCAAGGAGTTTGCGTTCGCTAAGGGTGCTAAAGCCGGCGATTGCACGGAGATTCTGTTTGAGAACAACACCTATGCGATGGCTCGTATCATGCAGGCCGGCTATTCGCTGCCGGATTCCGTTGAGCTGAAAGCTATCGTAGAGGGCGGTGAGGACCAAGAGTTAGGTTGGTTCAAGGCTACTGACCTGCCGAAGAATATCGCAGAGCCGGCTCTGGCAGGCAAACGCGGCGAGAAATTCACCGTTGCACAGGGCATGGGCGAGCAGACCTACGAGATCATGGAGATTGGCAAACCGACCCCGAAAGTGAAGTTGGCTATCCTTGCACGCGAGGTAACCCCGTCGAGCAAGACCTACTCGATTATCTATAACAACGCCAAACAGTTCATCGTGAACAACAACAATGCCGAGGCATTGGAGGCAGCTGCTCAGGAAGCAGGCATGACCGTTGTACCGCAGTTCAACCTGACCGCCACGACCGACAAAGTAGGTCAGTTGGCAGCCAGCCGTCCTATCGTACGTTGGGCATTCGAGGCTAAAGAAGGTCAAGTATCCGATGTCTTTGAGTGCGGCCAGCAGTTCATCGTAGCTGCTCTGACTGAGGTGAACGACGGCGATTATCGTCCGTTGGAGGCTGTTCGTGCTGAGTTGACCTACGAGGCAACGAATAACGCGAAAGCAGCGTATATCAAGAAAGAATTGAAAGGCGTTGAGAGTCTGGAGGCTGCTGCACAGATCATGGGTCAGAAAGTACAGAGCGTAGAGCGCGTAAGCCTGGCTGACAGCCGTTTCGGCAATGCCGGCATGGAGCCTGCAGTGATCGGTGCCGCAATCGCACAAGGCGAGAACACTTTGAGCGAGCCGATTCAAGGTAACATGGGCGTGTTCGTAGTGAAGACCGGAGCAGCGAATAACGCAGAGGGCACTTTCAATGCCGAAAGCGAGAAAGCACAGTTGTCCAGTCGCTTCGCTTACCTGCCGTATCAGGCTATCCAGCTGCTGGAGGACGAGGCAGAGATTACCGATAACCGCGCTAACTTCCAATAAAAAGCACGCGTCCGCGCACGCGTACGTAATATAATAAGGTGAAAGGCGAAAAGCAAATATCACCGTGGGTATGGGTTCCGACCCTGTACTTCACAGAAGGAATCCCCTATTTCTTGGTAAACAGCATCTCCGTGATGCTGTTTGCTAAAATGGGAGTACCCAACGATCAGCTTGCATTCTTCACCACCCTGCTCTATTTCCCGTGGTTCCTAAAGGGGCTATGGGGACCGTTTGTAGATATCATTCGGACGAAACGATGGTGGATTATAACAATGCAAGCGCTGATGACAGCGTTGTGTATCTTATTGACCCTCACACTGCCTCATCCGGAGGCGGAGATGATGGCGACAAAAGCCACTTCAGTCGGTTTATTCCGCTGGACATTAGTCTTTTTCATCATCGCCGCTTTTGCGTCGGCGACCCATGACATCGCAGCAGACGGGTTCTATATGTTGGCGCACGACACCAAGAGTCAGGCCGCTTTCATCGGAATCCGCTCTACTTTCTACCGCATCGCATCGGTGTTCTCGCAAGGTGTGCTGGTATATATCGCAGGCCAGATAGAGAACCGCACGGGCGATATCCCGCTCTCGTGGCAGGTGACGTTAGGCGTGACGAGCGTGCTGATGCTGTGTATCACGCTGTACCATTGTTTTGCGTTGCCTCGTCCGGCAGAGGATCAGCCGCGTACATCAGCTGAAGGCGAAAAGGCTAAAGGGCGAGAGGTCTGGCGCGAACTCGCGGACTCGTTTGCTACTTTTTTTACCAAGCCGGGCGTGGGTTTAGCGATTGCGTTTATGCTCCTTTACCGTCTGAGCGAAGGATTCCTGGTAAAGTTATGTCAGCCGTTTCTGGTTGACAGCCGCGCGACGATGCTGCGAGACGGACAGATCCTCGGCGGCGGCCTGGAGTTGAGTACTGACACCGTGGGACTGCTGTATGGCACAATCGGTGTGGCTTGTCTGCTATTAGGCGGTATCTTAGGCGGTATCTATATCTCGCGCCATGGCCTCAAGAAATCCCTGTGGCTGATGGCTTCCGCGCTGACCTTACCGAGTTTTGTATATGTATATCTGAGCATGGCACAACCGGAGTCGCTTTGGATCATCGGCAGTGCAGTCAGTTTTGAGAACTTCGGCTACGGCTTCGGTTTCACGGCGTATATGATGTATATGATGCATTTCTCGGAGGGCAAATACAAGACTTCTCATTATGCCATCTGCACGGCGTTCATGGCGCTCAGTATGATGATTCCGGGATTCATTGCCGGTTCGTTGGAACTTGCCGTGGGCTACTCCACCTTCTTCTGGATCGCCAATGCATGCAGCGTGACGACATTTTTAATCACGTATTTTGTTTATAAAAGACTATGAATAAACGAATTATCCCCAACACTATAACGAGTTGCAATCTCCTTTGCGGCAGTATTGCAGTGTTTTTGGCCACCCAAGGAGCTTTTGTATGGGCATTTGTGTTTATTTTAGCCGGTGCTTTCTTCGATTTCTTCGATGGATTGAGCGCTCGGCTACTGAAGGCACCGAGTCCTATTGGCGTAGAGTTGGATTCATTGGCGGACGATATCACCTTTGGTCTGGCACCGGCGATGATGCTGTTCTGCTGGTTGAAACCGATCTTGGGTTGGTGGGCAGGCATAGCTCTGCTGATGGCGGCTTTCTCGGCGCTCCGTTTGGCAAAATTCAACGTCGATGAGCGTCAACATGATTCGTTTATCGGTCTGGCGACACCGGCAAACGCCATCTTCTGGGGTGGTATATGTTGCATGCCATACGCGATGGTTGCTTACGACTGGATGGGTTGGTGTATGTTGGGTCTGTCGCTCATCAGCTGCTATCTGCTGAATGCCGAGATTCCTTTCTTCAGTTTCAAGGGTTGGGCAAAAGAGAAGACCGTCATTATCAGTTTTCTCATCGGATGTGTGATACTGATCGGTTATTGCGTAACAAAAGCTATTCTCAACCATCATATTGAGTTTGCGCTTTTCAGCGGAACGGCTTGTATACTTTGGTACGTGACGCTGAATCTGCTGCTGGCATGCACAAAGAAACGATAAAACACCTGTCCGAACCATGAAAAAGCACTTTTTCCTTCTCTCAGCACTACTCTTCTCCGTTGGTATGATGGCAGAAGATATTCCCGCGGGCTATTATGATGCCATAGATGGGAAACAAGACTCGGCGCTCAAATCGACGCTGAGTCTGATTGTACGTGGCGGAGAACGGTATGAGTATGGCACGAATCAGTATCATAGTACGAGTAATCCGCCGGAGTGGGAAAAAGGCGATTTCAAGGCATATGGTACCTGGCAAGCGTTGCCCATTACGGATCGCAAAGAAGGCGGCATCGTTTGGGATATGTACTCCGATTGTGTGCGCTATTACCCTAATAAATTAGGCGATTCAGGTTGTTCGCTCAATATTGAGCATTGCCTTCCTAAAAGTTGGTGGGGAGGTACCGTGAATGAGGCATACAAGGACCTCTACAACCTCAATCCATCGGATCAGCGAGCCAATAGTCAGAAAAGCAATTATGCACCGGGACATGTAAAGAAAGGCGATAAGTTCGACAACGGTTCATTTAAAATGGACGCCGCCAAGAGTTCCGGATACGGATATATCTGCTGGGAACCGGCAGAAGAGTATCGGGGCGATTTTGCGCGTACGTATTTCTACATGGCTACCGCCTATGAGTATATGCCATGGACGGCCTACTCGCAGTATATTAGCAACTCAAACTATCTGATGTTCTCGGATAGTATTCAGAAAGTACTGCTGGATTGGCATAGAGCCGATCCGGTGAGTGATAAAGAGCGATGCCGGATGGACCGTATTTCGGATATTCAAGGTAACCGAAATCCGTTCATCGACTACCCGGAATTGGCAGAATATATCTGGGGCAACCGGAAAGGGCAAACGGTTAATCTATCGGAACTTACGTGCGCGTTTACTCCGGGAACTTGCCCGGACGATCCCATTACGCCGGTTCCTCAGCTCTATGACACGCTGATTAACCTGCCGGCTATTACCGCAGCGTTGGTTAACGCGGTGAGCCACGACGGTATTACAGGTTCCGCCAACAGCGGTATTCAGTCTAACGGGAACGCCTCTATCACGATGGGCAAGAGCAGTACAGACGGTGAGATCTCATTTACCGGATTGAACCTATTGGACACAGCCATTTTGGCGTTCCGCGCTTCGCCGTATAATAGCGCGACGAGTATGCAATTAGATGTATATGCCGGCAACACCCTTTTGCAATCGATACAAGTAACGGTACAGCAAGAGACGCGTGACGAGATACGATACCGGATTAAGATTCCTGTCGGGACTCAGACGCTCAAACTGAGCTCCGTAGGAGGAAGTACGTCGAAACGGGCATGCATGCAGGAGTTGTATCTCCTCACTCCCAAACACGAAACAGGTATCTGTAATAGCCCGACCGAAAAAGTACCGGTGCGCAAGGAAATCCGCAACGGGCAAGTAGTAATTCGACGTAATTCGGCAATTTACACCACTTTAGGTCAGCAAATACGGTAAGTGTGTCAATTTTTACACATTTTCCGTGAATATCTGCACGCGCGCGTAAAGAAAAAGCAGTAACTTTGCACCCGAATTGAAACGACATCATTTAACACAACAAAATCATATGAAAAAACAACTATTCAATGCGCTGCTCTTCTGCTTACTGGCAATGCCGGCAATGAGTATCCGGGCAGATGTAATCGACGAAGGTCAATCGACCGAAGGTAAAGATTTCTGGGTAACGTTTATGCAAGCGGATCAAAATGATCACAGCGATGCATCAGACAAAGCTATCACATTGGCATTGACCGTCTCTGCCAAAGAAGAGTGTGACGTTACGTTCAAAAATCCCATCACAGGAGAATTTATAAATAGACATCTGGCAGCAGGTGCTATCGCGGAAGTCCCATTCTACACAGGTGACGGAAGCGAAACAGCACGTACTCGTACCGATGGTCAGAAAGCCGCTGTTACTTGCTATACTATTTATCCGGACTCCGTTGACCATAGTGCCATTCATGTTGAATCGACCGGCATCATCTCGCTTTTTGCAAGTAACAGACGTTCCAAATCGTTTGACGCAACGAATGTTTTACCGACGCCTTCTTTGTTGAACGAATATCTAATCCAAACGATCGCTCCTTCTGATCATGGAAATAGTCCGCAAGGTACGCATTTCTGTATTATCGCTACAGAAGATAATACGATTGTAGATTACTGCCCGACAGTAGAATTGCAGTGCGTTAAAGCAGCAAAAAGCAAGAAGGAATGGTTGGGCCCAGCAGCAGAATCCGAAATGACACCGGAAGAATTGGCTTTAGCGAATTGGGTATTGGGTGATACTCTACACACTCCCGTTTTAAACGAAGGCCAGGTTTATTACGTATGGACCGGAAAATCCTCTGGAAACGACGCAGATTTAAGTGGTACATGGCTCAAGGCTCGTGAGGGTAAAAAAATAGCAGTATTCCAAGGAGCTCCGCATACTAACCTGCCGGATAAGGTTCGCGACCGCGATCACCTGTTCTCTCAGGCAATGCCGGTTTCCTATTGGGGCAACACATTCGCTATTACAGCATCCCTGACTCGAGGACGTGATATTATCCGTATTATGGCTCGAGAGGATGGTACAGAGGTCTTCATCAATGGCGAATTGAAACACACTTTCAACTTCGCTAACAACCCTAAACGTACGTTTGAGTTTGAAATAGGTGAAAATGATGTATATTGCTCTGATAAGGACCATAAAGGCAATCTGCCTTATCCGTTGGTAGCTGATACCAGTTGTTTTATCACCACTTCATGCCCGGCAGCAACGCACCTCTTCATGGTTAGTAACACGTATGACAACAAGATTAATGGCGTTGAATCCACCGGCAAAGGAGACCCAGCCATGGTATGGGTTAACCCGATTGAGCAACAAATCAATGATATCACTTTTGCTACGTACGGTTCTTCCAATACCCACTATTTCAATGTGGTAACTGACGCAGAAGGAGTCGCTTCCATGAAGTTAGACGGAAATGATATATCTGCGGATTTCCGTCCGGTAAGCGGAAGTAATAACGAATGGTATTTTGCACGCAAAAACATTAATTACGACACACACCATCTGACCGGTGATAACGGATTCATCGCTCATGTCTATGGTTATGGAGACAAAGAGTCTTATGGTTACTCTGCCGGAGGTGCGACAGTACCGCTCTCACAGTCGATTTATATCAACGGAGAAGAGTTCTCGCCGGACAAAGAGAACAACCTCTGCGGTAAAGATACCGTAAAATTCGAATGCAAACCGGACTTCATGCCGGATAGCGTTATTTGGCATTTCGGAGACGGAACGCCGGATGTAAAACTCATTCAGGATACGACGACCGTTGTTAAGCACTATTTCAACGGCACACAAGATTTCCAAGCTTCCTGCTCTATTTACCGCAATAGTAGTAATGTATGCGTAGGCCAATCGGCAGTAACGGTTATTCCTATCACGGTCAAGATCGGGCGTTACTCCTTCTCTATTGGACAGCCGGATATCCCCTGTCCTGAGAATGGGAAACAGGCTCCGGGTAAGATCCCGTACACCAGTTCGATTGACCTCGCCGGAAAGAATGTGACGGTAGACTTCGATGATGCCGCCAAGGCAGCAGGATTCGTAATAACCGACCTGACGATCAAGCCGGGTTACTTCGAGTTGCATATACCTGACAATGCAGAGCCGGGAGTGAAATACGGTATTACGATTGATATCAAATCAGATTGTGGCGACACGACCGCAGTCCTTCCTTTCCGTCTGCCGGTGGGCAACGACGTGATTGCACAGCGTTACAACAATGTGTTGGGTCTTTTGAAAGATCACCCGCAGTTTAAGGGGCTGACACTGAGCGATTTCCAATGGTACAGAGTAAGTGACAGCACGGCTATCGAAGGTCAGGTAAGTTCGAACCTGAATATGTACGACCTGCCCAAAGACAGCTACAAGAACGAATCGTTCTACGTTTGCTACTATATCAATAAAGGACTTGCAGATGAGACGTACACCTGCGCTTGCGCGAAGATGTTCGGTGAGGACGCATCGGAGCATAGTTTTGAGGTGAATCCGGACAGCCTGATTATCACGGCTAACTATGACTACAAAGACAACAAGATCTTCGTCAATGCCAACTACCGCGGCGAGAAAGATATCGAGTGCTATGCTCAGTGGATCACCGCGAGCGGAAATATCTACGGCGATTTGAAATTCGACATCCCCGATGGAGGATGCACGATCCCGACGCCGAACGAGAACGGTCTGTACCTGCTGCGCGTAGTGACGGACGGAAAGAGCCGTAGTTTCAAATTTGTCATCAATAAATAATCTAATATAGGAGAACACGGAAATGAAAAATATCTTTAGAAATATCCTGATTGCAAGTGTTGTTCTTAGTTTGAACTGCGCTCCGATAGTGGCGTACGCAATGCCGGAACCGGTACCTGCCGCACAAAACGACAAGGCGAAAGCTGCTGCCCAGAAGAAGAAAGAGGCTGAAAAACGCAAGAAAGCAGCAGAGAAAGCCAAGGCGCAACGTGAGAAACAGAAAGCTGCAGAAGCAAAGAAACGCGAGGCGGACAAGAAGAAAGCAGCTACCGCCAAAGAGAATGCCAAGAAACAGGCAGAGCGTGATAAGGCAGCTGCTGAACGCGCGAAAGCCGCTGAAGAGCGTGCTGAAGCACAAGCCAAGAAAGAGGCGGAGCAGAAGGCTAAAGAAGAAAAGGCTATCCGCGACTACGAGAAATACCAGGAGCGTCTGGAGAATCCGCGTACAGAGGTGATCTCGTACTTCAATTTAGGTCTGCGTCTCGGTTATGCGGCTATGATGGATAAGATCAACGGCTCGTATATGGGCGCCGGAACGCTGAACCAGAGCAATGCGCTGCAGCAACTCAAAGGCGGCCCGGGCGTAGGGCTGGATGTAACCTATAACTTAGAATACGGACATTTCCTGTTTGAGACAGGTCTGGACTTCCGTTTCCTGAATTCCACCTCTGCGTATGGTTTCCAGGCAACGCGTCTGGACCGGACCTACGGCGCGACGTACACTTATCTCTTTGATAACTTGCGCGAGATGCGTAACATGCTGGAGTTTGGTATTCCTGTGATGTTCGGTGCGCAATTCAGCCGTTATTACTTCCTCTTGGGAGCTAAGGTTCACTATGGTCTGCCGATGGGTTACAGCCATAAGGGACAATACGATATCACCGTCGATGATCCTGCATACATCGATCCGTATGGTATGGGTATCTATGATCTCAATGGCGAGACCAATCAAAAGATATCGTTCAAGCAACCGGATATCAGTTTAGCCGCTGAGATCGGTCTGGACCTCGACGAGTGGATGCAGGCTCAGCCGGATCCGAAAGCCAAGAAGAAACAGAAAGTTAAACCGGGTGAACGTCTACCGTTTGGTCGTCAGAATATCCACTATCGCGTGGCGTTGTTTGCCGAGTACGGCGTGCTGAATACCAACGGTACTCCGAAAGCCAATCCGGTTGATTTTGACGCGAAGGCCGTAGAAGTAAAGAACTCTAACACTCTTCTTGCCATGAACGGCGACACCAAACTCAACAACCTCTTCGTAGGTGCTAAGTTTGCTATCCAGTTTGAGGTTCCGGGTAAGAAAGAGCGTCCCGTTCCGCCTCCTCCTGCATATGCCATCTATAGCGTAGTTGATTCTGAGACCAACCAGCCGCTGGAGAAAGCGTTGATTGAGACTCGTGCTACCGAAAGCGGCAAGATTGCTATGCGTGAGAAACAGATCACGCCGAAGGGTCTCCGCCAGAAACATGCACTGGGTAACTTCACCGTAGATGTCAAGGCTGAGAACTACTACCCTGCTACGCAGACTTTCGATATCGAGGAAGTAGGTACTACCGAGTATGTAACCATCGCGATGCGTCACCGTCCTGTCTTGCGCGTACGCGTAACTAATAAGGAGACCGGTCTCGCAGTTCCCGCTACGGTACAGATCCTCCGTGCCGGCGTAACGGATCCTGCTTATAACTTAGCTACCGATTCTACTACCGGTGCTACAAAGCAGATGCTGGAGGAAGGTCCGAAATACAGTATCCATATCGCGCAGATGGGTTACGACACCTTGGATATGGCGATTGCCAACATCGGCGACTCACTCAACATCCAACTCGTGCCGGTTAAGAAAGGCGAGGTCTTCATCGTCAAGAACCTCTTCTTCGCGACCAACAAGACCCGTATCCTCTCTCGTTCGGAAGAAGCGCTCAACGACCTGTATATGTATCTGGCGCGTAACCCGCAAGTACGTATCAAGATCATCGGTCACACCGATAGCGTGGGTAAGGACGAGGCGAACCAGAAACTGTCTGACGGCCGTGCTAACGAGGTGATGAAAGACCTGATTGAACGTGGTATTTCTGCCGATCGTCTGCAAGCGGAAGGTCGTGGTGAGACCCAACCGATTGACACCAACGACACCGAAGAAGGACGTCAGAATAACCGTCGTGTAGAGATTGAGATTCAGTAAAGCATAGGCAAATCAGACTAGCGAGACACTATCGAGAGAGAATCGAATAGGGAGTAAACAAGGAGTATATAGAGAGAATATAAATACTACATATATGAAAAAGCAACTTAAATCATTATTGTTTGTAGCGTTTTTCGCGTGCACTACCCTTCCTGCATGGAGCCAAGCCTCCACGCAGGGTAAAGAGTTCTGGGTTAGTTCTACCCTGGTATGCTCGCCTGACAAGGCTACCCCTGCGCCCTACATCGCTATCTCGGCAGAGAAAGCATGTACGGTCAATATCCAGGGTGGACTGAACAATGCCATCAACATCACCCAGCAGGTGGCAGCCGGTTCATGGAACGAGTTCGGCAACGGTACTACGTCTCAGACGAATCCTAACCAAGGTATGATAAAAGTGCCAATGGATGCCAGCAAGTGGTATCCTACCGCGATGAGCAATGCCAACAATGTGTCCACGCTGGCAGGACAGAAAAACATGTACGGACTCCACATCACGGCGACCGAGAATATATCTGTCTATGTCATCCTGAGTTCGCTCCACTCCATGGACGCCAGCAACATACTGCCTCTTACCGCCCTCGGTAGCGAGTACTACACCCAGGACTACTGGTCAAAGGTGAAGAGCGACTTCGCAGACGCTGTAGGTCTGACCACCATTCTTGGTACGGAGGACAACACTACCATCGACATCATTCCTAATGGAGACACCTTCGACGGACATCTGAGCGGACAACTCTACACCATCACCCTCAACCAGGGAGAGACCTACTATATGGTCACCAAGAAGGGCGATCGTCTGGCCGGTACCCATATCACAGCGCGTCAGGACAAGAAGATAGCCGTTTACTGCGGTGTACCTATCACCAACATACCTACCGGTATCGCAGCCCGTGACTGTTTGTTCGAGCAGCCTATGCCCGTGGAGTATTGGGGTACCCAGTTTATCGTTACGCGCTCGCTGGAGAAGAATGGAAACCTCATCGGTATCACCGCTACCCAACGCGGTACCGAGATCAAAGTGGACGGCTACACCCAAGCTACTATCAACGAAGGTGAGACCTACTACATCATGCTCCAGAGCGCCGGTGATCCTAACGGCAACAAACCCGGCGAAAGCCCCATCGATCTGGTCGTAACGGCTGACGCCGCCTATATCGAGACCAGTTGTCCGTGTGCCGTGTATAACTACGATACCGGTAACTCCTACAAGGGTAAGACCACCGATGAGATCGTAGGCGGCAAGGGCGACCCGTCCTCTGTATGGGTATCGCCTATCCAGCAGAAGATCAACAAGATCACTTTCGGTACCTGCTATACCGACAAGACAAAGGATCACTTCCTCAATGTCGTAACCGAAACGGCTACGTGCCAAAACACCAAACTCATCGCGCTCTATGGAGCTACCCAACTGGACAAGACCAGCTTGCTCGCTTGGACGCCCGTACCCGGCAACCCGACCTACTCCTACGCTCGCGCGCAAATAGGCAATGAAGCAAGTAAGAACTACAGCGTCTTCCGGCTGGAGAACAGCAAGGGTTTCACAGCTACCGTATATGGTAACGGCGAAGATGAGTCCTATGCTTACTCTGCCGGTTCGGCGGCTGTAGAGCAAGGTGTAAACGTGAACGGAGTAACCTTTACCAACGGCTTCCGCAGCGAGGAAAAATTCTGTTTTGGTGATAGCGTTGAGTTTGATGCCAAAGTAGGTACGGACGATATTACCCGCGTGGATTGGTATTTCGGCGATGGTACGACGGAGTATTACGGTCCGGCACAAACCAAGCACGCCTATTCTTCTCCGGGATGGTATGACGTGACAGCGGATCTCTATGGTCACCAGGTTTGTACCAATGAAGACGAAATGTTTCTCGGTCAAGTATCCTTCTCCTTCCTCGTTTATCGTCCGGATACGTTGATGGGTACGGTTCAACCGACAGAATGCGTAAAACTGGAGGATTATAAAGCCCGGAAGGAATATTGGGATGAGAAGATTCTCCACGGCGATATGGATACTGTTCAGGAAAACTGCTACGATGACGTCGTCTTGAATTTCGTCACTTATGCAGCAGAGAAAGAGGAATTCCTTGATACCCTCAAAGGTCAGGATTTGGTTCAAGGCTATAACGGCCTGTGGTATGATGCGTCCACCGATGTGGTTGATACGCTTAAGGATCCCTACTCCGGATGTAATATATACCGCCACTACTATGTAAAGGTAATCACCTGTCTAAATTTGGATGTACACAACACACCGAGCGCACAACATGTTTGTCCTGGTGAGACTTTCAATGTCACCTATACCAAACATAAAGGAAATATCGATGGCGACGCCATCTTCCGCGTAGCGGGCTATCCGGATCAGACTATTTTGATGGATGACAAGGTGACAGACGGTTCGTTCACGCTGCCTATCAGCGATATCAAGAAACCGGGTTATTATTCCGGAAAACTGCTTGTCAACGACCTTTACTGCCCAGACCGTAATCCGAAAGAATACACGATTGATTTCACAGTTTACTATCCGGATAGTATCTTCAAGTTCAAGTTCAATAACGTTCTGGCGATGTATAAACCGGGTCATGGAGGAAACTCCGGATATGAGTTCTCGAACTATGAGTGGCACCTTATTCGTGGAGTACAAGACACTGTTATGGCAGCAGGACCGGAAGTGTCCATCCTCTATTTGGGACAAGGCGTGACCTTCGAATCCGGAGATGTCGTTTACGTCGTCTTGACAGACAAAGACGGTATGACTCTCCCATCTTGTCCACAAGTCATCACGAATGTGAAGGATTTCAATCCTCAGCCGCAGAATGCTCCGGCAACCAAACAACTGATCGATCGCAGAATCGTGATAAAGAAAGGCGAGCAGAGCTATAATATCTATGGCCAGCGGATACGATAATCGATTGTGAAACAGTTATTTCAACGAAATAGCATCTTTATCGGACTAAGCCTGATACTCCTTGGAGTATTGGGCTTAGCCCTTTTGTATATCCCTCAAGGCGAGTTGCACCTGCTGCTTTGCGACCGACATACGCCCGCGCGCGATATATTTTATAGGTATTACACGCAGGTGGCAGAATGGTTTCCGTATGTAGTGTGCGTGGCGTTACTGCTTTTCAGCCGCATTGGAGACGGTGCTTTTGCGTCGGCAGCGATGATTCTCTCTGCGCTGACAACCCAACTCTTCAAGAACATTATCAATGCGCCCCGCCCTATCAAGTGGTTTGAACTAAATATGCCGGATGTACAACTGCCGCTCACGCCGGGAGTAGAGGTTCATAGTTGGTACTCTTTCCCGTCGGGACATACGACCAGTTTCTTTGCCTTGGCTTTTGTGCTATGCGTAATCTATACTAGGAGCCCTAGGGACCCTAGGAGCCCTGGAATATCTAGTGCGTTTAGTTGTCTCATGCAGGTGGGGCTGTTTTTCCTGGCGGCATTGGGAGGATACAGCCGGATTTATTTGAGTCAGCATTTCTCGCGGGACGTTTTTGCGGGCATTTTAGTAGGAACACTAATAACGGCTTTATGCTATGCCATTTTTAGCCGATATGAAGACAAAAAATGGTACAATTATCGTGTTTTCTGCCACAGAAAGCAAGAAAATGCAAAAAAATGAGGGGTAAAGTGCATTTTTTTGCAAAAAAATTTGGTCATATCAAAAAAAAGCAGTACCTTTGCACTCGCTTTTGAAAAAAGAGCAGATTTGAGGGCGTTTAGCTCAGCTGGTTTAGAGCATCTGCCTTACAAGCAGAGGGTCTGCGGTTCGAATCCGTAAACGCCCACATAAAAGAAAAGGTCACCAAATGGTGGCCTTTTACTTTTAGAAGGCACTACGGCCTTCTCTCCGCAGTCCGGTCTGGGTTCTCCGCCGCTACGCTCTGTCGATTATTGCAGTAAACTGCAATTTTCGAATCCGTAAACGCCCACAACAAGAGGACACCACGCAAGGTGTCCTTCTTTGTTGTGCAAGGCACTACGGAGTTCTTACCGCAGGTCAGAGCTGGGGTATAATTGAGGTAGAACGTTACGTACGGGTCACGATGTGGTCGCGGGCAGGTCGCGGGATTGGTCCAACTTTTTTCTCAAATTATGCGCAATTTTTTGCGGAAAAATACATTTTTATTTGCGTATGTGCAATTTTTGTAGTACCTTTGCAGCCTAATTGTAAATTAGGCTTGGTATGATTACTTTTATTGTTGCATTGATTTTATTGGTGGTAGGGTTCTTTACGTACGGAACCTTGGTGGAGAAGATTTTCGGCATCGAGCCCGAGCGCAAGACTCCTGCGCTGACGAAGACGGATGGTGTGGATTTTGTGCCGATGGCTCCGTGGCGGATTTTCCTGGTTCAGTTTCTGAATATCGCAGGTCTGGGTCCTATTTTCGGTGCCATTATGGGTATTTTCTATGGTCCGGCGGCGTTTCTGTGGATTGTGTTCGGTACGATCTTTGCCGGTGGTGTACATGATTACCTAAGCGGAATGTTATCCATCCGCAAAGGCGGTGTGTCGCTGCCAGATATTATCGGAGACGAGTTGGGCAAAGGAGCAGGACTGAAGATGTTCATCCGTATTCTGACCTTGGTATTGCTGATTCTGCTGACGACGACTTTCTTGAGCGGTCCGGCTACATTGTTACAAGGCCTGGCAGGCTTGGGTACCATGGATTTTCAGGGACGGATGATACCTATCGTTTGGGTGTTGATTATCTTTGGATACTATGCCTTGGCTACGGTGCTTCCTGTGGATAAACTCATCGGCCGTTTCTACCCTATTTTCGGCGGCATCCTTCTGTTCATGGGCTTAGGCATCATGGTTGTGATGTTAGGATGGCACAGCGCAGAGATGCCGGAAGTGTTTGACGGTTTGCAGAACAGACAGACGAACGGTTTGCCGCTCTTTCCGATGATGTTCGTGAGCATCGCTTGCGGTGCTATTTCGGGTTTTCACGGGACACAGAGTCCTATCATGGCGCGGTGCGTGACGAACGAGCGTCAGGGGCGTTGGATCTTCTACGGCGCGATGGTAGCGGAAGGAATCTTGGCGTTGATCTGGGCCGCCGCAGCGGGTACTTTCTTTGCGGATCCGGAGAAAGGGTTGTACGGCATTGACGGTCTGCAGGCTTTTGCCGCGGAACATCCGGGCGAGAATATCGCTGCACTGGTGATTGACCGAGTGAGCCGCAGCTGGTTGGGTACGGTAGGCGGCATATTGGCAATTATCGGTGTGATTGCTGCGCCTATTACAAGCGGCGACACGGCGCTCCGTAGCGCACGACTGATTGTAGCGGATTTCCTGAAATGGGACCAGAAGCCCATTCCAAAGCGACTGATAATCGCTTTACCGCTGTTCCTTTGCGTTTTCGGCATGGTGTTTGTGGATTTCAATGTCGTCTGGCGCTATTTCGCATGGACGAACCAGACCTTAGCGGTCTTCACGCTGTGGGCGGGAACGTGTTGGCTGTATAAGAAAGGTCTCACCCCTACCCTCTCCAAAAGAGAGGGAGGAAAGTACCGTTTCGGGTACTTGGTTGCACTTATACCGGCGCTGTTCATGACGATGGTGTGCAGTAGTTATATTCTCATTGCGCCGGAAGGTCTGCATATCGCCCCGGAAAAACGCATTATCGGTTATGTCATCGCCGGATTGGTAACTATCGGATGTATGTTTGGATTTATCGTCTGGGCGAAGAGGCTGAGAGTCGAAAGTCGAAAGTAGAAAGTCGAAAGTCGAATGATTACGAGTGCGAAATATATTATCTCGAGTCCGGACGTGAAGGATTGCCCGCAGAGCGGGTTGCCGGAGTATGCGTTTATCGGGCGAAGCAATGTGGGCAAATCGAGCCTAATTAATATGCTTTGCCATAACCCGAAGTTGGCGAAGACGAGTCAGAAGCCCGGAAAGACCTTGCTGATAAACCATTTCTTAGTCGAAAGTCAAAAGTCGAAAGACCGCAGCGAAGCTGCTCAAAGCCAGACTTGGCATCTGGTCGATTTGCCGGGATACGGATACGCGCAAGCGGGACAGAAACAACGCGAGGCGCTAAAACGGATGATCGAGCGTTACTGCCTTCTGCGAGAGCAGTTGGTATGTCTGTTTGTGCTGATTGACTGCCGGCACGAGGCGCAGAAGATTGACTTGGAGTTCATGGCATGGCTGGGCGAGAACGGTGTGCCGTTTGCGATTGTCTTTACGAAAGGCGACAAGTTAGGAAGAGTGCGGTTGGCGGAAAACGTAGAAGCGTATAAGAAACGGCTGTTGGAGGAATGGGAAGAGTTACCGCCGGTGTTTGTCACTTCGTCCGAGACCAAATTAGGCGGCGAAGAACTGACAGAATATATAGAGGGCTTGACCGCTTCGCTGAAAGAATAAAGAGTAAAGACATAATATCTTAAAAATAGTACATTTCCAAGGTCAGCGTAGCCTCAGCGCAGCGTCAGCGCAAGGTCTGCTATTTGAAACGATTTTGAATTGATATAGTACCGTGATTAGAATCTTAAAAATAGTACATTTGTGGGTGTTGCTCTTTTTGAGCACGTTTTCTTTGTACGCGCGCACGGCACGCGTATATGGGTACGTGGTAGATCAGGACAATGTGGGAATCGAACTGGCAAATGTGGCGGCGTGGAGTAAGGTACCAAGTGACCAAGTACCAACTACCGGAGAGTTATTAGGCGGCACCTCGACGAACAAGAACGGTTATTACGAGTTGATTTTAGAGGAGGCGGACACAGTGGTGTTAAACTTCTCGATGATCGGCTACACCTCGGTGCAGCAACGTATCATCGACCTCAAAGAGGTGTTGAATATCAACGTGCAGATGCTGACGGACGAACAGATGCTGACGGAGATTGAGGTGCGCGGCATCAAACATACGCAGGGAACGATGGACCGCATTGACGCTTCCACAACGCGCGTCATGCCGGACGCCACGGGCGGTTCGATAGAGAGTCTGCTGATCACTTTTGCAGGTGTGAGCCAGACGAATGAGTTGAGTTCTCAATACAACGTCCGCGGCGGATCGTTTGACGAGAACTCCGTCTATGTGAACGGGATAGAAATCCACCGTCCATTGCTGATCCGCAGCGGTCAACAGGAGGGTTTGAGTTTTGTCAATCCGGAGATGGTGGAGAACGTACATTTCTCTGCCGGCGGTTACGGGGCGCAGTACGGCGATAAGATGTCGTCGGTGTTGGATATCACATATAAACGTCCGCAGGCATTTGAGGCAAGTATCAGCGCAAGTCTCCTCGGTGCGCAGTTGTATGTGGGCCACGGTGACAGCACGTACAGCCAGATGCACGGCCTGCGATACAAGACCAGCAAGTATATGTTAGGCGGTCTGGCGACGAGCGGCAATTATCAGCCGACGTACATTGATTACCAGACTTTTATTACTTGGAAGCTAAGAGCCAAGAGCCAAGAGTCAAGAGCCAAGAGGCCGTGGACGATGTCGTTTTTGGGCAACGTGAGTCAGAACGACTACCGCTTCACGCCGGACAGTTTGAGTGAGTCGTTCGGCGGACAGAATGCGAAGAACCTCTCCATTTATTATGAGGGCCAAGAGAAAGACCGATTTCTAACCGCATTTGCAGCCCTGAGTGCGAAAGGAAAAGTGTCGGAGGAGGTAGAGATCGGCTTTGACGCGAGCGGTTTTTATACCAACGAGCGGGAGAATTTCGATATCACGGGCGAGTACGTGCTTTCGAATGCGCCGGCAGGAGAGATCACCGACGCCTTGGGAACGGGACTCTTCCATCAACACGCGCGTAACAGCCTGGAGGCCGGTGTGATTACCGTAGCTCATTCGGGAAGCTGGCATAGCGGCAATAATGACCTCAAATGGGGCGTGAGCGGTCAGGCAGAACTGATTCGGGATCATATCAGCGAATGGGAATGGCGCGATTCGGCGGGTTATTCGCTGCCGAATGACGGCAAGTCGATGGAACTCTATTACGCCTTACGCGGGGATAGTGCGATGCGTTCGGCGCGCGTACAAGGCTATATCCAGAACGAACATAAATGGCACACCCGTTCGGGACAATGGATATTGACGGTCGGCGGCCGGTTGCAATGGTGGAGCTGGAACAACGAGGTACTCCCCTCTCCGCGTGCATCGGTGGAATGGATCCCCGGATGGAAACGGGACTTATGCTTCCGTTTGGCAACGGGTCTGTACTATCAGGCGCCGTTCTACAAGGAGTTGCGCGACACCGTGACCGACGCGCTCGGCGTGACGCGTATCCAACTCAACAAAGATCTTCGCGCACAGCGTTCGGTGCATGTGGTGTTAGGCGGAGACTACTATTTCCGCGCATGGGGACGGCCGTTCAAACTGACGGCGGAAGGCTATTACAAATATATCGACCGGATGGAGAGTTATACGGTGGACAATGTGCGCGTACGGTATTCGGGGCGCAATGACTCGCAGGGTTATGCCGGCGGTCTGGACCTGAAGCTCTACGGCGAGTTGGTTCCGGGCGCAGACAGTTGGATATCCTTCAGCACGATGGTGGCGCGGCAAAGGCTGTTGGGTTCAAGCCTGTGGATTCCTAGCCCACAAGAGCAACGATTTAACTTCTCGATGCTCTTCCAGGACTACATACCGCGATTGCCGCAGTTGAAATTCCACCTGAAGATGCAGTTTGCGGAAGGCCAGCCGTATTATGCGCCACGTAATAACCAGGCTTGGGGCCGAATGCCGACCTACAAACGCATCGACATAGGCGCCACTTATACCTTCAATGCGCAGACCGCCAAGTTTATGCGCGCGCCAAGCGCCAAACATGTCAAACAATGGGCAATCCAGTTTGAGGTGTTCAACCTCGTGGGATGGCGCAACGTGAACTCGTATTTCTGGGTAGCCGACGCTTACGGCGCACAATGGGCCAGCCCGAACTACCTGACGGGAAGACGATTTAACCTCAAGGTCACAGTGGACCTGAGGTGATTTAGGATTTCAAATTTAGGATTTAAGATTTAGGATTTAATATGGCAGAGAAAATCGTGCCGAACGGCAAAGAAGAGTTAACACCGATGATGAAGCAGTTCCGCGACATTAAGACGCAGTATCCGGACGCGATGCTGTTGTTCCGTTGCGGAGATTTCTACGAGACGTACGCAGAGGATGCCGTGAAGGCGTCGAAGATCCTGAATATCACGCTGACGCACCGCTCCAACGGCGGTTCGTCCGCTGCGCCGGTTTTAGAGATGGCGGGATTTCCGTTCCATGCCTTGGATACGTACCTGCCGAAACTCGTCCGTGCAGGGCTGAGGGTTGCTATCTGTGACCAGCTGGAGGATCCCAAACTGACAAAGAAACTGGTTAAACGCGGTGTGACGGAGCTAGTGACGCCGGGTGTGAGCTATTCCGATACCACCCTTACGCAGAAGGAGAACAACTGGGTGGCATGCCTGCATTTCGACAAACATGTCACCGGTGTGGCATTCCTGGACATCTCCACCGGAGAGTTCCTCGCGGGACAAGGAGAAGACGATTATATCGACAAACTGCTGACGAATTTTGCGCCGAAAGAGGTGTTGTACCTACGCGGACGCAAGAACGATATCGAGAACCGGTTCGGCTCCAAGTTCTTCACTTTTGAGTTGGAGGACTGGATGCTTGTGGAATCGACCGCGCGCGAGCGTTTGCAGAAACTCTGGGGCGTTAGTTCGCTCAAGGGATTCGGTCTGGAGAAGATGCCGGCTGGCGTTACTGCCGCAGGTGGAATACTCATGTATCTGGACATGACGCAACACCTGCAGACAGGTCATATACAGCATCTTAGCCGCATCGAGGAAGACAAATACGTATGGCTGGACAAATTCACTATCCGGAACCTGGAACTGTTGGGCGGACAGACCGCAGAGAGCCGGACGCTATACGACATCATCGATAGGACAATCACGCCGATGGGCGGACGTAAGTTACATCAATGGATGGCTTTCCCGCTCAAAGAAGTAAAGCTGATACGTAACCGCCAGACGGTCGTCGAGCACCTCTTTAAAAATCCCGAAGCACGCGAGACGATCCGTGAAGCGTTGGGACAAGTAGGTGACTTGGAGCGTATCGTCAGCAAAGTGTCCACCGGCCGTATCGGTCCGCGGGAGATGGTACAACTCGGTCGTGCGCTACGGTCAGTCAAACCGATCAAAGAGGTCTGCGAAGCCGCTACGGACAATGCTTATCTGTCGCTCATGGGCGAAGAGTTAGACCCCTGTACGGAGATGCGATGCCGCATCGAGCGGGAGATAGTGCCCGATCCGCCGATTGCACAAGGCCGGCCGAACATCATCGCCCGGGGCGTAGATACCGAACTGGACGAGTTACGCGCCATCCAGTCGGACGGCAAGAACTACCTCCTGCAGATCCAGCAACGCGAGATAGAGCGAACGGGCATTTCGAGTCTGAAGATAGGCTATAACAATGTCTTCGGCTACTATCTGGAGGTTCGTAACACCTATAAAGAGCAAGTGCCGGCGGAATGGATCCGCAAGCAGACTTTGGTCAACGCAGAGCGGTATATCACCGACGAACTGAAGTCGTATGAAGAGAAGATCACCTCTGCCGAGGAGCGGATACAGATCATCGAGAACCGGCTCTATCAGGAGCTGATGTTAGCGCTCAGCGAGTGGGTTCCGCAGATGCAACTGAACGCAAACGTGCTGGCGCAGTTGGACTGCCTGCTGTCGTTTGCGACGGTAGCTGCAGAGAACCGATACGTCTGTCCGGACATCAACGACAGCCTCGTCATTGACATCCGTCAGGGACGCCATCCCGTCATCGAGCAACAACTGCCGCCGGGAGAGCAATACGTCGCCAACGACGTGCTGCTGGACAATAACGGCCAGCAGATCATCATCGTCACGGGACCGAACATGGCCGGTAAATCGGCACTCTTGCGACAGACGGCATTGATTGTTCTCATGGCGCAGATGGGTTCGTTCGTACCGGCTGACAGTGCGTCGATTGGTATCGTGGATAAGATCTTCACCCGCGTCGGAGCCAGCGATAATATCTCCCTCGGCGAATCGACTTTTATGGTGGAGATGAACGAAGCCGCCTCGATTCTGAATAACCTCTCCGAGCGGAGTCTGGTTCTTTTCGACGAGTTGGGCCGTGGTACCAGCACGTACGACGGCATCTCCATCGCTTGGGCGATTGTGGAGTATATCCATGAGAACCGCGGACACGCCAAGACTCTTTTCGCCACCCACTATCACGAGCTGAACGAGATGGAGAAGACTTTCGAACGGATTCGCAACTACAACGTCTCCGTGCGTGAGGTGAACGGCAAGGTGATCTTCCTGCGCAAACTCGTGCGCGGCGGAAGCGAGCATAGTTTCGGTATTCACGTAGCGAAATTAGCCGGTATGCCGGCATCCATTGTCGATCGTGCGAACCAGATCCTCGCAGACCTGGAGCGCGCTGCCAAGAACGGCGACATCGCCAAACCGATTGAGCATATCGGCGAGTCGAGGGAAGGTATGCAACTGAGTTTCTTCCAACTCGACGACCCCGTCCTGGAGCAGATCCGCGATGAAGTCAAGAGTCTGGATATCAATAACCTCACGCCGTTGGAGGCACTCAATAAACTATCCGAAATAAAACGACTGGTAGGAGGCAAATAATATGAAGTACATGAAAAAAAGCAATTGGACAAAAGCACGTATCTTCCGTTGGACCTTAGGTATCTCCGGATGGGTATTCTGCCTGATCATGGCCTTTGTCATCGAGCAATACTACCGCTGGGAGGTAAGTAACTTCGTCTCCCGCGACGGCGAACCGCATACCTATAACATCTACGAGGGAACGAGTATTGACTCGCTGATGGCGATGATCGAAGAGGATTATGAGATCGGCGCTGACGCGGATCTGAAGATGCATATGCGTATCCTTCTCTTCCGTTACCCGGAACCGGGCCACTATGTGCTGCCGGCAAAGATCGGTGACCGCGAACTGATTGAAACCTTCAAATACGGCCGCCAGACGCCGGTGCGTATCACTTGGAACCATTATGTAAGGACGCGTGAGGAACTCGCGGGCAAAGTAACTACGCACCTCAAGATGGACAGCACTACCCTTCTTAGGTTACTGGAAGACGATGCTTTCCTTGCGCCGTACGGCTTCAATCGCGAGACCAGCCGTTGCCTCTTTATCCCCAACACCTACGAGGTCTATTGGAATATCACCGAGGAGCAGCTTTTCGACCGGATGATCCGGGAATATAACCGTTTCTGGAACGACACCCGCCGCGCAAAAGCGGATTCGATTGGCCTCACGCCGGTGGAAGTATGTATCGTTGCGTCAATCGTGGAAGGCGAGAGTCATAACAAACAGGAACTGCCGCTCATCGCCAGCTTGTATCTCAACCGCGTGCATAAGAACATGCCGCTGCAAGCCTGTCCGACCATCAAATATGCAGTGGGTGATTTCAAACTCCGCAGAATCCTGTACAGCCATCTGAATGTCGATTCACCTTACAACACCTATAAGAACCCCGGTCTGCCCCCCGGACCTATCCGTTGCCCGGCGCCGGAGACGATGGATATTGTGCTCAATGCGCCCAAGACCGATTACCTGTACATGTGCGCGAGTCCGGAGTTGAATAACACACATATCTTCTCCTCGACCTACAGCAGTCACGCCGCCGCAGCTCGCCAGTACCGCCACACGATGGATACCATCCATTGGGTCAATAATCAGATGGTAAACGATCAAATGATAAATGAATAAATGCCATGATTTGGGACAATAACGAAGATATCCGCTTAGTGGAGTGCGAGAATAACAAACGTGCTATCCAACGCCAGCTCAACGACTGTCGCGAGGAGAGGCGGCCGTACGTCTTTGTCACGCCCACGATGACCATCAAACCGCTTCGGCGGCTGTTAGTGCCTGTATCGATGCTGGAGGAAGAGACCTACAAAGCGGAGATATGTACCTATCTGGCACGTAAGACGGGCGCACATATCATCCTTTTGCAGGCCAACGACTACGGTTCGCATGCACGGCAGAACGTCAACCGCATCGTCACGCATATCAACGCCGTGGCGCAACGAAGCGGTGAAGCTATCTCTTATGAGATAGTTCAAGCCCGCAAGGACTCGTTCTCGCTTGTTCAGGAAGCGGCAGAGCGGCAACGGGATTTTCAACACGACTTGCTGATCCTAACCGCCAGCAGAGACTATGGACTGGATGATATTCTCTTCGGCCCACCCGAACGAAAAGCGATACAACGGGCTTTGGTACCTGTGATGTTAGTAAACCCGAGAGAAGATTTGTTCTCTTTATGCGATTAGCAGCATTTTATCACAAAAGCACTGCAGTACACCTCATTTTGTTAAGTAAATTTTACAATTCTAAGATTTTTAACACTTTTTTGCAAAAATATTTGGTCATATCGTCAAAAAGCAGTACTTTTGCACCGTGTTTTTCATGGTATTAGATTTAAGGTTAAATGAAAAGATTGGGTTGTCGGGAGACAACCTTCTTTTTTGCACTTTAGTGCAATAAAAGGTCTCACTTGTGAAGACCTTCTTTTTTTTTGTAAAAAAATGCAAAAAAATTTGCATATGTCAGAAAAAAGCAGTACCTTTGCACCCGCTTTTGAATCGATGGCATTGTGATGCCGAGAAAAAACGCTTCTAAGCGCTTTTGAAATTTAAGCACAGAACATTTGTTCGCGCAAGCGCGAGGAGAGATGGGTGAGTGGCTTAAACCAACAGTTTGCTAAACTGTCGTACGGGTAACCGTACCGGGGGTTCGAATCCCCCTTTCTCCGCTAAACAAGAAACGATTTGTCTGTCTGAGTCACACTCAAGCAAGCAAATCGTTTTGAAGTTTTTGCACAGGATGCCGTCGGCAGACTGTGGGCGATTACGAAGAAATCCCCCTTTTGTATTATGCATAACACCGAGATAGAACGTAAGTTTCTGGTTCGTTCTGAGGCCTTTATGAAGGAGTCCACAGAGCATTTCTCCATTCTGCAGGGATACCTCTGCAAGGATCCCGACAAGACCATTCGCGTGCGTATACGGGACACACGCGCGTTCCTTACTATTAAGTCAAGTACGCTTCGAGAGGGCCTTGCTAAGTTTGAATGGGAACGTGAGATCGAGTTGCAGGACGCGCAGGAACTGATGAAACTATGCCTTCCCGGAGCCATCTCCAAAACCCGCTATATCATCCCTGCTCCTCCCTATCAGGGCGCTTCTCGATGCTGGGAAGTGGATGTCTTCCATGACCGTCTGGAGGGACGTATCCTCGCAGAGATTGAGTTGGGAGACGAGCATGAGCCATTCCTTCGTCCCGATTGGATCGACGAAGAAGTAACCGGCCTGCCGCAGTATTATAATGCCAACATGTAATATCCAAAATAATGAAAAATGAAATCAATGCCCTGATCATGGAGGCAATGAAAAACCATGATACCGTGCGTACGGAGACCCTGCGCGCCATCAAAAGTGCGTTCCTCAACTGGCAAACCAGCAAGGAGAACGCCGGCAAAGAACTGACCGAAGCAGATGAGATCCAGATCATCAAAAAGATGGTTAAGCAGCGTCAGGAGTCCGTCGAGCAATACCTCGCTGCAGGACGTAAAGAGTTAGCCGACGCAGAGCAGGCACAGATCGACGTGCTCGAGACTTTCCTGCCGAAAGCAGCGTCCGAAGAAGATATCCTTCGCGCTTTCAACCAAGCTAAAGAAACCAACGGTTGGGAGGCAGAAAAGAAGAACATGGGACTCTTCGTCAAGGCCATCAAAGCCGCGCTGCCCAATGCCGACGGCAAAATGGTCGCTCAGGTCGTTCAGAGCCGACTGGCATGAGTACAACAAAAACCATTGAAGTAGTAGCCGCCGTCATCTTTGACGCGCAAGGACGTATCTTTGCTACGCAGCGGGGTTACGGCGAATGGAAAGACTGGTGGGAGTTTCCGGGCGGTAAGATCGAACCCGGAGAAACACCACAACAAGCCTTGCGCCGTGAGATCCGCGAAGAACTGGATGCTGACATCGAAGTCGGCGAACTACTCCGTACGATTGACTACGACTACCCTACTTTCCATCTCACGATGCATTGTTTCAAATGCCGCTTGGCAAACGGACATTTGACTTTATTGGAGCACGAAGCCGCCAAATGGCTCAAACCTTCCGACCTCCAATCCGTCCGCTGGCTCCCTGCCGACGAAGAGATAATTCAGGACTTGAGTAATATGTGTAAATGACTAAGTACCTGTTATATGCTCTCTTGCTCTACCTCGCGGCGATAAACATAGTCGCGTTCTTCCTGTATGGCATTGACAAATGGAAAGCGCGGCATGACAAATGGCGTGTCACGGAAGCCCGCCTCATCGCCGTCGCTCTCCTTGGCGGCAGTGTCGGCGCCTTACTCGGCATGAAAGTCTGGCATCACAAGACCCAGCATCCCAAATTCCGCTACGGCCTCCCCCTCATCCTCATCCTCCAGAGCGCCGCCGTCCTCGCTGCAGTATATTATTTCTATTTTTACAGATAAGAATAACGGAATAGAATTGTAATAACAGAAAGAACAGATGTCTGCCACACCCGAAATAGAACGCCATCCTTTGAAGCCGTTTCTGCCGCCGGACGAACAGTTGCTGATGCTCGGCAGCTTTCCGCCGCCCAAAGAACGGTGGTGTATGGACTTTTTCTACCCGAACCCGCAGAACGACATGTGGCGGATCATGGGACAGATTTTCTTTGGCGACAAGACGCATTTTGAAGAACAAGGGGACCTTATGAAAGTACCAAGTGACCAAGTACAAAGTACAAAAGCAGGCAGGAAAGTGTTCAATCGTAAAGAAATCGCCTCTTTCTGCGAAACAAAAGGCATTGCCATTTTCGACACGGCGCAAGCCGTCATTCGCTTACAGGGCAACGCAGCAGACGAACATCTGGAAATAGTCGAACAGACCGACATTGCAGCCCTCTTGCAACAAATACCACTCTGCCATGACATCTGCTGCACAGGCGGCAAAGCGGCACAAACATTAGCAGAGACTCTTCATTGCGTTCTACCCAAAGTCGGCGAATTCATCGAAACAAGTTTTGCCGGACGAACTCTCCGTTTTTGGAGAATGCTGTCCTCCTCACGCGCTTATCCGCTATCCCTTGACAAGAAAGCCGCTGCCTATCGGCGGATGTTCGAACAAATTGGCTTGCTATGAAAACCTTTACTGCCACATATACCTCGCCTCTTGGACCTATCGTCATCGAAAGTGACGGCCAAGCGATAACAAGTCTGCGGTTCAGTATCGAGAAAGCCTCAATCACCTCCAAAGAGGCTCCAAAAGAAACAGCTACTACGGTACCTATTATTGCGGAAACAATCCAATGGTTAGATGATTATTTTGCCGGAAAACGGCCTTGTAACGTACCGCAACTCAACCCGCAAGGTACCGCTTTTCAAAAGCGCGTGTGGCAGGCTTTGTTGACCATTCCCTACGGCGAAACACTCAGCTACGGAGAGATTGCCAAGATGGTGGATTGTCGTTCCGCCCAAGCGGTCGGACAAGCTGTGGGAGCCAATCCCATCGCCCTTATCATCCCCTGCCACCGAGTCA
This sequence comes from Bacteroidales bacterium UBA2712, assembly GCA_002354055.1. GTDB lineage: Bacteria > Bacteroidota > Bacteroidia > Bacteroidales > Paludibacteraceae > Colicola. The sequence continues at coordinate 38,739 of DEKW01000008.1, forward strand.
TTGCCTCAAACGGCCAATTAGGCGGGTATGCCTATGGAATAAAAATAAAGAAACGATTATTAGAACTAGAGCAACTATGATCACTATTCAACACCAAGAGACCGAGAAAAACGGCGTTTTTGAGGCATGGATAAGAGCCACGGAAGAAGGAGCATGTACCGAACCGGTGCAAGTGGGTGAAATGACGTACCAACGCCCCACTCCAGAGCGGATGATCATTGACCACACCCGCGTCTTTGAGGGCTTTGAGGGACAAGGCATTGCGCGCCAGATGGTTCTTGCTGCTGTGGACTTTGCACGCGCCAACAACCGCCAGATCATCCCTCTCTGCTCGTACGCCCAAGCCTTTCTCACCCGCACGGACGAATTCCAAGACATCCTTGTATAAAGGAGAGTAGGTAGCCGCCACTTTGAGAACCTCTGAGATTCGTCTCGGGGGTTCTTTCTTTGTATAGCATGTCCGGCGATGCAAGCGGTAAGCCGACCCCATCCTATAAAGAAATTTTGCGGAACAAAGACAAAGCCGTGAGCGAAGCGAAGCAATCGATAGAGCGGAGCGACAGAGAACACCTTATTAAAGGGGGAAAGAAAAAATCCTTCGGTTGTTTGGGAAAAGTGCAGAAATGAAGGACTAAAGAGTAAAAGAATGTGGAAAAATGCAGAAAAGTTAAGAAAATTTGAATTTTGTTGTCATAAAATTTGTGTATATGGTTGAAAAGTAGTAATTTTGTGCCGAAAATAGAAAATATGGAAAGCACTTTCTGTTTTCCTTTGCAACAAAAATGACAAATGAGCATCGAAGAATGGATAAGAAATAGAGAACAACACGGACAGGTGACGTTTTCAGTGGCAGAGGTACGCGAAGCCTTCCCGACTCACTCGCCTAAAGGCCTGAAAACCGAATTGAGCCGCACGGTGAAGCGTGGACGGATTATTGCCGTGTATAGAGGCTTCTATGTGATTGTGCCGGTACAATATCAGCTAAAGCATATCGTACCGCCGCAATTCTATTTGGATGCGCTCATGCAATATATCGGCAAGCCCTATTATGTATGCCTGCTCTCGGCCGCCACGCTATACGCCGCAGCGCATCAGCGCCCCATGCAGTATCAGGTGATGACCGTCATTCCGCGCGTATCCATGTCGAACAAGTATCCGTTAATCAGTTGGAATTATCGGACGGAGATCCCCGAACACCTGCTGGTTACTCGGAATGCAGAGATGGGCATATTGCGTTATGCTTCTCCGGAACTAACCGCCATTGACCTGGTGCAGTTTGCTGATCATGTGGGCGGCTATCAACGTGCCGCTACCGTACTTGCCGAATTGATGGAATCAGTCGATATGCAAAAGATGGCGGATGCTATTCCCTATACTACTACGGCTACCGTTCAGCGATTAGGCTACTTATTGGAATTTGTATTGGAAGAACAGGACAAGTCCGACAAGTTGTTTGCTTTGTTGAAGGCGCAAGCGCCGAAATATCATACCATCTGTATGAGCAATTCGCGCCAACCGAGAGAGGATGCCCCGTCCAATCGCTGGCATGTAAACATGAATATTGATATTGAGATAGACGATATATGATTGACAGAGCCTCTATTATGGCATGGAACGAACATGCGCCATGGATAGAACCGTTTATGGTGGAACAAGATCTGATTATCTGCCGTGCGTTGGTGGATATCTTCAGCGACGAGTTTCTGCGCGAGCAACTGGCTTTCCGCGGAGGCACTGCCTTGCATAAACTGTACTTGCAGCCGCAGCCGCGATACAGTGAAGATATCGACCTTGTGCAGATTCATCCGGGTCCGATCAAGCCTATTCTATATCGTCTGGGGGAAGTGCTCAACTGGTTGCCTGACCGTGTCACGAAACCTCGCCGTTTCAACAACACGATGGTCTTTCGTTTGGAGTCGGAGATTCCGCCGGTTCAGCCCATCCGTCTGAAACTGGAAATTAACTGCTATGAGCATTTCAATGTGTTGGGATGGCAGCATGTTCCCTTTGCCGTTGAGAACAGATGGTTCACCGGGCAATGCCAACTGACCACTTATGCGTTGGAAGAACTGCTTGGCACCAAACTGAGAGCACTATATCAGCGGAAGAAAGGCCGTGACTTGTTCGATTTATATGTTGCGCTCATGTCTCCGGATGTCACTATTAATCTTGATAATGTGGTTACTTGCTATCAACGATATATGGAATTTGTTGTGGAGAAAGCGCCTACGTATAAGCAGTTTATCCAAAATATGGAATTGAAGATGCAAGACGAGGAGTTTTTAGGTGACACTCAGCATCTTCTCCGCAATGGTGCGACCTTTGACCCGCAAACAGCTTATGAATTAGTGAGAGAAAAGTTAATTGATCGACTGGCTCCGTCTTCCGCCTTAACCGACCGATGACCGAGAGATGACCGAGAGAAAAGCGATTTTTCTTGCATATGTCGAAAATCGTACATCGGTAGGATTGAATAGTATATAGAAATTTAATTTATTTATACATCACACAATGAAAATCTTTTATGCTATTATAATTTTCCTTTGCCTATTCGCTTTCGTAATGGGAATTTGGGGAGGAGGAATACTTGTATTCTTTTTGTCTGGATGCTGTTTTGCCGGTTTTATTATGTTATGTCATATAGCCGTTTTGTTATATCGGAAACTAAAGGAATTCCTCCCTATGGTATCTGACTGGATCAAGTCGCTTGGGAAATGGCTATCAACGCATAAGAAAGCCATATGGACAGGAGGCATAATTTTAGCAATTCTAGGCATAATATCTATTTTATACTGCTTCACTGACATATTCTCAATTATTATAAAGTATCTAAAGCAACATTCTAATACGAATGATATCAATGTGATAACCTCCGTTGCTATAGGTACTATAGTTAGTATTATGGCCATTGCATTCCCTGTCCTTGTTACTGTCATACATAATCTAAGCAATCGTTATCAAAATAATTATGTTGTAACAGAATTTCGCAATAACAAAGCATTAAAATCATTCAAATACTCATTATATATTTCTTTAGGATTATCCGCTGGTTGGATAGCTTTCTACTACTTTTCAGAGACAAACATTTGGTACAACCTCATAATGTTTCTGCTTCTCATAGCAACAATAACATTGGTAATCTGTCTTTTGTATTTGATATGGAAGATAATTGATTTTATGACGCCAAATAAACTTATAGATATTATTATAGAAAAGATCAACAACCGTCCTCCACTTTCTTATTACTTTGACCAAAATGTTTATCGTCCTCTGGCTTTTGGTAGCAAGGAGGAATTTGAACGAATGCAAAAACTTCACTCCGTAGAAAATTATGATGCAGAAACAACTCGATTATATGCTACTATTGCGCGTCTCTATGCACAATTCCGAGAGGATATGATTGTTCGAAAAAGCATAGAGGATTTTTGGAAAGAGAAATGTCGAATTGCTTCATATGTTACAAAAGAAAAAATAAAGTACTATACAAACTGCTATTATAATTTTATATATGAGGCATTTGATTATGCAATTGAGCATAATGATCCAGCTACACAAATAAGAGTTGTGAATTTTCTAAGTATTTTATTAAACAGCCATCTTGGAGAGCCGCGAAAGTATAGAGAGCCTGAGAGTGAAATTCATAAAATAAAATATAGATTATCGTGGGAGACAATTGAGTGTATGTGGATTGCTATGCAGAAAAGTATAAATTGTCCGAATGAAGGCATGTTCCGAGAATATTGGCAGATCGCATACAACTTCTATTCAAGAAAATACATTAACCAGCTAGACAAATCTGTAGATTGCCCAATAACAGACAAAATAAATAATGAACAAAGTTTGTATTACGCCATACACTATTTATGTTGCTCATATTTGATGGGATGCAAAAAATACAGTCTACTTGATTTTGCTCAAAATTATAGTCAATGCATGCCTTTTAAATGGTATTTAATGCCCGATAACACATTTGATGTTGTTTGGACTTATACCGTAATTAAAGATTGGCATTCTGATTTAAATAATCAGGAACGCTTCTCTCTTAGAAATAGCCGTAATTTATATGACGAAGTCATAGCGAGTCGTCCCATTGAGCAATATACGTGTCTATTGTTAATAATTTTATGGAACGACACAGATAATAGTCATAAAAGCATGTTAAATCCCCCCATAAATACTACGAGGTTTCTTGACGGACTTTTATATGTGTTACAAAACACAACCTCTGAAACAGATTGGATTAAATATTTTCATATGGAAGAATTTTTAACAAAAAAAGAAAGTATCGTCAAATGGTTAGAGAACCTCACTTCCAAAACTCAATAAGATTAATAACTAAAAAACGAGTTGTATTCAAAATGTATACAACTGAAATTAACAATCGATATCATAGATGACTACGCACAACGAATAAACATGGATTGGAAAATATTGATAGATATAGCTACAATGGCAAGTCCGATAATCGGAGTTGCTGCCATTATCGTTGCCCTGATGATTTCGCATCGCTCGTCTCGTGACGCTCAAAAGCAAATAGATACTATACAGAAATCGACCAAAAAGCAACTAGACGCTATGCGTGAGCAGATGGATGTGTTCATGGCTTCACAGGCACCGGATATGGTAGAATCCCTCAGCCAATATGAGCAACAGTTAGCTGATTTGGATGAGCAAATCGAAGATGCAGAAGAAAAATATAATATCGTTAACCCGTTCTACGGACTTGGCGGAGCAAGGATAGACGATATTGAATACGAACAAGAAAAACGAGGACAGGCACAAAATATCGCCGCGTTAAAACAAAAACGCAAGGCGGTCAAAAGGCAGATAGACTTGATTAACTCTTTCTTGCGTAAAAAATAAGATAATCTATTTTTTACTTGCCTATTTGAAAAAAAATTTGTACCTTTGCACCCGATTTTGGGTGCAGACCCGCAACAACACAAGAAAACTAACACATTATGTCGCAAAATATTCAACAACGTGAGGAGTTGCATAGAACCATCTGGGCGATAGCCAACAGCCTGCGCGGTGCCATCGACGGATGGGAGTTCAAGAGTTACGTCCTCTGCTCTATCTTCTATCGTTTTATCAGCGAGAACATGCAGCAGTATATTGACCACTTGCAGGAGATGGCGGGCGTGAAGGGATTCGATTACTCAAAACTGGAAGATACTATCGCCGAAACAGTACGCACGCAGATGGTGCAGGAGAAAGGTTATTTCATTCTACCCTCCCAGCTCTTTTGCAATGTGTGCAAGAACTGCCGCAAGAACGAGAACCTCAACCTCGCGTTGCAATACACTTTCCGCGAGATTGAGGCCAGTGCCAAGGGCACGCCGAGCGAAGAGGATGTACGCGGACTGTTCTCGGATTTTGCAGTGAACAACTCCCAACTCGGCCAGTCCGTTCAAATACGTAATCAAAAATTAGCGGATGTGCTAGAGGCTGTGCGCGACATGAATCTTCAAACGGACAACTTCGAAGATAACGAGATAGATACCTTCGGTGACACCTACGAGTTTCTGATGAAGATGTACGCCAGCAATGCCGGTAAATCCGGCGGCGAGTTCTACACCCCGCAAGAAGTCAGTGAATTGCTGGCAGAACTGACCACAATCGGCAATGAAAACATAGACTCGGTCTATGATCCTGCGTGCGGGTCGGGATCGTTGTTGATGAAATTCAAGAAAATTATCGGCAAGAACAATCCCGATTTGAAATACTACGGTCAGGAGATTAACCCAACGACCTACAACCTCTGCCGCATCAACATGTTCCTGCACAATATCAACTTCTCGAATTTTGATATTAAGTTGGGCGATACGCTGCTCCGACCGATGCACAAGGGACTTAAGTTCGACGCAATCGTCTCCAATCCGCCGTACTCGTTGCCGTGGGTTGGAAAAGAGAACCCGCTCCTCATCTGTAATGAACCCCAAAAGTT
>DEKW01000019.1:0-34495 GCA_002354055.1 Bacteroidales bacterium UBA2712
CGGAATAAACTACTTTTGCCATAATGTTAAGGTTTGGTTGGTTAAACATAAGGTTTAGGTTAAAATTACGCGAGTTTCGCGTATTCCTGTGCGAACATGTAGCCACGCAAGGAACCATATTTCTTTTGGTTCTTGAACGCAGTTGCATAAGCGCTCTTTTGCTCTTCTGTCAGCGCTTTAACAGCTGCGCTTGCCTGACGGAACTTCGTCTGACGAGCTAACTCTTGCTCGCTGAACGGTTTGGTGCGCGGGTTGCAGATTTTACCCGTGTACAGGGTCTTACCTTTTTTCGCGAAATACACATCGCTGTGTTCGCAAATCTTACCGCTGTAAGACTTCACCATCTCAATCGGTTCATACTTTGCCATAATAGTTAAGGTTTTAGATTGTTAATTAATATTGTTTACTTCGGTCGAGTTATTGCGACCGTTTTGCCTATTAGTGCCTATTTGTGCCTATTCCTGCCTATGTCGGTTTTATATCCTTTCAACATCGTTTATACTTGGGGTCCCCAGAGTAAACCGAAGCCGAAGGCTGTTTGCTATGGGGGGAGCGGAGGCAGGAGTTGCTTTGTCGATTTAGCGGAGTGGTATCGACCGTCGCAATCTCCTTGCCGAACGCGACAGCACCGGTTGCGCAGACCTTGCGCTGAGGTTAGGCATCAAAAACACCGCCTCTCAACTGAAAGACGGTGCAAAGATAATACGAAAATGATTTTAGTGTTCCTCTAAAGGTGCGAATTTTATCAAAAAATCGTACTTTTTTCGTTTTTCGGCTTCGTGAAAGAACCATGTGACGATGTTTAAGACCCGTTGGGTAGTGATCCCATGCTTTGTGGCGACCTCTTTCCGCGCCTCGCGAGCTGAAGCACCTTTATCCCGCGCTACAAAGTAGTCATCTACCACGGCTTGATTCCTTACCTCAATCTCATGTCGTTTCTTCGACATCCGGAAGTCGTTTGGGTCTCGTACCAAATACGGTACGTCATACAATGGATATTCCATCACTTGCTTCCTTTCCTGTTACGCATTTTACAAGCGAATTTTGCCACCATCAGCACCGCCTCAAACAAGCCGTCGCGGTTCGCTACGATACCGACCATCCTGCCGATGAACCGCAGCAACGGACTTTTCCCGCGATTGTCGCCGAAGCACTCGACCGAAGTTTTTCCGGTCTCGTCTTGAATGATCACCAACGCGACACGCTCTTTCTTTTTCCCGTCTTGCCACGTGTCAAACTCCTTTATCATGCGTTCCAAAAACGCTTCATTGCTTTCCAAATTCTTTTTCATTTTTCTTGAAATTCAAAGGTTTAACATCCGTCAACTGGAACGCCTCGGCGGCTTGAACGGTATAAATTCCGTAACGGTTGTAGTACTTCGCACTAACCATCCTGAAATTCGCCATCATACTTTTTATATGCTCGGTGCCGTTCCAGTTAAAGGGCATCGGCAAGCAATCTTTGATCGCGTAGTACGGATGATCTTTGATTGTCGCACCTCGCAATTTCTGCTCCCACAGCGTGACCCAGATTTGCCGTTGCCGTTGGAGTGGGATTGCGTTCCATTGCTCCTCGGCAGGTCGTAGCATCCGTTCGTTTTGCGGTGCTATGTACGGTTTTAGCAAACCAAGCATAACCGCCCAACTTCTGCGCTTCTTTAGTATGTCGTCTAAGGCTTCCATAAATAATTTTTCAAAAAGTAGTAGAGGGAGACTACAGAGGGAGTATATACTATGCAGATAGTCTCCCTACTACAATTTTCTTTTATCCTTTTGCTTCTTTTCTTTTTCTTTTTACTCGATGACTTTCACCGTCAACTTGATCTCGTCCGGCTCTTTGTCAGGGTACAACTCCACAAAGGTCTTAACATACCCTGCCATCACAGCGGTACGCGCCTTGACGAGGTTCTGCTCTTTCAGTTTCTCTTTCGCATTCTCGCGCCATTTCACCGCCGGTTTTTGTGGGTAACGCCTGTAATCCGCAAAGTCAAAACTCTCCGTCCGTTGCAGTTGGAATCTACCAACACCATCCACCTCAAACTCACCTTTGATCTCGCCTTTGGCGGCAAGGATCGCAACGGCTTCATTGGTCGCTTCGGTGCTGATTTCGTCAATACGTGCTTTAATAGCTTTTTCTTGGTTGCGCAACTCGCGCAACTCTTTCAAATTATTTGCTTTCATAATTAGTCTAAATTTTGGGGATTAGTAAATGTGTATTTGCTGAAGATTGAAAGGAGCTCTTCACGGCTCATCTGTTTGGGATCGCGACCGATGGAACGGAGCACGCGCAATAGTTTCGCACGCTTGTTATTCTCCGCAGGTGTCACGTACTCCAGATTATCGGCAGTCCAGTCGAGAATGTTGCCGTTGAGGTGGTCAATGACCATGCCATCCGGACGCGAACCGAGCCAAGCCGCTGCCACAAGGAAATGACAGTGTTTGTTTTGAAAATTGCGCATGAAGGGGTAATGCGTACCTGTGCCATTGGTGAAGGTGCATCTGCGTGTGCCGGACTGCTTTAGCACCGGTTTGATCTCACGCAGCACCCAACCGTCATCCGTTAGAATGGCGTTGTGTACGCTGTAGAATTTGCCTGCTCGTGAACAATAGAGCGGCTTGATTGTGGGGCATTTTCGTACAATAGTGCCATCCACTAATCGTAATTGTTCTGTTGCCATAATAATTACTTGTTTAAAAGTTAAAATTATGGCTGGCGCCAGCCGTTAGCTGTTTGGAATCCGGCGGCAAAATTACATACGAAAAATGAGACCCGCAAAATTGGGTCTCATATTCGGACAGATTAGGACAAACTTTCGGACAAACTGCCGTAAATCGGTTATTTGTCCTCGGACACTTTCGGACAATTATTGTTTTGTGCGTCGGTTGCGTGCCTTGGTAAAATCGTCACCGCAAAAAGTAAATTTGGGAGCAGCAAACGGATTGATAAGTTTGGCTTTACTATCATCGCCCACGTTGCTAATAAGGATATAGCCTTGTGTGTCAAGTGCCATAATACGCCTACACGCATCAGCTTTGCTGGAAGCTGATTCGATGGCGTTGCGTAGGTTCTTCTCAATAATATCAGATGTAAAACGATTAGTGCAGAAGAAAGAAGTATCTACAGGAGTTACATCTTCTGCTTGTTTCTCCGTTTCTGCCGTTGGATGGTCAGAAGTAAAAGAATGGATAAGTTCTGCAATCTGTGTCGCAGAAGTGGAAATGTTGTTATGGTGAATATCAAGATGCACCGCCCCGGGTGCGTAATTATATGTGCTCATGCTATTTCTTGTTTTGGGAAAATGCATGGACACGTGGAGCAACGAACGGAGTCGGCAAACTCTTGATAAAATGCCCCACGTGCCCATACAAGGGTAGTGGGACATATTTCTTCTTTTATCAATTAAAGTTTTGCCGACTCGTTCGTAAAGGAATATGCCTTTTTGCGCTTACGCGCAATAATATATGTCATCCCATTTTACGTCTCAGATCTGACGATTTCGGGTGCAAAATTACTAAATTTTTCTCATATATGCAAATAAATTGTTAATTAGTTAATAAATTATCATGTATATCCATGTGAATTGCTCCCTCATGATAGTGGTGCTCTTCACAGATAACATTCACGATGACGATGGGCGCATCGGAAGTAGGGGTATCACAAAGACGCTCTATATTATCACCAGTCAGTGCAAGGCACTTGTCACGTACCATCTTTAGAACATGCGTTTGGTCGGGTTCTATACTATCGCGTCCATTCCATAGTTCCGCATACACATCTTGCACGCAGTCACGCGCCTCATTACGGTCACGGAGAAGATTATACGCAAGTGCGTACATCTTCCCACATAACGGCAAATATTGGCGTGTGAACTGTTCGTGCGTCATGTCAAATACTTACTTTGAACCACTCAAAATACCACTTTCGGTATCTTCATTGTTGATGCGTTGATATCCGCGTGTCGAGGCTCTCGACCCGAAGTCCAGATTGAAATTGAAATTGAGCATCAGCACTTGGCGATAGTTCTGCATAACGGCGGTATTGGCAGTCGGGGCAAGGGCAGACAAGTCATTTGTGACGGTTCTGGAGCCGTGCAGAGAGAAGGGATTAACCATCATAATACCAAAGCCAAAATGCTCCGAATTATAATTGATACCTATATCGTGCGTCAGTTCGCCGATGGTCAGCGTTTCACCCCATAAGTTATGCTGCGCAGTAACCACATCGGCAAAGAAACGCCATCCCTTCAGCAGATAGAAAATGCCGCCACGCACACCATAATTGACATGCACATGGTGGTAGTTGTTTCCCTGACTGACCATGTATTTGACAAACGGCGTGACATTGAACATCAGTTTGTTGTCAAGCAGTTTAACTTGCACACTCGGCGAGACATTCAATTTATGATAGCCGCGCTGGTTGTCATACATGCGGATGGTATAAGGCGACCCGTCTATGATTTCCTCAAAGGTCTCTTCCATAATAGGCTTATGGTCGTAACTGTAGTTTGCCCACAGATTGAGATTTACATGTTTAGACTGCCACGATAGTTCCATCTCATTCGACACATACATGACAGATTTCAGGTTGGGGTTGCCTCGCCGCATTTGGTATTTGTCAATCTGCTGCGTGATATCAGACAACTGCGACAAAGAGGGTTGGTAGCCGGACACATAGCCTTTGTATTTCCAGAACCAACCTTTGCCGAAATCGTAACTCATGGTCAGTTGCGGTCGGGCTATCCATGTGCTTTGCTTTTGCCCGCCTTGCTCAATAAGGGTGTGCATGGCTCCGATACCTACCACATACGAGAACTTATCTACTCTGTGCCGCATTTCTGCAAACGCGTAGGTCTCGGCAGTTGTCATGTTAACGGTCGCTTCTGTACTGCCTAAGTACGTGTTCTTCACCCATTGTTGGTTATGCCGTGCACCTACGGTGAGCATGATATTTTCCCATTCCTTTTCATAGATAGCTTCGCCGATAAGCGACCACTTGTCTCCTCTCACGGACGAAAGCACATCAGTGGTATCTGTTGAGACGGAGCCGAATAGCGGCGTTTGCAGAAATCGGCGGTCGCTGCGGGTGTTAATATACGTGCCGACCACATCAAAATACAAGTGTTGCTTGTGCGGCAGGTTATGCTGATAGTAAATGTCCAGCGAGGGCGACTGACTGCTGCTTTTGTCGTGATCATGTATCTCAAATGAATCCGTCGGCTGAAACAAACGGCTGTCGCGGTCAGAGGGTCCGTAAGGCATATATGTCATATTATCACGCAAGCGGATGTTGAGCATGTTCTTGTCGCCGTTCGTCCAGTTGTAGTTCAATGACACATTAACCGGATAAGTCTTGTAGCGCGTCGGTTCGCCTATTTCGTTGTTCTCTATCTTGCCCGTACTGAAATTGTAGGTCTCATTGTTGGTGCGCGTCCAATAAATATCGTACGGCGCATAAGTAGCGACTGCTTGTATAGACGATTTGCCAAAATGCACCTTGCCTGCCAGATAGTAATTACCAATACCCGGCAGAGTCAATCCGTTTGTTCCTGCAAGCATGAGCGAACCGCCTGTGTCGCGGTGTTTGACGATATAATCTACTACAGCCGCCGCACCGTTGTATCGCACGCCCGGTTGGTCGTGGTACTCCACGCGGATAATATCTTTCGGATTGATGGCTTTCACATCCGATGTGCTTGCCTCTACACCGTTGATGCGTAACTGCACACTTTCGTCAGAAAGCGTTTTGACGGAATTGTCTATAGGACTGATCACGATGCGCGGAATCTGCAAGTTCTGTAACAGAGAAACGCCATCTGAGGAAGCCTGCATCTGCTCTTTCGACGGCAACAAAATTTGTCTGTCCACTTTTTGAATAATGGCTTGACTTTCCACAACCACTTCACCTAATTCCGTTGCGCCTTCTTGCATTTGTATCGTGCCTATATGCGTATTGTCGTTCACGGTAAGAGCCATGCGGATTGTTTCATAACCAATATAGGAAAGTTCAAGAATATAGTTTCCGGTGTCCGCGTTAAGGGTGAATTTACCGTTGTTGTCGGTGGTGGTACCTGCAACCAGACCGCTATCATTGCTTAGCGTCACATTGACACCAATTAGTTTGGAGTTGTCCGTCCTGTCTATTACGGTTCCATTCACTTTGTTTTGGGCACACAACGCCCCTGCACTGACGATTGCCAGTGCTACAAATAGCACACGTGTTTTCATGTTACACTATGTTTTAGGGAGTGTTATTTGTCTTTGAGCAAGACCACCACCGAGCAATCTTCCTCACGGATGTTACAGATGATGAACTCGTTGGGGTTGGCTTTCTCGTTGTGCAAGAATGTTGCATCGTTGCCGTCAGCCGAATGGGACTGCATCAGCAGTTCGTAGTCCTTATCTTTTGCCAACTTCTGAATGTCATTGTAAAGTACCTGCTTCTTGTCGCCTTTGGCAGTAATGATGATCATTCGGTTATAATTGGCGAACTTGCTGAGGTCAGTGCCTTGCGTGTTCGCTTCATCGACAACCACTTGACCGCCTGTCGCGATAGACAAACCGGCACTAAACATGGCTTTGTTGATGCAAACATATTCTACGCCATCCATCTTGGCGTACTTTTCAAATATTTTATTTTGGGCTTGTGCAGCAATGCCGCAAAGGGCGATGACTGCTACTAAAAGAATTCGTTTCATATCAATATAATTTATTGGTTTATATACGGTTGAATTTTGCCTAATGTCTCATTGATGTCGTTCACTTGCTCGGTTGCAATCATCGTTGAACGCAAGAACGGAGCCGTTGAGCGATTGATGATGTCATTGGCATAGAAAATCGCGTCCGCAGCTTCTTCCGGTGTGCTACATGTATCGCGGAATGGGTCTGTTGCTAATGTCCGCTGCTGATGTATGAACATACCGCCACCTATCGCGAGAAGAATAGCCACCGTTGCCGCTACGCGATACCACATCTTCGGAGGTGTTTTCAAACGGAAGATCACACCTTTGCGTTGTTGGCTAACATGCGTAAGCGGTTGGATGTCCGACTTTCCAAGATTGTTGACAAAAGCGGCAATCTCATCTGCTATGTCTTGCGGCATCTCTTGGTCGGAGGTCTGTGCAAGCAATAGGAAGAGTTGCTTGTCTTCCTGCAAATCTTCCGGCACATCCTCACGACGGAAGAAATCAGCCAGCAGCCTTTCTTCTTCCGGTGTCGTTTGCCCCTCGTAGAAACGAGCGAGTAACGATTTGATTTGTTCTATGTTCATATCGTATGTCATAGTTTTGCAGTCAGTTCTTTTAATGTTTTTCTTGCTCTCGATAGCAAGGTATAAATGTTTTCGCGACTGAAATGGGTCAGTTCTTGTATCTGTTCGATCTCCAGTCCGTCAATGGTGCGTAACCGTAAAATAATTTGTTGGTCGCTTGGCAGTTTGTCAATCAGTTGTATTACTGCGTTGAGGTCACTTGCCGCTTCAATCTGATTTTCGGTGTTGTGGTCTAAAAGCGTCTCAAGGGTTTCGTCATCTGCTTGTGCACTTCTGGACTTGAGACGGTCAAGGCAGTTGTTTCGCACCGTTGTTAAAACAAACGGAAGTGGTGGTTTGTCGGGTTCTATCGTGTCCCGTTTGACCCATAACTCGGAGTACACATCTTGCACGCAGTCCCGCGCCTCGTCACGGTTACGGAGCAAGTTGTATGCAAGCGCATACATCTTTCCGCTAAACGGTAAATATATTTGCGTAAACTGCTCGTGCGTCATACTCTGTTTCGATGGCTTTCTATATGTAATACGATTTTCTTGCCCAAATCTTACAACCAACTTCATTTTTTTTCCGAAAAACTGCACAAAGGTACAATATTTTTTCGAGATATGCAAATAATGTTTTGATTTTGATAAGGGAATGTGTTGATATTTGTGTTGTATCCCGCGTTTGCTCCGCATTTCCGTCTAAATCGGAATATTTATTTGCCTATGTCAAAAAAAAGTTGTAACTTGCGTAGGGAGACGATGATTTTAAAAAAAATAGCAGCAACGGAATCCGTTGCTGCCTAAATAGTACCCATTAAGGATATTCGGGGGCTAATCATTACTTTCCAGTGTCGTTTTGGTTGTACTTTGGACGCTCTCCGTGATGATTTTGCTTATAGGTGTCTATGCGCTGCTCTTCCCATTTCTCTGCCGTAGTGCGAGATACTTTAGGACCGATAGTGACCATTCTGGTGAAATCTTTGTCCGCAGTATGCTCTTGCGCACGCCTGTCTGGATTATTGGTTATACCAACATAAACAACTTTATTCCCATCTCTTAATTCGTACCTTGTTGTGTCTCTTTCTGCCATACCATACACCTCCTCTCATGGCACTTAATGTGTTAGACTAATACCTTCTTTTCTACAGGTTCGGGTTCTATCCTGGTCGACTGACATCGTATATAGTACAAAAACCATGCCGTACAAAAAGAAACTGACATTTTGGCATATTTAAAATAGAAAATCAGACAGAAAGTGGCTAAAAATTAAAATAAAATTCAAATTTTTGAAAATTTATTTGCAAATGTAATTTATTTTTTGTATCTTTGCAGCCGATTTTAGTAAAATTAATGCCAACATTAAAAGTTTAATTCCATGCTTGAAGAATTAAGTGCAAAAAATCTTCTATCATTCCGTGATGAAATGTGCCTGAGTTTTGAGGCAACGAACGATATGATGGGAGAAGAGCAATTAGTAGCAACCATGCCTGATGGCAAGCGACTGCTGCGACTTGGTATGATCTATGGCGCTAATGCGTCTGGAAAGTCAAATGTGTTATTTATTCTGAATAGTCTCAAGAGATATTGGGGGCTTGTTCCGAAAGATGTAGATGAAACTACAGGTTGGATGCCGTTCCGTTTTGACACGGAAACACCAAATCAACCCACTGAGTTGACGCTTCGTTTTTACGCGAAGGGCACGCGTTATTGGTATGTTCTCCGGCTAACAGAACATCAAGTACTTGAAGAGAAATTATCGTACTACTCTTCCAATCGTCCAACAATGCTCTTTCATCGCATTATGGAGAATGGTCGACTTCAGCTGAATGTAAATCCTGCTGTGAACAAGTTAAACGATGTAGAGTTGCAACAATTGCAAATCAATTGCTTTGACAATATGTCGTTCTTTGCTGCACGAGGAAAGGTGAATGTTCAACTATCCTATATAGATGAAGCCCGTGAATGGATGCGTATGCAAGTTCTTGAGACGGTTGATCCGGATTTGCATATGTTCGATTATGCAAAATCAAAAATCGAAACGAATCCGGAGTTGGTCCCCTATTTGTTGGAAAAATTAAGTTCGTCTGATTTTAATATTACAGGTTTGCAAACGGAACGTCAAGCATCTGATATCCCTGTTGAAATGATCAAAATGATTAATGAAGCTTCTGATATATCTGATGATATGAAACGCAACCTGCTCACAGATCTACAGGCGAAATTTGAACATACGGTTTATAATAGTCGTGGAGAAGAGAAATATATATTAGAGGATGGATGGGAGTCGCGAGGAACAAGAAGAATGATCGGAGTAGAATCAGTTATTTTCCGAGCTAACAAAAAAGGAGCACTGCTTCCGATTGATGAGATTGAGTCGTCATTGCATCCGGCATTAATAGAACGAGTATTATATGACTTCCTTAAAACGGGAGGAGAGAGCCAGTTGTTGGTCACAACCCATTATGATTATCTTTTGGATTTAGTTAATGATTTAATTCGTAAAGACTGTGTTTGGTTTACCGAGAAAGGTAAGGACGGCGCGTCGACGTTATATTCGTTGGCAGAGTTTGCAGGTCTAAATAAGTTGCGTTCGCTTCAACGGGCATATCGTGGAGGGCGATTTGGTGCAACCCCTAATATTTAATCATATGGCACGGAAGAAAGAAACTCGAAAACTGCGAGAACCGTTACCAACAGTAATTGGGGCGGGTATAACAGAGAAATGGTATTTTCGCCATTTGAAGAATCTTGAGCATCTGAAACTTGAAGTGAAACCGAAATATTTTGGGTCAGATACGGCATATGATATGCAGAAATTAGTTGAAGGCGTTTTATCTATGGGAGGAAAAGCCATTTGTGTTTTTGACATGGATACTACTCAATGGGATGAAGTCGAAAAGGAACGAAAGGAACGATTTATTGAAGAATATTGCAAGAATCAGGATGTCATATTATGTGACAGTATGCCTAGTATAGAATATTGGTTTTTGCTCCATTTTGAAAAAACTAACCATTATTTTAAATCTTCGGATAGAGTAATTAAAGTCTTAGAACAGTATATGCCTTTTGAAAAAACGGAAAAGTTTTTGTCACAACCCCAATGGTTTACTCATTTAGTAAGTAATAATAGAGGTAAACAGGCGATGCGTAATACGGAAGAACTTGGGGAATTAGGAGAGTCTTACACAAAAATTCCAAAAGCAATACGATTCTTGGTAGAGAGGCAAAAAGAAGTAATTGTTACATATTGATTCTAGGAATGGATATGGCAGAGAAGCGTTTTAAAATATTATGTATTGACGGTGGCGGAATAAAAGGTTTATATTCGGCAGAGGTACTGAATACATTAGAGCATACTTATGGACCTCTATCTGATTATTTTGACATGATATGTGGGACTTCTACTGGAGGTATAATTGCTCTGGGCATATCGGCAAAGATTCCCATGCAAAATATAGTTGCTTTTTATGAAACAAAAGGAACTTCAATTTTTAGTCAGTGGAAGAAGTTTTGGCCGTTAAGAGATTTTTTGCTAATACTTAGACAAGCTCTTATATGTAGTAAATATTCAAATCGAGCATTAAAAAAGGCTCTAAAAGAAGTGTTCGGAGAAAAAAAGATAGCTGAAAGTAATAATCTTTTATGTATACCTTCATATAATGTAACTTATGCACAACCACGAGTTTTTAAGAAAGACTATGGTCGGCTTAATCAAGATAGTTAAAAGACGTATGTAGATGTAGCGTTAGCAACTTCTGCTGCACCTACATATTTGCCATTACATACAATTAATAACGTTGATTACGTGGATGGAGGACTTTGGGCAAATGATCCAACACAAGTAGCAATCTCTGAATATTTATTTTCATTTGCAGATAAGTATGATGGAGTAGACATATTATCTATTAGTAGCTGTGAAAAAAGTTCTGCAGAGACACCCTATTGTAAGCATCGATCTTTCTTGGCTTGGTCACGAACGCTTTTTGACATGTATACAAATGGTCAAAATCAGTCTTCTCGGTTTTTTATTGAGAGGCTAAAAAATCATTTAGATTTTGATTTAAATATTGTTCGAATACAAAATGCCCCGCTTTCACCTGTGCAAGCGAAAATTATTGATATGGATAATGCTTCTTGGCGTGCTCTTAAATGTTTATCTGGAATAGGAAAAACGGTAGGCGCAAATTACAAGGATAAACCCGAAGTGAAATATTTTTTTGAAACGAAAAAAACTTATAATTTTTAGAATTATGGCAAATAATCATGACCAGTTTATTGAGTTTGATAAAGCGATTTCTTTGTCAGAGACAAGAAAAAAGCAATTGATAGATCAACGTAAGTTGTTACGTGACAAAATTAGTAATTATTTTTCCGATAATTATAGCGATGAGATTCAGCCGGAATATAGAATGCAAGGTTCATTTGCAATGGAGACTCTGCTCAATCCTATTAAAGATGATGATGGCTTGGCTGTATATGATTTAGATGATGGAGTATATTTCATAGGGGATGTAAAGGAACGCATGTCTGTATCTACATATCATAATAGGGTAGTGTCTGCTGTTGATGGTCATACTCAGACACCGCCAAAGAACAAATCAACATGCGTGAGAGTGATTTACGCTGATGGACACCATATAGATTTACCAATTTATTTTCAAGAACCAAATAAAAGTCCGCAATTGGCTCATTTGACTAAGGGCTGGATGACATCATGTCCTAAAGAATTATACGAATGGTTTAATAATCAATCAACTCACCCACAATTAAGAAGAATAGTAAAATATTTAAAAGCGTGGGCGGACTACGTAGAATCGGAGAACCAAAGAATTAAAATGCCTTGTTGGTGCATATTGACTATCCTCGCAGTATATCATTTTTTACCTAATGATAGAGATGATATAGCATTCAAGGATGTAGTATGCAAGATGTATGATTCCTTGCAACATTTATTTTATTGTCGCCGACCTGTTGCACCATACGAAAATTTGTTTGAAGAGTATTCAGATACACGACGAGATGCTTTCTTGGATAAATTAAAAAGTCTGAAAGACGATGCTGTACGGGCAATTAATTCTAAAAATCCTCATGACGCCTGCTTGAAATGGCAATTGCACTTTGGCGAACGTTTTTGCTGCTCTTCTGCTCTTGATAAAGATGAGGATGCTCTTGAACAATCTTCAGCAGGACCAAAATTGAATACAAGTCGTTATGCGTGACGTAACAGACATATTGCAAGAATGTTTCATAAATCTACAACTAACAGAGGATGTCACCAAGGTAAACGTAAAGGAAGTTTTGACTAGTCCTCTGGTTGCAGCAAAGTATATTGAATGTTGGGAGGTTAAACCGTTGATATCGGTTTCTGGAATGGCGAAGCGCATTACATTGTATATGTGCTTCGATTCTTCTTTCCCATATTCTTGGCCAGATATATATTTCATAGACAAACAATATGATTATTTAGCTCATATCGGGTATGATGACCGGAAATTATGTTTGTTTCCAGATGAAACAATGACCAATCCACAAGACCCGGAAGAGATGATAGATGATTCTCTAAAAATTGCACGTCAATTGTTGAGAGAAAATATTGAAGGTGAATTAAATGATGATTTTAAGCACGAAATATTAAGTTATTGGAGATATACCTACGATAAGGAATCATATATTGGAACGGGATATATACTAAGTCGTTCGACTCTTTCTGAAGATGTACAATTGAAGGCTCGCTTCGCAAAAAATGACCTATTTATCTTCGACGAAGCGGATACGACAGCTATCCGTATACTGAAGAATTGCTGCGGAGAACCAGAAGGGCGAATCTATGATGTTCTGTTTGTCTCTAAATATATAGTGCCAGATAGACCTCCATATCATATTACTCCTTCTAAATTAGAAAAGAACGCATTAAGTTCTTTTGATGATATTAAAAGATTTATTGCGGAGCATAAAAACACTTATTCATATCTTTTATTTCCCATACCAGATACCACATCATTCGGGGCTGTGCGTATCCCCCCAACTCCAACTGTATTAAACGGATTTAGGCGGGGTAAGGTTTCTCCCTTACAATATTTGTTTACTATGAATAAATCAGAATGCATGCTTCGTTATATTATACATCCTTATGATATTGAGCGTATTGGCGAGAGAACTTCTGGTCGAGTTTCAGAAAAACGAAATTATTGGATTGGCGGACTTGGAAGCATTGGCTCTAATTTAGTGTATTATTTAAATAGTGAACAGAATGTGTCGTTTGTTTTGGCAGACGATGAATTGCTTACAGTAGATAATATCGGCAGGCATTTTCTAGGCATTCCTAGTATTGGAAAAGGCAAAGCAGAGGAAATGAAAAAATATATCTGTAGCCTTCGTCCGGAAAGAGTAGCTTTTGCTTTTCAAGAGTCTATAGAGCAGATACTATTCTCTAAAAAGATGGTGTCCAATACTCCTGATGCCTTATTTTTATGTACAGGAAATACGAATGCAGAACGATATATCTTGGAGAAGTTGAAAGACTACCTTCCAGAGTACCCGATTTTTATTCTATGGTTAGAACCGTATGCCATTGCTGGACACATGGCGTATATCAACCCCAAAGATAATATTTCTTCTGAGTTTTTGATAGGTTTATATCCATATAATCTAATAGCTGAATCCGAATATAATTCGGAAGATAAGACATTTACAAAGCAAGAATCTGGATGCGCAAATTCATATACAAATTATGGTGGCTCGGATGTGGTGTTATTTCTGTCAGCCATGTACCCGATTATACAAAAATTATTACAAGAACCAATAAAATCAACATGTTATAGATGGGTGGGAAATATAGATATAGCAAAAGAAAAGGGAATCCTTCTCTCCACGCAAGATCCACTAAGAAAATGCGAACTCCAATCATTCCATATGTAGAAATTACACAGGAGGTGTTGGAGGCTCTGGATGAACATAAGCAGATTGAAGGTCCGGAAATGGCAGGAGTGCTTATGGGGGTTGTGCTAGGAAATAATCGGTATAGGATAAAGAAAGTCTCACCTTCAATGACAATTGAAGGGGCTACACGAACTGGCTGTGAGCGTGATGCCAATTTGGCAAATACGTTTGTTCAAGAACAATATGAACAATCTGGACATACTTGTATATATCTGGGAGAATGGCATACGCACCCTGAAGTAGATCCAACACCATCTGGGATAGACATTTTTTCTATAATAAAAATTGCATATCTCCCAGATAATACTTTGCCATTTGTCATTTTGTGCATAGTTGGGTTGGAGAAGAATTATTGGGGATGTGTTGTAAATAATAAAATCAGGAGAATGGACATTCATGTAGTCTGAAATACTTATATTTCTATAAGGTCTTCGCTAAAGCTCAGGTCTTTGTTTGTTGATTTTCTTTCCCTTTTTAATAAGGTATTCGCTACGCTCAGGTCTGTGTTATATATTTTTGAACCTTGTTGACCAATCCTGTATGACGCAGCAGTTGGTAACCCGTGAACAAGGTGGACCGTACGAGGATGCGTATCTGGACTTGTTGGTTCGTTTTTATGCAGTTTAGAAAGATTTTTTAATAAAAACTTGCCGATATCGGAAAATTTTAGTACCTTTGCAGCGGATTTTGAAAAAAAACTTGCCGATAGAGAACCCGAATACGATTTTGGAAGAAATGCTAAGTTCTCTCGATTTCATCGGGGAAATATGGCAAATTTGATTAGATGAAATTGCTGCTCTTTGCGAAGAGTGGCAATAATTTTTATTTCAAAAAAGTTCGCACGCGCTTGCATATATGAAAAATTTTTAGTACCTTTGCGCGGATTTTTGCGAAAAATTAAAATAACACAATATTAAAATGGGACTTTTTTCTTTTACACAAGAGATTGCTATCGACCTCGGAACGGCGAACACGATCATCATGTGCGATGACAAGATCGTGATTGATGAGCCGTCGGTAGTGGCTATCTCCATGGCGGACAACAAGATGGTTGCCGTCGGCCGCAAGGCACAACAGATGATTGGTAAGGGCGGTAGTATGATTCGTACCGTTCGTCCTTTGCGGGACGGCGTGATCGCCGATTTCTACGCTTGCGAGATGATGATCCGCGGCATGATCAAGATGATTCCGAAGCAGGCACGTTTGTTCTCTCCTTCGATCCGTATGGTCGTATGTATCCCTTCGGGATCGACCGAGGTGGAGATCCGTGCGGTGCGTGACAGCTCGGAGCATGCCGGCGGCCGTGACGTCTATATGATCTACGAGCCGATGGCCGCAGCAATCGGTATCGGTATCGACGTAGAGAGTCCGGAAGGCTGCATGATCGTAGATATAGGCGGTGGTACGACGGAGATCGCCGTCATTTCTCTCGGCGGCATCGTAAGTAACAAGTCCATCAAGATTGCCGGTGACGATTTCAACCAGGATATCATCGAATACATGGGCCGTATGCACAACCTGCGTATCGACGAGCCGACGGCTGAGCGCATTAAGATCCAGGTAGGTTCGGCTCTGCCGGAGCTGGAGGATGCGCCGGAGGATTTCATCGTCGTTGGTCCGAACAAAGTGACGGCTCTGCCGATGTCCGTTCCGGTAAGTTATCAGGAGATCTCCCACTGTCTGGAGAAGAGTATCTCGAAGATCGAGGGCGCTATCCTTCAGGCTCTGGAGTCCACTCCCCCGGAGTTGTACTCGGATATCGTGAAAAGGGGTATCTACCTGACCGGTGGTGGTGCGTTGCTGCATGGTCTTGCACGCCGTCTGACGGATAAGATCACTATTCCGTTCCACGTAGCGGACGATCCTCTGCACTCCGTAGCTCGCGGAACAGGTGTGGCGCTGAAGAACGTGAATAACTTCGGCTTCCTGCTGCGCTAATCGCCTGACAGACGATGCAGAATTTGCTGAAAATACTGCTGCGTTATAGCAACTTCCTCGTGTTCATCGCCTTGGAAGTTGCTGCATTTTTGCTCATCGGGTTCAATAACGTGTACCCGAGGAGCAGTCTGCTGAGTACGGCAAACGACGCGGTAGCATGGCAACACAAGCAGCTGAGCGAGATGCGGGGCTATTTCTCGTTACGCAGCCAGAACGAACAGTTGGCGGCAGAGAATGCCCGCTTGCGGAATGAGATAAGTGCGATGGATTCGGTTGAAAACGGCGGCGGCATCACCTATCGCTCCGCCAAAGTGGTACAGATGACGACGGACCAGTTACATAACTTCCTGACGATCGACCGGGGTTCCAAAGACGGTATTCTCCGCGGTCAGGGAGTGCGTAATGAAGACGGCGTAGTGGGTATCGTCCGTACCGTAGGCACGAACTACAGCGTCGTACTGCCGATCATCAATACCCAGATGAATCTCAGTTGCCGGTTTGCCAAGAACGACTATATCGGTACGCTGCAATGGGACGGCAGAGACAGCCGTTTTGCGATGCTAACCGACGTAGCCGCACACATGGTAGTGAACACCGGAGACACCATCATCACCAGCGGTCTGAGTCCCGTCTTCCCGGAAGGAATACCCGTTGGAATCGTGGAAAACAGCATTTTGAAAGAGGGCGATTCGTATTACACCATCCGCGTTCGGCTGCATACGAATTTCAAGCGGCTGAAATATGTGGAGGTAGTGGGCAACGCGCATCAACAGGAAATGGAGGAGTTGCAAGATGGATTGGAGTAAACAAATAATACGCTACATCATCGTGATGGCGCTTCAAGTGCTGCTCTTCGACCAGTTGCAGCTCTGGGGTGCGTGCCATCCGTATGTCTATGTGCTGTGTCTGCTGATGATGCCGATCACGTTGCCCGCGAGCGTACAGATGCTCATCGGAGCGGCAGCAGGAATAGTGATGGATATCTTCTGTAACTCCTTAGGCGTACACATGGCGGCGTGCATCCTCGTGATGTTCATCCGGCCATACCTGATAGGCGCTATCGTGAGCGACAAGGACCGACTTAACGAGCAAATCAGCCTACGGAGCATCGGTATGGAGGCCTTGCTCAAATACGTGATTATACTGGTGTTGGTACACCATCTGACGGTCTTCACGATTGCTGCCTGGAGCTGGAGTCACATGGGTTTTGTGGTCCTCGAGACCGCCGTGAGCAGCCTTCTGACCATCCTGATTATCATCGGTTATAACGCATTCATCTATAAATGATCAACGACCCTACCTATAGACGCCGGTACGTGATCAGCGGCATTGCCGTTGTGGTGGTATTGGTGTATATAGTGCGGTTGTTTTACCTGCAGGTCATCGACCAATCGACCAAAGATCAGGCGGATAACAACGCCCTGGTCAAACAGACGATCTACCCCTCACGCGGACTTATTTACGACCGAAACGGCGAGTTGCTGGTCTTCAATCAGCCGATATACGAGATCACGATGGTGATGCGGGAGATGAAGCAGGGATGGGACACGGCGGCGTTCTGCGCGTGTCTCGGCATTACCGACAAGGAGTTCGACGAACGTATCGCGGAGATCAAAGACCGACGTAAGAACCGCGGCTATTCCCGATGGACGCCGCAGGTATTCATGAGTCAGTTGAAGAAAGAAGATATCGCTTCGCTACAGGAATCGCTGTTCTTGTTCCCCGGCGTACATATCCAGAAAAGGACCTTGCGCGACTATACCTACAAAGCCGCAGCACACGTGCTCGGTTCCGTGGGCGAGGTGAACCAGAATGATATCGACCGCGACGATTATTACACACGCGGAGACTACTCCGGCCGCGATGGATTGGAGCGAACCTACGAGAAACAGCTGCGGGGCGAGAAAGGTGTGGAGGTCCTGATGCGCGACTCGCGCGGACGGATGCAAGGCAGCTATAAGAACGGCGAACTGGACCGTACCGCCAAGGCCGGAACAGACCTATACACCACTTTGGATATCCAGCTGCAGTTGCTGGCAGAAGAGTTACTAAGTGGAAAAATCGGCAGCGCGGTAGCTATCGAGCCGAAGACCGGAGAGATTCTGGCATTAGCGTCGAACCCGACGTGGAATCCCAAACTGCTGGTTGGCAAAGAGCGCAGCAAGAACTACAACGCTTTGCTTAACGACAAGACAAAACCGCTTCTCAACCGCGCGACACAAGCCACCTACCCTCCCGGATCGACGTTCAAGACGATCCAGGCGTTGGTATGTCTGGAGCAAGGGGCTATCACTCCCAACACCCTCTATCCCTGCTCCGGACCGGGCAGCTCGCCTATCAAGTGTACGCACCATCATGGTTCGCCGGTAGCGTTGGACAAAGCGATTGAGCAGAGTTGCAACCCCTATTTCTGGTGCGCCTTCCGCGACCTGATGCAGAAAGACAACAAAGATATCCATAAACCCTACGAGAAATGGCGGAACGCCGTGATGCAGTTTGGTTTGGGACAGAAATTTACCGATTCGGATCTGGGCGAACAATCCTCAGGAAGCATCCCAAGCGCGCGGCTGTATGACAAGTTCTACGGCCCGAACGGATGGAAAGCCATCACCATTCGATCGCTGAGTATCGGTCAGGGAGAGATCATCGTCACGCCGTTGCAGTTAGCCAACCAAGCTGCCGCTATCGCCAACGAGGGATACTATATCTCTCCACACCTGAATAAGAACGATTCCATGCGGATTCATCGGCATAATATCGATATTCAGAAGAAGCATTTTGATGAAGTGAAAGCCGGTATGCATCGCGTGATGGTCTATGGAACAGGTCGTCACTACGCCATCGACAGTCTGCATATGGCCGGCAAGACAGGAACCGCACAGAACCCGCACGGACGGGATCATGCTATCTTCATCGGTTTTGCACCGGTGGAGGACCCGAAGATTGCAGTAGCGGTAGTCGTTGAAAACGCAGGTTTTGGTGCTACATGGGCTGCTCCTATCGCCTCCATGATGATGGAGCAATACCTGAACGGCGAGATGAAACGGAAAGACTTAAAGAAAAATATATCGGAACGCGTACTGAATGAGAGCGTCAAGAAATGGTAACATATGGCAACACGTCGATTGGCTGACAATCGGACTCTTTCTGGTCTTAGTGATCTTCGGCTGGCTCAATATCTATGGCGCCAGCTACACCTTTGACCAGACGAGTATCTTCGATTTCTCCAACCGCGCAGGAAAGCAGTTTGCATGGATCGGAGGATCTGTGCTGATGGGAATCATATTACTGCTGATCGACTACCGGACCTACGACGTACTGACCTATATCGCCTATGGAGCGATGCTGTTACTACTATTAGCCACCCCGTTCCTGGCGCACGATATCAAGGGCTCCATGTCCTGGATCTCATTAGGTCCGGTCAGCCTGCAGCCGGCGGAGTTTGCGAAATGTATCGTCGCTTTAACTATCGCCAAATACATGGGTCGATACGACTATAAGATACGCACTTGGCGCGATCTCATCGTACCTTTTGTGCTCATCGGCGTGCCGGCTCTGATCATCATGGTACTCCAAAAAGAGACCGGATCGGCTTTGGTTTTTGCAGCTTTCTTGCTGGTCTTCTACCGTCAGGGCATGAGCGGCTACGTACTATGGATGGGTGTGGCAGCCGTGGCACTCTTTATCATCAGTATCCGCTGGGGAGCCGTGGCTTTGCCGTTAGGAACCGGAAGCCTGGGAATCATGGTTTGCATGCTGCTGCTGACCGTCGTGGAGGTCTATTTCATCTGCCGCGACCATTATATCCGATACCAGGCGCTCATCATGGTAGGCGCCATCACAGCCATTTATGGCATATGCCTTATTATAAATATATGGGTGCCGATGCCGTTCGATTGGATCAGTATGGGAATAGTCATCGCGCTGGTCTTCTACACGATTTTTGTGAGTCTCTATTGGCGCAAGTATATGCTGCTTATTCTGGTGGCCTTCACGCTTTTCTGTATCGGCTACACACAAGCTTGTGATTTTGTATTCACCCGTGTCTTGCAGCCTCACCAACGAATCCGTATAGAGGTATTGTTGGGCATGAAGGAAGACCCGGCAGGAGCCGGATACAACGTCAACCAAGCCCGTATCGCGATTGGTTCGGGGCGGTTCTTCGGAAAGGGCTACCTGAACGGCACGCAGACGAAGCTGCAGTTCGTGCCGGAGCAGGATACGGATTTCATCTTCTGTACGGTAGGTGAAGAGTGGGGTTTTGTCGGTTCCATCGGTGTTTTGCTGGTCTATCTGTATTTTATTTTGCACCTGATAGAGATCGCCGAACGCCAGCGGAATGTATCCACCAGGATCTATGCCTATTCCGTAGCCAGCATCTTCCTCTTCCACCTCACGATCAACGTAGGAATGGTGTTAGGACTGTTGCCCGTCATCGGCATCCCGCTACCTTTCTTCAGTTACGGAGGTAGTTCGCTATGGGGATTCACGATGTTGTTATTCATCCTGCTGCGGTTGGATGCCGCACGTATGGAGCAATTGAACTAAATATGTTTGTAACCCATCCCATAGGAATCATCGGCGAGGAAGAGGCCACGAAGATGTTGGAAGCGAAAGGCTTTCGCATCAAAGAGCATAACTGGCGTATGGGGCATCTGGAAGTCGATCTGATAGCAGAGAACAAGAAGGAGATTGTGTTCGTGGAAGTGAAAGCGCGTACCTCTGACTATGGCGACAAAATGCCGGAAGAGTATGTGGACGAAGATAAGAAACGACGGATCACAGCGGCGGCCAACGCCTATATCAAATACCACAAGGTGGAAAAATTGCCACGGTTTGATATCATCGGCATCATCGTCCATCCGGACACGAAAGAGATACTATATCGCAATCATTTGGAAAATGCGTTTGTACCCCGCCAACGCACCATCAGCCAAAGCAGCTATTCCGGTACATGGAAATGGGGACATCGCAATCATACAATAGGAAGAAAGAAATGAATTTTAAATACGACGTCATAGTAGTAGGCGCAGGTCATGCCGGCTGCGAGGCCGCGAGTGCAGCAGCACGAATGGGAAGTCGCACGATGCTGATCACCATGGACATGAATAAGATTGCACAGATGAGTTGCAATCCTGCTGTCGGTGGTATCGCCAAGGGGCAGATCGTCCGAGAGATTGATGCGCTTGGCGGACAGATGGGTATCGTGACGGACAGAAGTGCTATCCAGTTCCGGCTGCTGAACCAAAGTAAAGGACCTGCGATGTGGTCTCCACGCAGCCAAAGCGACCGGAAACGATTTATCGAGGAGTGGATAAAGGTGCTCTCCAGCACAGATAATCTCTCTATCTGGCAAGATATCGTAGTGAGTCTTATTATCAAAGATAATAAGGTTTGCGGCGTGAAGACTGCTTTGGGCATCGAGATGGAAGCCGGAGCGGTCGTGCTGACCAATGGCACCTTCCTGAACGGACTGATGCATTGCGGCAAGACGCAGATAGCCGGAGGACGCACCTCCGAACCGGCTTCTTATGGCATCACGGAGCAACTCGTTGCTCTGGGTTTCAAGGCAGATAGAATGAAGACAGGTACTCCGGCTCGTATCGACGCACGGTCTATTCATTTCGAAGAACTGGTTCGGCAGGACGGAGATAATGATTGGCATCAGTTCAGCTATCTGGATACTGTCCATCGGGAGTTAAAACAGATGCCCTGCTGGATCACTTATACGAATCCCAAGACACATGAGGCTTTACGCGCAGGACTGGCTGATTCGCCCCTTTTCAACGGACAAATCAAGAGTATCGGTCCGCGTTATTGTCCCAGTATTGAGACGAAAATCGTGACGTTTGCCGACAAAGAAGCACATCAGATCTTCCTGGAACCGGAAGGCGTGGATAGTAATGAATATTACGTGAACGGTTTCTCCAGTTCCCTTCCCTGGCAAGTACAATTAGCGGGGCTCAAAACCATCAAAGGATTAGAGGATGTCGTCATGTACCGGCCGGGTTACGCCATCGAGTATGACTTCTTCGATCCGACACAACTGCATCATACTTTAGAGACCAAACAGATTAAAAATCTGTTTTTTGCCGGACAGATCAATGGCACGACGGGCTATGAAGAGGCTGCCGGACAAGGATTAGTTGCCGGTGTCAACGCACATATCAACGTGCATGGAGGCGTGCCCTTTACGATGGGAAGAGACGAGAGTTATATAGGCGTACTGATTGACGATCTGGTGAATAAGGGCGTGGATGAACCCTACCGGATGTTCACTTCTCGCGCCGAGTATCGAATCCTTCTGCGCCAGGATAATGCCGACGAGCGACTCACCCAACGGAGTTACGAAATGGGATTAGCTGGTCCC
Organism: Bacteroidales bacterium UBA2712; assembly: GCA_002354055.1. Taxonomy (GTDB): domain Bacteria; phylum Bacteroidota; class Bacteroidia; order Bacteroidales; family Paludibacteraceae; genus Colicola. The sequence continues at coordinate 22,498 of DEKW01000019.1, forward strand.
TATCGCTATGAGTTACTCAAGAAAAAACAAGCAACTTGTGCCGATTTGATCGAGTTTATGCAAGCCACAAGCATCCATAAAGGAGAGATTGATTCGTGGTTGGAAAGTATCGGCAGCACTCCGCTCCATGAGGGTTGCAAGATCAGCGACCTCATTTTACGTCCGCAGGTAAGCATCAAAGGATTAGCGGAAGCAGCGCCATTATTAAAAGAAAAAATCACTAATATCCCCGATGAAATCGTAGAGAGTTGCGAGATTAAAGTCAAATACGCCGGATATATCAAACGCGAGCAACAGGAGGCAGCTAAGCTGCAACGATTAGAGCAGATTCGTATTCCTGAGACATTCAACTACGAAGAAGTACAAAGCCTAAGCACAGAAGCCCGGCAGAAACTGACTCGTATCCGCCCGCGGTCCATAGGAGAAGCCCAACGCATCCCGGGTGTCAGTCCTAATGATATAAGCGTGCTTTTAGTACTTATGGGACGATAAATAACAGTTTTTAGTTTATAAAATAAACTAATTTTGATTGTTCCACGTGAAACATTGAATCAATAAATACAATATAATTATGACAGCAAAAGAAGTAATTGCATCAATCAGAAATGTGCCGGATTTTCCTATTCCGGGAATTCAGTTTAAGGATATCACGACTGCGCTCGCGAAACCGGACTGCTTGAAGTGGATGCGGGACGAGATGGTAAAGCGATATAAGGATCTCGGCATTACGCAGGTAGTAGGTATTGAGTCGCGCGGCTTTATCGTGGGACCTGCAGTAGCCATAGAAATGGGAGCGGGGTTTGTACCTATCCGCAAATCGGGCAAACTGCCGGCGGAGACATTAAAAGTCAGATACGACAAAGAGTACGGAAAAGATACTATTGAGATGCATAAAGGGGCATTGAACGAAAATGACGTAGTGCTCATTCATGACGACATCTTAGCTACAGGTGGATCGATGTTGGCGGCTGTAGAGCTGGTTCAAAAAGCCGGAGTGAAGAAGATCTACACCAATTGTTTGATTGAATTAGAAGGCCTGAACGGACGCCAATTCTTGTCGGAAAGAGGTATTGAAATAGATTGTCTGCTCGGGATCGAAGTAGATGAATAACCCCAGAAATAACATAGCTTCTTGAAAAAGAAAGATGATCATATTAACTTGCTGCTAAAACGCATTCCGGAGAATCCGGGTGTGTACCAGTACTTTGACAAGGACGGGCAGATTATCTATGTAGGTAAAGCCAAAAATCTGCATAGACGCGTTAATAGTTATTTTAATAAAGATCATCAATCTTCCAAAACACGGCAATTAGTAAGCCACATAGCTGATATCCGCTACGTGGTGGTAGATAGCGAGCAAGATGCTTTCCTGCTGGAGAACAACCTCATCAAGCAATATCAACCGCACTACAATATTTTGCTCAAAGACGGAAAGAGCTATCCGTCTATCTGTATCACGAAAGAACCCTACCCGCGGATCTTCAAGACGCGAACCATCAATAAGAAAGGTGGTGAGTATTACGGGCCCTATAGCTTTGGTAATACCGTAGATATTGTGCTGGAGTTGATCCATAAGTTGTACCCGATACGAACCTGCAATATCCCGCTTTCTGCCGATTCCATCGAGAAAAACAAAGTGCGTGTCTGCCTCAAGTACCACTTGCATAACTGCTGCGGTATATGCGAAATGAAGCCCGGAAGTGAGCATTACGCAGAATGGATAGACCAAGCACGCAAACTAATCAAAGGAGATGCGCATGATATAGGGCGGCAGTTAGAGGAAGAAATGGCGATGAAATCGGCAGAAATGAAGTATGAAGAGGCTGCTGAGATCAAACGCAAGATTGAACTTCTGGAGCAATTTAAGAGCAAGACCATCATTACCAATACGCACGCAGGGGATATTGATGTATTCGGATACGACGAGCAAGACGAGAAGGTATATATATCTATGCTGCACGTCCATAACGGCTCTATCGTACAAGGACAGACGATTGAGTACCGACGGAAGATGGAGGAAGAGAAAGAGGAGATGCTTGCCCTAGGAATGATCGAGTTACGAGAGCGTCTGGAGAGCAATACCAAAGAGGTGATTGTGCCGTTCATTCCGGAGGTTTTTGACGATACGCTGCATGTGAACATTGCCCTTAGCGGCGATAAAAAGAAGCTGCTGGATCTGGCTATGCAGAACGTACGCCAGTATAAGTTAGACCGACTCAAACAGGATGACAAACTGAACCCGGAGCAACGTGGAGTACGGATACTGACTGAGCTGCAGAAAATGATGGACCTTCCTACTCTGCCCCGATGGATCGATTGTTTCGATAACTCGAATATACAAGGCACGAACGCGGTAGCGGGATGCGTGGTGTTCCGAATGGCCAAACCGAGTAAGAGCGACTACAAGCGGTTTGAGATCAAGACGGTAGAGGGCGCCGATGACTATGCTTCCATGCGCGAAGTTGTCCGAAGAAGATACCAGCACGTGATTGACGAGGGCGGACAGATGCCGGACTTGATTATCGCCGATGGTGGTTTAGGTCAGATGCATGCTATCCGGGAAGCGGTAGAGGATCAGTTGGGTTTGCATATTCCTATCGCGGGTCTGAAGAAAAACGACAAACATAGGACACAGACTCTGCTCTACGGTTTTCCTCCCGTAGAGATCAGCATGCCGGTAACGAGCGAAGTCTTTCGTCTTCTGACAGGTATCCAAGATGAGGTACACCGGTTTGCTATTACGTATCACAAACAAAAACGCTCTAAATCGCTGATACATAGCGAGTTAGACGAAATAAAAGGCGTTGGACCGAGCACAAAACAGAAGATTTTGCGGCATTTTGGTTCCGTAAAACGTGCTAGAACAGCCAGCAAAGAAGAATGGATTGAATTGCTCGGAAATAGCAGAGGATCAATGCTTTACGAGTATTTTCAGACCAAAATAACGCTCTGAGAATTGAATATTTATCACGACTATGAGTATTTATACGATAAAAAAGAGGGAAATAACCCCACCCAACCTCCCCTCAAGGGAGGGGAATGGAATACCTGAAAGCCGTCTTGTCCTGCTGAATGAGCGAGGCGAGGAAGTGAATCCGCTGGAGATCCTGAAGGAGTGCGAACCGCATCGCGTGTTTGCCTTCGACGGACAGATGGGAGCCGGGAAGACGACCTTCATCAAATCGCTATGCGAGGCGATGGGAACAGCAGACATAGTGAACAGTCCGACTTTTGCGATTGTCAATGTCTATGATGTGGAACAACCGTACAAGGGCGAAGTGTACCATTTCGATTGCTATCGGTTGAAGGACATCCGCGAGGCGATGGATTTCGGAGCAGAGGAGTACCTCTATTCCGGCAACTATTGTTTCATCGAGTGGCCGGACATAATCGAGCGCTTGCTGCCGGAAGACACTATTTATATCCGGATCAAGCCGATGGAAAACGGAGATCGGCAATTAGTGATTGAAAGGAGTTAAGTATGGAAGTTGTTTTATTAATTTTGGCAGGTCTGTGTATCGTTGTAGGCATCATCGGGTGTATTGTTCCCGGTCTGCCGGGTACACCTGTCGCGTACGCTGGATTATGGATCGCGCAAGCCACGGAGCGTGTGGATTTCTCATGGCAGATGCTTCTGATTTGGGGCATTGTGACAGTCGTTGTTTCGATCTTGGATTATGTCGTTCCGGCTTGGGGTACGAAACAATTTGGCGGTACCAAATATGGCGTTTGGGGCAGTACAATAGGTGTTTTCGCCGGACTTTTCTTCGGAGCAGCAGGAGTCATTATCGGTCCCTTGGTGGGCGCCATTATAGGAGAAATAATTGGCGGAAAAGAGCTCGCTCAAGCCCTTAGAGCCGGTTGGGGAAGTTTTATCGGTCTGCTGTTTGGCACGATCCTCAAACTCATCTGCTGCGGTCTGATGGCAAGCGCATTGATTCAAGCTATCTGGTAAATAGAAAGGTATATGATAGAGGTTAAAAATATATGGAAGACTTTCGGCGAATTGGAAGTGCTGAAGGGTGTAAATCTGAAGGTAGAAAAGGGTGAGATTGTGGCTATCATCGGCAAATCCGGAGCGGGTAAGACTACCCTACTCCAGATTATCGGTACATTGGATCGTCCTACGAGCGGTCAAGTGCTGATTGAGGGCGAGGATGTCTTTGCGCTCAACGATGCCAAGTTGGCTGCGTTCCGTAACAAACATATCGGTTTTATCTTCCAGTTCCACCAGTTACTGCCGGAGTTCACGGCCCTGGAGAACGTGTGTATCCCTGCCATGATCGCCCGGGAGAAAGAGACGGAATACAAGGCTCGTGCGGAGAAATTACTGTCTGATCTAGGTCTCCAAGACCGGATGAACCATAAGCCCAATGAGCTCTCCGGAGGCGAGAAACAGCGGGTAGCCGCAGCGCGGGCGTTGATGATGAGCCCGGATATCATCCTGGCAGATGAGCCCACAGGAAGTCTGGACGAGAAGAATAAGAAGGAGCTGAGCGACTTATTGTTGCAACTTAGAAAAGAATACGGTCAGACGATCCTGCTGGTGACCCATGACAAAGAGTTAGCGGCAATAGCGGACCGGGTGATAGAAATCAAAGACGGAGTGATAAGCCTACCCTAACCCTCCCTAAAGGGAAGGAACGACATATTATGAGAAAGATCATTTATATATTGCTTTGTATGCTCGCGCTGACGGGTTGTCAGAAAGGACGGACGTATTTTCCGAAGGACCTAAAGCCGCAAGAGCTTGATATTGTGCGTTTTGACAATGCCCTGATGAATGTGCACGAGGCTACGGTAGCGCAGGATATCCGGGTGTTATACGACGAGTATCCGGTGTTTATGCCGCTGTGGGTGGAAGATATATTGGGCATTCCGAGTGCCGACACCGCCTATCTGGAGCAAGCCCTGCCGGAGTTTCTGAACGACACCCTCTATGGATTCAAGGCCACCAACGCCCGTGAGCAGGAAGTTTTTGCAGACATTAGCGATATACAAATCGCTATTTCTCAGGCTTTTACGCGTATTCAGTATCTCTATCCCGAGACGGAGATCCCCACCCTGTATCTGTTTATTTCGGGTTTTAACGCTCCAATTTATTTCGGGGACGAACTGATCGGTATCGGGGCAGACATGTACCTCGGTAGCGATTATGAGTACTACAACCGTGTGGTCTATGACTACCAGAAACAGACCATGCGGAAAGAATGCATCCCGGTGGATGTGATAAGCGCTTTTCTGTTCCGTACTCTACCCTATACGAGTACCAAAAGCCGGCTGTTGGACCAGATGATCTACCGCGGCAAAGTGATGTACCTGACCGCACAGATCTTCGACAAACTGCCGGGATACGAAGTCATGGGATGGACGAAAGACCAATGGGATTGGTGCGTGAAGAACGAAGAAGCCATCTGGCATCTGGTGATGGATAAACGCGATCTGTTTAAGACCGAAAGCCTCGTTCTGACAGGCTATCTGAACGATGGTCCGTTCACTTCGGAGGTGTCCCAGGATGCCCCGGGAAGACTCGGTATATGGCTCGGTTGGCGTATTGCAGAGAGTTATATGGCGCATAATGAAGCCGTGAGCCTGCAGGAACTGATGGCGGAAGGGGATGCGCAGAAGATTTTAGAGGAGAGTTATTATAAACCATAACAGGAAATGAATAAATGAACAGATCTGATTTCCCTATATTGAATGAATTGGTACACAAACGCCCGTTGGTGTACCTCGATAATGCGGCGACGAGCCAGAAACCCCAGGCGGTAATCGACGCTATTTCAGAAGCTTACACCCATTGGAACAGTAATATCCACCGCGGTGTGCATCATCTGAGCCAGGTGGCTACGAAACACCATGAAGAGGCGCGTCAGGCGGTGGCAACCTTCATAGGCGCCAAGTCTTCGGACGAGATCATCTTCACCAAAGGCACGACGGACAGTTTGAATGCGCTCGCTTTCTCGTTCGGGGAGACGTTTATTCAGGAAGGCGACGAGATCGTCGTCTCCGCCGTGGAACATCACTCGAATATCGTGCCTTGGCAAATGCTCTGCGAGCGCAAGAAAGCGGTACTTCGGCATATACCTTTGCGGGGAGACCTGACGCTTGATATGGAGGCGTTTAAGGGACTTCTGAACGAAAAGACAAAACTGGTCTCCGTGGCGCATGTGAGCAATGTGTTGGGCATCATCAATCCGATTGAGGACATCATCCGTCTGGCGCATAAGAAAGGTATTCCCGTCTGTATCGACGGAGCGCAGAGTGTGCCGCACATGCCGGTTAACGTACGAACGCCCGACTGCGATTTCTTAGCCTTCTCCGGGCATAAGATGTACGGTCCGACAGGTATAGGTGTACTCTACGGCAAGCGGGAATGGCTGGAGAAACTGACGCCTCACGAGGGTGGGGGAGAGATGATCAACCATGTACGATGGAGCGGTACTACCTATAATGAGTTGCCCTATAAGTTCGAAGCCGGAACCCCGAATTTCGTGGGTTCGTACGCTCTGCATAAAGCTATCGAGTACATGCAAATGATTGGTTTTGAGGCGATTGAGGCACATGAACGCGAACTGACGGAATACTGCGAATCCCAATTAGCCGCTATCGAAGGTGTACATATCTATGCCGCCGGACAACCGAAAGCCGGAGTCATCAGTTTTAATGTATTTGACAGTCAAAAGTCGAAAGTCGAAAGTCGAAAGCCAACTGAGGGTTTGATCCATCCCTTTGATATAGGAACGCTCTTGGACCAGCAGGGCGTAGCGGTTCGGACAGGACACCATTGTGCGGAGCCGCTGATTGACGAATTAGGCGTACCGGGAACGGTGAGAGTGTCGTTCGGATTATATAACGACAAAGCGGATATCGATGCCTTCATCGCAGCCCTGAAAAAAGCCGTCGTCATCTTGTCGTAAATCACAGGCCTTCGTCTTGATGCGCCAAGAAATGCGACAAGCAACGCCGCCACATTTTCCAGTTATGATTACCTTTCATGACGATGTACCGATGCGAGTAATGAGCCCGTTCCATCCGCCGGTGAAAACGTTTGCCGCTGGGCGCAAAAATATCCTCTTTCCCCACATAAATAGAATAGATCCGGGTCGAGTCGTTCGGTAATTGGTCTTTATGGAGTACCGGCGAGAACAAGCCCACCTGCCGCACTCTGTCCGGACGGAGATTGGCTACGTTAGCGGCAATCCTACCGCCGTCACTAAGCCCGGCAACAGCGCAGGAGGAGACGCAATAGGTGGTGTCAATCATATCCATCAGATCGCTGATGGATTGTTCTAATTCGTGCTCGCGGCTCAGACGACCGTAGTGCATCAGACATTTCCATAAATTGCCATGACTGACAGGGCGCTCCTTGAACGGCCATTTATTACAATCGGGCATCACCAGGATCATCGGCTTGCATCGTCCGTCGTCAATCATATTCCGGAGCGTATCTATTGCTCCGCCTTTATCCTGCCATGAACCCTCGTAGCCGTTGATGCCATGCAAAAGATAGAGTACCGGAAGCGGTTCATCCGCAGCTTCCGGTACGTATATATCTACTCGTCTGAAAGTCTTCTCATGACGGCAGTACCAATACGAGTGAACGACCTCAGGCGGAGTGGCGATGTTCTCGGATGGTCTGACTTGGATTGCCAGAAAGCACAATATGATGATTAACAGACGTCTCATTCTTCTTTGCCTCAACAGCTTTACGGAACATATCTATCAGCGCACGTGCGCAACCGGCAATCTCATATTTCTTCATGGATTCGGCATAGCGGAATCCCGTCTCCCACCGCTCTTGCGGATGGTCAAACCAATAGTCCATCTTCTCTGCCAGCGCTTTGGGATCTCTTGCCGGAAAAGTACTGCGTTCGTCCAAAGCATAGGTTGCGGTACCTGAATAACGTGCAGTAGCAATCACGGGCACGACCGCTTGTTGCATTGCCTCTGTGATGCTCATTCCTTCTACCTCAATGAACGCGCTATGAACAGCTAAATCCGCCTTGGCAGCTAACTCGCGCAGCTCCTCACGGTTATAAAAGCCGACCGTCGGTCTATAGCTTACTACACCGTCCGAGTACAGTTGCTGAGCCATCTTTGTGTACTCATCCAACTTCGGTCCTCTGCCTGCGATATGCAGCCGGATACGCTTTGCGTACTTACTCAGACGAATAGCCTTGTATAGTGTCGGTTGGTCTTTCTCTACCGCCGTACGACCTATATAAATGAGATCCAGCGGACGCTCTTCGTCGTAGTAGTCAGCGGGAGGAGTGAGCGGACGGAGACATTCATCCGGAATCACGCCGTTCGACAGCGTGAAACAACGGGCTTTCACATGATGCCTTACCAACCGCTCGCGGACGTTCTCTGTTGGGCATTGCAGATACTCGTAGTTATCATAGAAAACGCGACACCAATACCTGTATAGTAGATTACTGATTAGATATCCTCCGTTGAAACCCAACGCATTCACTACTATATTCTCCGGGTGTACATGATACGTGCCCGTAATCGGTTTTCCCAGCTTCTTGGCCCAATTCATAGCGGCGTGGTGCACGAAAAACGTCTCCTCCAGATGTACTACGTCCGCCCAACGTACTGCTTCTTCAATCTGTTTCCCATGCCAATCAGCATAGTGATAGTCAAAGGAAGACAACATCGGTTGGATAATCGGAAAATCATAGTTCTTCATCTCGTAATCGGGGTGTTCACCATCCGGGTCAGAGAGGTTGGGCCCGGATAACACGCGTACTTCCTCGCCTGCCTCGCGCAAGGCTTGTACCGTTCTGCGTGCAGACTCATCCAGCCCGTTTCCCTTGCAGAAATAATTGTTTACTACAAATAGAATTTTCATACTAACACCTTTCTTTTTTGTCAAATCGCCGGCAAAGGTACTGCTTTTTTCAATACTATGCAAATCTTTAATAGTAATCGTAAATAAAATACTAATTTTCGTCGTTAAATATAACGCATAGTAGATTTTATATTAAAAATAGTAAATTTAAAAAATATTGTATTTATGCACGATTTTGGGGAAAAATTTGCTCACATCAATTATTTTTATTACCTTTGCCAAAAATTTGAATGCTATGAATAGAATCTTTGTCTTTCTTACTGCGACTATACTATGCGCAGGAATGGTTGTCGGATGTAGTCCGAAGAGTAACAAACCTCTGCGCGCAGGGACTGTCATTCGTGACACTATCCAAGGCACGCCTTGTTGCGTCTATCTGCCTCAGAATTACGAAGCAAGAGTAGCCAAGAACAAAGAGGTTTTCCCCGTTCTCTACCTCCAACACGGCATGTACGGCATCGAGGATGATTGGACGACGCAAGGAAGGCTGGTGGAAATCATGGACTCTTTGTTGCAATCCGGCGAAGTAAAAGAGATGGTGGTCATCATGCCCGATAACTGTCCGCATCGCCCCACTTCAGACGAAGAGCGGGCTAATGCGATGTCAGGAGAGTGGGAGAGTCATTTTCCGGAATTCATGGCGGAGTCCGAAGCCAAATACAACATCAGCAAAGATCCGTCACTACGGGCAATAGCAGGCCTCTCAATGGGCGGTTTCCACACGATGCATATATCGCATTTTCTGCATGGCGAGTTCGCGTATATAGGTCTCTTCTCGCCGGCTATCCGTCCTACTGCGAGTCATTTGGTTTATGACAATTGGGAAAACGAAGTGCGCACACTCCTGGCGGACGAACCGCTCTATTGGATTGGTATCGGCCGCGAGGATTTTCTCTATGAATATGTAGCAGAATACCGCCGTTGGTTAGAGGAAAATCACCTCGAATACACCTATTATGAGTCCGCCGGAGGCCACACCTGGGACAACTGGCAGGACTATATTTGTCGCTTTTTGAAGAAGCTTTTTCACTAAAAAATCCAATATAAAAGTAAAAAATGATGTACGTTCTTGCGTATGTCATTTTTTTTGTGTACCTTTGCAGCCGCAAAGGTTTAGAGACCTCTCGTCACTCACTGACGTTAAAAAGGAACCGCTGGCACAGACAGCGTAAAAAAGCTGGCGTCGCTTCGAGACGTAATACACGGAGAAAGACAATTATCTCGAATAAATCAAGCATAGAACTATGGCAAATACGCTGAACGTACAAGGAACAGAGATCACAATCATCAAAGTTCATGCAGAAGATTATATCTGCTTGACGGACATGTTGAGAGCAAAGGACGGAGATTTCTTTGTTACCGATTGGCTGCGTAACCGAAACACATTGGAGTATATTGGTATCTGGGAGAAAGTCAACAACCCCGATTTTAATTATGGCGAATTCGCCACAATTAGAAATAATGCAGGTCTTAATAACTTCAAGATTAGTGTCAAGGAATTTGTTGAGCGCACGGGTGCTATATGCTTGCAAGCAAAGGCCGGAAGATACGGGGGAACTTACGCGCATAAAGACATTGCTTTTGAGTTTGCCATGTGGATTAGCCCGACGTTTAAGTTCTATATTGTACGTGACTACCAACAACTTAAAGAAAAGGAGCAGATTTCATTAAATTGGTCTGTTAAGCGCGAGTTGGCAAAGATTAACTATCATATACATACAGACGCTATCAAAGCAAACCTTGTGCCGGAAGAGATAAGTCAATACCATCGTTCGCTGATTTATGCTAACGAAGCTGACGTACTCAATGTGGCTTTGTTTGGAATGACAGCAAAAGAGTGGCGTGACGCTCATCCGGATGACAAAGGCAATATCCGTGACTACGCGACCATTAACCAGTTGATTTGTCTGAGTAATATGGAGAACCTCAACGCGGTCTTTATCAACGAAGGTCTGCCGCAAAGTGAGCGTCTTCAGAAACTCAACCAAATAGCGATCCAGCAAATGACCGTGCTGGAAAATGTGGAGAGCAAGCATATTTTGAAAGGATAGCACAAATCATGCCCTTTAGGGCTAAGACTAATCGTCCCTCTCCGAGACGTAAAAGATGGAGAAAGACAAGCGCAAAGCGTTGCGCTAATTAAATATTAAATAAAGCGTTTACACGCTTGTAATCTGATGATTTGGAATGTAGGAAGTTTCAAAATTAGTTATTCAGAGAACAAGTAAGTAGATGCTCACGAGTGTACAACTCGCCCACACTATTGGACAATTCTAATAGTGTGTTGGCGGATATATACACGGCGCGAGTTTCTGTTTGCATATCTGATAACTAAGGCATTTCCTACAGCCTCAAATCACGGATAACAAATAGTTATTCGCGTTTTTTGTTGTATATCATGGAAAATGTCTCCTGCCAAATATCAAAGTGGAGACAAACTAAAACATTAAATATTATGGAAAACAAAAATCAAAATCTAGAGAAACCCAAGTATGATCCGAAAAAGGATTTGCAGAAGCCCCAAAAGGCGGGAAAGCCAATTGAACCTCGTCCTCAAGGTAACCCTTTAAATGAATAATTATGAAACTAAGAAAAATACACGTCAAATTATTGGAGTCCGATTCTGATTGGAAAACATTCTACTGCGATACGGATAGAATTATTTGCATTGATCCTATATCCTTAACACTTTTGCTAATGGATGGCAAGATTAAAGCAGAACTTAAGGAAGTTATTGTAGATGATGCTAAAAATATTCATTTTATATGCAAAGAGGATAAGGAATATCTATTATATATGGAGGAAACGACTCCCTGTATTAGAATAATAGAAAAGTAAAAATATTAAAAGCAATATGAAAACAAGACTTTTTACCCTATTGCTCGCTGTAGCAGCCAGCGTAGGAACTATGTTCGCTTGGGACTATGAACACGTCCAAATCGGCGATTTGTATTACAACCTCGATGCCACCAACCAAACGGCAGAGGTTACGTCACAAAATAGTAGTTATCCATATTGGTCAACTACTATTACTACCGCTATTGTCCCTGCTTCGGTGGAATACAATTCAGTAACTTATAGCGTCACCAGCATTGGATATCGTGCTTTCGATGGTTGCACCGGTTTGACCTCTGTGACGAT
>DEKW01000019.1:34576-237164 GCA_002354055.1 Bacteroidales bacterium UBA2712
AATAGCGTCACAAGCATTGGAATGTTTGCTTTTATGAATTGCGGCGGTTTGACCTCCGTGACGATTGGTAGTGGTGTTACAAACATTGATAAATATGCGTTTCAAGGTTGCAGTGGTTTGACCTCTGTGACGATAAAAGCAATGACTCCTCCGGCATTAAATCAAAGTACTTATGGTATTTTTTATGGTGCAAGTAATTGCCCTATTTATGTCCCATGCGGCACATTAGAGGCCTATAAAACAGCATGGGCAGATTATGCACCTCGAATTAAATATGGGCCTGCTATAGATTTCATTACAACGTATGCAGAAAATGGACATGTCGATATTTCTGCTTATAATAATACAAATGCCACTATATGTGATGGAGAGTTGTTTACATTGACACCCATTCCTAACTATGGTTACCATTTCACCCAATGGTCGGATGGTTTGAAAGACAATCCGCGTATCGCGCAGATAACCCAAGACACCACCTTCACCGCAGAGTTTGCGTATGACCGCGTAGGAACGTGTGGAAAAGACTTAGCACTCGTTTGGTCATACGACCCAGCGAACAAAGTACTGACCATCGGCAATGCCGGTTCGTTTACGGAGAATATGCAGTATGGTGTAGAAGCGCCGAACGAAATGGAAGAACTGGTTATCGGCAATTCCGTCACCGCCATCGGCGCAAACGCTTTTGCGGGCATTGAGACACTGAAGAAAGTGTCAATCGGCGAGTCCGTTAAGACCATCGGCGAGCAAGCGTTCTATAACTGCGTGAACCTCGAAACAATCTTCAACTACCGCCCGACGCCGACTAACACGTATAGCAACGCTTTTGACGGAGTTGATAAGTTTGAATGCGAGCTCTATGTGCTGCCGAGTTCAATTGATATGTACAAGAATGCCTCTGTTTGGCGTGATTTCTACTACACGTACGCTATCGGAGCCGAAGAAGCAACCGTAACCACCAATGATGTACAGGTAGAACCGCAGGATAATGCTGCAACGCTCACCTGGCCGACAAACGATAATGCCGCTTCTTATACCATCCAAATTACCAAAGATGGTGTCCTCTTCTGTACCTTGATCTTCAATGCTAACGGACAGCTAACCGGCATTGCTTTTGCGCCATCACGCGACGGACAAGCACATGCTCCGGCAGCCATTATGACCGCTAACGGTTTACAGTTCACGGTAACCGGTCTGGATAGCGGAACTCAATACGGCTATAGCGTAACCGCTAAAGATGCCAATGATCAAACCGTTGCCGCTTATTCCGGAGAGTTTACCACGACAAGCGAAGGCGAAGCTACAGGAGTTGAGGAAATATCCTCTTCCCTTCAGGGAGGAGAGAGAGGTAGGCTCATCCTCCGTAACGGCCAGATCTTCATCCTCCGCGGGGAGAAGGTATATACCCTTACGGGGCAGGAGGTAAAATAAGGACGGGATTTACGCTGCATTAATGCACCGTTCAGTGGGCGGGATGCAATCCCGCGGAATACAAAGAAAGGGACATTCGGGAACGGATGTCCCTTAAACGTTGCGTAAACGTATCGGAATAGTCAGTACAAGAACCAAATAAGAACTAAATAACAACTAAATATGAACTAAATAAGAACTAAAGAATTATGTAAAATAGGAAGGTAAAAATACAATGACAATAAAAATGGAAAATGGCAAAAATCCTGCTAATGGAAAATTTATGCGAGCATAATTTGCACATTCGGATTTTTTGTAGTACCTTTGCAGCGAAAACTAATGTAACCACAATGTACAGATAGAAATGCACAAAATAGGAATATACAAAATAGAAATGTACAAAATTGTTTTAGTTGGGCTTTTGGCTTGGGTGGCCGGTATTGTTCCTGTAGCGGCTGAAACGTTGCGTGTGGTGAGCTACAACGTAGAAAATCTCTTCCACCCAAAGCATGACACGGTTATAACGAATGAAGGAGTGAACGAATTAACGAATGAACGGATCATCGAGAAAGACGATTATGAGTGGACGCCGGAAGGGCAGAGGCGATGGAGCTATACGCGGTACTACCGGAAGGTGGAGAATATCGCCCGCGTGCTGACAAATATCGGCGAGTGGGATGGGGTAGATATAGTGGGGTTGCAGGAAGTCGAAAATGCCCTTTGCGTCAAGCGGCTTTGCTATACCTTGCGGCCCGGCGAGTATGATTTTGTGCATTACGAAAGCCCTGATCCGCGAGGGATAGATGTTGCGCTCATCTATAAAAAAGCGCGGATAGATACGCTTTCTTCAAAGGCCATCAGTATTCAGCATTCAGATTTCAGAAGCCGCGACATCCTCTATGTCAAAGCTCTTGTGGACAAGAAAGACACACTCCATCTTTTTGTTTGTCATCTTCCTTCCCAACGGGGCGGAGCAGCAGAAAGCGAGTGGAAGCGAAAGATAGCCAAAGAAGTGCTGCAAAGTGCCATAGACAGCGTTTATGAGGCTTGTCCGAACGCAAAAATCGTCGTCATGGGGGATTTTAACGGCGAACCGAAAGAGGACCTGAGGGGCGTGAAGAACCGAATGAAAGAATTGACGGGTACGCATAAATACCAAGGTCGATGGACGTGTCTGGATCAGTTTTACACCTCGCCTTCTTTAGACAGCCTCAGCAGAGCGGAGATATACAACGCCGCTTGGATTCAAGAGCCGGATGAGAAATATTTGGACCTGAAACCCAAGCGGACGTATAACGGTTTTCGGTATCAGAAAGACGGCTTTTCAGACCACCTGCCGATCGTGCTTACAGTTTCGCTTTGATGCTTATTTTTGCCCATGCGCCGGGCTGCAGGATACCGCCGTAATCGTAATAGCGGGTGTTGGTTATGTTCGTGCAATCCGCAGAAACACGCAGGTATTTGTTTTGCCAATAGACCGAACCGTCCAAGAGCCAAACGGGCTGATAATCCGCCACTTCGCCTTCGGCATTATTATACTGCCCTTCGCGTTTCTGAAAACGTACGGTCCATGAGGCACCCAGGCCTTTATAGATGCCATGCTCCAGATGGATGGCTAACTTATGGCTCAAGTAATCCAAGTACCGCGAACCGGCTTCTTTGAGATCCAGATCCAGATACGTATATGCATAATCGACCGACACGCAACGCAGCCATTCATTCAACCGGTAAGCGAGTGACAGTTCAAGCCCTGTCGCATTCACCTGTTGCTGGTTCTCAGCATGGAAAGGACGCTTGGTATCCGTCGGGACATATACCCAATCGATGATATTCTTTCCCCACCGGTAGTACCAATCGGCGGACCAAGACAATCCGCTCCATGTTCCTTTATAACCGACGGAGAGCAACCATGCTTCTTCGGGTTTGAGGTTGCGGTTGCCGAGTTGGTTGCCGGCATTATAATACAGATCCGTGAACGTCGGCATGCGCAGCGAGCGGTTGGCATTCGCATAGATTGTACCGGCTTTCTTAAACTCATAGCCGATGTTCGCTCCTCCGCCCAAATGATGCCCGAATTGCGTGTTGTACGTGCCGTTGATGCCGATAGATGCAGACAGTCCGGCATAATAGAAAGTCTGCTCGGCATAGTAGTTCGTATGAAAGCGATTACCGCCTTTGACAAGATCCAAGACCCGTACATCTGCTAAGGGAAAATCCGCCACATTGGGCACTTGTCCATCGGGATTGATGGTGTCTCCGAGGTTGGTAGAGTGCATATTTTCATTCCGTACGCTGACGCCAAAAGAAGTCGTTCCGACACGCGAAGCATAATGTGCAGAGAGTGCCGCTGAGGCTGTTTGTGCGAAATGGAAATTGCCGTACAACCGTTGATCCCGATGCCATTCATATCGATCGTAATTAGCTCTATACGAGGCTTGTGCATCCAACCGCCATGCGCCCCACCGGTGCTCATATCTGCCGGAAGCAAAAGCCGTTCGGGTAGCGTCAAACTGATCCTGCGAACCAAAACCATACCCCATTCCAAGCCCTGCATCTTTCCATTGTGCGCCGGCCTGAACGTCTAATCCTCTCCAACGCGTCTGAAAATAGATATTCGCTAACTGAAAATCCGAATTCCGGCATGCCGTAGCTTCTTTTTCCGTCGGCCGAGGTGCATAGTACCCTTCTGCACGGCTGTATTCGGCAGAGAGATTAAAGGTTAAAGGCGAATGGTTACCGGCTAAAGGAACTTGCCAAGAAGCCGCCAGTTCGGGGTTCACCAACCCGTTCATGCCTGCCGTCAGTTTGAGCGCTATTTCTTTCGACTTTTGACTTTCTACTTTCGACTTGGTCACAATATTGATTGCCCCGGAGAAAGCGCCATGAAGGTTGGCAGAGGTACCTTGCAGCACTTCGACGCGCTCGATCATCTCTGTAGAGACAGGGATATTCAGCGCATAATGCCCCGTGTGAAAATCACTTAGCGGAACCCCGTTCAGCAGCACTAACACCTGGTCGAACGTACCGCCGCGCATACTGATATCCGCCTGTGCGCCGTTAGCGCCACGGGTTCGCACATCCACACCCGGCAGGTATTGCAAGATATCCGCTACCGTCTGAATCGGCAACGCCTCTATCTCGGCGTGCGAGACCTGCGTGATTAGGCGGTACGCTTCCGAATTTACCTCAGCTTTGTGAGAAACGACCAACACCTCGCGCAACTTCAACTGCTGCGCAATACTATCTTCCGCATAAGCGGTCATCTGCCCCACTAAAAAGAAGCATAAAAAAGCTATTTCTTTTTTCATAATGCCCAAAAAACATGCAAAATTACTGCTTTTTTTGCATATTTGCAAATATTTTCGTACCTTTGCGCCAAAATTAATCCTTTATGCCGGAAATCATACTGCATTATATTTGGGAACATTGCCTTTGGGCGGGTTTTGAGCAATATACCACGGACGGAAAGAAAGTGGAGATTCTCTCTGTGGGTGAACATAACCGCGATGCAGGACCGGATTACAGCCATGCGCGGATTCGGATAGACGGTCATGAATGGGTGGGGAATATAGAGATCCATGTATGCGCAAGCGACTGGACCAAACATCATCACCACCTCGACAAGGCGTACGATAACATTATTCTGCATGTCGTGCGGACGGCTGACAAGCCTGTTTATAACTCCCGCGGAGAGTTAGTACCGCAATGTGAATTAAACTATCCGGGAGATAAAGACTACTTGACACAACTCTTTGAGTCCGCGCAAAAGATGGACTCCGCCATCGGCAGAATAGGTTGTGCCGAGCAGTTGATTCATGACCCGTCGCTCATTACGGACGGATGGCGAAAGACTTTACTCTATAAGCGTCTGGATTGCAAGAAAGCGTCTATCGATCGGCTCTTGGAAATCACCAAAAACAGTTGGGAACACGCGCTTTACATCTCCTTGGCACGTAATTTCGGTTTTCATACCAATAGTCTGCCCTTCGAGCAATTAGCCATCAATACGCCTCTCTCCTATCTGCAGAAACACCGCAACAGCCTCTTTCAGCTAACGGCACTTTTAATGGGTCAGGCGAATCTCATCAGAGAGGAAGAGAAAGACTTACAAAAAGAGTACGCTTTTCTGCGTACGAAGTTCGGCCTGACACCGATGGATCCGACGGTTTGGAAACATGCCCGATTAAGACCGCAGAACAGCCCGGAGTTACGAATCCGGCAGTTTGCGCAACTGCTCTATCAATCGGATAATCTGTTTAGTAAGATTCTGGATACGAACGATATAAAGGATTTGGTAAAACTCTTTGAGTGGACCGATTTGTCTGTTCCTCCGTTAGGGAAGAGTAGTATAGATATTTTGCTTATCAACACCGTTATTCCTTATAAATACGCGTACGCAAAGCATCGCAATGAGACATTCGATGCCGTCTCGATCATGGAGAAGATCCCCGCAGAGAATAACACCATCGTACGCCAGTGGAAAGTGTTGGGGCAAGTAATCAAGAATGCCGCCGATACACAAGCTCTGCTGCATCTGTATCAAAACTACTGTCAACACAGCGAGTGTATCAACTGCGAGGTGGGTTATCAAATCTTTAAGGACAGGCAACTGAGACTGTTCTAAACTGAAAATACTTATACAATGAATACGAAACATTTCTTTATGGCGGCTGTAGGAGCCGTAATCATTATGACCGGATGCACAACTTGTACAAAGGAAAAAAATACCCTGTACGAAGGTATTGAGTTTGCAGATGCACGGATGGAACGCGGCGTCAAACAAGCTGCGGCTTTATGGACCGAAGAAGATGGTTCGGCAGAGGATTTCAAGGCATTCGTGGAAGCCAATTATGCCCGTACAGAGGAAGAACGCACGGCTTTGTTTGAGAGCCTCAGCCGGATGATGGAGAAACTCAACGAGAGCGCCGACATGCTGACCGTAGAACTGCTGAAACCCACCCAACTGACCAACGCCGGCGAACCGACAGAGATAGATTGGATCATGTCCGGCTATGATACCCGGGCACATCTGATGGATGACCTTTTTGCCAACAAAGTGGCATTCATCACTATCCTTAATTTCCCGTTTTATTCCTTGGAAGAAAAGAACACTTTAGGCCAAAACTGGAGCCGCAGAGAGTGGGCGGAAGCGCGCTTGGGAGATGTGTTTACCAGCCGTGTACCGGCGAAAATACAAGCCCGCTTGACGGAAACGATGGCGGCGGCAGAAAACTACATTGCCGATTATAACATCTGCATGGATAGACTCCGTACGGAAGACGGACGCCAACTCTTCCCGGACGGAATGAAATTACTCAGCCACTGGAACCTGCGCGACGAACTGAAAGTCGATTATAACGACCAAGAAAAGCAGGAGATGATCTATCAGGTCATGCAGCGCATTGTGCGTCAGGAGATTCCGCAAGAAGTGATCAATAACCCGGAACCTATTTGGTATCCGTATAGCAATAGAGTCGAAAGTCAAAAGTCGAAAGTCGAAAGCCGTGAGCCGGATACCCGGTATCAGAAGATTTTGGATATCTTCCATGCCATGCAGCAAGTAGATGCCTATTGCCCGAATATGCCGACCGGAATCATCCGTAATTTTGAGGGCGATATAGAGATTCCTGCCGCAGAAACAGACAGCCTCTTCCGTTCACTCATTAGTAGCGGGCAGGTGAAGATCGTTGCCGCGGAGATTAAGAACCGTTTGGGACGTGAACTGCGTCCGTACGACATCTGGTACGACGGATTCAAAGCCCGCAGCGGAATGGATGAAGAGGCATTGAGCGCAGAGACCCGCAAGCGTTTTCCGGATCCGATCACGTATGAGAAGAAGATTGCGGGCATGCTGACGACTTTAGGTTTTCAGAAAGAGAACGCGGAAGAGATCTCGCGGCACATCGTCGTGGAGCCGGCACGCGGTTCGGGACATGCCTGGCCGTGCATGGGACATAACGAACCCTCACGCTTACGCACACGTATCGCCCCGGAAGGAATGGATTACAAAGGTTACAACATCGCCGTGCATGAGATGGGGCATAACGTGGAAGAAGTGATCAGCCTGTATAAGATGGATTACTACATGCTGCACGGTATTCCCAACACCGGCTTTACCGAGACCAGCGCATTCTTGTTTCAGGCACGCGATCTGCAGTTACTCGGCTACGGCAAGCAGACCATGAACCGTGAGACGGTCTTGGATCAGTTCTGGGGAATGTACGAAATCATGGGCGTGAGCCTCGTAGATATGCGGATGTGGCAGTGGCTCTATGACCACCCGAAAGCTACAGCAGCCGAACTGAGAGAAGCCGTTTTGAGGATCGCTGCAGAGGTTTGGAATGCGTATTATGAACCCGTCTTGGGAGAAAAAGACTGCGTCTTATTAGCTATCTACTCCCATATGGTTAACTCGCCTATGTATCTGCCTAATTATCCTATCGGGCACATTGTGCAGTTCCAGTTGGAGCAAGCGCTGGCGGATAAAGAAGGACTCGCTTGGGCAGAAGCCTATGAGCGTTGGTATCGTTTAGGCCGCCTCACGCCGCAAGAATGGATGAGACAGGCTGTGAACGGCACACTTTCCATACAACCTGTACTTCAACAAATTCAATAACTATTAACTCATCTCCAACATTCGTTGGATAGAAGAGATAGCCTTCTCGGCTGTCTCTTTTTTTACATGCATCTCCGGCTGTTCTTGAAGGAGACAATTATAGAGTTTTTCGAGCGTGTTCATCCGCATGTACTCGCACTCGTTACAAGAGCATCCAATACCTTCCGTCACTTCCGGTGGAACGGGAATAAACTCCTTATCCGGACATGCACGCTGCATCTCAAAGAGAATACCGCTTTCAGTAGCAATTATAAAGCGCTTGGCGGACGATTTTATAGTGTGCTCTAACAATGCCTTAGTTGAACCTATTACATCGCTCTGAGCCAAAATAGGAGCCTTGCACTCCGGGTGCGCCAATACTTCTACACCCGGATTCTCTTTCTTGAGTTGCAATAAAGCCTCTAACGAGAAACGGCTGTGTACATGGCATGCTCCGTTCCAAAGAATCATATTGCGACCGGTAACGGAATTTATATAACTGCCTAAGTTATGATCCGGACCAAAAATAATCTTTGCTTCTTTAGGCAGCTGATCTACAATCTTCTTGGCATTGGACGAAGTAACCACTACATCCGTCAAAGCCTTCACTTCGGCACTCGTATTCACATAACTCACTACCATGTGATCCGGGTGTTGTGCTTTGAATGCCGCCAAATCTTCCGCCTTGCAGCTGTCCGCCAACGAGCAACCTGCATTCATATCCGGAACGAGCACTTTCTTCTCCGGACAGAGAATCTTCATCGTCTCTCCCATAAAATGCACGCCGCACATTACTAATACATCCGCGTCCACGCGCGTAGCCTGTTGCGCAAGTGCCAGAGAATCTCCGATGAAATCGGCACATTCTTGTATCTCCGGACGGGTATAATAATGTGCGAAGATAACTGCTTTCTTCTCCGCCGCTAACTTCTTAATTTTATCTATATATTCTTTTTCTTTTAAATCCATGATTATGATTGTTTGTTGAAAATGTAAATAAACTCTCTATTTATTTTATTTTTAATTACTTACATGCTTTTTTATTTTTTCCACGATTGTTTATTGATTTGATAAGTGCAACGTGGAACAGCTTATAAACTGTGTAACAAAAGGGATGTTGATAAATTGTTTATAACCACTTTTTAAGCCTGAAAATCAATAAGATAAGTACTACCGAAAGTATCATCAGCCCTAGCGCAAAAGGATAACCTAATTGCCAATGCAGCTCCGGCATAAAATCAAAGTTCATACCATACAAACTACCGATCAGCGTCGGCGGCAGGAAGATGATATTAATGACCGTGAAGATCTTTATAATCTTGTTCTGCTCGATGTTTACCAAACCGAGGAAGGTATCCTGGAGGTAGTCCAAACGGTCAAAACCGAACTTTGTATAATCAAAAAGCGAGTTGATATCTTTGATAATCATCGTCAGACGCGGGTAGAGTTCTTCAGGGAAGAAATCGCATTTAAGGATATTGGATATAACGCGTTGTTTATCCATGATGTTCTGTCGGATGATGGTCACTTTTTCTTGCAAGTCCTTAATCTTTACCAGCAAGTCTTCATCTACGTGGTCGCTCTCCGCGTTGATCTGTTGAGAGAGTGAGGTAATCATATCCGTCGTGTCCTCAATCAAGTCGGCATCCTTTTCTACTCGCGTCTCGAACAATGCTACCAACACGTGATAGCCCGTCGGGAAATTACGGGTGTTAACGAATAACTTCTTAAATGTCTCGTTAAACGTGTCTAACTCATTATCACGGATAGAAACCAGAATACCGTTCTTCAAAATGAAGTTGATAGGCTCTACCTCAAAGTTATTCTTCAGGAAGTTACTGTTGGCTACGATCGAGTCATCCGTCTGGATATAACGGGACGACATCTCGATCTCCTCCATCTCTTCATCTTCCTGGATCTCTATCTTCAGAAAACCCTCCAAGGTATCCTCCGTCTTGTCACTCACGTCCAACAGATCGATCCAGATGATGTCTTTCTTATCGAGCTCTTTGAGCGCGGAGATGGTACGTGCTACCTTGATTTTCTCCTTATCTTTATAAAATATCTTGATTTCCGACATGGCTTTTTTCAATTAAATGGGTTAGTTCAATAAACTGTTCTACACTCAGCTGTTCGGGGCGCATAGTAAAAATCTTCTCTTCTAAGATAGGGTTACCCTTTCCAACCAGCTGCTGAAGAGAATTGCGCATCTGTTTTCGTCGCTGGTTAAAAGCGGTCTTGACTACTGTCTTAAAGAGCGCCTCGTCGCAGTCTAACCGTCGTCGTTTGTTCCGTGTCATGCGGATAACGGCTGATTTGACTTTAGGAGGCGGGTTGAACACATGTTCGTCCACCGTAAATAGATATTCTATATCATAATAAGCCTGCAGCAGGACGGATAAGATGCCGTACGCCTTTTTGCTGGGCTTGGAGGCAATTCGTTCCGCTACTTCTTTCTGAATCATACCCGAGCACACGGGAATACGATCTTTGTACTCCAATACTTTGAAGAAAATCTGGCTGCTGATATTGTAAGGATAATTACCGATGACGTTAAACTCGCCTTCGGGATAGATGATATCCAGGTTCAGTTTTAGAAAATCTCCCTCAATCAGATGTAACTCCGGATACCATTCCTTGAGATATGCCACACTCTCGCGGTCGATCTCTATCGCCGTGAGTTGGATATTGGGATTTTTTAGGAGATATTGGGTTAATACACCCATACCCGGACCTATCTCAAGAGTGGGTCCGGCGCTAATGGTTTCAGCAATCTTCCGGGCGACTGTCAAGTCCGTCAAGAAGTGCTGCCCCAGAAATTTCTTGGCATGTACTTGTTGCATTTTCCGCGTGATAATCGTCCATAAATGATTACTTTTAGTTACTACTATGCAAAGGCTCAAACCTTTTGCGGCTGCAAAAGTACAAAAAAAAATCCGTTTATGCAAATAAATTGCTCAAAAATTTGCGTATTTGCTCAAAAAGTAGTAATTTTGCACCCGCAAAAGTAATCAGAATGAATCGTTTAGCACAAATAATTACCAAAACAATAGATTTTTTCTATCCGCCCTTCAGGCACTTTATGTCGGAGCAGCTCTTCCGTTACGCAGCCTGCGGAGGTGGAAACCTCGTACTCGACTGGGTGCTCTATTTCTTGATCTACAACTTCGTCATCGGGCATGAGATAGTAAATTTGCAATTTGAAATCCTAAATCATACATTCTCGCAAGCCATCACTCCCCACATCGCTACCCTTTGCATTGTTTTTCCGATCACGTTGTTAACTGGTTTCTGGCTTCAGAAATATGTGACGTTCACGGGCTCTAACTTACGTGGAATAAGGCAATTAGGAAGATATATCCTCATCGTCTTCATCAACCTGGCAATCAACTATTTTGGTCTCAAACTCTGTGTGGAAATTCTCGGTTGGTACCCAACGCCTTCCAAGATGTTCATCACCCTCATTACCGTCGCTGTGAGCTACCTCGGGCAGAAGCATTTTACCTTCGCCAAACAATAAAATTCGTAAAAAGTGGCATACACTCTTGTGTATGTCATTTTTTTTTACTAATTTTGCAGCGGATTTGGAATATAAACTACAAAAATATTACAGCCATGTTACACACTTTATGCTCAAAGCTTCACACCGAAGTGTCTGAATTACCGTTCAAGGTATCGGATTCGTTTGCAGAGGAAAATCAAGTTATCGCCGTCCTTTCCGGAGGTACGGAGGCGCTCTTTTTGGACTTGCTCCAGAAGAAAGAGATTGACCTCAAACGGCCTATTTATCTCATGGTAAGTGAGTACAGTAACTCCCTTCCTGCGGCGCTGGAGATCCTCAGTTTCATCCGCCAGCGTAACGGAATTGCGAAAATCATGCAACATCCTAAGGATACGGTTTTTCCTGAACTCAGCGAGACCGAGTCGCTTACTCGTGCCCCGCTGGAGAAAGTGCTGCATTCGGAAAAAAAAATGCGCCTCGGAGTTGTAGGTAAATCCTCCGATTGGCTCATCGCTTCCAGCGTGAACTATAAAGAGGTGTTGGAGAAGATGAATACCGAGTTGGTGGATATCCCCTTCGAGGAACTCTCTTCCCTCGGTGAAGTAGATCCCGGTATGAAGGGTGCTGAGGCTATCCACGAGCGTCTCCGTTCGATGGTAGCTAAGTATAAACTCGATGGTATCACCCTCCGTTGTTTCGATCTCTTTACGACCGTTAAGAACACCGGTTGTATTGCGGTTTCCAAACTCAATGACGAAGGCATCCCTGCCGGTTGTGAGGGAGATATTCCTGTCCTGCTGACGATGATGGTTTGTAAGAAACTCACCGGCGAGACCGGATGGATGGGAAGTCCTGCGCGTATCCAGTCGGACGGCCAGATCCTTTTGGCGAAATGTACGATTGCCCTCGGCATGACCGAGAAACATGAGTTCACTACCCATTTCGAGTCGGGTATAGGTGTGGCTATCCATGGTGAAGTGCCTGCAGGTCCTTATACCTTGGTTAAACTCAGCAATGACATGAAACGCCTCCTCGCGGTGAACGTACAGGTGACTCGTTGCCAATATGAGCAGAACATGTGCCGTACGCAGATATGGATCCAATCGACACCGATCGTCAGCCAGTATCTGCTCTCGTCGCCGCTTTCTGACCACCATGTGCTGATCAAAGGACACCACGCTGCTAAATTCTGGAGAGCATAAACGATGCAAGAGATCTCATCGGTGACATTTACGCCTTCTCATGAGGTGCTGTATCAGCCTCAGAAGTTGCGTTTGGGTGTGGTAGGAAAACCCTCGGATTGGCTCATAGCCTCCTCTGTGGATTATGCTGCCGTACTGGAGAAGATGAATATCGAGATGGTAGATATACCTATCGATCGAATGACTTCTCTTGGGGAAGTAGATCCCGGCATGAAAGGCGCTGAGGCTATCTATGAGCGCCTTAAAGAACTCGTAACCGAGTACCGTTTGGACGGTGTCACGCTACGGTGCTTTGATCTGCTCTCCACCGTCAAGAATACCGGTTGTATAGCCCTCTCCAAACTCAACGACGAAGGCATCCCTGCCTCTTGTGAGGGAGATGTACCTGCGCTCCTGACGATGATGGTCTGCAAGCGTCTTACCGGCGAACTATGCTTCCAGGTCAACCCTGCCCGTATCAATAACGATGGTACGATGCTTTTTGCGCATTGTACCTTGCCGCTCGGCATGACCGAGTCCCATGAGTTTACCACCCATTTCGAATCAGGAATAGGGGTAGCTATTCATGGTGATCTGCCGACGGGCGACTACACACTCGTCAAACTGAGCAACGACATGCTCCGGATGGTGGCGGTGGATGTAGAACTTGAGCGATGCCAGTATGAGCAACATCTCTGCCGTACGCAGGTCTGGATCAAAGCCACACCCGAACTCTCGCACTACTTCCTGACGAACCCTATCGCGAACCACCACATCCTCATCCGTGGCCACCACGCAAAAGAATTTAGAAACTAGACTACTAGTCCGCTAGTACACTGGTCCACTAGATATTTTACTAAACAACAATAAAACAATTAAAGATTATGGTAAGTTACAAAGAATTAGGCCTTGTTAACACCCGTGAGATGTTTGCTAAGGCAATCAAGGGAGGCTACGCTATCCCTGCATTCAACTTCAACAACATGGAGCAACTCCAGGCGATCATCAAAGCTTCGGCTGAGACCAAATCCCCGGTGATTCTTCAGGTATCCAAAGGTGCGCGTAACTACGCTAACCAGACCCTCCTTCGTTACATGGCTCAAGGCGCCGTTGAGTACGCTAAGGAGCTCGGTTGGGAGCATCCGCAGATCTGCTTGCACCTCGACCACGGAGACAGCTTCGAACTCTGCAAATCCTGCGTGGACTTCGGTTTCTCCAGCGTGATGATCGACGCCTCGTCGCTGCCGTATGAGGAGAACATCGCCCTCACCAAGAAAGTCGTTGACTACGCTCACCAGTACGATGTAACGGTGGAGGCTGAGCTCGGCGTATTGGCAGGTGTAGAGGATGAGGTTTCGTCCGCTGTCAGCCACTATACCAAACCGGAAGAGGTTGTTGATTTCGCTACCCGTTCGGGCTGCGACAGCTTGGCTATCTCTATCGGTACCAGCCACGGTGCTTACAAGTTCACTCCAGAGCAATGTACCCGTGACCCGAAGACCGGCCGTCTCGTTCCGCCGCCATTGGCTTTCGACGTACTTGACGCTGTTATGGAGCAGCTTCCGGGCTTCCCGATCGTTCTCCACGGCTCGTCCAGCGTTCCGCAGGAGTATGTGGATATGATCAACAAGTACGGCGGCAAGCTGCCTGACGCAGTAGGTATTCCTGAGGAGCAACTCCGCAAGGCTGCCAAGTCCGCTGTCTGCAAGATCAACATCGACTCCGATAGCCGTCTGGCGTTCACCGCTGCTGTCCGCAAAGTGTTCGCAGAGAAACCGGCAGAGTTTGATCCGCGTAAGTACTGCGGTCCGGCTCGTGATCTGATGACCGAGCTCTACAAGCATAAGATCATCAACGTTCTCGGTTCCGACGGCAAAGCAGAGTAAATCATAAATTTGAAATCATAAATTTGAAATCATAAAATGGCTTTACCATTTATGACCGCTGAAGAAGCGGCTGAATTGATTCAACACGGTGACGTCTTGGGCATGGGTGGCTTTACCGCTACCGGAGTGCCCAAGGCCGTTCCTTTTGCCCTCGCTCAGCGCGCGGAGAAACTACACGCACAGGGCATCCCCTTCCGCGTGGGACTGGAGACCGGTGCGTCCATGGGTGACAGCTGCGACGGCGCTTTGGCACGTGCGCACGCTGTCGAGTTCCGTACGCCGTATCAGTCCAACAAATCCATGCGTGAGGAGATCAACGCCGAGGGTACGCACTATTTCGACATGCACTTGAGCCACATGGCGCAAGACCTGCGTTATGGCTTCCTGCCGAAACCCAACTGGGCGATTATTGAGGCTTCGTATGTCGGCGAAGACGGTACGATTGTGCCTGCTGCAGGAGTAGGAATCATGCCGACCATCTGCCGCATGGCGGATAAGATCATCGTCGAGCTCAATGAGATGTTCCCTGCTACCATGCGGGGTATGCACGATCTCTATGAGCCGCTCGATCCTCCTTGCCGCCGCGAGATACCCATCTACAAACCCTCCGATCGCTGCGGCTCGGATCACCTGAAGGTTGATCCCGCGAAGATTGCTGCCGTTGTGAAGACCAACCGTCCGAACGAGATAGCTGCTTTCACACCGGTGGATGAGACAACTGCCAAGATCGGTGCGAACGTAGCTGCCTTCCTGGAGGCAGAGATGAAAGCCGGACGTATCCCTGCATCGTTCCTGCCGATCCAGAGTGGAGTGGGTAACGTAGCCAACGCCGTACTTGGCGAGCTCGGTAAGAACCCGCATATCCCGCCGTTTGAGATGTACTCCGAGGTGATTCAAGACTCTGTGGTAGATCTGATCAAAGCCGGACATTGTAAGTTCGCTTCCGGTTGTTCTCTGCGTCTCGTAGAGAGCAAGATGGCGGAAGTGCTTGCGGACCTGGATTTCTACCGCGACAAGCTCTTGCTTCGTCCGCAGGAGACCTCCAACAGCCCGGAGGTCGCACGTCGTCTCGGTATCATCGCTATCAACACCGCTCTCGAGGCAGATATCTACGGCAACGTCAACTCGACGCATGTATGCGGCACGAAGATGATGAACGGTATCGGCGGTTCAGGTGACTTCGCGCGCAACGCGTACCTTAGTATATTTACGACGGCTTCCACTGCGAAGAACGGCGCTATCTCGTCGATTGTACCGATGGTAACGCACCTCGATCACTCCGAGCACTCTGTGAAGGTCATCGTGACCGAGCAAGGTGTAGCCGATCTGCGTGGCAAGAGTCCGCGTCAGCGTGCCGAGGAGATCATCAATAACTGTGTAGCTCCCGAGTATCGCGAGATGCTCCGCGACTACCTCAAGATCTCCAAGCACGGCCAGACCCAGCATAACCTCTCTTGCGCCTTTGCGATGCACGAGGAGTTCATGAAGTCCGGCGACATGCGTAACACCAAGTGGGAGAACTATATTCGGTAGTTTTCCTTCTACATCCGGTAACCTTTGCCACCGCGCAAAGGTTACCTTTGGGGTATTAGCTCATCTGGCTAGAGCGCAACACTGGCAGTGTTGAGGTGAGCGGTTCGAGTCCGCTATACTCCACAAGACATATAACCCTTCGTCCATTAGTAGGGCAATTTCATTGCCCGCTCATTAACTGTTTAACTTTGTTTTTTGTCAGGGATATTATCCCGCGAGCCCTTTACATAGCGTCTATGCCCGCGCATCCATGCGCGTTTCTTTCTTCTTTTCCCCGGCATCTCTTTTAATACGCCGCGCGAGGGACGAATCGTTAGTGATTCCTTGGAGATACCTTGGTGGTTCGTTGGAGGTTACGCTACCCAATACGTATCCAAAGAGTAGGCAAAAAGGAGGCAAGTGCGAATCAAATCTCATTTTTTATTTGCATATATCAAAAAAAAGCAGTACCTTTGTAGCCGCTTATTAAAATTTTTTTCAACCATGAATGCAAAACAATCCTCTTCTCTGAAGATCATTACGATTGTCGCGATGATGTTTTTGTACGCGATGATCTCGTTTGTGACGAACCTTGCTGCGCCGGTCGGTAAGATCTGGGGCGCTTCGTTTGACGACCCTGCCCAAGCGGAACGCATGGGTATGCTCGGTAACCTCTTCAATTTCCTGGCGTACCTGATTATGGGTATTCCGGCAGGTAACTACCTCGCTAAATACGGCTACAAGAAAACCGCCCTCACGGCGATCTTCTTGGGCTTCATCGGCATTGCGGTACAATGGATGAGCGGTGTCTTCGATAGTTTTGCAGTTTATCTGGGCGGTGCTCTCCTCGGCGGATTCTGCGTATGTATGTTGAACACGGTAGTGAACCCGATGCTGAACCTCTTGGGCGGCGGCGGAAACCGTGGTAATCAGTTGAATATGGTCGGCGGTACGCTGAACTCTCTCTCGGGTGCGTTGACGCCGATGCTGGTCGGTGCAATCATCGGCGAGAGCCTCGCGGGCAAGCAGATCGACGACGTGAACGTCGTGCTTTATATCGCGATGGCTGTCTTTGCGTTGATCTATCTCATCATCCGCTTCACGCCGATTGAGGAACCTGCCGGCGCAGGTCAGCAAGTGACCTACGAGCGTACGCCGTGGGCTTTCCGTCACCTGACCTTAGGTGTGATTGCGATCTTCTTCTACGTCGGCGTGGAGGTAGGAATCCCCGCTACCCTCATCAGTTATCTGACGCCGAAAGTAGGTTTTGCGGCTGCAGGCCTGATTGCCGGTCGTTACTGGATCCTCATGCTCATCGGCCGTTTCGTAGGTTCGACGATCGGCGGTAAGGTATCCAGCCGCACGATGGTCATCTGCGTGGCTACGGTAGCTATCGCCCTGATGGTAGCTGCCATGCTGATCGGCGACTCGATCATGGCGAAGACGATCGTACAAGGTTCCGTGATGGAGGTGCCGTTGGCTTCGACGCTGCTGGTTCTCTGCGGTCTCTGTACATCCGTCATGTGGACCTCGATCTTCAATATGGCAACCGAGGGACTCGGCAAATATACTGCCAAGGCGTCCGGTATCTTCATGATGATGGTCGTTGGTGGCGGTGTCGTTCCGTATATCCAGAGTCTGATCGCAGCTCATAACTGCTTGTTGAGCTATATCGTTCCGATCATCGGCGTAGCATTCATCCTCTATTACGCTCTCTGGGGATCGAAAAATGTCAACACAGACATCAAGATAGATTGATTTTTTGACGTTTTTTGGTCAAAAATTCGTGTATTCTTGCTTATTTCAGAAAAAGACAGTACCTTTGCATCACTTTTGAATGAGTTTGTTTAATCTTAATTCGTCAAGTGTATGAAAAAGATCTGTCTTCTTCTGTTTGTATGCCTCTTTGCCGGCTTTGTACGTGCCGACCTCTCGGAGGACTTCAACTCTTTAACTTCCGGCACTTGGTCTTCCGAGACCGAGGTAGAACTGTCTTCGGGTACATGGTCGTTTGGCGGCGGGGCTCAGTATAACAAGTCCAGTAATGTCATCGCCATTAAGTTCAACAACTCGGGCGCATACATGATCTCGCCGGCGATAGACAGCCTCGCAACGGTAGAGTTCAAATACCGCTCCGGTGGTAGCAACAAGAAAGTGGAGATTGCATACCAGATCGGTTCTGAGGCGGAGGCATGGCAAGTGATAGATACCCTTTCTATCCCATCTTCTTCCTCTTCGTTCTCTACTTATTCGCATGCCGTTCCGGCAGACTCCTCTTTGTCAGTGCGCGTGCGCGTGAAAGGTCTGGCGAGCAGTATCTTCATCGATGATGTTGTCCTCAAGAACCCTGTGCAGGGTCAAGGTCAGGGCGGTGGAACGGTTGTGCCCGGCGAACCCGACCCGGAGTTCACGAGGCCTGAGTTTGTCGCTTCGCATGCAACTTATTACATCTCCCCGGAGGGCAATGATGATACCGGCGACGGTTCGTTCGAAAACCCCTGGTATAATATCGCCAAGGCAACCTCTGTAGCGCAAGCCGGAGATGTCATCTTCTGTCGTGGCGGACGCTATCATATATCCCGTTACGGAACGGACGGCAAACTGACAGTTCGGCTCTCGCAATCCGGTACGGCACAAGCGCCTATCGTTATCTCCGCTTACGAGAACGAAGCGCCGATCTTCGATTTTGAGCAGCAGTTATTGGATTGCAACCGCAATAAGAACAATGTCGGCGACCGCGGAATGTTGATCACCGGCGACTACTGGATCCTCTTCGGCTTGCATCTCATGCACGCTGCGGACAATGCCATCAAGCTGGAAGGTTCGCATAACCGCATCGAGCGTTGCGAGTTCTCCTATAACCTTGATACCGGTATCCAGCTCGGCTTCGGACATAAGTTCTCCGACACCTTCCCGGGCATCAACAGCAACGATGGCTCGCATTGTGCCTACAACGACATCATCGATTGTGACTCCCATCATAACTGCGATTACGACGCCAACTACGGCTCCGACGCGGATGGTTTTGCCTGCAAGATGCATAATGGTATCGGTAACCGCTTCATCCGTTGCCGCGCGTGGCGTAACTCCGATGACGCATGGGATCTCTTTGAGACCGACTACGACGTAATCCTCGCCGAGTGCTGGGCTTGGGAGTCCGGTAATGCGGCGGATCACCTCTGGGTAAAGCAGTACTTCGACGGCTCCGCCTCTTTCTCCGGAAACGGTAATGGTATCAAACTCGGCGGAAACGGTGCCGGTGGATCCTCCAAAGGTATCCATTATGCCTATCGTTGCGTTGCCTTCGGTTGCGACATCACTTCGTCCGTCAAGGGCTTTGACTGCAACAGCCATAAGGGTGGACACGTCCTCATCAACTGCCTCGCGTTCGACAACTCCTACGACTTTATGTTTGAGTCCGGCGGTTCGGATGCCAACACCTACTATTACAACAATGTCTGTTTCGGCAAACAGGAGGCGTGCGTCGGCACGGATGATTATAACGCCTTGGGAACCTCGCTCTCCAAAGATGCGTGGACTAACCATCTGGTAACTTCTTTCTCTCGCTCGGATTATGTCTCGCTGGCGGAGGCAGATGCCATCGCTCCGCGTCGCGGTGATGGTTCTATGCCGTCCCGTTTCGCACGTCTGTTACCCGGTTCTAATCTGGTGGATGCAGGATTCACTCCGCCGGTAGCCGTCACGCCTAACCTCGCGCAACTGAAATCGGACTTCCCCTTCCTCGTCTCGCCGATCTATGGTACGGCACGCGATTTGGGACCGTACGAACTCTTCCAAGAGGGAGGAGAACTCTCCGGCGTCCAGCAGATAGCAGCTCCTGGAAGCAAAGGAGATATATCGGTAATGCTTGGTAACTCCTCTTCCGAGCGTATCGTACGATTCTCGGTGCCTACTAACATAGCTGCGGCTTCAATGATCATCTATGACCTCTCCGGCCGTGAGATCCGCTCCATCGCGCTAACAGGACTGACCTACGGCGTGGACTACTACCAGCCGATAGACATGACCGGCCTGAACGGCCTGTATATCGTCCGCATCGCTTCGGATCGGTTCTCCATCGCCACGAAGCTGCAATAACAATCGGCGACGAACACTACAAAATACCATCTATAAAAGACAAAAAGGACAGCCACACGGCTGTCCTTTTGTCGAGAAGAGGCGACTCGAACGCCCGACCCCTACGTCCCGAACGTAGTGCGCTACCAACTGCGCTACTTCTCGCTCGCTTTGCTCGCTTCGATTATTTGCTGGCGCAAATTTTCTCGTCGCGTTTTTCAAAAGCGGGTGCAAAGGTACTGCTTTTTTCTGGAATACGCAAATTTTTTTGCAATTATTTTGCACTTTTTCGCTTAAAAGTGCGTTTTCCGGGCTTTAAAGGCTCCGATTGTGCAATTATTTGACGAACATCAGCCTCTGTCATCGCCTCGGCATTGGTACTCTTCGAAATCCGGTAATTGCCCTCCGGCGTGTGGATATATGCGCCGTATTTGCTGCGCAGTACCTGAACCTCTCCCCACTGATGAATCGGCGTAGTGGCCTCCTGTTTCTCACGAATGAGCGCAATCGCCTCGTCGATCTTCAATGCCAGCGGGTCTTTGCCCTTCGGAATGGAGATAAAGAGTTTATCGTAATGCACGTACGGTCCGTATTTACCTTCGCCCACAATCACCTCTTTTCCTTCGAATTCACCGAGAGAAATCGGCAGCGCGTTCTTGAATAACTCCAGCGCCTCCGATAAGGTAATCGAGTAAATCGATTGCCCTTTCTTCAGACTGGCGAACCGAGGCTTGTCGTTCGTCGCATCACCTATCTGTACGCACGGGCCGATCTTGCTGATTTTAGCTACTACCGGTTCGCCGGAGACAGGGTCGTTTCCTAACATCCTACCTTCTACTTTTCCCGATGGAATCGAGGAAAGTAAGGGTTGCAGGGTCTTGTAGAACTTATCTACCGTCTCTTGCCAATCGGCGCGACCGACGGCGATCTTATCGAACTGTTCTTCCTCGTGTGCCGTGAAGTCATAACTCAGGATGCTCGGGAAATGAGCTACCAAGAAATCATTGGTGATATATCCCAGATCGGTCGGCAGGAACCGCTGGCTCTCTGCGCCGTACAACTCACTCTTCTGTTTCTCCGTGACGATGCCGTTCTTCAGCGTCAGAATGGCTGTATCGCGTTTCTGGCCGGCTACCGAACCTTTCTCTACGTATTTGACCTTCTGGATGGTCTCGATGATCGTGGCATACGTGGAAGGACGGCCGATACCGAGCTCCTCCATACGTTTGACAAGGGTGGCGTCGTTGTATCGGAAAGGCGGCTTGGCATAGGTCTGTACCGCCTCTGCGCCGACCATCTTCAGCCGCTCGCGTTTCGACATAGCCGGTAGTATGCGACGCTCCTCCGATTCCTCATCTGTCGATTGGACATAGACACGGGTGAAACCGTCGAAAGTAACTACTTCTCCGGTTGCCACAAAAGCGTATTTGCTGCCGTGGATAGACACTTCGATGGTGGTCTTCTCGCTCTCTGCCTCCGCCATCTGGCTGGAGATAGTGCGTTTCCAGATCAACTCGTATAACCGCTGCTCGTCGCGATTGGCTCCGGCGGTAAGCGTACTCATATACGTCGGACGGATCGCCTCGTGCGCTTCCTGCGCACCCTTCGATTTGGTGCGGAACTGGCGAGTGTGCACGTATTCCTTACCATATTGCTCGGTGATCACCTCTTTCGAGCTGGC
Organism: Bacteroidales bacterium UBA2712; assembly: GCA_002354055.1. Lineage (GTDB taxonomy): Bacteria > Bacteroidota > Bacteroidia > Bacteroidales > Paludibacteraceae > Colicola. The sequence goes on from DEKW01000019.1 coordinate 56,418, forward strand.
CAACGCCAATGTCGATAAATTGACGGAATCCGTACGCATATAGGTGATTTTTCCGCTCTCGTACAGCGATTGTGCCAGTCGCATCGTCTTGGATACATTGAACTTGAGCTTCCGCGCAGCCTCCTGTTGGAGCGACGAAGTGGTGAACGGCGGCGCCGGCATGTGCGTCACCGGTTTGCGTTGTACGTCGCGCACGATGAACTGCGCCGTACTCAGACTCTCCAAGAACTCAATCGCATCTTTCTTATGCGAAAAACGATGGTTCAATTCGCATCTCAGTACCGACGCGTCACCCGGATTTACCCCGATGAAATCGGCAGAAATTCGATATGCGGACGATGCACGGAAGGATTCTATCTCGCGCTCTTTCTCTACGATCAAACGCACCGCTACGGATTGTACACGACCGGCAGAAAGACCCGTCGTCACTTTCTTCCAGAGGATTGGAGAGAGCTCAAAACCGACAATACGGTCCAGAACCCGTCGTGCCTGTTGCGCGTTCACGAGGTTATAGTCTATATCCCGCGGGTGCTCAATAGCCTCTAAGATCGCCGGCTTGGTGATCTCATGGAAGACGATACGCTTCGTGTCTTTCGTCTCCAGACCCAGCACTTCCTTCAGGTGCCAGGCTATCGCTTCTCCCTCACGGTCCTCATCGGAAGCCAACCAAACGGTATCCGCCTTCTTCGCCTCGCGTTGCAACTCCTCGATCAACCGCTCTTTATGCGGGTCGATGGCATAATGCGGCATATACCCGTGCTCAAAATCGATACCCAGTGAGTTCTTACCCACTGCTTCGATGTCGCGCACGTGGCCTTGACTGCTCAGTACGTGGTATTCTTTACCTAAGAATTTTCCAATCGTGTCCGCCTTGTGCGGAGACTCTACTATAACCAGATTTTTGCTCATACGTTCACTAATATATAAGGTGTACCCTCAAAAAATCGCCGCAAAAGTAGTATAATTAATTGAATTGTGCAAATTTTTTTTCTTATCCTTGCATATATCAAAGATATTTAGTATCTTTGCACCCGAATTGAAAAAAATAGTTGTAAAATTTTTTAAAAAATATTTGCATGAACGTTTTTTTAGTCGTATTATTAGTGCTCGCGGGCGTCGCGCTTTTATTAATGGAGATGTTCCTATTACCGGGTTTTGGTATCGCGGGCGTGAGCGGTTTCGGTTGCCTCCTGGCGGCAATCGTAGTGGCGTATGTCTGGATCGGTCGCATGGCGGGGTATATCACTCTGGCGGCGTGCCTCGTCCTCTCGGCGCTGGCTATCTGGGGATTCCTGCGCAGTCCTGCCCTGGAGAAGATGGCGCTGGACAGTAAGATTGACAGCCATGTAGAGATGGCGCATAACAAACTGAACAAGGAAGACAAAGAAAATCAAAATAAATCACAAAACTCCAAGGAGGAATAATTATGGATGTATTAACTATCGTCGTGATGACCCTGGTCTTTATCGGGTTGATCATTTTCTTCTATTATGTGCCCTTCATGCTGTGGATCAATGCTGCAGTGAGCGGTGTGCACATTAGTCTCGTACAACTCTTCTTGATGCGTATCCGTAAGGTGCCTCCTACGAAGATTGTGAACTGTATGATTGAGGCGCACAAGGCCGGTCTGACGGATGTCAAGCGTGACGGTCTGGAGGCGCATTACCTTGCCGGCGGACATATCGAGCGCGTCGTACACGCCCTCGTTTCTGCGAGCAAAGCAGGTATCGATCTGCCCTTCCAGATGGCTACAGCGATTGACCTCGCCGGACGTGACGTCTTCGAAGCCGTGCAGATGAGTGTGAACCCCAAAGTCATTGATACACCGCCGGTTACGGCTGTAGCCAAAGACGGTATCCAGCTGATTGCCAAAGCCCGTGTGACCGTTCGTGCCAACATCCGTCAACTCGTCGGTGGTGCCGGAGAAGATACTATCTTAGCTCGTGTAGGCGAAGGTATCGTCAGCTCTATCGGTTCGGCAGAGAGCCACAAGCAAGTGCTCGAAAACCCCGATTCCATCAGTAAACTCGTGCTCTCCAAGGGTCTCGATGACGGTACCGCTTTCGAGATCCTCTCCATTGATATCGCGGACATCGACGTAGGTAAGAATATCGGTGCGCAGCTTCAGATGGATCAGGCGAACGCGGATAAGAATATCGCCCAGGCGAAAGCCGAGGAGCGTCGTGCCATGGCGATTGCCAACGAGCAGGAGATGAAAGCCAAAGCCCAAGAGGCACGCGCCAAAGTGATTGAGGCGGAGGCGCTCGTGCCGCAAGCGATGGCGGATGCATTCCGGAATGGCAACCTCGGTATTATGGATTACTATCGCATGCAGAATATGCAGGCGGATACCGCTATGCGTGAGAATATCGCCGGAGGAGGAGAGAAAAAGACGAAGAAGTAATCGGAGGATAGAGGGGCTGAATAAGGAATGCGCATAGCATTAATGCAATATCCCATCGAATGGGCGAATCCCAAGGCGAATCTCGGGCTCTTGGATGAGCGCTTGCGGGCGGTAGCCGGGCAAGCGGATATAGCTGTTGTGCCGGAGATGTTCACTACCGGTTTCTGTACCGACCGTCCCGGTCTGGCAGACGAGTGGAGGGACGGCGAGAGTTCCGTGGCGCTGCAGCACATGGCGGACACGTATCACATAGCAATCATTGGCTCGATGATGGTCACAGACCATGGCAAGCTCTATAACCGCGGGTTCATCTTCCGTCCCGACGATACTCCCCAGTATTACGACAAGCATCATCTCTACCGTTCCGGCGGCGAAGCGGATTTCTTCACGCCCGGCAACCGGCGTACGCTCTTTGAGTACCGCGGAGTGAAGATCCGTCTGGCGGTTTGTTATGACCTCCGTTTCCCCGTTTGGCTGAGGCAGGATAAGAATGATATGTACGACCTCCTCATCTGCGTGGCGTGCTGGCCGACGATCCGCATCCAGTACTGGGACGCCCTCCTGCCGGCGCGCGGAGCGGAGAACCACTGCTACGCCATCGGCGTGAATATGGTAGGCACGGACGGGATGCAACTCGATTACAACGGCCACTCCGCCGCCTATGACACCTGGCTCAAAGACGTAGCGGGATTCGAGGACTACGAGGGCGCGACGCGCATCGTCGATCTCTCTATCGAGAAACTCCGCCATTTCCGCGAAGTACTGCCGCAATGGCAGGAGGCGGATGACTACCATCTGAACACTGAATACTGACTACTGAATACTGAATGCAAATCAACTGGAACATAAAACAACTCTCTCCGAAGGAGACCGCTGCGGCTCAACGCTTGAGTACCGAGCTGGATATCAGTCCGGTAGCGGGTCGTCTCTTGGCGGGACGCGGCATCCGCACGGCTGCAGAAGCACGCGCTTATATCCGTCCGTCGCTCGATAGCCTCCATGACCCCTTCCTGATGCGGGATATGACCGCCGCTGTGGACCGCCTTTGCCGCGCCATAGATAATAAGGAACGTATCATGGTTTATGGCGATTATGACGTCGATGGTACGACGGCGGTAGCGCTGATGTACTCCTTCCTGCGCCGCCTCACGGATAACCTCATCTATTATATCCCCGACCGCTACACCGAGGGCTACGGCATCTCTACCAAAGGTATTGATACTGCCAAGGAAAAGGGCTGCACGCTCGTCATTGCCTTGGATTGCGGCATCAAGGCGGTGGAGAAGATGGCGTATGCTCGCTCCATCGGTGTGGATTTTATCATCTGTGACCATCATACTCCGGGCGACACGATCCCGGATGCCGTTGCGGTACTGAATATGAAGCGCGCCGACTGCCTCTATCCTTTTAAGGAACTGAGCGGCTGCGGCGTAGGATTCAAACTCGCACAGGCGTACGCCATGCGTCGCGGCATGGACATGCAGGAGGTCTATCGGCTCCTGCCGCTCTTGGCGATGTCCATCGCTTCGGATATAGTGCCCGTGACGGGCGAGAACCGTATTCTGGCTTTCTACGGCCTGCGTGCGCTAAACGCGATGCCGTCCGAGGGCATCCGCGCGATCATGCAGGTAGCGGGTATTGAGGGCAAGACGATTACCATCAGCGACCTGGTCTATAAGATAGGTCCTCGTATCAATGCCGCCGGACGAATCAAGAGCGGCGCGGAGGCGGTGCGGCTGCTCATCAGTCATGACGCAGAGGCTGCTTTGCGGTTCGCCAAGGAGATCGATTCCTATAACCAGGACCGCCGTGATTATGATACCAAGACGACCGACGAAGCCCTTGCGCAACTCCAAAAAGACCCGATGAATTCGGCAAAATATACTACCGTTGTCTTCTCTCCCGAGTGGCATAAAGGAGTAGTCGGCATTGCCGCCAGCAGGCTCACGGAGACCTATTACCGGCCTACGATAGTCCTTACTGCCGGTGACGATGATATCATCAGCGGAAGTGCGCGTTCGGTATCCGATTTTGATATATACACGGCAATCGACTCCTGCCGAGATCTGCTTACCAATTTCGGCGGCCATAAGTTCGCCGCCGGACTCAGTATGCATCTCAAGGACCTGCCGGAGTTCCAACGCCGGTTCGAGGAGTACGTCGCTGCTCATATCACTCCGGCGCAGCAAGTGCCGACCTTGGACATAGAGGCGGAGGTCGAACTGAGCGATATGAACTGGAAGATGTACAAGATTCTCCAATGTTTGGAGCCTTTCGGTCCCGGTAACGAACGTCCGCTGTTCCTCTGTCGTCATCTCATCAATAACCGCAACACCCGCTCCGTCAGCGATGGCAGACACCTCCATCTAGACCTTACGGACACCGTCGTCGCGATGGATGGCATAGCCTTCGGGCATGGCGACAAAGCGGACCATCTGCAGAACGGCAACGCCGTCGATGTATGCTTCTATCTGGAGGAGAACAGTTACCGCGGCCGCACGACCCTGCAGATGAACGCGCAAGATATCAAACTCGACGAATAAATCCGAATCCAAAATAAGCCATGAAAAATATCTACCCGAAAATTACGGTCCGCAAGGACGAGATGTACGATAAGGAAATGGAGTTCCTCCTGCAGGATTACCCGGATGAGATCACTCATCTGGACGAGTATGCGGAAATGCTGTACGACTCGTCAAAAGACGAGGCAATCATCAAACTTGCCAGCCGTATGGAGTTTGACCTGACGAACGAGCCGACTTTCCGTCCATCCGGTGAATTTGAGGACCACGGTATTTCGTATGCTACGGGGCTCCAGTACTGTCTGCCGGGCGGAGAGGGCGTAGCGGAACACTCCGTGGTAGAGCAGATACCCGGCAAGCACTTGGAGTGGAGAATGTACTTTAACTCCACCAAAAATGAGGTCGAATGCCTGATTGAGTTTTATATTTTTTACCGCAATCAGGACGGAGATATACGGCGTATTCACAAGGATAATCTTACTTACCCGCTGCTGATTCCTGTGTACGAAACCACCTCTTACGTCACCATTGTGGTCACCCGTGGAGAGGAAGAGAGCCTCGGTTTGGGACGTTACTATTTCGCTTTCCTCCTGCGTGACAAGAAGAAAAAACCGATAGGCAAGCCGATCGTGCAATATATGAATATTGCGCCATCCAAGCCCCGTTATACACGTCCGCACTCCTCCGGGATGGTAGGTATGGAGGCAATTTATGCACAGATGGAGGTTCTGGCGCAACAGAAACTATTCAATGATCAGCGTCGGGCGATGAACCTCCTGCCGATGCCTATCAATCTCAATGCCGCAGTCATGGGCACGAAAGGGTCCGGTAAGTCCGCTTTTGCCCAAGTCTTATTTGATTTCTATCTCCGCAACGGTTTGATAGAGAAAGACAGTCTGCACGTCGTGGATGCGAGTACATGGTCTCCTTCCCTTAAGGAGGACGACTCGATGCTGACGGATTATTTCTCCTTTGCCAGCGGAGGAATGCTCTATATAGAGAATGCGGGTTCTCTGATTGCTACGGACATGCGCGGGAACAAGAATCGTTTGGTACAGACCTTGGCAAACCGCATGAAGGAGGATACCGATCATGTAGCCGTCGTGCTCGCCGATACACCGGATCGTATTACCGAACTGCTCTCTATCGCGGATCTCGGAGCGTACATCGACCAGATATACAAACTCCCGGAACTGACCATCGATCATATCATGTCCATCGCCGAGAGGGAGTGTAATGCACGTAAATTTGTCCTTACGGAGGAAACGAAAAAGTCGATGAAATCGTATCTTTCTTCACTTCCTAACCCTACTTCGGAGGATGTGAACACGCTTATAGACAAGATGATCTCTCACATGTCCTACCGCGTGGTGAACGATATGTCCGATCTCTTCCAGACGAAGGAGAAACTGACTACGCTTCTGCCTGAAGACGTACCGCAACCGCAAGTCGGAGGGTTTGAGGAATCGATGTCGAAACTCAATAAACTCGTGGGCCTCAAGAACCTCAAATACAATATCGAGACCCACCTGAATCTCGTCCGTTTTTCGCACCTGCGCCAGCAACATGGTCTGCAGGTCTCTATTCCGCCGCTGCATATGATCTTCACCGGTAACCCGGGTACAGGTAAGACGACGGTGGCAGGGCTTTTAGGCGAGATTTATGCCTCTCTGGGGATACTCAAGAACGGACATGTGATCAAGGTCGATCGTAAGAAACTCGTTGGACAATATATCGGTGACACCGAGGAGAATACCAAGCGCGCGCTGCAGCAGGCGCATGGGAACATCCTCTTTGTCGACGAGGCATATACCTTGGTCGGTGACCCGGACGACAAACGCGATTTTGGTCCCAAAGTACTTGACTGTCTTCTCGACGAGCTGGGCAAAGAGAATACGGACATGATCATCATTCTCGCCGGTTATCCCGATGAGATGGAGCAGTTGCTCAAATCCAACAAAGGCCTTCAGTCCCGCTTCCCCTATACCTTCCATTTCGAGGACTATACGGAGGCAGAATTGCTTGAGATAGCCGTCAAGACTGCCGAGAACAGCGGCTACTCCTTCTCCGACGAAGCGTATGAGCGTCTCCGCGAGTTGGTTCACCGAGAGGTGACGCAGCGGTCCAATAAAGAGGACAAGCATTTCGGTAACGCCCGTTACATCACACGCCTGATTTCTACGCGCATCATCCCGAATATGAGCCGCCGCGTTCTTTCTTCAGCGGATGCCGATGCTTCGCCGCTCGTTTTGTCGCGCATAGAGGCGGCAGACATACCGATGAAATCGGCAGAAACGGACTATGCCATCGACGAGGCGCTGATCGCGCGTACCCTCGCAGACCTGGATGCACTGACTGGCCGCGAGGAAATCAAACGCACGCTGCATAACCTCGTTGCTCTAGCGCGTACGGGCCAGCAATCCGGCGATGAGTTGACCTATACTATTCCACTTCATTGGACCTTCACCGGCGCTACTGGTACCGGCAAGAGTTCGGTGGCCCGGCTTCTGGCACAGTTGCTCTATGCTTTCCATCTGATCTCATCGGATCGTATGACCCAGCTCCGTATGCCCCAGACGGCGCAGAACGCGTGGTCTTCCTACGATATCGATTTACTCCTGCGCGATACGATGAAGCAAGCAGGACATGGCCTGCTCTTCATCGATCTGGACGACATAGCCGGTACGCATATCGACATCCAGTGGCTGCGGTGCAAACTGACCTCGCTGACCGCCGAGATGCCGGGCTCGTATGCCTTCGTGATTGCGGTGGACGATGCGCGGCTTCAGGCGCAACCGATTGATATGCCGCTTTCCACCTCCGTGCTCCATTTTGCGGACTATACGGTGGACGAACTGATGGCGATCCTGACCCAGCGTCTCACGCGGCAGGGCTTCACGCTCTCTCCCGAAGCGGCCCAGGAGATATACCAACGTATCCTACTGCTCTCCAAGAATCGGCCCGGGCTCTCCAATGCCCGTACCATCAAGCATATCTGTACAGCGCTTACGGCGGAGGCGCAGTTGCGCGTGCTCGAAACGCAGAAATCACCGGTTTCAACGGATAAAAATAACACTATTGAGATCACTATGGACGACCTCTCTTCCCTCAAGTGGAAGGAGATACACAACCCTAAAATAGGATTTTGACTATGCATGAATTCAAGAAAGGAGCATCCATTGGAAACTATGTAGTCCTTTATCCCTTGACCAGCAGGGAATACACGCAGACCTACTGCGTGGCGGACAAGAATAATTTCCAGTTCTTCATGAAGGTCTATGATATGAATCATATACCCGTTTTCTTACAAAACGGAGAGGACCCGCAGGAGCTTTGGGCCTACACCCATCTGGGCCTCTGCGACTATCTGCCGCGCCTTATCCGCTCCGGACGGGAGAAAGAGGGATTAGTCAATATCGTTTATCTGGTTACCAAGTATTTCCGGGGCAAACTGCTCTCGCAATATATCGAGGAGAACGGTCAGCTGACGCAGGGCGAGGCGCAAGCGATTGCCTTGGCGTTGCTCAAGGCTATTCAGCATCTCCATAGTCATGGTGTTTACCACCTGGATATAACGCCGCAAAATGTCCTTCTCGAAGTCACTGCAGAGGGCACCTATACGCCAAAACTCTTCGACTTGGAGTATGCCTGCGAGCGTCCTCACGAAGAAGGAACAAAATTTAAGGCCCAGCGGTTCGAGAAGGCCGATCCGTATTATTCCCATACCGATTTGTTGGCAAGCCAGACGGTCAGCGAGGCCGATGACCTATTTTCCATCGGCGCTATTCTCTATACGATGCTGACGGGCAAAAAGCCTTGGGAGGACTGCCCCATTACATCTGATATGCCGTTCGTCGAGCAGCATATCAATATGGTTCGGTGGCGGAAGGATCATTCGGTGGACTCGCTTCTGAAGCCCCTTGTTTCAGTCCACCCGCCTATGTTCGAAGCGATGGCGCGCACGATGGACGGCGGTATTACGAGCGAGGAACTGGAGCGGTTATTGGAGGCGCAGTTGAGTGAGGTAGGCCGGAAATCGCGCATCAATGTGGATGTAGAAGCTCTCAGCAAAGAGAAGAAGATGGGATTTGCGGAGATCGCCGGTATGGATGAACTCAAGCAGAGTCTCTCCCAACGCGTCCTTTGGCCACTGAGGCATGCCGAAAAAGCATTGCAGTATCGTCTGCAGTTACCTAATGGCATCCTTTTCTATGGTCCCCCGGGTTGCGGAAAGACTTATTTCGCTACCAAACTAGCGGAAGAACTGAAATGGGAAATGGAGTTTGTCAGTACGGCGTCCCTCGGTAGCGCCTATCAGCATGAGACACAGGGGAATATCCAGAAGATTTTTACGAAGGCAGAGAAGTATGGGCATTGCGTACTTTGTATCGATGAAATCGACGGAATTCTCTCCGGCAGAAAGGAAGGTTCAACTAATTCCAGCCATAACGACGAGGTCAACGAGTTCCTCGTGCAGTTGAATGAGTGCCATAAACGGGGTATTCTCGTCATTGGTACTACCAACCGCAAAGACATCATTGACCCGGCGGCTCTTCGTGCAGGACGTTTCGATCTACTCATCGAGGTCAAAGAACCCGACCTCGAGATGCGCAAGCGGCTCTTCGAGATGTATCTCGCTAACCGTCCCTTGGCGGAGGATATAGATATTGCTGAGCTGGCTGAAATGAGCGACGGATATGCTTCTTCAGACGTCCCATTTGTAGTGAACGAAGCAGCGCTGTTTGCTGCGATAGCGGACCAGCCGATCTCCCAAACTCATCTAACGAACGTCATCAAGAACCATCCTTCGTCTCTTGATATCACCAAACCCAACCCCATCGGATTCCAATGAGTACCACCCCGAATAACATAGTAGTTTATTGGATTGACGAGGCGCCCCGAGAGGATTTCCTGACGCGCCTTCACGAAGCAGGTATACAGGTCTATAAGGCGGATAACTATGTTGATGGCCTCCAATGGCTTTCTAATTCCAATAATCTTGAGATATGCGATGCCGTGATTTTGGACATCAATTGCAAGATCCGCCATTCCGATGAGCATGAATCGACGGATTCCTTCCGCGATTATGCCTATCGTGTGCTGAACCTCTGCGAGGGGGAGAAGAAGCATATCCCCTGGTTTGTCTTCTCTACCGGTCAGGGGGACTCTGCCTCCTTGCTTAACGCTATTCCCCGGCGTGAATGGACGCGCCGTCAGTATTATCAGAAAGATACCGACCAGCAACAGCTGATTGTCGATATCCGGGAACTGACTCGGGACTCCGAGAATGTAGCGCTCCGCAAGCGCTACGAAGGTGTCTTTGACATCTTCGAGGACGAGGGAATGACCTCTCGCCTCTATAGCATCATCCGCAAGATGGAGGATCCCAAGAACGCCGAGGACACCACGGTCTTCAATGCGATGCGCAAACTTCTGGCTTATGCCATCTCCTATGCTAAGATCCACGGGCTCTTTCCCTCTTCCATCGATTCTACCCATGAGGCGGAGAAACGCCTGTCGGATATTCATGAGCTCGCCCCGGCGATCGTTCCGTCGTATATCCTGACTAATTTTCGCTCCCTGATCGATACGGTGAATAATGGCAGTCATGCCAGATACGAGGAAGACGAAGCCGGCAGCCTGGCGGTGGACGCGGATGTCCAATCCGGCGAAGCGAGATATCTCTCCCGTGTCGCTTTTTATCAACTGCTAACGATTCTCAGATGGCTACGAAAACTACCGATGAAATCGGAGGAAATTGCATCTTTCCGCGCTCGGATTGATACAATCCTCAACGATCCTTTTGAACTCTATGAAGGCTGCGAGTGTCGTCTGCAGTTTGATAATGGCGTCTGGCATTACGGCCGCTGTGCAGTCCGTCCCCGTCCCGGTCATCTCCTCAACGAGCAGACCCTCGTCCGCCTCAAATACGTCCAGGCCAACAGGAACTATACGACCAAAAAACTCTACCCCTTCTTCGCCCAATACGATGTGGTGATGATGAGACTATAAATATATTAATTATACTATTATGAACCAAAATCAAAATAAAATTATCAATATGCTCCCTCAAGTAAGAAGTATGTCGTCTAATGAACAATAGAGAATGGAACGAACTAAAATTTTTATAAGTCATGCAGGAGCGGATGTTTTAGTCCCTGGAAAATCCGGAGATACACTTCATCCGGTTGTTAGTAGTCTTGTGAATAAAATGACCAATGAGGGAGCCGAAGTTTTCATGTCCAGTAATCCCAAACTTGGATTGAATAGTGCTGCAGATTTATTGCTATCTCTCAAAAACCACATTGAAGATCAAGATACTAATATTTTTTTGGTATTGATCACGGATAACTACCTACGGAGTCCGTTTTGTATATACGAACTATGTTTGATTCAAACAGAAAAGCAAAAGCAAAATAGAGAAATCGAGGTACATTATATATATGCGAATCAAGATGTAGAGAAACGAGTTCCGGATATAGGAATAAAAAGTACTGTCTACTGCGTATTATCAGATGGAGAAAAGAAAGTAAAAGAGTTTATTCTAAAAAAGGAGAATAAGATATATCCGATTCTCAAAAAGTCAGAAAGCGAATTTTCTCGTTTCTTAAGATATATGGGTGGGAGGGACAAAAAGTATCGTGTTCTGCCATGTAACAAACCATATATAGGTCAGACCATGAATGAACGAAACGAGATAAATGGATATGTAGAGAAAGTAGGGATAAAGAGATTAGCATCAAGCGGAGTATATAATAGAGAGGAACTAAAAAAGCATGCTAAAAATGCCAAAGCCATTTATTGTATATCTACTACCGGAGCCGGACTACTCAAGACATTGAAGGAAGAAATTCTACCTACCTCTTTGCAGAATGAAGATTTTCAATTTCACATGATTCTTCCTCCTCGTAATTCTGCATTTTGCGAAGATGTGGCGATAGCGGAAACTCAAGGCTACATCGACAATGAAGTAATAACAAATCAAAACAAACATCGTATTTATCAAGAATATGAAGCATCCATTCAGTATCTGAATGAGGCTTATCTTAAAGCCGAAAAAATAGCAAAAGAGCAAAATAGAGAAGTTCTGGGAAAAATAATAATTCATAATAGTAAAACTCTTCTGAGGCAAACGATATTTTTAACAGAAGAAAGAGATGCTACTATTTGGGGATGGTTGTCCGCAACGCTTCCGCCGATTCGCTCAATTGATAGTCCAGATATCTTGTTTGAATGTTCGCAAACATCCCAAGAAAACCAGCTAGGAAAATTTGTTTTACAGCATTGTAAATGTCTCGAGAAAATAGCAGGAGAAGGGTATGTGATCAATGGAAGGACACGTGTGGAAGATATCAAACAAGATGACAAAATGCATCTCGTCGATTATTTACCGGATTTAAACTATTGGAACTGGATGTACGAGCATGCTCAACCGGCCAATGCAAATGGCCTAACGCTTATAGAGATCGCAGCCCAACACCCTCTTAAAAATGGTAAGGAGCCGGCAGAAGAGTTTGAGGGGCGTTTGCAAGAAGCCATAAGGTTATATCGTTCGTTAAAGAATGAGAAACAAGATAGAATCGTTAAATTGTATGTCCCGGGTAGTCGACATTGTGAGAATGGCAAGTGCGACAAGCTAACACTTAGTCAGGCTGGTATTGAGTACTTAAAGAAGCATCTGAATGAAATAGAGCAATTGGATATTCTAAAAGAGGAAGATACCAATCAAAAGTACATGCCTAATGGGGTATATAACTCTATGGATGAGTGCTATGTTGCTTCTGAAATTTATAAAGAATTGCTGACTACATATAATTGTAAGGCAGGTCAAATCATATGTGTTTGCTCCCCAAATCAGGTAATGCGAAAAACGTTCATATACTTGCGTTATGGAATCGAGGTAATGTGCCACAGTGTTCCTATTCCCGGGAAGATGATGTATCATAATCCTGTATGGGAATATTTTGGGAGTTTGCATAAAGCGGTTTATAGTAATAATGATTGGCAAAACCCAGAGAATGATCAATTCATAGAAAGCCGGAAAAACAGGTCACCGCGCTCTTTATTAAACCCTTAAATATCATCAATATGAAAACTTGTCCAATTATCATTTTAAGAGAGATGTATCGGGGTAAGTATCTCGATGCCCTTAAGTCTGAAAGTCATCAGAAATACATGGAAATGTTAGAGAAACTGAGTGAAACCAACTAAGACATTATGAAACATCTAAAGCTATCGTTTGACCGAGCCCTTTCGCGGGGGACAAAATGGCAACTACTCATCATCGGAGGCATTATCATCGTGTCGATTTTGTTGTCCTACGTCTTGCTCTCTCTATCCGGAGACTGGACGCAGTTCTGCGATGACCATAAAATCAACAAGTTTATGCTTCCAATCTATCTGCTCATAGACCAAAACCTCTTCAACGAGATTTATCTAGGCGGTTATGATGCGGAGATGAAAGAGATCGTTGGTTATAGTCGCAAATTAGCTCTTGCTTCGGGAATAACATTCCTCTTCGGGGTGGTTTTCTTTAACGGAGCGATCATCGCTATCTTGAGCGATTTTATTAAGCGCCGTGTGGATAACTATCAGAATGGAGTCACACGCTATCTCAAGTCCGGCCATCATGTGATTATGGGCTATGATGATGTGGTGCCATCGATTATCAGCCAGATCCTCAAGGAGAAGCCTAATGCAGATATTTTACTCTTATCCTCTGTTCCGGCTGTTGAGATTCACGAAAAATTGCGAGAGTCAGTTGCTCGTAAATCTTTGGCAAATATCGTGGTTAACTACGGCCATCGAACTTCCAATGAGTACTATAAAGATATCCATTTAGAGGCGGCAGAGCAAATCTTCATTGCCGGAGATCGCAGTAAGCCACAGCATGATGCTATCAATGTGGAGTGTGTCGAGAGCATCTGTAATTATCTTGCGTCCAAATCCTCGCATACCATCAAACGCATCACTTGTATGTTTGAGGATCTGGATACCTATGCATCGTTCCGCACAACGGACATCTTCTCTGCTATCACCTGCAAACTGAATATAGAGTTTGTTCCCTACAATTTCTACGTCAGTTGGGCGCGATGTGTCTTTGTAAACCGATCCTATATCGGGAAAGCGGACCAAAAACAGCATCCATACCCTGCGTTATGTCGTCATCAAATAGAGAAAGAGGATGACAATGAACATTTCGTACATTTGGTCTTTGTCGGAATGTCAAATTTCGCTGTCACGTTTGCGAATGAAGCAGCACATCTTCTGCATTTCCCGAACGGCAAAAAGAAACATACGCTCATTACTTTTATTGATCTCAAAGCGGATAAAGAAATGCCTGTTTTTGTTACGCGAAATCATCATTTCTTTGAGATCCAAGGATATTCGTATATGGACTATACGCAGTCGGATAGGTTGATTATAGCCAAGCCGTATGACCCATCAATTTTTAGTGGAGAGGATGCAAATTTCTTAGATGTGGACTTTGAGTTTATTAAAGGCGACGTCTTCACTCCTGAGGTCCAGAATCTTATTTATGAATGGGCGAAAGATGAGAAACAATCTCTTTCTGTCTTTATCGCCATGTCAAATCAACGCGATAACTTTGCTTTGGCGATGAACATGCCCGATGCGGTGTATAATAACAATGTACCTGTTTTTGTACGCCAAGATAGTTCGGATAATTTCATTACTCTTCTACAAGAGGCAGATAGTAAAGCTCCTCGCAAAGGTGATCCTGAGTATCGGACATACGAGGACGGTCAATTACATGTAAAACCGACCCATGGAAGGTATGATCATATTTTCCCGTTTGGAATGAATGATACTTCTTTTGTTGCAGATGAGAAAGTGATCATGCGAGCTAAATTGGCCAATTACCTATATGGTACAATGAGCAATAGTAAGTTCCAATCTCTCACTGAGTTGGCGGTACAATCGTCTGCAACGATCCTAAAAGAAGCCAATAATCTATGGAAGGGGTTGACGGTAGCGGAGAAATGGTCAAATATGTATTATGCCTATAGTTTGGATTATAAGTTACTTGCTCTTAGGGCAATAAGACATTTGAACATGGATGATACGACGCATGATTCAGATGCTCTATCAGAAAAAGAAAGTGAGATTATTGGGAAAATCGAGCACAACCGTTGGAATGTCGAGAAACTGCTCATGGGCTATCGCAAACCGAAAGAGGAGGAAGACCTATACGGAAAACCCGACGAGGTTAAGTCCCTGTTGAAGAATAATAAAAATATCTTTATCCATGCCCAGATTCGTCCGTTCGATAAACTCTCGGAGGATATGCAAAAGGTGGATAAAGAGTTCGCAAAATACATCCCCTGGATTTGTAATTTCAATAGCAACTCACAATTATGCGAAAAACAATGATGATTCTGGTGGCGCTCATTGCAGCCACGATGAGCACGATGAGTTTTGCTCAGTCCTCCGGTTATCAGAAACTGGACGAGTGGACGGAGGTCTGGAAAAAAGGTCAGCAGACCTATTTCGGCTATCCGGTTAACCAAATATCGCCGCTACATGATTTCTACGAGTGGTATCTCGCTTCCGGCATGGATATCGTCAACCTCAATAACGCCGGCGACCCGATGACCGATGACCCCTGGATGATGTCCTCCCAGGCTTTTGAGCGCGATGTCATTGAGTTTTTTGCGCCGCTCTATGGTTTCGCCAAGGACAGCGTCTGGGGCATCGTCACTCACAGCGGTACCGACGGCAATAACCACGGCATCTATTTCGGCGCCAACTACCTCTTCAACAAGACCGGCAAGCGCCCTGTGGTATATGTCTCCGATGAGGCGCATTACTCGAACATGCGTCTCTGCGACCTGCAGAACCTCGAGGTGCGGCTGATCAAGAGCGATGCGATGGGACGCATGATTCCTGAGGAACTGGAGAAGGCGCTCGACACCTCACGCCCGGCCCTCATGGTCTATGCGATGGGTTCGACGTTCAAGGGCGCTATCGATGACCAGGATGCCCTCAACGCCGTGCTCGACCGCCACCCCGAGGTGCCCGTCTATCGTCATGTGGACGCAGCTCTCTTCGGCGGCTACCTGCCTTTCACCGCCTATCGGGACTTGGTCAGCCATAAGAAGATGCGGTTCGACGCCATCGCCATCAGCGGCCATAAGTTCTTCGGCATCGACTCCCCCTCAGGCCTCTTCCTCTGCACCCGCGAGACCTACGATAACCAGAATAACTTCAATGTGGACTACCTCAATTATAACATGAAGATGATCAACTGCTCCCGTGATGCCATCCAGCCGCTCAAGTTCTGGTGGTTGATTCAGAAGGTTGGCTATGACCAATGGTCGCAGCAGGCGAACCAGATGCTGGAGTGCGCGGCGTACCTCAAGCAGCAGTTGGAGAAAATCGATTGGCCCTGCTGGTGCAACGAGTATAGCAACACGGTCTTTTTCCGCCGTCCGTCGCCTGAGATATGCCGCGAATACACTCTGGCTTTAGGTAATGACGAGCGCTTCGGCGGCGAACTGGCGCATGTCGTCGTCATGCAGCAGGTGACCAAAGAGAAAATTGATGCGTTTATCAAAAAATTACAATCATGGAAGAAATAATCACTACTTTTCAGGACCTTTTTGCAGGTCTTTTCGCCGGCATGTCCACGCTGGCAATCATCTCGCTTGTCGTTTTCTGCGGCCTTCTGGCACTGCTGTTTGTCTATTTCATCCGCATTCATATCGCGTATCGCATGGCGGTGAACAGGCATCGTGATCCCCTGGGCTGGGCGTTGCTCTCCTTCTTCGTCTCGCCCCTCCTCACCTGGATCATTCTCCTCCTCGTCGGCGACCAACGGTAAAAAAATGCCACAAAACGCATAAAAACACACATTTCCCTTGCGTATATCAAAAATTTGTAGTAATTTTGCAACCGAAGGTAAAAAATAGTATTTCTCATTATCTATTATTAACTATATAAATCCATTATATAAATATACCATTATGAAAAATGAAACTAAATCAAATTTGATTGTTATTTTCGGTAGTATTGTGGGTGTCGCGCTATTTTTTGGCACAGTCTTGATTATTGGAACTAGCCTTGTTGCAGTCATCATAGGTTTAGCGATTACTTTACCTATTTGGATATATTCTGTTGCGAAATCTGTAGCTTTGGTCAAAAAAGATCAGCAGCCCATCGTCTCTTCTGTTACTCAGACAACATCATATGTATGGCATGGTGAAACGATTCCAGACAAAAAGGAAATGCTATCCAATATGCCCCAACGTCCGATCGTATTGAGTCCCAATGAAGGCTTTATGTATCAAGGAATGTATGATACAATACATGACTATTTTAGAAGAGTGATTGCGTCCAAGGCATGTCATGGAATGATTGATGTGTGTTTCCAAGTTCCCAATGCAACACCGTCAAAACATGTGATTTTGCAGATTATGGAAGATTCTGATTTGGCGCATGGAGAACCATTTGATTTAGGTATTTATTTCTGTCCGGATAATTATGGTCCGGAATATGGAGAAAGATTCAAAAGGAACTTTTATTGGGAGTCTTGCTTCAAAGAAAGCAGTAGACCGGATGAAAATACGTATTTAGCGTATTTTGGTGAAGATATAGGAACAGCGATTCAAGTCGCATCATATATACTTGCCACAGTATATTATATCCCGTTAAATACAAGGTTTACTTACAATTTTGATACTATAGGATAGATAATAGTACAATCGGTCTTCGCCATCCTCCCGGGTGGCGTTTTTTGTTTTTTTGTGAACGAAAATCTCAAAAAATCCGCAAAAACGCATAAAAACACACATTTCCCTTGCGTACATCAAAAATTTGTAGTAATTTTGCCACAGAAAGCACAATAGTGTTCTTTGGAAGGAATATTAATTACAACAAAATTTTTATATTATGGAAACAAAGAAAATTAATTGGTGGGGATTGCTGTTAGGAATCCTTGTATTGGGTGCCGGAGTCTTTTTATTGGTAGATTCTCTTGGTAGGAACACGTCTGAAGTTAATTCAAATGAATCCCAAAATGGCTCTGTATATTATGGTACATACATCGGAGATCAGTATATTTATGAGGGCTTACAGGATGCCATTCAAAAGAACTTTGATTGGAACAAAAATCATTTAACAGATGGCCAGTATATTGTGACTAATGTTTGCTATAAAGGAGAAATATTAATTCAAATATTGCCTGGTCCTTATGGAAATTTGAGTATATACGTGAAGGTACCAACTTCTAAAATGTCAACCTTCAAATCCATAAATTCATACGCAAGTTTCATTGAATCTAATGTGACTGAGGAATATGTCGCCGTATGTCATGAGGATGTTAATATGGCCCAAAAAATTACATCGGATGTCTTGGAGCATTTCTATAATGTTCCGAGAAGTGGAAAGTTGACTTTCTGCGAGTGATTTTGCGACTCAATTTTATGTACAAAATAGTGACAATTCATAAAAAACGCACATTTCCCTTGCATAAATCAAAAATTTGTAGTATCTTTGCAGCCGAAATAAAAACAAAACAAACAATCAAATAACATAAAAATGAAAAACAAATTACTTTTTCCTTTATTTTTGTCTTTATTTATGCTGATGCCTATATGCGCTAAAGCACAGGAAGCCCCACAACATCGTGTGGTGTATTTATGGGACGTTACGTATTCCATGCATGGAGGTCATGTAGTTGGAGCAAAAGGTTCAAAAGATGTGATTGTCGCAGGGAAGCCAATGCCAATAAGCCCATATAACTCCAAACGGGATATATATGATGAGATAATGGAGGCATTAATTGCGGATATAAGAAATCAAAAGATTGAGTCTGAAATAATAGTTGTTCCGTTCAATGATAAAGTTTTAACCAATTCGGTATGGAGGCAAAAAGGAACGGCTGACGGAAAGAAAATTTTGGAGGAAAATATTCGTAATTTCTATAATTGCGAACAAACCCATACAAATTTGTACTCCCCTATTGAATTCTCGAAAACATTATTTGTGCCCAAGGCAAAGTATTATAGTGAGTTAAAGATTTTAACGGATGGGGGGCACAATGCTCCAAAACCATCCCGCGAAGACTTCTATAGGGTTCTTATGACTTGGTGTGATTTTGCAGAACCGAACAATATTAAAGGGTACTACTTTATATTAGCAGAAGAAGCGATAGATGAAAAGTTGCGTTCAACACTGCATGATTGCACGTGTATAGAATTGATTGACCATTTTGGCGGAAGTTTCGAGAACCCAAATCCGGTGAATCAATTCACGATTAAAGGAGACCAATTGGTAAATCTAAAGGAACAGTACAATCAACCGATTAAGTTAAGTGTCGTACTTAATGATGTTGAACATCCTATACAAGGAACTGAAAAGGTGCGTATTTATACGTCGTCTAATCCGTATTTTGAATTAGACGAGACCGTAATCATTGATGGGAAAGCGACAATAGAAGTTGCTCTTAAACCCAAAATGTCTTTGGCAGAACTTCAACGTAGTATGCCGACGGACGAGAATACGGTTATAGTATTGAACTTTGACCAAGAAAAGAAAGAAACTCCAGTAAATGAGTTGGTTAATAAATCGTGTGAGTTGCGATATGTCAATAAACCGCAAAAAACATTAACAATTTCTATTAAACAATGAGTCTATGAAGAATCTAAAAGAACTATTCATAATAGCCGTAGTGGCATTTGCTCTTGCATCGTGTGGATCTAACGATAGTCAAGGGTTTTATCTTGGAAAATCCAAGGGATATTCGGATTTCCTATGGAGTAAATATGATTGGAGCGAGGTGGTTTTACCGACCCAATCTCTTCAATTAGAAATGGGTGATATTCAGTATACAAAACCAATTAAATTACAGGTGGTGTATCAGGACGAAAATGGAAATTATTTGCCCGTTAATAGTTCAAAAGGTCGCTATATTACTGTTTTTAGAGATGGAAAACCAATTGATGGCAGCGATATTACGATTCGTCCTTCGGATAAGAATTTAGACTTACAATTCCGCTTTAATAAGGCGGCATCTCCAGGTATGTATCGATTATTTCTGAAGATATTGGATTGTGGGGATTTGGATCAAATCAATGGAGAGGAAGCAAAAGCGGGAAATGTTATAGGCACGGGTATAGAATGGCAAGTTAAATATGAATATGGATTAAATCCTCTGTTGGTTGGTTTAATTTGGATGTGTATTGCGATAGCAGCACTTCTTGTTCTTTGGTTTGCTCTTCTGCGCTGGATTATATTCCCGACATTCGCATTTGATAATCTACAAGTGACGTATTTCGATGGTGAAACTCGTAAGGGACGTGAGGATTGTAGTTTGCATGGCGCAAGAAAAATAATATGCTCGGCATCTCCCCAGAGTCAGAGTGGATTAAACAAGTTATTCTGCGGGCGAATAGAGTATCTGACTAATACGTTTTGGACTACGCCTGTCGAGATGACCCCATGCGGCTCTGATGGTATTGCTGTAAATGAGGACATAAAAGCAGGAGAAGCAGCTACTTATCGTATGACATCAATGATAACTCCGCAAAATGGTCCACGGCGTCCATTTATTGTCAAACGAGTTAGATCTGAGATGACGGCAAGTGTCTCTATCGGATAATTAGAAAATAATTTAATAAACATAATCTTAAATTTATCAGTCATTATGGCAACAAAACTTAGACGCAGCCTTTTTATCGGCTTGGGCGGTACGGGAATGAAGACCATTCTCAAGACCAAATCAGTACTTCTTGACAACTACGGACAGGATGGCGAATTGCCTCCATTATTTGCCTTTTTAGGTATTGATACGGATAGTAATGAATATGAACTGCCTACGGCTAGTAAGAAAAATAGTAACCTTACATTGAGTGCGCGAGAACGTTTTAGTATAAGCGTCAACAACCCGAAAGCATATTTCGAAAATAGCAAGCGTGATATGCAATGGATGCCTCATCAAAACCAAATATTTATCAATACTCTCAATCGCGGAGCTGGTCAAGTACGTTCCAATGGTCGATTGGCATTTATGTACAATCGTGAGCGTTTAAAAGAGCGATTACGCGTTGCATTAACAGACGTACGTTCTTCGGAAAGTTATTCTGCTAAATGGAAAAACTATCAGGCATTGGAGAGCGGAGATGATGGTAATGCTTGTACGGAGGTACATATTGTATTTTCGCTCAGTGGAGGCACCGGCTGCGGTACATTCATTGATGTCGCGTATTTGATGCGTGAGATAGCTCGTGAGAACAATGCTGATATAACTATCAATGGTTATGGAGTCATGCCGGGCGTATTCATGGAGGAAATCAAGGCTCCTGCCGCCAGGAGTCGTGTACAACCTAATGCATATGGTGCACTGCGTGATTTGGATTATCTCATGAGTATTTCAACGGATGAAAGATTGGTAAAGATTTCATGGCAAAGCCAGGAAACGGACGAGATGCCTTTTGATAGTCTTGTGCTGATTGATAACAAGAACACCGAGGGTATATGCTATAAGAAAATCTCTGATTTAACGGAGATGATATCTTTGGCTCTCCTTGCTACTACCGGCCAAATTGGTAGTCAAAGTAAGAGTGTGGGCGATAATGTCAAAAACGACATGATAAATAAAGCGTTCAACGTAGAGGATAAGTGCGCGTGGGTTTCTGCTATCGGAACAGCATCAATCATCTACGATAGTGAGCATGTGGCTAAAGTGTATGAACTGAAGGCGCAAAACAAACTTATCCGTGAACTTCTTACGCACACGCAGGATACAAACGTTATTGCGAATAATTGGATTGACAATGTACGTATCCGCGAAAACGAGGGTAAGGATCAGGTGATTGATCGACTGTATGATATTTCCCAAGTTACGGCTCCGTCTCTCACTGATAAAGATTTTGATAAGCGAACCGTAGAAGCCAAGATTACCAATAAAATGGATTTGTATAACCAAGGCTTCCAACCGTCTCCTGAAGAATGGAACAAGAAAGTAGATGATTTTTATGCTGAAGTAGCAGCAAAACTCGTTGAAAAAGAAAAAGAATTGTGCCAGATATCTCTTGGTTTGTCTAATGACTTCTTGAATGAAGTAAAGAGACAAATTAACGATATTTTTGTCGTAATGATGCGAACGGAACTTAAGGAACAGGAAGACGACCGCAAAAATGCCGAAACAGATTTCAAGTCACAAATTGAGCAACTGGATAGTTATTTAAATCATGGTTTGTTCCATGGGAAAACAGATAACTATATATCCCTCATTAAGACATATGCTCAAAATTACTTGATTGCTGATCTTGAAGCGAAACGTCGTTCGTATGCAGTTCAATTCTATGCAAAAATCATAGAGTTGATTGAAAAAGAATTGACCAATCTGCAAGAGTCTATCAAGAAATTTACCTCTATAATCGAAGACAATGATGCTTCTATCCGCGAATTACAAAATCACTATGGTAATAGTCGCAATGTGGTTATTGACCTTGCGGAGGATAAGATTAAGAATGTGGAGGTGAAAAAAGATGAGAACGTACTTGTTAGCAGTTTGATAGATAGAATGCCGGGCAAGACATTGTATGCTCCTGCTACTAAAGAAACATATAAGGCTATATTGGATGATTATACCGCAAATCTTAAGGAGTGTGAAGTACTTCGTGCTCAGACCATTGATGATATCTTGAACGAAATGAGCAAAGAGGAGTTTGAAGATATCATTCGCCGCGCAGCTAATCATTCACTCCCATTCCTTAATATTGATGACCATGGTATTTTGTTGAAGAGTACAAATAGAACCGTTGGCCAAGAAGAGCAGTTCTATATTTGCGTTCCGGACGTTGCGACCTGCCGTCTAACTAAAAATGAATACTATAGAGATATTATTCGTTCTGAAATTGCAGAGACTGTTAGCACTGGACTTACGGATCGTATAATTATCTATCGTCAAAAACGACCTGTCCCGGCTCTGGCTATCGGTGGCTTGGAGACCTTGAAATTGCCTTACGACAAAGATCAAGAGCGCGTATCCTTCCATATTGACGAGCAATTGCAGAAACGAATGGACGAAGAGGAGTACTCGTTCCAACCGAAGAAGGCCAATCAAGACGAAGCCATCATGGCATGGACAATGGGCTGCATATTGGATCTCATCAAGTTTGACCAAGGAGTATATTGGTACAATGATGATACGATCCCTGTGATTGTAGGTCCGGAAGATCAATGGGTTAATACACATTCTGCATATCGTGATCGGGCGTTTGAGAAATTCTGTCAAAACGATCATGTCGTTAAACAGTATTTTGCTAAGTTCCGTGAGCATATGGATGCGATTGGAAAGAAGGCGACCGCTGAATTACAGGCTGATGTAATGGCGAATTATTTTACAAAGTATTCACATTGCCAACTTACTATTAACACCATCAAGACCGGCCGCGGATACGAAGAAACAAACAAACTTATCACCGCAGAAAACAAGTGTAGAGAATCTATATTCAAAATCTAATCATGCGCCACTCGATACACATCATGTTCGGCAGAGCTTCTTCGGAAGCTCTGCTTGAACTGCGCCGCTATATTGCGATGTATGCTGATGATGCAATCAGCCAGTATTTTACAGCTTTACATTATGAAGAGGACTCTAATGGACACATTTCCATTAATAAGGCCGTAAAGAAAGAAGAGGAAAAACTAACTTTCACTTCTCATCTTAAAGACCAGTGGGTTCCTGAATATACTCAAGAATTCGATGCCGATAAGAAATCATTAAATGAATCTCTTAAGGTGTATGTAAAGAAACTATGGCAGCAACGTATTAATACAAATTACGCAGGAAATGATAATCTGCATATTTGTCTATATGTTCAGCTTTATGTACCCGTAATATGGCAGCAAGTGGAAAATTTCATCAATTGCGCGAAAGAGCAGTTGGGAAATAAGGTGGATATTGATATTGTCGGCTTATGTGGCGATCTTGCCGAGGTGTTTGACCCGAATAAAACTGAATATCTTGCGCAAAAAGCAGAGGAGCTAAACCAAAAGACAAAAGAAACAATCGATAGGATTATTTCTATGCGCCGCAAGGAAGCTACGGCTCACCACATTGCGCATTTTACGATTATTCAAAATCAGACCACTACTCGCGCTTTGGAATTAACACAAGAGTCAATAATTAGTATTGCCGGCGAGTTTGCGCTAATATGTATTGAGAATTATGATGCGGCTTTTGGAGGTATCAATGTAGATGGAAAGGATGTACAAGGTATTGGCATTTCTATGTTAAGTTTTGATCAATACTATTTCCAAGAGTATATTTTACAAGATTCCTTCATTAAGATTCTTGAGAAAGAACGTATTCATGAGGGAGAGGTGGATATTACCTGGGCAGCCCGAGAGATAGATCAACTACTCCAGCCTCATCTGAAAATGATGAGTGAATTTTATCATCTTGAGATTGCGACACGAAGAGAACGTGGCGATGCAATGACAGATATAATGCCCGCGATTCTTCCTAAACTAAAAGAAAAATTTGAGGAATTAAACAAAGTACTATTAGAGAAAATTCTTCAAAACGAAACATTATCATTGCCCCAAAAGAAGGGACTCCTATCTATCTTATTGGGACAGGATGATGAACTCTTTTCGCATGGCACTTTGATTAATTCAGAGCAAATGATTCTGATAGACTTAGAGCGAGAGTGCGTTAATTTCTTTGTTGGCGAGAACAACGAACTTCTTGATAAAGAAGAAACAAAAGACGAGATAATTCTTCCTCCGTATAGTATCTTAGTTGGCAATGATGCAGTGAAGGACGAAGATGGTACTCCGAGTAAGCGCGCTAAGTTACCGGTAGATGAACTCAAGGAATTGCGCTTCCGCCAACGTAATTACATCGCTAACATTCGAGAAATGCAAGATGAATTGGCGGAACTAAAGAAGAATATTACCCAATTAGATGAGTCTAAAAAATGTCTCATTGAGGGAGGTAAGATTATCTTTGAGAAAGAAGAATTCCAACTCTTGCATCACGATGATAATATCGTACCGTTGGAAGATAATTACGAACCTCATGCAGTTGCTACAAAAAATATTGATATCTCCAATGGGTTCACAGAGATCAAAAATCAGGGGCAGCAAGGTGCATGTATGTCTTTCTCGATGGTCAGTGTATTTGAGTATTTCCTTAAGAAGAACCACGTACAATTTCCAGACCTGAGTGAACAATTCCTTTATTTTAACGCGCGTAAGCGTACGGGAAGAGAGCAGTTTGACGAGGGGTCCAATTCTGTGGCTTCTATTCAAACATTGTCGGAGGATGGTATTTGTTCGGAACAAGCATGGCCATACAAAGTTGGAGGCTTTGCGGAAACTCCTTCTGCACAAGCTTATGAGGAGGCGAAACTCCGCAAAGTGAAACGAGCAGTGATGGTCGAGAAAAAGATAGAAACCTTAAAATCTGCTTTGGATGACGGCCTGCCGGTTGTGTTTGCTGTGGATCTATTCCCCTCGTTTGGACAAGGTGTAAATGGATTTATCTCGATGCCTTCAGATGAAGAAGTTCAACAATTAAAAGAATCCGGAGAAAACCATGCCCATGCGATGGTATTATGCGGATTTAACGAAGAACAGAGAGTTTTCAAAGTGCGTAATTCCTGGGGGACGGATTTCGGAGATAGAGGTTATTGCTATTTGTCGTACGACTACATTATGCAATATGGCTATTGGGATTGTGTTGCCATTCAGGAAATTGCAGTAGAGCAAGAAACGGAAAGTGATGAGGAAGGAAAAGTTGTAGAAAAAATAGAGGATACAGTTTTTACCATCAAGCAAACTGATAGACCGCAACTCAATTTCTCAGAAACGGATCTGACGGTGCGCTATGCACTCCGTAAAAATTTCTTGGATCGGCTTATTTCCGAACTGAAAGAATTGCAAAAATACGACACAAAACTGCAGGAGTACTATGAGGCAGTCAAACTACCACTCCGAGACCGAAATAAACGGGATAGATTCTATCGCGCTGCAAAACATCATAAGGAACTTCAAATAGAAGATCTCGAAACGGCAAAAATAGAAAATGAAAAAGAGAAGGTTTCTACTATAAGCGCTTTCAAGAAAGCCACGATTAAAACATCATGGGCTTATCTTGGAACTATTGGCTCGCTATCTGCATTCTGTGGTACGTGTGATGCTATTATAGGAAAATTTAATATCATTCCCGGATTTTTAGATTGGATACCATTGGATATTTTTAACGTATTCATAGATACGAATTCTATATGGGGAAAAGTATTAGGATTTTTATTAGGCAATAAAAATGGTCTTGGCTCTTCTATACAGGCATTACAAGGATGGTTGCGCTTTATTTGGATAGTAGGAATTATTGCCATTATTGCATTTGTAATATTCTATATATGGCGCCGCATAGAGAAACGCAAGGATTTAGAGCTGCATTATCAGCGAATAAATAGAGAATTGAATGCGGAAATTTCAGATCTGGAAGAGAATATCGAACTGCTGGAATCGCGATTCCATTTAGCAGGCGAAATGATAGCTCAACTCTTTGCGCTAACCACTAAATTCCAACAACGTCATTCCGCTATCTCGCATTATCTGCTAAATCTTCGGGAGTGGTATAGCAATACGATTGAGAATCATGCCAAGATGCGCGCGGAAGCAAGAGCTCCATTTGTTTCTCTCATTCGAAACGATATATTGGATGACTACTTTAAGTCAAAGGAAGAGTCAATAATTGAGGAAAACAATGTTTGGAGATTTATTGACAACTATGAGCCAAGTGAAGATGGAATCATTCGCGTACAGCAAAATATCAAGCAGGATTTGTTACAAAAAATAACAACTCATTACGCGAAATTTAGCATTGCAGATTACTTGATTAATCTTAAGGACAAAAAGTTGTATCAATACCTTGTCCATGATTTTGATGATATATGTGCACTATTTAATAATCTCAGTCGCAAATCGGATATATTCTTGCAATATAACATAGAAGATGAGGGACGTGATGCTCGTCAGGTGATGTTTGTACATACTGACAGTGAGGAGCAGCGTAACCGCTTGGAAAAAGAGTTAAGAGATGCTGTAGATAACATAACATTTGTTTCTATCTCTTCTCCATACAAGATCATTTTCTTCCGAAAACTTGAGTTGGTGAAAAATCAAATTGAATTATAATTGTTTAATTTTAAATCTTATTTTAAAATGAAAAAAGTAGTTTATTATTTATGCTTTGCAGTTATATTAGGCTGTGTAGCTATGTTAAACACATCGTGTACCGAAAAGGCAAAAGCCATTAACAATCTGGAGAACCTCGCAGAAGAAGTAGAAAAACACGGAGACACCTATGGGTTTACCGAGTGGCAAGATGTGTTTAAACAATATCAGGCAATCAATGTTGTTATTGACAGACACTACGGAGAGTACTCACAAAAACAACATAATCGCATAAACCGTGCAAAATCCACCATTAAGAGTGCTGCATGGGATGCGTTGCAGAATAAATTGGATATGTTCCCTGCTCTTAAGCAACTCTTGTGGGATTGGTACCATTCTGTCTTCGGAGGATCTGCTGAAAATGCAGAAAATTAAACTGAAATTGATTAAAAACGTGGAATGTTTGTATGCCTGGTGTAAAATTTATAACTATAACAAAGCCGTATAAGAGCAATAAATATTAATGTAAAAATTATGAAACTCAAAAAACTTGATAACATATTGGACCGATTATTATGGGGAGTGTTTTTCGTGTTGGTCGTTATTTCGTTTTTTTGGACATGGTCTATCAAAGCCCCAGAGATAGAATACGTTGAATCCGAAAAAATACCATATGTATACACTTCGGAGGACGGAGAAAAATATAATTCTTATTATCTGTTAGCATGGCAACATAAGGCATTTTCAAAACCCCAACCGGTTGCAGCAGACCCGAATAACGGCAATGTTGTGACTTTTAAGGCCGAGTATGTAGAAGAATATAAATCTATGATGCCGCAAAGCAAGTATCCGTTCTACACAAGATGGACTTGGGCTCTGTTTGGTCTTTTAGTTATCCTTTCGGCCTTATTCTCGTATTATATAGGAGGTATCACTAGGGATGCAATACTATATGCCAAACTAAAATCCAATGCCGATTTTGAAGATTGTGCTTATTTTCTGCATGAGGACAGGCTTGCTTTTAAAGAATCAGTAAAACATCTTATCGCATACAATGTTGGTATATACGTAAGAAAAAAATCGGAGGAACTGAGGACCAAGTATAAGCCGGAATTTGCAAATCTTTTGATAAAGATTTTAATGGACGTTAGTAAGAACTCGGATACTGTAGTTCCATATTATCTAACCTACCGCAATAATACGAAACCACAAAAAACTTACTTATCAGAACTCCGAAGTTATTGGGATAAAATGATTGATAAGAATCCCAAAGCGGGAGATTATATTCGCAACATTAATACCTTATTGGAAAAAGAATATATCCCAATTAATCTATTAGTCACAGAAAATGACATTAGTAATGCCGTTGGCAATGAGTTGGATAAGCTTTTCGTGGAGATATTGGGAGGTGAGGTGCTCAAGTTTGATGGATATCTGGGAGGCCAACTTGGCCTACTAAAACCAGAGGGTAAATTGTTTATAGATATCATTGTTACAAACCATTCGAATTACTTTACATGGAATGGAAATGCACTTTCCTCATCGTCATGTATCCCTGGTGTGCAAGTAGAATTTAAAATTTATCATTATATCAATCGCGAACAAGCAGTGTTATGGAATAAATTTTTAGTTCCTCAATGTGACTACAGTGCAAAAGATTCAGAGTTTTCTAGTTCCGAGTTGTATAAAAATATGATAATATCAACAATCAATTCTTTTAACGACAAGAAATGATGAAAAGAAGTTTAGCCTTCACGCTAGTTGTATTTGCTTCTGTGTATATATTCGCTCAGGGGAGTATAATCTTTACGGATAGCATCACAGGAGCGCGTCTCTATTTCCCTGAAGGATCAAAGATGGAAGTATCTAAAGGCTTTAAAAAGGCCGAAGTGGATTTAGGGACATCCTATTTGTCAATATATTCTGTCATGAGTCCAGATGACAAACAATTCACGTGGAACCAAATGAATGAATTTGACAAGGGGAACAAATATGGTACATTGATAAGTAGCGAGAAGGTATCGGAGGAGTTAGATGGTTGGATTAGATATTACAAATCGCAAGGCAAACGAGACTATATTTCTTGTGTAACATTGATTAGGGGAAAAAAATATGCATTTTATATACTTGAGACCGCATACCAAGAAGAAAGTCTACAAACGCCGGTACTTCTTCAAACAGCAGAATTCCCACATGCTCATGCTCCTCTGAATGGTGTTGCTTACTGGATAGCATGGATAGTCTTTGGTCTGTTGTTGTTGTTTCCCATAATCTTTTTCCCATTGCTGAAAAAACTCTCTGACAAAACATTTCTTATTCTTGCAATATGTGAGATAACGGCATTTTGTTTATGGTGCGTATTCAAGTTGGATCTCGGGTGGCCAACTCTTTTGATGGCCGGAGCTCCTTTGGGAGGATTCTTGTTAGTATCTGCAACTGATTCATGGTGGGATGCTATATCCAAGTTTTTTGAAAACTTTTCAAATTAGCGAACGATTTCATAATGATTAAACCAACCATTTTTGTCGGTTTAGGAGGGATAGGGATTCAGACCATACTTAAGGCCAAAGCGTTATTTCTTGAAAACAATGAATTTCACGAAATACTTTCTCCCTATATTTCTTTTGTGGGAATTGATACAGATACTAATACTTTGTCCATGGAAGTCTCAAGTAAAGATCAATTAATGGTTTCCTTAGGATATAAAGAAAGATATGATATTGCAGTGCCCCCAGAAAAAATATATAATTACGTCCAAAATCATAAGCATAGTATAGATTGGATGCCTCGACAAAATAGGTGTTTTATAACGCCCTTTAACCATAGTCCCAGAATGGTTCGCAGTGATGGGCGTTTAGCATTTATATATAAAAATTCAAACCTTAAAAATCGTTTACAAACAATTTTAACTGAGATACACCATTCCATCCGTTCTGTGAAAAATGGAGCAAATAATATAGGAGCAGAACCGAGCGATAGCATAAGTAGTATTGACATAAATATTGTCTCCTCATTATGTGGATCTACAGGTAGCGGTATATTTTTCGATGTTGCATATTTATTACAAGAGATAAGGCAAGAAACTAATATTAAAATTACGCTTAATGGTTATGGTATATTACCTAGCGCATTAATTAATTCATTATCTCAATACAATACACCGGCCAATTCAATATTAAGAACATACTTGTTTGGTAACTCTTATGCCTCTATATTGGAGTTAGATTATTTAATGAAGTTAAAGAAAAACAAATTGGCCGTACAACTGCCATGGAAAGAGGAAGAACAAAGCGAACCTCCATTCGATAAGGTCACCATAATTGACAATAATAGTTCTGCAGAACAATATAAATTATCTCAGTTGACAGATATACTGTCTCATGCGCTATACATGCGCGCAATTGATCTGGAACAGCTCAATACAAGCATGGATGTAAGTGCTGCGAAACCAGCGAACGATACCTGTGATATTGAAAAAATACGTACTTGGTTATGGAATATGGGTGTATCC
The DNA here is from genome assembly GCA_002354055.1 of Bacteroidales bacterium UBA2712. Classification (GTDB taxonomy): domain Bacteria; phylum Bacteroidota; class Bacteroidia; order Bacteroidales; family Paludibacteraceae; genus Colicola. The sequence goes on from DEKW01000019.1 coordinate 87,010, forward strand.
TCTCTTGTTTACGATAGTGAGCGTGTAGATAAAGTATATGAACTCACAGCACAGAACAAGAAGATAATAGGGGAGCTTGAGAAAATGAAAATTATCTATTATAATCATAACGCGGAGCATACATCATTCAATATAGACCAAAACATATCCCCACAAATGAATGAAGATAAGACTTATAAAAAATATGAGTGAATTCTGGAGAAAAATTAAAGCATCCAAAGGGATGCGGTTCTTTAAGATTATTTCTGAGTCGGCTTCTTTTGCACTCCTCGTTTCAATCATCTTTTTTGCATACGAAATGATTGAAAATATGCAGGATTCAAAGAAGTTGTCCGAAAACTTAGTTCAGATTCAGAACTCATTAACGACCAAACATGTGGGGATATTTCCTAATTATCTCCCGGAGATTAATGACTTATTTACCAATGCGGTACCTGGTGACTCGATCGTAATTTTCGAAGATGTCTTATACTATGGATTCCGTAGTAAGCCGGATGATTTCAAAAACTATAATCGCCATCTTTTAGAACTTAGGAATAGTGGTAGTCATGTGATCGTAGCTTATTATGATACGAGTGAATTACCATTCCATCAAATGGTTCAGGAAAATCGTTTTGGAAGTCATTTGGCCGCGTTCCAAAGAGAAAGGAAAATCATATTCGACTCACTAAAGGTGATGGAGACGAGAGGTTTGAGTGTAAATCGAGAGAGGGAAGATTCCATATTATCAGAGAAATACTTTAATATGGAGAAAGAAGCCAATTCTAAAAAATTTCGCCGCTTAGTAAAAGCGTATTTGCGCCCCATTCATTCTAAGGATGACATTCAAGAGCGTCTTGCTGATAAAGAAGTATATAGTCTTTGCTGCCGTATAGATTCCATCAAAGAATCATATCTCGACAAAGATATAGATGAAATAACCTTTGCGGACTTTGAGAATATGTTCCGAGGGGTTACGACACAGATAGATGCTCTATACAGAAAATATGGCTTTGAAATGATACCTTTGCATGACTATTTAACAATGAGTTGTTGGATGACTGGAGATAAAATTATTTTTGCATTCCCCAGTAAGTATAATACGGAAGAAATTGGTTTCTCTTCTCAAGACCCTGCGTTCTCTAAGTACGTTAGAACTATGCTGGCCGGAGTAAAAAATTAGAAAAAAGGAATAACCTCCAAACTAACAAATAAATCTCAAAAGTGACGTCACGTGGCGTCACTTTTGAGTCGTGTCCTTTCTAAGTGACACTTTTTTGAGTACCTTTGCCTTCGAAAACCAAAAATACGCGCTAAAAACACCCCAAAAATGCAAAAAATGCAGTAAAAAGTAAAAAAGTCTGAAAAAAATTTGGACAAAAGGTTTTTTTGACCGTATATTTGTACCGGATTTTGAAAATCCACATAAATTAACATTTATTAACATTTAAAACCAAACCTTAATTATGGAGACAAAAATCTCTTCTTTTTCGTGTGAGGATCAGTTGAACCTCCACATCGTCGAGAACCTCGACCAAACCCAACTCCCGGCATCCTTACAACAGATGCTCTCGCTCGCCCAAACACCCGAGGAACAGGACATCCTGCTCCTCTCCACGCTCACAGCCGCGTCCGCGTGCGTTCCTAATCTCTACTTCCGTTACGGCCCGACCGGCAAGAAGTACTTCGCCAACCTCCAGTGTTTCATCCTTGCTGCTGCGGCTTCCGGCAAAGGCATCGCCAACCAAGCTCTGGAGATGATTCGTGTCATCGATAAGCAATACCCGATGCTCATTGCCGGCGACAGCACACTTCCTGCTTGGTACAAAGCCCTCGAAGCCCGAGGTGGCTGCGGCTATATGCACGAGTCCGAAGGATCGGTTATTACTGATATCTGGCGAACAGCCGCAGCAAACTACAACACCGCTCTTCGCAAAGCTGCCGAGCACGAACCCATCTCTCGCAATCGCTGCAACAGTGCTTCGGAGATTCCTTGCCCGAAATTGTCGATGCTCCTTACCGGTACATTTAACCAGTATCGCGCACTCGTGCCGAGTGTCGAGAATGGCTATTTCTCGCGCCTCCTGACACTCGTCATTCGCGGCAGCCATCCTTTCTGTAAGAGTTATGTCTGCTCTGCCGGTTCGCAATCGGCTGTACCGCGAGTGGTTGGACGGCAACTGCTCAAGGTATATGAGCACCTTGCTTTTGGACCCGAACGCGAGTGGAGTCTGACCGACTCTCAGAAAGACCGACTTGGTACCCATCTCGAGACCGAATATGAAACACTCATTGCGCTTCTCGGCGATAATTTCCACTCCGCCGTCATCCGTATGGCGGTCCAAATTGAGCGGATCGCGATGATATTAAGCGCGATGAGAATACAGAATACAGACCGCGTTTCTGACAGATTACAAACTAAATTACTTTGTTCGGATGCAGATTATGAGGCGGCAGAGGTTATAGGAAATAAGTTGTTGCTGCATATGGCTGCTGCGTATCGGATGATAGACGGAGAGTCGCAAGAATTAGTGCCGGAGATAAAGACTCTGGATCAAAGGAGGGTGTTATACGAGCAACTAAAAGGTACTTTTGAACGCAAAGAATTGATAAAAGAAGCTAAGTTGCAAGGAGTAAGCGAGCGAACCGCGGAGAGGTGGAATGATAAATGGCAAAAAGAAGGAATAGTAATCAAAATGGAACACGGCAAGTACAAAAAAGTAGGATGACGGTTTGACGGTTTTGACGGTTTCTGCACAAAGTGCTACTAATAAGAGAAATAAATACTGCAATCAGTGGTTTTTGAGCATTAGAAACCGTCAAACCGTCAGATGTCGGACACATTCTAATCTAACTGAAGAAAGAAGAAATCGAAGGACTATGTCAGGATGATATTAGGGTGACGTAGGCTCTATGGTCTAGGATTAGTCCGATTTTAATCCAACTTTAGTCTAATTTTAGTCCGAAATAAGAGAGTTAGAGAATGAAGGAGTGAAAGAATTAACGAATTAAAGAAAAGAAAAAAATATGGCAAAAGCAAAACTTGTAATTGGCATTGACGAACTCCATGGCGCGATAGACAGCGTCAAGGATGGGCAGAGAAACCGATATCGCTTGGTGGCTCGTTGGCGACCTCAGGGTGAGAAAAGTTATTTAGAGGATGGAAGTAAGTTACATCAGTTGTATTTTATGAATTTTCATGAAGGCGCATGGTCTGAAGGTGCGACGAAGAACCGCGAGCTGATCAAAGCGGCGCAGCGCGCAGCACATACCATTGAGCGTATCTGCGGTCATCCGGAGGAGTATGATCCGGAATTGGTCGTTGAGGCGGAAGAATGGATCGCACGCTATGCGGTCTATCGAACAACAATCCCCGATGGCTGCAACCGGTACTACCACTTCTACACCTTCGTCTATGTCTCCATCTACCGCGCAATACGGCAAATGGAGTAAGCAGTGTAGTGGTACAGCAAGCTGTACCGTGTAAGAAGTGTAAAGAAAATCGCCCGTTGTGGCGATTTTCTGTGTTTATATTTGCATATCTTGCAAAAAAGCAGTACCTTTGCACGCAAAACAAGATAATCATGCGAGTAGTTGTACAACGATGCAGCCGGGCGGAAGTGCGCATAGACGGCGCGACGGTCGGGAAGATTGACAAGGGCTTTATGCTGCTGGTCGGCGTGACGGACACGGACACGCAGGCGGAAGCCGATGTGTTAGCGAAGAAAATCGCGCAGCTGCGTGTGTTTGAAGACGAGCAAGGGAAGATGAACCTCGCTATCCGCGATATTGGCGGTGCAATCCTCAGTATATCCCAGTTCACGCTCTATGCCGATTGCCGCAAGGGTAACCGCCCGTCGTTCATCAACGCCGCACGGCCGGAGAAAGCTTCGCCGCTGTATGACTATTTCAACGACCGCCTCCGAACCGAGTACGGCCTCCATGTCGAAACCGGTCGCTTCGGCGCCGACATGAAGGTGGACTTCATCAACGACGGCCCCGTCACTATCATTCTCGATACGGAAGAATTGAGATAAAAAATACGAAAAGTGGCATACACTCTTGTGTATGTCATTTTTTTGTTGTATCTTTGCAGCCGAAAAAAACACCGCATAAAACAAATAATACTCGCAGATATTTATCAATGACCGACTTTGAAATCATAGAAGCCCTCATCGCGCGGGACAATGAGGTGACGCAGGAGTTTTTCTTCGAGCGTTGCCGGTCGTTGTTCTGTGCGATTATTCATAAGGTCTTTGATTACGAGGTCGATTATGATGAGTTTGTCAACGAACTATACATCTATCTGATGGAGAATGACGCGACTCGGTTGAAACAGTTCGAAGGTCGCAGTTCGCTCTATCAATGGCTCAAGGTGACGGCGACACGTTACTTTATCAAAAAGCGTGATCAACTGATAGAAGACTGCTCAAAAGAGACTCCTATAGAAGAGGAGAGCATGATAAATCATGCGCCGAGTGTTTCGGCCTTGGATGTACAGCGACTAATGGAAGCGATGCCGAACAAACGATACGTTCATGTTATCCGGAAACTGATCCTCGAGGAATACTCTCCGGAGGAGTTGGCGGCAGAAATGCACATTACGACAGACAATCTCTATAATATCAAGCGACGCGCTATGATGCAACTCATGCAGGTCGCTCTTATCGATATCCGTGCTTATGGCAAAAAATGATACATATTGGGACAATCTAACGGCCGTTTACCTGGATGGCAAAGCAACGCCGACGGAGGTTCGTGAGTTATTGGCTGAGTTAAAGGTCAATCCTTCTCTGCGTGAGACGCTGGATATCTGCGTGCAAACGGACGAAGAGCAGGAATGGGCTTATCCGATGCTCCGAATGGCAGCAGAAACGAAAGATAATCTCTGTGATTTCTTGTGCGAGCTTTATATACTCAAACAACGTGGAATAGAATGTGCGTCTGAAGATCTGCTTGCTGCGGCCCGTGCCAACCAATGGGTGCAACCATCCGGCACTCCTCTTCATGCTATCGGACAACTCTTGGCATCACAAGGTCTGATGGTGACGCGTCAATATGAAGCAACTCTCGGAGATATTAAGAGTGCTTTGGGCGCGAAGAATGAGGTTATTGCGGTTGTGGATAGCGATAAACTTTATCCCGAACGTCCCGATGAAGAAGATGCACCTAACCACGCTGTAGTCGTTTTGGCCGTTGATGAAGAGCAGAATATCATTTCCCTGTTCGAGCCGGAAGTATGCGCAATGATGGAATTTGCTCTATCCGATTTCCTCAAGGCATGGCATGAGTCCCGTAATTACTTGGTGCGTGTTCTTCGTTCTATAGATGATTACGAACCGCGTCCCCTGAATCTGGAGGGCGTACCTTTGACCGAAGACTTACAAGAACTACAAGAAGCCATTGCTGAGAATGCGCATGAGGTTTGGGCTGCGGCTCGCAAGGCCGAAGGATGGACTTATGGACCCGTCCGTAATGATGCGCTCAAGCAACACCCCGATCTCATCCCATACTCCGCACTCCCCGATAGCGAAAAAGAGTACGACCGCCTGATGGCTGTCAATACCATTAAGTTGGTGAAGAAATTAGGATGGAAGATTGTGAAATAGGTAATGAAGATATTGCCACGCGAGATAATATGAAGGAGACAAGCTATAAATATTTCGCTTTTATAAGTTATAAATCAGAAGATCTAAGCGAAGCATGGAAACTAAAGAAGAAACTCGATAGTTATAAGCTTCCTGCTATCTTGTGCAAGCAATATGCCAAAGAACGCAAACCTACCAAAGAGGCGTTTCTGGATAAAACCAATATACAACCGGGTAGCCTCAATGATGAGCTTCGTAAGAACTTAGATAGCGCACATTATTTGATAGTTGTTTGTTCTCCCCGTTCGGCGAAGTCAGAATATGTGCAAGCGGAAATAGAATGGTTTTCGCGTAATGGCAGGGAGGAGCAAATATTCCTTTTTATCATAGATAGCGATCCCAAAAACATCGGGGCAAGTGTCAATCCGGCGATTCTGGATGCTCAAAAAAAATGGTCAAGTCGAGATGGAGAAGACAAGCAAATTTTAGGCGTAAACATCAAGGAGAAATATGTTGACAGGATGTTTTTCCTCTATCGTATGCCCATCATAGGAGCTTGGCTTCAGCGGGAACGGGCGTACATGCAATTGATCTCGAAACTTCTTGATTTGGATTTTGCGCAATTATGGTCATACCAAAGAATCAGAATAATAGAGCGAGTTATTGCATGGATCATAGGAATAATACTAATTACGGGAGCCATAGCATACACATGGTATTCCAATAGACCTATAGATGTTACAGTAACATTAAACGAGACAACCACTTTAAATACATCTTTACCCCCATTAAAAAATGCGAATGTTACTATTGAGTTAGAGAATGGGAAAACAGAAACAGAAATAATTCCTTCCCTTTATGACAGTGCTCTATTTCGCGAGTTAGCCCACAAACACTTTAATAAAGAGGTACGAATAAAAGTTGAATGCACAGATTATTTACCGGTTGATACCATATTGAATTTAACTCAAAACATAGAATTGAATATGTATAGAGATCCCAATGTATATGGGAAGATACGGTTTCGAATATGGGATACCGAAGGGAAACCGCTAATCCATCAATCCGTTATGATTAGCGGGATGACCACCGCATCAGACAAAGAAGGAATGATTAATATAGATATCCCTATTGATCAGCAACAGATGAACTATCCTGTTTATATTGATGATTATGTGGATACACTTTATATGCCCTGTGGCAAAGATGTAGTAATAATAGTAGAACCATGAATCGAAAATCAGCCATACTATGCGCATTATGCCTTTCACTCTCCTGTTTGGCAATAACACAGGAGGGAATAGTCCGTACTATCGCCCGTAAAGGTCAATCCGGTCAACCCATAGAAGGAACGGTCATTCGTCTGCAAGGATCGCATAATAAGGTTGCCAGCCGTAACAACGGCGAGTTCTCACTATTGTTGCACGACTTGCAAAACGGAGATGCTTATTCCATAGCCAGCATTTATAAATCCGGTTACGAACCGGCCGAACAAGAACTGATCGGCAAACGCTTGCCGTGCTCGGATCAAGTGCCGGTAGAGATACTACTGGTCAGCAAGATGCAACTCATGCAAGAACGCGAAGCGATAGAATCGAAAGCGCGCGAGAACGTAGAGATATACTATCAGGCGAAAATGGACAGTCTGGAGAAATTACTGGCTTCCAAACAGATTAGCGAGGCGGAAATGACGAAGCAGAAACAGCGGTTAGAAAGCCAATATGAGAATTTTGAACCGCTCCTGCAGGCGATGTCGAATGTCCTGGCGCGGACGGATTATCAACGTATGGATTCGTTGACAGTGCTTATGCAACAAGCCGTAGAGAACGGCAACCCCGAGGAAGCCGAACGGCTCCTGCGGGAGAAAGGCAGCATGGATCAGCGGGAGGCCGTCCTGCGGGAATGGGGGAGGAATATACAGGCTTTGCAGAAAGAGGTAGATCGAAACCAAGAGGAGTTCCTGCGACAGAAACGTGAATTGGAGGAGGATTGTTATCGTTTGTACTCATCTTTCCTCACGCGTTTCCAAAATGACAGTGCCAATTTCTATATCCAAAAACGCGCAGCATTAGATACGCTCAATGTGGATTATCAGTTGCAAGCCGGACAGTTCGTAATGAAGATCATGGCAGATTATCCTTTGGCAAAGATGTACTTTGAACGCGCCTATCGGATTTGCGAGACACAGTACAGCGAGATGACCGGACAGATGGCAACGACTTGCAACGAGTTAGGACTGATCGCTAAGAAACAGGGCGATTTGGATGGCGCTATGGTTTGGTATAACCGCTCGCTCATGATCCGTGAGAAGATCCGCGGAAAGAACTCTCCTGCCGTAGCGGAGGCGCTGAATAACTTAGGCGAACTATACCGTGCCAGGAAAGATCTCAAGAAAGCTATGGACTGTCACAAACGCGCACTCAAGATCCGCGAGAAACATTTTGAGAGCAATAGTCTGGAGGTAGCCGAAAGCAAATTTGGCATCGCCGGAGTACTATATCAGCAAGGACAGTTGGATAAGGCAGCAGCGTTATGGGAAGAGGTGCGTAATATATATGCAAATACCACCAAAGTACCACAACAAAGAGTGGCAGCCATTACATTAAACTTAGGAGGCATCTATTTCAAAAAAGGCGCTTATCAGCAGGCAGAGTTGCAATTTGAGAAAGCAGTAGAGATTTATTCGAAGGTTCTTGGACCTAATCATCCAGAAACAAAGAACGCTATGGGCATCCTCCAGTTCTGCAAACAAAAAGCACAATCCCCAAATCAATAAATAACATGAAAAAGTTTTATTTATTTGTTCTTTTCTCTACACTCTTATCTCTTTCCGCTTATGGCAATGGCGTGGAGATTAACGGAATCTATTATCTGCTGGATGCCACCAATCTCACGGCAACCGTCACGTATCCGAACGAGACGACCCCTTCTTGGACCGGTACCACCAGTTCCTATACCGGCATCATCAACATCCCCGAGCAGGTCAGCTATCAAGGAAAGACCTATACTGTCAACAGTATTGGCAACAATGCTTTTATCGGTTCCCGGCTGACGTCCATCACTTTGCCGAACACGATCATCAGCATCGGCAGCTCTGCTTTCTGCAACCATCGAGGCGTCACCACGCTGGATCTTCCCCACCTGCAATCCATCGGCAATGAAGCTTTCCGGTGGTGTCATACCCTGCAGAAAGTAGTTATTCCGGAAAGTATCACTACTCTCGGCATAACGATCTTCCAAGGGTGCTTGTACATGACGGAGATAGAGCTTCCGCAGAATCTGGCGTCCATTCCTTATGCCTGTTTCAATGCCTGCTCGGCATTAACGAGTATTACTCTTCCGTCGCATATCACCTCTATACCTCAAGAGTGTTTCAATGCTTGCGTATCGCTAAAAAGCGTCTCTCTGCCTGTCGGGGTGACAAGTGTTGGTTTGAGAGCCTTTAAGGGTACGGAAAGTATAGAGAAATTCTTCTTCCCGAAAAATGTCACCAGCCTGGGCGATGAGTTGTTCGGAGGATATGCCATGGAGCCTTACTCCGGCGGCGCTGTTCCGCAGTACACCGGCATACATCAATTGAAATATATCTTCATCGACAGAGAGACACCTCCTACCTGCTCCGGCACGGAGAAAGATCCCTTCATGCGCGTGAATAAGAATGTCGTGAAGCTCTTTGTGCCGGTAGGATGCGTTGAGGCCTACAAGGCGATTTCCTCCTACGCGGACCGCTTCGAAGGGATCTATGAGTTCGGTTCGGAGGCGTCGAATGTGATGGATATCACCGACAGTACCGCCTCTATTACTTGGTTTCCGGATGTGCGCGTAGCGGAGTACGAGATTAAGCTGTACCACGAGAATGTCCTTTTGCAGCAGTTTCTCGTGAATAATGAGGGACAGATCATCTCGCAGCAGCTGTTTGCGCCGCCTGTCTATCGTCAGAAGATGGACACCACCAATAGTTCCACTGAGTATTTCACTGTCTCGTTAGAGGGTCTCTCGGCCGGCTCTGAATACAACTATACCATCGATGGTAGCGATTCGCAGAATATGCCTGTCTATCATAGCGAGGGTTCGTTTATTACGACCAACAAACAGGCGATTGACCACACTGCCGCCGATGACACACGCAAACAGGCAAGGAAAATCCTTCGTGATGGTTTGCTCTATATTATCAGAGAAAACAAAGTTTATTCTTTGAATGGTAGCGCAGCAGCAGATGAAAAATCAAAATGACGATTAATATAGAATAGACCCATATGAATCCTACCTACGACATTTTTATCAGTTATCGCCGTGATGCGTTTGAGTCGGCAATGTCGAAGAATATGAGATAAAATTATATAAAAATCTTGTGTATGTCATTTTTTTATTGTATCTTTGCAGCCGAAAGTATATGTGACGCACTTCTCCAAACTAAATATAATACTTATACTCATATATACGACAACTGTTAACAACACAAAAAACTTAAGAATATGGATAATTTTCAACTCGATTTAGGCTCTGATAAAGATCGTTGGGAGCGATTATTGAATGAGATTGAGGCTGGCAATGTAGTCCCAGTTATAGGCCCTGACCTGCTGGTAAACCCTCATTATGTGAAAAACACAAATGAGACTCCGTTTGCTGAAAATATTCATCAACAGTTAATTTCTTATATTGCGTCGCAAACAGGAGTAACATCATTCCCCCGGACATTTTCTCAGTTAGTGTTTGATGAAAACTACAAGCGTCATGTACGTGACAAAGATAAAATATACAATCTTATATATCAGGTGCTCACGAATATAGATCTTATAAAAGAGATAAATGGAGAACCGTCAGATTTGTTGATGGATTTGTTGGGCACCAAGAAATTCCCATTCGTTATCACAACATCCTTTACCCCTATAGTGGAAAATGCCATGAAATCCATATGGGGAGAAGTTCGTGTGCTAACATTTAATAATGACCCGCAAGGTAGTGCTTGGGAGACGGGTGGAGATATTCGAACTCCGAAAGATCTTAACTATCCGAGTGTATATTATATGTTCGGCAATGCATGCAGTAAGCGAAAAGATGCACGCTTCGTTGTGACGGATAGCGATATGATGACATTCTGCGGCTCGTGGATTCGTGGAACAGGTGTTCCTCGTACATTGACAGAAGCTCTTAAAAATAAATATCTGCTTATATTAGGGAATAATTATTCTGATTGGTTATTCCGTTTTATATGGTCTGCCTTACGAACAAACACAATAGATATGAAATCTGATGTGATTGTTAACAACAATGCAGAAGAAACATTTAAGCAGTTCTTGGAGCGCTTGGAAATATTCTTCCAGGAAAGTCCAGAGGAGGTAATAACTCGTATCAAGAATGAGATGCAACAACGCAATAGCGAGTCCACGCAAAGTCGTTCCCTCTATGAGACGGATGTCTTTATCTCCTACTCACATTCCGATAGGTCCATCGCACAAAAGTTATATGACAGGCTTCGCGAGAATGGAATAAGTGTATGGTTTGATGATTATAGCATTCCTCGAGGGGAAGGATGGGAGGCAAAAATCCAGGATGGAATCAATCACTCCCGCCTTTTTGTCCCTATTTTATCACGAAATGTAGAGCAAGAATCTATTGTCCCGCATGAGTATAGAACGGAATGGAATATCGCAGCCAAACTATCTCTAAAAATAGGAGGCAAAAAATTTATCATGCCCTTTGCGGAAAATGGATTTGACTTCTATAATAATCTCACAAAACTACCCGGGGAGTTTGTAGAAAAAAATGCCACATGGTATACAGCAAATTCTGATTTAGATGAGATTACGCAGGTTCTCCTTGATGCGATAGAGGATGTAAAAGCCTTGGAAAACAAAATGTTTAATTAAAAAATCCTTGTTAAATATGAATATCGATAATCAAAATATACCGGACAACAACAAGAATCCGTGGAAAGGATTAAACTTTTATACCGAGGAGGACAAGGATAATTTTTTTGGCCGAGATGAGGAAATTCAGCGTCTTTCATTGTATGTCATTAACAATACTCAGTCTGTACTATATGGTAAATCAGGAATAGGAAAATCCTCCATCATTCAGGCAGGTATATTCCCAATAGCCCGGGCGGAAGGTATGCTGCCTATTTCAATTCGCTTGTCCCATGACAATGAGCAGACGTATATAGAACAGATACGCGAGAAATTTACAGAGGAAGAAAACTTCGGGAGATTAGAAATTAGAGAGATAGCCCCGCGTATTAACAATCATGAAGAGTCGCTGTGGGAATACTTCCATAGGCATCAATTTTTTGTTCCGAGAACGGAGAATATCATACGTCCATTAATTGTCTTTGATCAGTTTGAGGAGATATTTACTCTGCAAAAGAATGAGAAACTGAAGTTAGCATTTTTTGCAGAACTGGCTGACCTACTCAACGAGGTAAAGCCACAATACATAGTGGATGCTCAAAACAAAGCTACTAATCAATACGAAGACACATCTAAGAGTACGAAAAAAAGTTTTGAATTGGACTTTGGTACAACCGATAACCGAGAGCAGCAAAAAGAATATGCAGAAGCTTCTAATTTCAATATTATTTTTGTAATTAGAGAAGACTTTTTAGCGCATTTGGAGCGTTATACCAGATTTATCCCCTCAATGAAGACAAACCGCTTTGCTTTACTTCCTTTAAATGAAGAGCAAGCTGCGGAAATAATTATGAAGCCACGAGCAGGATTGCTGTCTGCAGAGGTAGCAGAGCTGATAATTCAGAAGGTAACTCAGCGCCAAGATTTTCGTATAGGAGACGAACCGGAGGTAGAAGTGGATGCCGTAGTTTTGTCCCTCTACCTGAGCCAATTATATACCAAAAGAGACGGGGATGGTGTCATAACCAAGGAAATGGTAAATGATTACGGCTCTACCATTATCCGAAATTTCTATGAGGGAGCGGTCTCTGATTTGCCGCAGAACGAAATAGAGATATTGGAGGACTTACTGCTTACTTATGACGGGAGACGTAATAATGTTTCTGTACGCGATATAATGCGTAAAGGAGTATCAAAACATGTTATAGATATATTGACTGAGGATCGTAAGTTATTACGACTATTTAACTATCAAAACGACGATCGTATAGAGTACATGCATGACGTACTCTGTCAAGTAGTGAGCGATCGTGTTAATCAGCGAGAATTGCATCGTGCACAACAAGGGGAAAAGTTGCAAAAACGCAAGAATCGTGTGTTAAGGTGGGGAATCGCTGCGTCTGTGCTGATATTAGTGGCGGTAGGCTTATATGTATGGGATGGGTATTTCCGGATAATCGAAAAATACTATGGAATAGTAGTAAAAGAAAACGGGTGGTATGTAGGATTAGAACCTTTAGATCAAGAAGAAATAAGGCATCGTGCATACTATTATGTCCTAAGATTCGAAGGAAGCCGAGGGAAGGGATCTAAATTACCTCTCGAGATGGAGGCTCGTAACGGCTATGGGGAACTAACAGATAATCACAATATAGAACCTTTTATCTTAGAACAATTTAAGCGAGGCGATCAAGGCGTGGATGAAAATTTATACGAACAATTAGAGACAGCATGCCGTTGGGAATTTATAACGAATCAAGAACGTGATTTTTTAGTACAAATACGAGCACGGAATGAGCAAGGGGAAGTGGTGTACTTATTTAATCGTTCGCAAACACGCCAGTCTAATAAAGTAATATGTACTTATACCGACGAATATGGATTCCCTCTCTTTTTGAAAGATGGTAGAGAGTTTTATCTATGTGCAACCTATGATGAAAATGGGAGGGAAAGCTTAGTGGAATTCTTCAACGAATATGGAGTTCCGACCCCCAATAAAAATGGTATATATCAAATAAGTAAGTCCTATTTAGGAAATGGTATAGAGTCTGCGATATTTTATCATTTTTGGACTGGCCAGTTGAAGAAAAACCGGGCTGAATTTGGAATGAAACATACACGTTTCACTCCGGATAGCTTACGTGTTTTAGAAACGCTGTATCTTGATGATGAATTGCAACCAACAAAATCCTATTGGGATGAGGTTCCTATTATAAAATACACGTACGATGAACATGGAAATTGCATAGAAGAATCTTATTGGGACGAAAAGGATAAACCGGCTGTAAGTTATTTTGGATATCATCGCGTGGTAAAAACATATACTTCCCATGGAGAGTTGGAGAGCCTTATGTATTACTCAACGGATAGTTCTGCGACGTATAAAACGGAGTACATAGGAGATAGTTATTGTAAATTATTAGAAAAGCATCTTGAATATGACAACCAGGGGCATGAAATCGTAAGAAAGCTGATCTGCGATACCTTCTTGTTCTACAACAATCATTGTTATGCTGAGGACGGAACGGTGACGATGCAAGAAATGTATTATATATATAATTCGTCACCGCGAGATACCGTTTATTCGTTTAGGTATTATTATGATCCGATAAAACGCTCTAGGCTGACAATTGATTATAAAGAAAATTATGCTAAGCGAACAAGTTCTGATGAAAGAGGGAATGTAACATACGTACAGTATTTTGCATCTGATAACAAAGAACGTATAAAAATGAATGGATTCCACGTAAATTATATGGAATACAAATATAATGGGGATACAACATACATTACTGATAAATGTTATAATGAACAAAATGTTTTGACATATCATCATGAAATCATAGTAGATTCTATTAATCATACCAAAAATGAATTAACATTTGATCCTGTAAGCGGCGAATTTAAGGAAGGGGTACGGGAGACATATGATGATGAGTTTAAGGTAATAAAGAGTCGTGAGAGTATAAATAGAAAGAAGGAGACATACCGCACGTATGAAAATCCCGAATTCTATTATCGTATTCATTTTGTTTATCCGATAAAACCTTCCATAAAGAAGGAAGAATGGGGACGATATGCAGTAAGTGAGTTAAATGATGCCTCTTTGGTGTATGAAAAAGCCGAAAATAGGGCATACTATGCACGCTCAATTGATAATACATCAAACGACTTTATTTATTACAACGAGTGGGGAAACATAATAGAATCGAATGAGTATGACTGGAAATATCTTGCATATATTGAAGTAAAAGACGGAATTTCTATCGGTTTCCAGAATGCTGATATTATATTAGCATGCAATGGGTGGAATATGTCTTTCCTGAGAGATCCAGATATGGCGTTTAATAATACCGAATGGGAAAATGAAGTGGATAGAGATTTCATTGTAGCACGTTGCAATTCCAATACGAATGAATATGATACGGTGCATATACATATATCTGCGGCATTGACAAATATAACTGATTTTGTTCAATTCAAGAAATGTCGTTGTACACACCAAGAGGAGGAACGAATATGGAAAATGCTAAAGAAATATATTTTGCGTGAAGTGATTAGTGCAGCGTCAATAGATGATAATAGTATTCTGCGACAAATGGGAATAAATGGCGAAATAATTATACTTGAGTGGAATAAATGGAAGTATAAAGAGCAAGAAGTAACAGCATTCGAAGATATAGTAGAGAGTACTAAATTATTACCCAAGCACATTGTTTTTTGGGATGTAGATGCAGATTCTATTGGTGTAATTCAGAGTGAACAAGAGACACTCGGGTTAACATTTGAAACGAGTACATACAGACTCAGATATCAACGTCTAGTAGATGAAAGTTACGAGAACTGGAAAATTCGAACAGGTGAATAATAAAATTTTAATAAAGTTTGAATGGTAATGATCCACGGTACGTAAGTATTATGACCGACCTTGAATTTTTGCAATCGAAAAACGAGAAGAATAATGACAAAAGAACTTATCTCCAAACAATGTCTCGCGGAGCGGGAGCAGTTAATCGGCAAGTATTGTGATACATTGCCCGCCGATCATGCTATGCCGATAGAGCAGATCCGCGAGCTTATCGTACAGATAGAAAAAGAGTACAAGGTTTTCCTTTGCGGATTATGGGAGCAAGTGAAGGGGGAAGATGATCGGTCTTTGGATGCAATCTTGGACAAGCGTTGGAATAGAACTGTTTTGGCACGGGAGTATACCGCGCCGATAGAAACAGCGATAGATGAAGCCGAAGAAATTACCTTGTGGGAAAAGATATCCAACTCAAACTATCGCGATATTGACCACCTAAATTCACTCGTCAAAGCGTATGCGCACGATCTGTTAGCCCATATAACAAGAGATTTCCTGGAGGATGTTAAATAAGTTTTTATTTTATGTCAGAAGAAAAACAATATTATGCCTTTATTTCCTATAATCACGCGGATAAAAAGGAGGCTAGGGAATTGCAGCATTGGTTAGAATATTATAAACTTCCCAATAAAGTGCGGAGGGACAATCCGAAATTGCCCAAATATGTACGTCCTCTATTCCGAGATGAAACCCATTTGGATATAGGAGATTTGACTCCTCAAATATGTGCAGGATTAGAGCAATCTCAATTTCTTATCGTGATTTGTTCTCCTAGATCTGCAAGTTCTGATTGGGTAAATAAAGAAATAGAGTATTTTATCTCGTTAGGAAGGCAAGATAAAATCCTTCCATACATAATTGAGGGAGTTCCTCATGCAAAGAACGTTGGTGAGGAATGTTATCCACCTGCCTTACTTTCATTATGTCATGGAAAAGAAATCTTGGGTGCAAATATTAATGAATCAGGGAAGGATTCTGCGGCTATTCGTGTGATAGCTAAAATGTTTGGTATACGTGCCGATATTTTATATCAAAGATTTCAACGAGAGCAACGAAAAAGGTGGTTAATAATCTTTAGTGCAATAGTTGCATTTATTCTACTATTACTATCATTCTTGTTTTATGTTATTGTTAGTAATAATGAGTTAAGTAAAAAAAACGAGTTGATAGAACAACAAAATAAAGATATAACTCAGAGTCGTGATAGTACACGAATAGCATTACGGAATGTGCAAGAGAAAAATGATACGTTAACACTAACACGGCTTAATCTTGAGAATAGTAATGCCCAACTGACGCAATCGAATTGGCATGCGATGGAGGTGCAAGCACGTGCAGTATCTATAAAAGCATTGGAATTAATTGCAGAGGGGGATATTTATAGAGGCTTGGCTTTAGTTATGAAAATCATGCCATATAATGAGCAGAATCCGGAACGCCCATTTATCCCGGAAATGGAATGCGCAATCAGAGCAGCAAATGATAGTATTTTATATGGTGGCAAAATTAAATGTATTATGAAGTCTCACCTTGGGTGCGTTTACGATGCTGCACTCACAAGTGATAATCAAATGGTTGCTACTACATCTAACGATAACACGATACGCTTTTGGAATCTAAAGACAGGTGAAGAGTATGAGAAGATGCGAACAACTGACTTCCTTCATGATACTAATTATATTGCATTTAGTCCGAATGGAAAATACTTCATTAAACGTTATTCAAAAGAAGAGCCTGTATTAAGTGTATGGAATGTTAAAAAAACGGGACTCCAATTCATTACAAAACTTCAAATCGGATATTCCCCTTTATTTTCGAGAGACGGGAAGATGCTTTACGTGCGCGGCAAGAAATCAGAAGGCTCGTATTCGGAACGAAAGAAAGAAGCAGAAAAAATATATGTTTATGATACATCAACTTGGGAAAATGTAGGAAGGGCAGATGATCTGATGGATTCATTATATGCATCAAAAAAAAGATTTGGACTACTCCGCGATACAAATTTATATATGTGCAATGAACAGTATGTTAATAGATTGTCCTTCATATCGTATAAAGATAGTACATATTCTAAAGAAAATATAACATTTCCTTCATGGATTCGGTTTGCACAACAACTAACCATCTCTGATGACATATTTGTTACAACTGATAATGGAAATTCATATGTATGTCATAATCCATTTGTATTACCTCCTCAAAAAGGTGTTCTAATTACATCTACCAATAATTCATTCGCAGTAAGTACCAAATGTAAATTTTTAGTTTCCGATAATGGATATGTGTATAATATTCCCAAATCTTCTATAGAATGGAAATTTCAGAAATCAAATAGGTCTTATACTGGCAGAAATATGGCAATAAGTAATAGTGGGAATCTTATTGCATTCACTAAACGCTTGAGTGACAGACTTGATATTGTGATTCTTAATCACCTAACAAATGATAGTATAATTATTCGAAATCCATTCAAAGATGAGCTGGAGAATCAGATATTCTCATTAGCAATTAGCGATGATGAAACTAAAATTATGGCGGGCTTTAGAAATAGTCAAGTACTCATATGGGATATCCGTAGTAAAAAAGTATTACAGAAATTAATAGGTCATCAAAATGGAGTAACTTCTGTCGCCTTTTTTGGTAAAGATAGATATGCTATCACTAGTTCTTACGACATGACCACCAGAGTTTGGGATTTGCAAACGAGAAAAGGACAAGAAAAACAAATGATTCATATGGATGGAAGCAATGAGAATCCTTGCTCTTCCATTTGCCCAAACATGAAATATATAGCTTCATCTAATGAGGAATATATATCTATTTATGCGTATCCACAGAATTCTTTAGTATCAATAATCCCATCATCTGATTGTGTCTCTATATGGTTTGATGCTCAAAATAACTTATATTCGCAAAATATAATAGAAACAGACTCGACCACAAGTTACAATGTTTATAAATATCAATGGCCATCTATTGATGACCTATGTAAAAAATATGGATATTTACGTTCTTTTTATCTTTCTCCCGAAGAACGCAGAAAATATTATTTGGAATAACTGATAGAAATCCCATCCCTCCTGCCTCTATATAAGCAGTAAACAAAATTTTATTGCATTATGAAACAAAACAATTACATTCCGCAACCGATTGACACGACCGCAATCGAGTTGCCACAAGAGTTGATGAACCTTGCCGAAGAAATGGCAAAAAACGTACATGAAGTATGGGCTGCCGGTCGTATTGCGGATGGTTGGAAATACGGAGCAAAGCGCGATGATGTGGAAAAGACGCATCCTTGCCTCGTGCCGTACGAAGAATTGCCTGAGTCCGAAAAAGAATATGATCGCAATACTGCAATCGGTACGTTAAAGTTTATTCTTGCTCAAGGATTCACAATAAACAAATAAATTTTCTTCTCACTGATAGATAATCCCTACCCTTCGGCTCTATAATCATAAAGGTTGAACTTTCAAAGGCAAATGATTATGAAACTGAATGGTGATTATTTAGAAGACATGGCTCAGTTGGAGCAATGTAAGTGCTATGAGTGGGGAGAGAATATCCTCCGCGTATTTGATCAGGAAGGAAGGGGATATATCGTCAATAAAGCCACAAAAAAGGCAAGGTTGATTGATGATAATGGTCTCTTGGTAGGTTTTACGGATGATGAGATTGATTTTGCTACGCTCGACCAAGTACCGAACAGCCATAATGCCCGGCCGCGTAGAATATTCTATGCCGGTATAGGCCGATGGGACGATTGCCAGAACGGAATATTTGCGCTATGCTGGATGCTCTATCCGGACGGACAATACTTTGCCGACTCAGACGGATACGGCGGAGAGGATAATGACGAACTGATGGTTTATTGCGTCATGAATGATAATCTCGAAGTAATCAGACCTTTTACCGTTGTTAGCGATATGCGGGCCCTACTCAAGAAAATAAGGGAAACTCATTAAAAACATAAACAACTATGAAAACTTGGAAAAAAATCTTAATTACAGCACTATGTGTGCTGGCTGTCGGAGTGACTGTTTTTGCTTGCCTGTTGGCAAACATCTATTATGACAAATACCACAAGGTATCCTACTGGGATGTTCAACCCCAATATGTGTCGGAGAATATCCTGATGGTATATGGTTCTCTCGGACAAGAAGACTTCGTGCGACTCAAAGATGTGCGTACCGACCAATTCACCACGCCCAAACTGCAACACATCTTCATCAATGAGTACTGCACAGAGGACAGCCTCGTTGTTTTCCGTACGTTTGACCGTCTCCGCGGATACCTGAATATCCATACCGGCGAGATCGTTGTTCCTGCCCAATACAACCGTGCATGGAACTTCAGCGAAGGTATAGCCGGTGTGCTCAAAGACGGCGTTGTGTCCTTTATTAAGGAGGATGGTGAGTTGGCCTTTGACAAAACTTTCCCGATCTACTATGACGATGATTTTAGCGACATTGCTTTTCAGTTCCACAATGGTCTATGCGTCATGAAGACGATGGATAACAAATGGGGACTTATCAACACCGAGGGAGAGTGGGTTGTAGAGCCGATTTATACCACCATCTCTGCACCTCGAAAAGGCTACCGCATCGTTTCGGACGGGAACTTTTATGGTCTTATCTCGGAGAAAGGGCAAGTGGTGTTGCCGATAGAGTATGATTTTATTCGTCCGTCCTCCGAGCCCGTTGGTTTTACGGTTGCCAAAGACGGTCTGGCGAAAGTGATAGATTATGACCTTAAGACAGTCGTTCCTTTTGTGCATGACGGGCTATACGTGTTATCCTATGTGGATGATTATCGGTCCAACGCCATCTATGAGAACGGAGAGTTATCGAAATTTATCGTACCCAAGTACTGGCGGTATGACGTAGGTCCGGGAAGCGGCGTGATTGATCATGACGGCAATGTGATCATCCCTGCGAAATATTATATGGTACGTATCGTGGATGATAACCTCTTTGATGTAGAGGTAATCTGCGGCGGAGACCATATCCTGATTAATGGCAAAGGACAGTATGTCGGAAAAGCCGAAGAATAGAAGATAAAATTTGTGAAAAGTGGCATACACTCTTGTGTATGTCATTTTTTTGTTGTATCTTTGCAGCCGCAAATAAAAAAGAAAAACTATGTTTTCGGAACGAGACACCAAAGGACCAAGTTTGAGGAAGGGTTCCATCGAGGTAGTATGCGGATCGATGTTCTCCGGTAAGACCGAGGAGCTCATCCGGCGTATGAAGCGCGCGAAGTTCGCCAAACTGCGCGTGGAGATCTATAAACCCGCTATCGACGTGCGCTATAGTGACGAAGATGTGGTCTCGCATGACCGCAACGTGATTCAATCCACGCCTGTGGACAGCAGCCAGAATATCCTGCTGATGGTCGATGATATCGATGTGGTGGGTATCGACGAAGCGCAGTTCTTCGATATGGGTATCGTCGAGGTATGCAAGCAGTTGGCGGACCGCGGCATCCGCGTCATCTGTGCCGGGCTCGATATGGATTTCAAGGGCGTACCGTTCGGTCCGATGCCGGCGCTGATGGCGATCGCAGACGATGTATATAAGACCCACGCTATCTGCGTCCATTGCGGCGATCTGGCATATGTGAGCCATCGTCTGGTAGCGTCCGACAAGCGCGTCTTGCTGGGCGAGACAGACAGTTATGAACCTCTCTGCCGCGAGTGCTACAACAAAGCAATCGCTGCCGAAGAAGCCAAATGACCAAATGGTAAATGACCAGATGGTACATTACATTGATGTCATATTACCTTTAGCCATCCGAGATTGTTATACGTATAGCATCCCGGATGGTTTATCTATGCCTGCGCCGGGGGCCCGAGTGATCGTGCCGCTGATTAAGAAAGAGGTACGCGGCATCGTCCTAAGAGAACATACGGAGCCGGTGGATGACGCTTTTGCAGCGAAGATCAAGCCGATTAGTTCGGTGAGCGACATGGCGCCGGTGGTATCGAGAGAGCAGCTGGCCCTCTGGCAATGGATGAGCGCATATTATATGTGCACGCTTGGCGAGGTGATGGCAGCGGCGTTGCCCGCCGGCTTAGACAAGCGCCTCTTGGATCCGCCAAAGCGCAGGAGGACACATATCGCGCCCTATAACGGACCGGTGGAACCGATGCATCCGCTGACGGCGGCACAACAGAAAAGTGCCGATGAAATCGAGCGTTTCTGGTCCTCCGGCAAGCAGATCGTCCTCCTTCATGGGGTGACTTCATCCGGCAAGACGGATATCTATATCCATCTGATTGAGAAACAGATTGCGGCGGGCAAGAATGTGCTCTATTTGGTACCAGAGATTGCGTTGACGACCCAGCTAACTTCCCGTCTTCAACGGATATTCGGCGATAAGCTGACAGTCTATCACAGCCGTTTTACCGATGCGGAGCGTGAGGAGCTCTATCATGCATCAGCGCGAACAGAGCCGCATGTGGTCATCGGCGCACGAAGCGCCATCTTCCTGCCGATTCCGAATGTGGGATTAGTGATCGTTGATGAAGAGCACGAACCGAGTTACAAGCAGTCTGAACCCGACCCTCGTTACCATGCCCGTGCTGCGGCTATCGTCCTTGCGCAGGAGCATCATGCAAAAGTGCTCTTGGGTACCGCTACACCCTCGATGGAATCGTACTTTTTGGCACAAAAAGGGGTGTATGGCTTAGTCTCGCTGACGGAGCGGTACGGGGGTGTCGAGATGCCTGATATTCATCTGATAGACCTTCGCGAACAATATAACCGCAAGGAGATGTATGGCCATTTCAGCGACCCGTTAGTAGCGCGAATGCGTGAGGTGTTGGCGGACGGGAAACAGGTCATTCTCTTTCAGAACCGTCGCGGCTACGCGCCGCAGATCCAATGTGCCTCGTGCGGCGAGCCGCCCCGATGTGTGCAATGCGATGTACCGATGACTTGGCATAAACGCGAGAATGAACTGCGATGCCATTACTGCGGCTACCACATGCCTGTTCCGGCCGTGTGCCCGGCCTGCGGCGGCGAACTGAAAGCTATCGGTTTTGGTACCGAGCGGATAGAGGATGAGATACAGACGCTCTTCCCTGAAGCACGGGTATTGCGAATGGATCTGGACACGACGCGTAACCGATCGGCGTATCAGGATATCATCAATGCCTTCGCGAATCATGAGTGTGATATCCTCGTGGGGACGCAGATGGTGACGAAAGGGCTGCATTTCGACGACGTACGGTTAGTGGCAGTACTGAATGCCGATCCGCTCTTTAACCAGCCGGATTTCCGCGCGTATGAGCGAGCGTATCAGATGTTGGAGCAAGTGGCAGGTCGTGCAGGGCGAAAAGGAGCAAAGGGAGAAGTTGTTATTCAGAGTTTTGAGCCTCGAAATGTGGTCCTTGGCATGGTGCAAAATCATGATTACGAAGCGCTGTATAACCACCAGATTGCAGAACGCAAACTATTCAATTATCCCCCATTTTATCGGGTAATTCGTCTTCAGTTGCGCGATCATAACGGCGTACGGGTACATCAGGCCGTGACGCAGCTGCAAGGTTACCTCTCGCGGATCTTCGGACCGCGTGTTTCGGGAGTGATTATCCCTGCGGTGGAGAAGATACAGGCTTATACGATTCGCGAGTTGACGCTCCGTATCGAGCAAGGCGCCAATATGGCGGAAGCCAAGCGCAGATTGAAAGAGGCAATCGATCAAGTCTGGTCGATTCCATCGGTAAAAAATGTGAAAATCATCGTGGACGTGGATCCGCAATAGTGTATGGTGTAAAGTGTATGATAGAAGAATCAAAATGCCGGGTGGCATATATCAATGAGATGATTGAGTCCGGGCGTGCGGACCAGTTAGTGGCGGATGGAGAGCAATACCATGCGGAACAGTTGAAACAGATTGCGGCAGCTATCTGTTCGCATGACCAGGTGCGCGTAGTGTTGATCGCCGGGCCCTCTTCTTCGGGCAAGACCAGCACGAGTCACCGGCTGTGTCTGGAGTTACTGGCGCAAGGGAAGAAACCGGTAGCGCTGTCGCTGGATAATTGGTTTTTGGAGCAGGATCAGCTGAAGCCGGACAAGGACGGAAAGAAAGATTACGAGAGCGTCTATGCCCTGAACTTGGAGCAGCTGGATCAGGACCTGCGCGGGCTGATAGCCGGCGAAGAGGTGGCGTTACCGACTTTCAATTTCCTGACAGGCAAACGCGAATATAACGGCGAGACGCTGCAATTAGAGGCTGAGACCGTTCTTGTTATTGAGGGAATCCACGCGCTTAATCCCATCTTGACCGAACATATCGATGCGGCTTGCAAATATCGGATCTATGCGGCTCCGATGAGCCATGTGACGCTGGATGGCGAGCGGTGGGTGCCGACGTATGTGAATCGTTTGTTACGAAGAATGAGTCGTGACCTGCGTACGCGAGGTAAGTCTCCGCAGGCTACTATCGCCTTATGGCCGTCTGTGATAGAAGGCGAAGCGCAGTGGATAGAACCGTTCCGGAATGAAGCGGACGCTTTCTTCGATACCGCGATGACGTACGAACTCTCGGCTATCCGTCTGACGGTAGAGACTGCATTGCAAACGGTACCGGCGGTAGCGGAGGAATATAAGATGGCGGAGCAGCTGTTGTACTTCCTCAGTTTCTTCGAGCCGCTGGAGGCTTCGTTCGTTCCCAGAACCTCTATTTTGCGGGAATTTATCGGCGGAAGTCAGTTCAATGTGGGGTAAAAAAAGAGGCGGTCGTGACCGTCTCTTTTTGTAGCGGGACCCAGGATTGAACTGGGGACCTCATGATTATGAATCATGCGCTCTAACCAGCTGAGCTATCCCGCCATCACACCGCTTCTTTTTCAAAAGCGGGTGCAAAAGTACTGCTTTTTTTTGACATACGCAAATATTTTTGCATTTTTTTGTCAAAAAAAGCGATTTATCCTACCTGACATCCGTTTTTGACGGGCGCAGAGACGGTCGTGACGACGAGTTTGCCGTCCGCATCGACTGCAGAGAGG
Source organism: Bacteroidales bacterium UBA2712 (assembly GCA_002354055.1). Taxonomy (GTDB): domain Bacteria; phylum Bacteroidota; class Bacteroidia; order Bacteroidales; family Paludibacteraceae; genus Colicola. Next base: position 111,304 of record DEKW01000019.1, read on the forward strand.
ATCATTCCCTGCGATTCGATACCCATCATCTTTCGCGGCGGGAAATTCGCAATGAAGAGCACCTGCTTGCCGATGAGCACCGATGGATCGGGATAGGATTGCGCGATACCACTTAAAATAGTACGCTCACCCATGCCGTCGTCTAACTTGAATTGGAGCAGACGATCGGATTTCTTCACCGGCTGGCAGTCGATGACGGTAGCTACGCGGATGTCATTCTTGTCGAATTCATCGATGTTTGTAGCTGCTTTGACGGGTTCCGGACGCCAGTTTTTGAGCGCCTCTGCTTTTGCGGCTTCTTCATTCTCCTTTTTGATGCGCTCGAGCCGATCGAGTTGTGCCTGGATAGCGGCGTCTTCGATCTTCTCGAAGAGCAGAGTTACTTCGCCGAGTTGCTGACCTTCTTTCAGCATATCGATGCGGCCGAGGTCGTCCCATCCGAAGGATGCATCCAGCTGCAGCATGGATTTCAGTTTCTCGGAGCTGAACGGCAGGAACGGCTCGAAGGCCAGAGACAGGTTCGCTGCGATCTGGAGAGCTACGTGAAGCACAGTCGCTGTGCGGTCCATATCGGTCTTGGCAAGTTTCCAAGGCTCGGTGTCGGCGAGGTATTTGTTACCGATACGGGCAAGGTTCATCGCCTCTTTCTGCGCCTCGCGGAACTTGAAGTTATTGAGCAGGTCCTCAAGGGTCGCTTTGACGTTCTTAAACTCCTCGATGGTTGCCTTGTCGTAATCGTTCAGTTCTCCGCACACGGGCACGCGTCCTTCAAAATACTTACCCGTGAGCACGAGCGCGCGATTGACGAAGTTGCCGTAGATGGCGACGAGTTCGTTGTTGTTACGCGCTTGGAAATCCGCCCAGGTGAAGTCGTTGTCCTTGGTCTCTGGTGCATTAGCGGTGAGAACATAACGGAGGACGTCTTGTTTGCCGGGGAAATCCTCAAGGTACTCATTAAGCCAAACCGCCCAGTTGCGGGAAGTGGATATCTTATCGCCCTCCAGGTTCAGGAACTCGTTGGAGGGGACGTTGTCCGGCAGGTTGTAGCCTTGCGCTTTGAGCATGGCGGGGAAGACGATGCAGTGGAAGACGATATTATCTTTCCCGATGAAATGGATCATTCTGGTATCTTCGTTCTTCCACCATTTCTGCCAATCGCCGTATTTCTCGGGTTGCTTTTGGCACAGCTCGATGGTGTTGGAGATATATCCGATCGGGGCGTCGAACCATACGTAGAGCACTTTTCCTTCAGCTCCTTCTACCGGCACCGGGATACCCCAATCCAAGTCACGTGTTACCGCGCGGGGTTTGAGACCTCCGTCGAGCCAGGATTTACACTGACCATAGACGTTCGGCCGCCATTCCTTATGGTTATTGAGAATCCAGTCCTCGAGCCATGCCTGGTATTGGTCGAGCGGCAGGTACCAGTGTTTGGTAGCTTTCTTTGCCAGCGGGTTACCGGTCTCAGCGTTGTAGGGATTGATGAGTTCGTCAGGGGAAAGGGTTGCGCCGCATTTCTCACACTGATCGCCATAGGCGCCCAATGAATGGCAGCGCGGGCACTCGCCGCGGATGTTCCGGTCGGTGAGGAAATGTCCGGTCTGTGGGTCGTAGAACTGCTCGGATGTCTCTTCTACAAACTGGCCGGCATCATACATCGCGCGGAAATAATCCGAAGCGAACTGATGATGTGTCGGCGAGGTGGTACGGGAGTAGATGTCGAACGAGATACCGAACTCCGCGAAGGAACGTTTGATCAACTCATGGTAACGATCGACCACCTGCTGGGTGGTGATACCTTCTTTTCTCGCGCGGATAGTGACCGGCACGCCGTGCTCGTCGCTACCGCAAACAAAGAGCGTCTCTTTACCTTTCAGACGCAGATATCTGGCGTAGATATCCGCGGGAACGTACACTCCGGCGAGGTGTCCGATATGCACGGGTCCGTTCGCATAAGGGAGTGCAGCTGTGATTAAAGTGCGATTAAATGCCATATTTTGTGTAATTTTTAGTTCAAATGTAAAAAAAAGCGTAAATTTTTTGCATATATCAAAAAAAAATAGTACTTTTGCGGCCGCAAAACGTAGGTAATACCTCTCGTCGTATTTTCTGCATGACCGAAATCGGGTGCAAAGGTACGAAAAAAAAATGAAAAATACAAATAAAACAGTGAAAAAACATCAAACATACTGGGTTTTGCTCCTCGCGATGCTCTTCAGCGGTGCGGTGAATGCAAAGGTAAACAACTATGTTGGCGCATATGCCAATGTGGGCGAATGGACCTTACTTCCATCGCAAAGTAATTATGGCCCGAGTTTCGGTGTAGCCGGAGGTGCAGGTTTTTTGTACGAGTTGCAAGCCGGAGGTACGTATAGCCCGACGCGCTTCTTGTTCGACGTCGGTGTAGGTGCCCAGGGCGGTATGACGAGTTATATCCAATCCAGTAATATGACGGTGCCCCTGCTTAACCAAAGGGATTTGGATGACGAGCCGTTCACGTATATCTATGAGCTGCAGGATCGGCATGACCAGTATAACAACCTGGCGGTTCAGGTACCCCTCATGATCGGTGTGCAGCACCGTAAGTTCTATATGTTAGTCGGAGCTAAGTTTGTAGCGAACGTGCTGACGCGTGCTCATTCGACAGCCACCGTGAATACGTTTGGCCGTTATACGGATCCGAATAACCAGCTCATCTATGATGATTTCCGCAACATGCCGGACTACCAGTTCTTCGAGGGTTATAAGATGAAAGGCAGCGCGAAGGCGAGTCTGAAAATGGATGTGGATCTGAGTTTTGAGATCGGTGGTCGTTTAGGTCCGGTCTATGACGCTGTGGGCTATGACGTCCCGAAACGCAAGATCGAGTATCGTCTGGCAGCGTTTGTGGACTATGGTCTATTGGATATCCATACTAACCGCGATCTGCCGGGCCTGGTGATGCCGTCCGGCTATAACGTAGGCGAAACGGCACCGGTGTACAACACCACGACGATGATTGATAATCTGCAGGTAAACGATATTATGTCCACTCAAACGGTTAATACAGACGGCACGGTACAACCATTCGCCAAATCGGTGAATAGTCTGATGGTGGGAATCAAGTTTACGGTACTGTTCCAGATGCCAGAGCCCGGTCAGTGCGTAATCTGCCGCGACGCGTATGGCTCATCCATTCGATCCAGGCGCAGTAGCAGCCGAGGAATGAAGTACGAGGAATAACTCATCCTCTTTGACCTCTCGTATCTCGCCTGCTTCAGCGACGGAGATATGACCTGTTTCTTCCGACACCACAATACATGTGGCGTCGGATTTTTCTGTTAAGCCCAGTGCTGCGCGGTGGCGAAGACCGTAATGGAGCGGGATATTCTGGTTTTTGCTGACCGGCAGGATACACGCGGCCGCTACCAACTTGCCGTCACGGATGACGAGAGCCCCGTCATGAAGCGGCGTGTTCTTGAAGAAGATATTTTCGATCAACCGTGCAGATACTTGCGCGTCCAACCGCTCGCCGGTATCGATGATCTCTTTGAGGCTGCCTCCTCCGGCAAGAACGATAAGTGCGCCGGTCTTGGTCGAAGCCATGTGTCTGCAGGCCTGGGTGATCTCGAGAATCTGCTGGCGCGAACCGGCGTCGTCTTTATTGGCGGTAGGACGAAAGATGCTCCATGACGAGAACCGCGAGCCGATACGATAGAAGAACATACGTATCTCTTCCTGAAAGATGACAATCAGAGCGATCGCGCCTACGGAGATGATGCGGTCAAAGAGTGCGCCCGTGAGGTCCAGATGGAAGACGAAACTGACGAGGAACCAAACGAGGATAAAGGCCAAGATACCCCAGAAGAGGTTTGCAGCACCGGTCTTACGAAGCAGGCGGTAGGTGTAGTAGAGGATACCCGCCACCAGCAAGATATCAATCACATCTTTGAAACCAAAAGAGAAGGCTAAAAAATGCATAATTATTACTTACTATTATTTAGTATATTATATAATGTTATCGTGCGCGCGGTATGCGCTACGTCGTGCGTGCGTAGGATAGTGGCTCCGTGGAAGAGCGTGTAGAGTTGCAAGGCCTGGGTCGCTTCCAGACAGGTCTCGGGGGTGAGTCCGAGGGGTTTATAAACCATCGACTTGCGGCTGACGCCGACGAGAATCGGGAGGTTATAGCGCCGCAGACTGTCCATCGAGCGCATGCAGGCATAGTCCAGCTCGGGCGAACCGATAAATCCGAATCCCGGATCGAGGATGAGATCAATGCCCTCCATGTATTCGGCGCGCGAAGGAAGGTCCAGATCGCCGCGGAGGGTCCATATGTACGGCGCCTCGTAGGATCGCACGAGCGAGTACATCGCTTCGCATCCTCCGGATATATCATTGATGATGAGCGGACCGAAGGTGCCCAAAACGCGCCGGGCTATCTCCGGACGGAAGGTATCGACGGAGAGTTGCGCTTCGGGCAAAGCCTCGCGGATTGCCTCGAGCGCCGGCGCTAATCGTCTCCACTCGGTCTCTTCGTCCACGGGGGTACTGTTCGGCCGGGTAGAACAAGCCCCGATATCCAAAATTTCCGCTCCGTCGACGATGGCTTGCCTGGCCCACATCACAATACGGTCCGTATCCACTTTTTCGTCGGAAGGCATCAATCGCGACCCAGCGTAAAAACTATCCGGAGTCACGTTCCCTATCGCCATAATTTTCGCAATCATGGTGCAAAGTTACTGCTTTTTTGGCAAATAATTGACGTTTTTAGTAAAAAAATACGTTTTTTTTTCATTTTTTGCTTAAAAGTTTGGTTTTTTTGAGAAAAAATGTGTATCTTTGCAGGCTGAAACGTGTGCACATATAATAAACACATCAAAAATAGTATGAAAAAAGTTAAGTATCTTTTGATTGTCTTGGTGGCGATGACGGCAGTTTCGTGCCAGAAACGTGAGTTGAATACCCGCGTGAGCAACACCACCGGTTGGAATTATTTTGACCAACGTACAACTAATTTTGAGGCGAACGAAGGAGTAGGAAACGTGAACCCTATCGGTATGGTTCCTATCCAGGGTGGTTCGTTCACGGTAGGCGAGAAGGATGAGTTCCTGACAGCTCCGCGTAACAACGAGACCCGTACGCTGACGGTTAGTTCGTTCTATATGGACAAATATGAGGTGACTAACCTAAACTGGAATGAGTATCTCCACTGGTTAGATTTCGTGTTTGGCGCAGTAGCTCCGGAGTTGGTAGATCAGGCACGTCCGGACCACAAGGTATGGCGTGAGGATCTGGCGTACAACGACCCGTATGAGGACAACTATTTCGAGCATCCGGCGTTCTCGTTCTATCCGATTGTAGGCGTGACCTGGGAGCAGGCAATGGATTATTGCCAGTGGCGTACGGACCGTGTGAACGAGATGGCGCTGATTAATGCCGGCGCTATCGTTATTCCTCCGTTTGCTGATCTGCAGCCGACGGATGACGAGGGTTACAAAGACGAGTGGGAGCAGGAGACCGGTTACGAGATGTACTCGTATGAGGAGGTTAGCCCCGAGGATCCTGAGCAGACGGTAACGATGTACCGCCCGAGCTTCGAGTGGATCCGTGACAAGTTTGTATTCAATACCGAGAAATATCTGATGGATGATACGTATGTACCGGAGTATGGTCGTCGTCCGAAGACGGATAGCTATGGTGCGGAGCGCAAGGTGAATATCGCCGACGGTATCTTCGTAACCGGTTATCGTCTGCCGACCGAGGCGGAGTGGGAGTTTGCTGCTTACGCTCCTGTAGCCGGCGAGGATGGTTTGACCATAGAGGGTAAGGTTTATCCGTGGAGCGGTTATCATCCCCGTGATATGAGCAAGAAGAACCTGGGTCAGATGCAGGCTAACTTCGTTCGTGGTCGTGGCGATATGATGGGTGTCAGCGGTGCGCTGAACGACCGTCGTGTGATCACCAACCCGGTGGATGAGTTTGCTCCGAATGATTTCGGTCTGTACAACATGGCCGGAAACGTCAACGAGTGGGTGATGGATGTATATCGCGAGACGACCTATCAGGAGACCAGCGAGTATAACTCCTACCGTGGTAATATCTACAGCCGTCCGGTGCTGGACGAGAATGGTAAATTCGAGATGGACTCTGTGGGCCGTGTCAAGATCACCTGGGGAAAGGAGGATGATAAGCGTGACGTGCTGGACGGCGATTTCGCCAGCCTGATCGATACCGATTATCCGCTGGATACCGTAGGCGTAGCTAACCTGAGCGAGGTGAAGACTGACCCGACGGATATCCTGGCTCCGCGCGTAACGAAGAAGAGCCGCGTGTATAAAGGTGGTTCGTGGGCAGACCGTATCTATTGGTTGAACCCCTCTACCCGTCGTTACATGGATCAGGATAAGGCTTCGTCCAAGATCGGTTTCCGCTGCGCTATGAGTACGCTGGGTGACCAGATTCCCGGTACGCCGGTTCAGCGTTAAGAGAGTTTGACAGTTTAGAGATTAAAGTTTAAAAGATATGAATTTTCCTGAAAATATCAAATACACGAGTGAACATGAGTGGATCCGTGTAGAGGGCGATGAGGCATATGTGGGAATCACCGATTATGCTCAGTCGGAGTTGGGTGAGATCGTCTTCATCGACGTGCCCACAGTAGGCGAGACGGTAGGTCAGGGCGAGGTCTTCGGATCCGTTGAGGCCGTGAAGACCGTGAGTGATCTGAATATGCCGGTATCGGGTGAGGTGCTGAAGTTGAACGAAGAGTTGGACGCAGCGCCGGAGTTGGTCAATAACGACCCGTACGGCAAGGGATGGATCATCAAGATCAGCGTCAAGGATGCATCGGAGCTGGATAAGCTGATGGATGCAAAGGCCTACGAGGCAAGCCTCTAAGACCTCACGCGTACGTATACGCGTAAATAAATAAGGAGAGTACCCGCAAGGTGCTCTCTTTTGTTTTATGTAATCTTTACTTTACAAAAGTGAGAAAATAATCACTTTTTTGCGCTTTTTGTTGCGTATATCACGAAAAAAGTGTAAATTTGCGCCAAATTTTTTGTTTTTAGTAGCAGTTAGACAAAAATCATTAATTATTTATAAAGTTATGAAGAAACATTTACTCATGTTTTTGGTAGCTGTGACGGCTGCGACAATGAGTCTCAACGCCCGCGTGGTCTTGATTGACGAGGGTTTTGAGAATGGTATTCAGGAGTCCGTATGGACCCAGGTTTTCGTAGCGGGCGAGATGCCATGGGGCGTTGAGAGCGTGGAGGAGAACCTGATGTGGCCGAGCACGGTGGTAGAAGGTACTCATCGTGCTTATTTGCGTAATAACACAGGAGAGACGCAGGGTTACCGAACTCGTCTCGTTAGCCAGGTGATGAACCTCAGTCCGGCGAAGGTCTACCTGCCGTCCCTGTCGTTCTGGTATGCGAATCCCAAATGGGGCGCAGACCGTGATACGCTGCGTGTGTTATACCGCACTAACTCGTACTCGGCATGGAAGACGATGGCGGAGTTGAGCTCCACCGGATCCGACTGGCAGTATGTGAAAATGCCGTTGCCGGAAGTCAGCGCTACCTACCAGATCGCCTTTGAGGGAAAAGATAACTTAGGCCGTGGTATTGTGCTGGACGACATCAAGTTGCAGTCTGCGCCGGATTGTACGATCCCGGCGGATATCGCAGTGTTCAATAAGGGTGCAGGAAAGGTGAATATCGCCTGGACGGCCAGCTGGGATGCAAACTACTTTGAGGTAATCGTTTCGAAAGATACTATCGAGCCGGACCGTATTGAGGAGATCGAGGCGGAGACGCCGGAGAAGATCGCCTACCATAGCCAGGTGTCCGGTGCCCAGCAGAACTGCGATGTGGTTCTGGAGAGCGGTGAGTTCTACCTGGTGTATATCCGTTCCATCTGCGATGATGAGAATAGCGCATGGAGCAGCGAGGCTACGGAGGAGGGTCCGTTCGGATTCCGCGTACGTATGACCAAACAAGTGCCGTTCACCGAGCAGTTTAACTACGCTTCCGGCGTGCTGCGCGACGAGGACTGGAGTTGGGGTGGTAATACGGGCAATACGAACCCGTATGTCAACTCTTCGACGAAGGGTAACGCACGTGCATACTACTCGCCGGATACAACGGCAGCCGTGATTTTCTCAGGCGGAACAACTACTTCGCCTTCAACCTTCATCCCGGCGGACCGCTATGTCTATATGGCTACGCCGGCGTTGACGGATTCGACGAACGATGATTTTCAGGTGAATCAGTGTCAGGTACATTTCTGGAGCACGGTCTATACGAATACGGGTCGTCAGAACGGCCGCGGTATCATCGTTGGTGTGATGGATGACCCGGGTGATATCACTTCTTTCCAGCCGGTAGATACGATCACGGTCTGGGGCAATAAGGAATTCCAGGAGAATATCGTGGACCTCGGTTCGTACCAGGGTACCGGTGCATACGTGGCTTTCGTGAGCCGTTTTGACCGTCAGAATTTATTCTACATGGATAACCTGACGATCGAGTATCGCAAGGATGTCAACAAGGTAACCGAGATCTCCGTCAATCCGCGTGATACGTATGCCGATATCACTTGGAAAGGCAACGCCGCTTCGTACGACGTGCTGGTCACGAATGCGGAGGTTAACCCGAATAACCCGGCTCAGGAGGCGATTGTCGATCAAGCTACGGTGACAACTAATCATTATCAGTGCGACCAGTTGGAAGCCGACCATAGTTGGAACAGACCGTACTATGTGTATGTCAAAGCAGCCGGTACGGAATGGTCTTACCGCTATCCGTTTGTGACGGTAGCACCGATGCGCGAGATCCCGTACTCCTTTGATTTTGAGGCAAGTACGACTACGAAATATACCATCCCGGGCGTCTCGGGACAGTTTGCAGAGGGCTTGGGTATTTTTGGCAACAGCGGAACGTACCCGGCAGTGTACGTCAGCTCGGCGAACAGCTATGGAGGTTCGGGACATCTGTTCCTCAGTAAGCGTGGCGGTACGGATGCCTGGATTACGCTGCCGATGGTTGAGGACCTGAGTGCAGTACAGGTGAAGTTCTTCCTCAGTGGTGGTGCTACCTTTGACCAGGCGCATGCCACGGTCGGCGTGATGTCCAATCCGATGGATATCAACACCTTCATTCCGGTCTCGCACTTCACGCTGAATGCCACGGGCTATACGCGTTGCTATGCGAACTTCGAGAACTACTCCGGTCCGGATGGTGTGATCGCCATCCTTTGGGATGATGTGAAAAAGATGAGTGAGAACACGATCAACTATATCGATGCAATCATTGTTGAGGAACTATCGGATTGTGTGCCTCCGACGAATATGGAACTGCAGATAGAGCCGGATTCCATATCTGTAAGTTGGGAGACCTCGCAGTCGGAAGAATGGGAGTTCTTTCTCTCTCGCGTGGCTATCAAAGAGTCCGACCGTGTAAACAAGACGAAAGAGCAGATTGCGGCTATGACCGGTGTAGCGGTTGCTGAGACCTTGAGTTGGCCGGATCACACGACGAAGCCGCAGTTCGGTTTCGGCGGGCTTACTCCACACGCGAATTACTACCTCTATGTCCGCGCTACTTGCGACATGGATTGGTGGAGCGAGACAATGTTCTCTACGCCTTGCCGCGAGGAGACGTTCCCGTACAAGGAGATGTTTGAGAACTACAACCTCGGTGGAACCACGGCGGGTTGTTGGCAGTTGGCAGATTACCTCGGTGTAGGCTATCCGTCAATCTATAATGTAGGTTCTTCGACCTCAACTAACAAAGCGCTGAACCTCTATTCGTCCGGTACGATCCATCGCTCGATAGCGATTCTGCCGGCGGTAGAAGGAAATCTGTCGAATATGTTGCTTTCGTTTGACGTACGTTCTTTCTCTTCGTCTCCCGGAGTGGTGATTGTAGGTACGATGGAGGATATCGAGGACCAAAGCACCTTCGTGCCGTTCGATACCATCCAGGTGAGTGGTACGGCGTTTAAGAAAGCACGTTTCATCCTCTCTAATTATGAGTTGGCGTACAACCAGATTGCCATCACTTCGGGTCTGGGTAGCCTGATGATGAATAGTGATGTGCTGATTGACAATGTGGAGCTGAAGGACCCCTCGTGTATCGAGCCTTATGACTTCCATCAGCCGACGTATGCGCCGCATGATATCAATCTGACTTGGAGCGGTACGACCGACAACGATACCTGGGAGGTAAAAGTATTGACGGCTAACGTCGCTACTATTGCTATCAAGAATGGTACGTATGATCATTCGTTGGCGATTGTGGACGATACGCTGGTGGTTGGCAAGAACTTCCAATTGGGAGGTCTCAGGGCGCAGAGCACCTATTATGTCTATGTCCGCGGTCTGTGCGGTGACAGCACATGGGTCAGCACGCCTGCTACGACCTCTTGCGAGCTTCTGGATCCGACAAGGGCGAACAAAGAGACGTTTGAATCCTATTCCTCCGGCACGGGCTCGGTACCGAACTGCTGGTATAGCGGCAACGGATCTGCGGATGCTACCGATTCCTATCGGCCGTATATCTATAATTCTTCTACATACTCCTCTTCGGGCACCCGTACTTTCCGCATGTATGGCTATGACTATTATGACTACACCCCGGCGTATATCGCTTCGCCGGAGATCAAATGCGATAGTCTGACGCAGATCATGGTGACCTTCAATATGTACTCCGGTTCTTCGTATAGCTGGTTACTGGGCGTGATGAGCGATCCGTATGATCTGAATACGTTCGTTGTGATCGACTCGATAGGCGGTACGGGCCAGAGTGTACAATACTCGTACGATCTGAGTGAGTATGCGGGCCTGATTCCGAGCACGGCTAAGTATATCGCTTGGCGTACGCCGTACGGCGAGACCTCGTATGCGTACCTGGATGATGTGTCGTTCATTTCGGTAGCTTGTCCGTTGACCAAGCCGTCTATCTCTGAGTTGACCGGATCGAGTGTCCGCATCAGCAGCGGTCTCAGAACGAGCGATAACTGGATAATACTGGTGACGAATCATCTGGTCAGTGAGGAGGACCTCTCCGACGACGATTATCATATACCGGCGTCGTGGATCGTTTATCAGGACACGGTCTCTACTCGCTCGAAAGAGATCTTCGGTCTGCAGGGCCAGACGAAATACTATGTGGCTACCACCACTCTTTGCGACGATGCCCAAGCGCCATGGAGCACGCTGTCGTTCATGACGCCGTGTGTGGCAAGAACGCCGGAGGCTTTAGGCACCGTGACCTTCTCTGCGGAAGAAGGCTTCGAGACCGGTACGGGCGGTGAGACGCCGTGTTGGACGGTTGGAAGCAAGACGCAAAATGCTTCTTCCTCCTATATCCCGTACATCGATGACGCCTCCAGCACTATGCACAACGGCAAGAACTACCTGAAGTTATATGACTATGTATCTTCTTCCTCCAGTTATGTAGGCGCATATGCCATCATGCCGGAGTTGGATGTGGATTCGATTAGCAAGTATCAGGTGAACTTCTGGGGCCGCAGCAATAACTCCTCTTCGAATAACAACCAGGTGATCGTAGGTGTCATCAGCGACCCGAGCGACCTCAATACCTTTGTGGCACTCGATACGCTGAACCTCAGTAAGAGCACTTGGGATCCGTATTCGGTAGGATTTGAAAACTACATGGGTGACTACATGGGTGAGCTGGGTCGGAACATTATGTTCCTCTCGGATTTCGGTAGTACCAACTACGCGTATATCTCCGAGGTATCGGTAGAGTTGATCCCGAAATGCCGTCCTATCTCTTCTTTCACGGTAGATAGTGTTGGCGAAGATGCCGCTATCATCAGCTGGAAGGGTTATCAGGACAGCTATCGTCTCTTGTTGGCTAACAAAGCATTGGAGGAGTCGGAGAAGAAGACCTATCGCTATCTCCTGGATACGATCGTTGATCACTCGGATGACATCCTGATCACGGGTCTGCAGCCGAATGCTAACTACTATGCGTACGCCCAGGGTATCTGCGAGGATGGAGATAGTACCGCTATCTCTGTCACCTATGCGGCTATCCGTACGACTTGTCCTACGGTAGGTGGTGCGCCGCTACCGTTCTTTGATGATTTCGAGAGTTATGAGAAAGGTGAACCTTCACCCGGATGTTGGCAGATTCATTGTACAGGATCGCGTAGCATGACCTACCACGTTGTAAGGGAGAATGCCAACTCCGGTACCAATGCGATTGATGTCTGGTCAACCTCTTCCAACGGTTGTTATATCGTTGTGCCTAAGGTAGATGCCGATTTGGCGAACCTGCGTCTTACCTTCGATGCTTGTTCTTATGGCGGCTCGTCGTCTACGAACATGTATGTCGGCGTAATGGCGGATGTGAATGATGTAACGACTTTCGTGTTGCTCAACACCTTCGATTTGGCGCCTACGGCTGCTTATACCCATTGCACGATGGATCTCTCCGAATACGAGCTCCCCTATGATAACCTCGTTATCACGTCCGGTATCCCCAATGTGACGCCGAATACCTATGATAACTATCTGGATAACGTAGGTCTGGAGTATCTGGCTTCCTGTAACTCCCCGAAACTCCGCTTTGTAGGCTCGTCCTTCACCTCCGCTACGATAGCTCTCACGCCGGCAAGGGTAGAGGATTCGCAATGGCAGTTAGTGGTGATTGACGATGATACTTATGCTACTATCGGTGATATCAACCAGTATCTGGCTACAGCAACGAAGATCGATGTCAACTCGACGAACGTAGAGCTGACCGGCCTCGAGCCAGCTACCTCCTATTATATCTTCGCGCGTGCGATATGTGGCGCCAACGATCAAAGTACCTGGACGCGTAACCCGCTCAAGATCAGTACCCAGTACTATTTCGCGGAGAATTATTTCTTCGGCTTTGAGAAGACCGGCGAACTCTGGGAGCGCAGTCCGTATTCCGAGAGCGACAACTACTATCTCCATCCGGCGCTGAAGTCCGGACGCGACTCCGTGGGTACAGATATTCAGTCTTATCTCTATTACCCGCACAGCCGCGAGAATACCGGCGAGCTCTGGTGCGCACGTACCGGTACGGGAGCAATGTTGCTCCATGCCGATGGGAACACCTATGGCGGCTACGTGATCTTCCCGTCCGTAGGCGAACCGAAAGATCGCTCCTTCAGCTTCAAGGTGCGTCCGGGATACGTCGATGGCGATTCGAAACTCCCGAAACATACCTTCCCGGCTCAGTTCGAGGTAGGTACGATTGATAAGGAAAGAGGCTTCGAGACCTATCAGACGCTGGCTACGCTTCACTTGGATAAACTCAATACTGCAACCAAGGCTACTGCGAAGAATAACCAACTCTTCAGCTACTACTCGCTCGATTTGGATTCTGCGACGATGGCTACGAAGCAAATCGTATTCTATCTGCCGAAACAGACGGGTGATACTGCGAATGTCTTCTTCGACGATGTGGCTTTGGACGCATCGAAGGGCTTCAGCCTCGTCTCCCTCAAGAAGGTACAAGCCGACGGCGCAAGCGCCCTGGTAGAATGGAACGCTATCGGTGGCCCGTGGAACCTCTATATCACGACGGCTGCTGGTGTAGCGGTAGCGCAGTATCTGAATCTCACCTCAACTTCGCAGTTGGTGGAGAACCTCAATCCGCAGACCGATTATATCGCGCGTCTGGAGGCGGTAACACCGCATTCCGGATTCGTGACTACGGATAAACTGGCCTTCCATACGCTCTGTCTCGCGCTCGAACCCGATGCACAGCACTCCTTCGCTTGGAATTTCGATAACCCCAACGACTGGGAGAAGAACGATATCTTGGCCGGTGAGGCTGCGGACTCGCTCTACTTCAAGCCGGCTTGCTTCACGGTAGGTAAGACCTACGACACGCCGGTGAACGGATTCCAATGGCTCATCCAACGTAAGGGATACGAAGCTGCCGGCCCGATGACGGGCTACAACGCATCCGCACATGTGGAGGTCGGACGCAACGACAGCCACGCATTGCGTATCTGTACCGCTATGAATACAGCGAACGCATACTTCAACTCGTACATCGTCCTGCCGGAACTCAATATCGGTCTCGACACGATGATGATCGAGTTCTACGGACGTTGCTTCACTAATTTCGACGAGACCTATCCTTCCGCTTCGGGACGCGGTAAAATCACCGCTACCGCATGGTTGGGCAGCGGCTATAGCCAGTCTCTGGTAGTAGGTACCTTGACTGACCCTGCTGATTTCAGCACGCTGCAAGTCATCGATACAGTCACCTATTCCCACACCGATCTGACCACCAATACGAACGTCAACAACGATCCCGATGGTCTCCGTTACTGGGAGCAGATGCGTCTGCCGCTGACCGGAGCACAGGGTAAATATATCGTCCTCTTCCAGCCGGCACCGGGTCTCTTCTATCTCGATGACCTGAGTGTGAAACCGATCGGAAATACGATGTTTGCGCCTACCGGTACGCGTGTCTCGGATGTCACGACGACCACGGCTGACATCGCTTGGAACACACGTTATCCGGAGCTGAATGCTGTCGTTGTGCTCTATGGTCCTACGGGTCAGGAGCTCTTCCGCGACACCGTCAACGGCACGCAGTACCAGTTGACCGACCTGCAACCGGGAATGAACTATCACTGGATCGTTTATCAGATCAAGGAGGACGAGGCTTCTCCGGCTTCCAAGCCCTTCGCCTTTGTCACGGACTGCGCTCCTATCGCGCCTGAGTACTACACCGGCTTCGAGCCGCGTGAGGGATGGGCGGCTATCAACGGGCAGAATGCTTACACGCAGAACCTCTGCTGGTACTACGGAGATGCGCTCCAGGGAGAATGGAAATCTTCCACCTACGACCCATACAACCAGGCGAATACGGAATCTTTCCGTTATAGCTATTCCGGCGAGCACGCCCTGATGATGAGGGCTTCGTACAGTAGCCGTGCGGCCGCTTCCTATCAGCCGTATGTGGCGCTTCCGCAGATGGATGTACAGGCGTACGACACGCTGCAGGTGCGCTTCCTCATGCGGCCGGCATATGTTTCCGCGATGAACGATTCAGTACTGCAATCCTTCACGGGTTCGACCTACTCGAAGTCTATCATCGTCGGTACCATGACCGATCCGACGAATGCGGCTACCTTCATGCCTATCGACACCGTCACATACGATGGTACGCTCTCGTCGGCTAACGGCGCAAATGCGGCGAACAACTTCCTCTTCCAGGATTGCCACGTAGAGCTCAAGGGCGCTACAGGTCCGTATATCGCGCTCATGACTTCCTTCTATGCGAAGGGTAGCTCGGCGCAGAAATCCGCTGACTACGTTTGGATCGACGAACTCTCCTTCGAGCGCGTCTCCGAGTGTAAGGAACCGACCGGACTCGAGACCCTGACTGTCGGTAGCGTCTATGCCGATCTCGCTTGGAACGGCATCGACTCCGCAGGAAGCTATCTGCTCCAGGTTTCGACCGATCCGTATTTCGCAGACGAAGAAGCCTTTGTCTTCAACGGTACGGTGAAAGCGACCTCGTATAGAGTGGACCACCTGTCTCCGCAAACGACTTATGTATGGCGTGTTCAGGCGATCTGCGGCGAGCGTTGGGGGGAGAGTGCTTTCTCACAGAAAGCGACCTTCAAGACCTCGCGCAGCCCCTACTTCCTCGAGGAGTGCACTACGAACCTCAACGCCAACGAGTGGACCTTCAGTAAGACCCACGCGGACATCATCGTCGATTCCACAGGAGTCATCACACGCGGTGTGGATAACTGGGGCTTCACGCGTACGACGAACAACTACGGCCTTGAGGGATCGCACTACGTAGCACAGGGCTACTCCGCGGACTTCCACTGGCTCATTACGCCGAACTTCTTCCTCCCGGAGAACGATAGTGTGCATTTCTCCATGGATCTGGCACTCACGGCTTGTAACACCGCCCATCTGGCTACCTCCAACGCCGTGACCGACAACGATATGAAGGATGACTTCTTCTTCATGATCATCATCTCCGACGACGGCGGACAGACCTGGAAGAGCAAGAATATACTCGATAAATGGCAGAATACCAACCCGGTCGGCAAGCAGTTGCGCGACATCCCGGTGGACGGTACACGCGTTCGCTACAGCCTCGCTCAGTATGCCGGAAAGAATATCCGAATCGGTCTCTACCGTGAGGCGAAATCGACCGTCAACACCGGTATCGCTATCCATGTGGATAACATCCGTCTGGCGTACTTCGACAAAGAGGTAGAGTATGCTTCGGCTTGCCAGTACGAGGATGTACAAATCGGTGACATCTACCTCTCCGGTGATGATACCGAACCGGGTATCCACGCCTATCCGCAACCTGTCTACGTCTCCGATGCGGAGGCGAAGGCCGGCAAACGCGATTCCGTCTTCCAGCTCGAGATTGAGATTTTCCCGGCTCAAGAGGTGCTCTTCATGGATACCATCTGCGAAGGAGAGACCTATACCGGTCACGACTTCCTGCCGAAGGAGACCACGGGTATCTACCGCCGCAAACTGCACTCGGCTGTTCACGGTTGCGATAGTATCGTGACCCTCAACCTCCTCGTCAAGGAGCGTCGATATGCAGAAGACCTCGAAGTGGCGATCTGTCCGGGAGAGCCTTACACATGGCATGGTAAGAATTACAACCGCGCAGGTATCTACCGCGATACGGCGATCTCATCCTTGGGATGCGATAGTATCGAGACATTGATCATCACTTACGCCGAGGCGGAACAAACGCTCTATGCCGAGTCCCGTATCACGGTGGACGAACTGCCGTTCACATATAACGATCCGGCGCACCCCTACAGCCCGATCCAGTCGCCGATCTTCTACCCGGCTGGTACGCCCGCAGGAACCTATGTGGACTCCGTCTATGTACAGGGTACCCAATGCGCCGCGCTGCTCGTTCACACACTCGTCATCACCGGTTCGCAAGGCATAGAAGAGATCGAGGGCAAGAACGGACTGCCGAGGAAGATTATCTACAAAGATAACATGTATATCATCCTCGATGACGAATGGTACAACGCATCCGGTCAGAAAGTGGCGGACCCACGACTCTAAAACGACCGAATCGTTAGTGATTAGTTGGTGATAAGTTGGTTATTCGTTGGGGATTCGTAGGTGGTTGATATAACGACAAGCCTACGACAAGCCCCCGACGATACACCAATTATCACGGACAAAAATAAACATTTCGTAGTAAAATCAAGTTTTTTGTGACATTTTGACGTAAATTTTAAGAAAATACTTGCATATGTCAAACTTTTTTACTACTTTTGTGCCCGATTTGCTTTTTGAAAGATAACTATACAAGATAGTTTGTTTATTTTATTGTTTAACTAAATTGTTTAACGTATGAGAAAATTTACTCAAAAGTTGGCATTTCTGCTCATGACGCTGTTGTGGTGCATAGGTGTCCAGGCCCAAGAGACTATTACCCTGACCGGTAATATTACTCAGGATCTTACGCCGGGTGAGTCTTACCTGTTCTATGACTCAGGAGGACCGACTGGTAGCTATGGTTCCAGCCAGAACTACACAGCTGTACTGACTAATGCCGGAGGAAGTATTACCATTAACTTCTCCGCATTAGCTACTGAGTCTTCTTCCAGTTGTTATGACTGGGATTACATGCTCATCTACGACGATGAGGAGTTAATCGGAAGAGCTCAGACTGGATGTGCCTCTGCAACAATTACCACTGGTCAGGATTATGTGGCTCAATCAGGCACATTAAAGATCGAGTGGCATTCAGATGGTAGCGGTGTTGCTGCCGGTTGGGAAGCAACGATTACTGCCGAAGGTGGCGGTGGTCCGACTTGCGACAAACCCGAGTCGGTGGAGGCTATCGACGTAACGACGAACTCCGCAACGATCAACTGGACGGGTTCTGCTGTTACTTACAACCTCCAGTACAAGGCTTCCTCTGATCAAGAGTGGACGCTGGTGAAGAACCTGAGCGGCAACTTCTATCAGTTGTCGAACCTCGTTTCTAACACGGCGTATCAAGTACAGGTACAGGCTATCTGTGGTGAGAACACCAGTGGTTGGAAATCTGTTTCGTTCACGACCCTCGTTGGTCTGCCCTTTGCAGAGCATTTCAATGCTTCGTCTGCGCCGAGTGGCTGGACAAATTTAACGGGCGGATTGAATGCAGATGGATCTATTAACACATCTGCATCCTCGTCTTATTCGTGGGTGTTCGGTACTAATAATGGTGTGTTTGATAGCCATGCGAGGTTGAACATTTGTTCCACTGTACACAAATGGCTCATGTTGCCGGAGATCCTTATTCCGGCGATGGAAGCAGGTGACCTGGGGTATCAGATGACATTCAGTCTGGCATTGACCAAGTATTCCGGCACGCTGGCACCTGTCACAGCGGGAAGCCAGGCGGATGATCGTTTCATTGTGCTCGCTTCTTTGGATGGCGGTGCTACCTGGAGTATCATTCGGGAATGGAACAACACCGGCTCTGAGTATGTGTACGATAATATTGCTTGCTCTGAGGAAGGCGAAGAGGTCACAGTTGACATCTCGGCTTATGCGGGACATTCGATTATTTTGGCTTTCTATGGTGAGTCCTCTGTTTCCGGCGGTGATAATAACATCCACGTGGACGATGTTCTCGTAGATCGTATCCCCACTTGCTTGAAGCCGACGGATCTCCATGAGGTTGAAGGCGCGACTACCAAGAACTCGATTCAGGTAGCTTGGACCGCGAACAGCGGTGAGACTGATTGGCGCATTCAACACAAAGTGAGCAATGATACCACGGCAGAGTGGATCACATCCGATGTCTCCACGAATCCGTACACGATCCTCGGCTTGCAGCCGTTCACCAACTATGACGTTCGCGTTGCTGCTGTCTGCTCCGTGACCGATGTCACGGATTATGGTAAGGCGATTTCTGTCAAGACCGCTGCGGGCGTTCCGTTTGTGGAGACCTTCGACACTACCGCCCTGCCGGGTGAGTGGAAACGCTATGAGGTGCTTCTGGAGGACCTGGAGAACGGTTCTTCTCCGATGGTACCCGTTACTGCCGGTTGGAATGTGGCTGCAGCAAACGGCGTATTCCCCTCTGCTAACCGTCACTTGCGCCTTAATATCACCGGCGCTGACTGCAAATACTGGATCGTTAGCCCGACTATCGTCATTGAGGATGACTATCAGCTGACCTTCGATCTCGCGCTCTCCAAAGCTGCAGGTTCTACTCCGACAGTTGTTAAGCCGGGTGATCAGAATGATGATAAGTTCATCGTCTTCATCACCAATGACGGTGGTGAGAACTGGAACCCGATCCTGACTTGGACGAATAGTGGAGACGGCTACTCGTATGACGCAATTAAAGTGGATGGACAGCTCGTTAAGTATGACCTTTCTACTTACGCAGGTCAACCCATCCAGATTGCTCTCTATGGTGAGTCCACAGAAGCGAACGGAAACAATTACCTCCATATCGCAAACTTCCGGATCGCTGAGATCCCGGCTTGCGAGAAGGCAAACAGCCTGATAGTTACTGATATCACCGGCTCCTCTGCAACCGCTGTTTGGGAGGCTGATGAAGCTGGTACATGGCAGTATGGCTATGTCGTTAAGCCCGAAGGTGACTTCACTCCGACAGACGAGCAGTTCACCGGTTCGACCGAGGGACAGCAGGTTGCGTTGACGGGCCTTGAAGAGACGACTACCTATATCTTCTTCCTCCGCAGATCTTGCGGCGAAAGCACCAGCGAAATTCTGTATAAGGAGTTCACTACTATCCAGACTCCCGCTGCTCTGCCGTATTCCGCGGACTTCGAGGAGAATAACGGCGGATGGTTGTTCTACAACGGCGCTCAGCCGAATAAATGGGCTTGGGGTACTGCTACCAATAATGGCGGCTCGCACGCGCTCTATATCTCAAGTGATAACGGAGTAACCAACGATTATGCGCACTCTGCAGCTGTCGTATTTGCTACCAAGACCTTCTACTTCGATGAGACCGGTATGTATTCCTTCTCCTTCGATTGGAAAGGTGACGGAGAGAATAACTGGGACTACTTGCGTGTAGCGCTTGTTCCTCTTTCTACAGAGTTTACCCCGGGTACTTCTCCTTCCGGCTATTCCTATTCGGCGCTGCCTGAGGGATGGATCGCTTTGGATGGCGGTGCGCAGCTCAGCAAGCAGACAGAGTGGCAGCACATCTCCTTGGATTACGCAATCGACCAAATCGGTTACTATAAAATTGCGTTGATTTGGAAGAACGATGGATCCACTGGTAATAATCCTCCTGCTGCTATCGACAACTTCAGTATCGCGCATCTGGATTGTGCAAAACCGACCGGTTTGGCTATTTCGGAAATTACGGCTACTTCGACTACCCTCGTTTGGAACTCCGAGACCGATGGTTTACCATGGGTATATGCGTATGCTCCGGCTTCCGAACCGGAACCGGCGGATGACGCATTCATCGATATCAATGTCAACTCCATTAAGTTGGAGGGACTGGAGGATTGCACGAGCTATAAGTTCTACCTGCGTAAGAACTGTGGTGCAACCACCAAGAGCGAAAGCATATCCATCTCCTTCCAGACCAAGCAGAACCCTGTGGATGCTGGCGATTCCTATTCGGAGGACTTCGAGGGTGAAGCTAAATGGTTACTCAATAACGGCAACCTCGTTAATGCATGGGTAATCGATACGGCTGCTCATAACGGCGAAGGCACGCACGCGCTCTATATCTCGAATGACGGTGGTGCAACGCACGCCTATACGAACAGCGCTGCTTGCGTTGTATTTGCGCAAAAGGCATTTAACTTCGCTGCCGGCAACTACGTATTCTCCTATGACTGGTTGTGTAATGGTGAAGGATCTTCTACCCTTTACGATTACCTGCGTGTAGCACTCGTACCGGCTGACGTTGAGTTGGTACCGGGTACGTCGCTGCCGACGGGTGTTAGTGCAACAGCCCTGCCTGCCGGATGCATCGCATTGGATGGAGGTATGGCTATGAACCTCAGTACCTCTTGGGCTACCTTCACTTCTTCGGAGATTGCGGTTCCTGCGGGTACATACAATATCGTGATCATGTGGAGAGACGATACCTCCACTGGTACGAATCCTCCGGCTGCTATCGATAACTTCAGCTTCGCGAAGGTCGCTTGCGCTACGCCGGCTGACTTCCATGCGGTAGATTCCTTGGCTACTACGACTTCTGTAGTACTCAAATGGACGCAGATGAGTGAGGAGAACAACTTCGTTATTCGCTACAAAGTATATGGTGAAGAAGCATTCGCTGATTCTATCTTTGTACACAACGACGATTCGACTACGCTGACTGGTCTCGTTCCGGGTACGGCTTATGAGCTGCAAGTAGCTGCGTGGTGCGATCCGGCTGACCAAACGGCTATCGGTAAATATTCTGCATCGATCTATGCAATCACCAAGTGTACTGCCGTAGAGACGATCAACCAGAATTTCGACGGTATAACGGAAATTCCTTCAAATGCAAATAAATTACCTGCTTGCTGGAGTTTCATCAATACCAATATCAGCAGTTCGCATAATTATTATCCGACGATACTGGAAAGTGCAACATTTGCGCATTCAGGCAGCAATTCGTTGTATTTCCACTCGTCGTTTGCATACGGTTCCTCTAACGGACCGGAGAATCAATACGCTGTTTTGCCGGAAATGACAAGCGTAAGCGACAAGCGGATCAAATTCTATGCGAGACCTTTTTCTTCAGGTTCTAACGATCCCTGTTTCGCTGTAGGTGTTATGACGGATCCTGCTGATACTTCTACCTTCGTGCCGGTATATACCCGGTGTGGATATCTTGCTGAGTATGCTCCGTTCGTCATTCCGTTGGATAGTTACACCGGAGAAGGCAAGTTTATTGCGATCAAACTGGATGTTACTGCTCAGGGAGGAGACTATACCCATGGTCTCTATATTGACGATGTAGTCGTAGAGGATATTCCGGCGTGTGCAGAACCGCAAGGTATCCATGCTATCGCAGATAGTATCACTTCCTCATCTGCACTCATCGCTTGGACGCCGCAAGGTGCAGAGTCCGACTGGCTCGTTCGCTACCGCATCAGCGGTGCTGCCGAGTGGGCGGATACGATTCATGCACTCAACGACACCTTGTTGCTCGAGAACCTCGCAGCTGTCACGACGTATGAAGTACAGGTTGCGGCTTGGTGTGATCCGACAGACGATGAGGCGGTTAGTCCGTTCAGTTTGTCTATCTCCTTCACTACCGCATGTGGCGCAATCTCGACCTTCCCGTACGCCGAGAACTTCGATGAGTTGCCTCTCGCTTCTGCTTATACGCCGAGTGCGCGTACGCTCCCGACATGTTGGAGTGCAATCAATACCAGCACCCACTCGACGTATATGTATTATCCGACGGCTTACTATTATTCCTACACGGATTATTCGAATTCCCAGCCGAACTCTATGCGCTTCTATTCGTACTATAGCTCTTCTACCGACTACGATCCGCAAGATCAATATGCTATCTTGCCGCAGATGGACGGTATCAGCGGCTTGCGTCTGAAGTTCAACGCGCGTAAATATAGTAGTTATAATAGCGGCGACTCCATTATAGTCGGTATCATGACCGATCCGGAGGATGTTTCTACCTTCGAGGCTATCCAGGTTATCAAGCCTGCTGCCGCAAGCTATGAGCCGTTTGAAGTTCGCTTCAATAACTATGCAGGCGAAGGCCGGTATATCGCTTTGAAGTTGGAGGCTGCTAATGCATCCAATACCTCGCGTGGACTCTACCTCGATGATATCGTAGTAGATGAGCTCCCGAGCTGCTTCGAGCCGGAAGGTCTGGCAGTATTCGATATCGAGGAGTATTCGGCTAAATTCACCTGGACCGTTGAGGAAGGTGAGTCGTATGTATATGCCGTTGCTCTCGCTTCGGCTGGTGAACCGGCTGAAGATGTATTCGCTGCCGCTACCGATTCGATGCAGATTAGCGGTTTGGTAGATAATAAGGATTATATCCTCTATCTGCGTAAGAACTGCGCCGGCAACTACAGCCCGAGCATCTCTGCTGCTTTCCATACCTTGATGGCGCCGGCTACGGCTCCGTATGCGGATGACTTCGAGGATGGCAACAACTGGATGTTCATCAATGGTAGCCTGACTAACGCATGGGTTTACGGCGAGGCTGCTCACAATGGTGAGGGCACGCACGCGATCTACATCTCCAATGATGGCGGCGCTTCGAACGCATATAACGGTAGCGCTGCTGCTGTGGTTTATGCGGTGAAGTCCTTCGACTTCGAGGAGGGTGTTTATACCTTCAAGTATGATTGGAAAGCAAATGGTGAAGGTACCTCGACGATGTATGACTACCTGCGCGTATTTATCGTTCCGGAGTCCGTTGAGTTAGTTCCGGGTACTTCGATGCCTACCGGTCTTACGGCTACTGCTCTCCCCGCTGCTTGGAATGCAATTGCGTTGGATGGCGGATTTGCAATGAATGGAGTTACCTCATGGCAGACTTTCCAAACAACTGAAATCGCTATCTCCGCAGGTCGTTACAAAGTAGTATTCCTCTGGAGAGATGATACTTCTACGGCAAATCAAACTCCGGCTGCTATCGATAACTTCTCTATTTCGAAGATTACCTGTGTACCGGTATCCGAATTGGCTGTTTCCAATATCACCTCTTCTTCCGCTACGATCTCATGGACCGCTCCGGAGGAGCAGGATGCTTGGCAGCTCGCTTACTCGGCTGATCCGAACTTCGATATCGCTGAGGCTACGCTGATTGATGTCGCTTCGAATACTTACGCGCTGGCTGATCTCTTGACAGACACCTTATATAACGTGTACGTACGTGCGAACTGCGGTAGCGAAGATGGTGTTAGCGTTTGGAGCCAGATCTCCTTCCGTACGGCAAAAGCTTGCCAGACGCCGGATGATCTCGCAGCTGCTCCTGGTTTGAATACCGCTTCTATCAGCTGGAATACCTACGGACAAACCGGATTCAATCTTCGCTACATCCATGGTACCGATACCGTACTGGTTCCGAACGTAGAGAGCCCGTATGCATTAGCTGATTTGGACGATGCTACCGACTATTATGTTCAGGTACAGGTATCTTGTGATGAGGACTGGTCTGAGGCTCTGCACTTTGTAACCCTTCAGGCGCCGGCTACTATCCCGTATGCAAACGACTTTGAGAGCAAGAATGGCTGGTCATTCATCAATAGCTCTTATACGAACGCTTGGGCTTACGGCGAGGCTGCTCACAACGGTGAGGGTACTCACGCGCTCTATATCTCCAATAACGGAGGTGCGGCGAACGCATATAGTGTGGGTTCCTCGGCTGCTGTGTACGCAACGAAGTTGTTCCAGTTTGAAGATGGTGTTTATAACTTCAAGTACGATTGGAAGGCTTACGGAGAAAGCAACTACGACTTGCTCTGCGTTGCGCTTGTTCCGGATACATTGGAGTTGTCCGCAACGGCTACGGGTTACTTCTCGCTGCCTGCAGGTTGGACTACCTTGCATAATGGTATCAAGCTGAATCAGTCTTCTTCATGGGCTACGGAGTCGTTTGACTTGGCTGTTGAGGCAGGTCTCTACAAAGTGGTTCTTCTCTGGAGAAACGATAATTCGGGTGGCTCTCAGACTCCTGCTGCTGTGGATAACATCTCCATCAAGAAGCTGACCTGTCTGAAACCGACCAACCTGAACACTTCCGATGTCCTTGCACACTCGGCTAAACTGACCTGGAGTGCAGGTGAGGAAGGTCAAAACGCATGGCAGATCGCTCTGGATACGATTGCGGCATTCAATCCGGATACCCTCTCGAACCTGATCGACGTAACGGATACTTCGTATATCTTCACGAATCTCAACCCGACCACACGTTACTATGCTTACGTACGTGCTAACTGTGGTGAAGATGGAGCAAGTGATTGGAGTACGGTTAAGTCCTTCTTGACGACCATCGCTTGTCCTGCTCCGACCGGTCTGGCTGCTGTCCTGACCCCGGGTAATGGTTCGATCGCTACGCTGAACTGGAATGCAGGTGAAGCACAGGCATGGCAGGTTGAGTACTCGCTCAATGCAAACCTCTCTGACTCGATTGCAGTCGTAGTTTCCGAGCCTACGATCAACCTGACCGGTCTGACCGCTGAGGCTACCTACTACGCACGCGTCAAAGCAGACTGCGGTGAGCTGGATGGTGAGAGCCTCTATAGCGCAATCATCTCCTTCAAGCCGACCGATGCATACGAGCTCCTCGTAAACGACGGTACTTCTACTAACTCGTATGTACCGGTAGAGGGTAATTATGTAGATAACGCTACGCAGCGTAGCCAGTTCGTCATTCCGGCTGCTCAGCTCGAGTCGCTCGAATGGGATTCGATTACTACGCTGACCTTCTTCGGTTCGTTCACTTCTTCGAGAACGTCTTGGGAGGGTGCTACCTTCGAGGCTTACGTATTGGAGATAGAGGACGCTACCCTCGCTGCTGAGCAGGATTGGGCTTCGATGACGAAAGTCATGAACGAAGCATCCCTCGCGCTGGTGGACGGCCAGATGATCGTTTCCTTCAGCGATCCTTACCAGTATCAGGGAGGTAACCTCATGATCGGTATAAAGACTGTACAGATTGGCGATTATGCGAATGTGAACTGGGCAGGTGTTTCCGCATCGGGTGCTTCCTTCGGTGGACACGGTACCAGCCTCACGCAGCGTAACTTCCTGCCGAAGATGTTGATCAACTACGTTCCGGGTGTGGCTCCGGCTTGTCCGGCTCCGAAGAACCTGGCTGTATCGGGTATCACCGATAGCGAGGCTACCTTCTCCTGGACGGCTGTGGAAGGCGCTGATTATGAGTATGCACTCGTTGAGGGCGCTGTAGAACCGATTGAGTTCTTAGCTGCGGCTGAGAATCCGCTCGTGCTCAGCAACCTGACTGAATCTACTGACTACACCTTCTACCTCCGTAGAGCTTGTGGCGTGGATGGCTATAGCGATACAATCTCTGTTGCCTTCACCACGGAGGTTCATGTAGAGGCTGTTCCGTTCGTTGAGGACTTTGAGGCAGACGGCGCTTGGAAGTTCATCAACGGTACTGAGCCGAACGCTTGGGTAATCGGTAATGCAGCTGCGAAGGATGGAGCGAAAGCACTCTACATCTCCAACGATGATGGTGGTGCTTCCAACTCTTACACCAAGGATGCTGCATCCGCTTCCTACGCTACGATCCTCTTAGAATTCGCACAGGCAGGTGAGTACACCTTCGCTTATGACTGGAAGGCTAATGGTGATTACAATATCGAGGAAGGTGAGCTGTACGACTACCTGCGCGTAGTACTTGTTCCTGCTTCTGCAACTCTCGTAGCCGGTGATCCGGCTCTGCCTGAGGGCTATATCGCTCTCGACAACGGCGGACTCTATGGCGCTACCGATTGGCAGCACTATAGCTCCGACGCAGAGATCGAAGCAGGCCAGTACAAACTGGTATTCGCATGGTTCAACGACGATTCCGACGGTGACGACACTCCGGCTGCTATCGATAACATCAGCATCCAGGAGAAGGGTCAGGAGACAGGACTTATCAACGGCAACGCCGGTATCTTCAATAACGGCGAGGCGTTCAAGTTCCTCCGTGACAATAAAGTCTTCATCCTTGTCAACGGCATCATCTACGATGCTACCGGACGCAAGGTCGAAGTAGTAAAATAACTCGATAAATCGAATATCGATCTATCGAATCTCTCACAAAAGGGGCTGCCATTTCGGCGGCCCTTTTTGTTTCTCCCCTAACCCATAACCCCTCACCCCTTTAACCTTTTTCTACTTTTTGTAAAGAAAATATAGCAAAATGAAGAAAAAATGGCAAAAAAGTAACAAAATACTTGTGTAAATGGGATTTTTTTTGTAATTTTGCCGTCCGAATCTGTTTATTTGTAACAGGAAGCAGTGAAAAAGATTGTATTCATAGTATGTTTGACGCTCTTGAGCGTGTGGGCAAATGCCCATACCCGTCTCACTCCGGAGACCTATCATTTCGTGTCGCTTCATGCCGATGCGGGATACTCTGCGCTGCTGCATAATATACAGGGACATGCGCCTTCGGCCGGTGTGAATACCAATCTCGGTATAGACTACCGTATATTTCACAATAATTTCCTTTTCTCCGTCGGTGTGGAGGGCATGTATGAGCTCAATACCAACCGCATGGAGAATCACGACGAAGCAATCCCGATGATTGACACCGAGGGTGATCTCTTCCAGATGCACCTGCATGTCGATAAATCCCGCGATTTGTCCCACATGGTAAATCTCAATATCCCCCTGTTGATGGGAGGAGAGTGGGGACGATTCTATTTCTTGATAGGTCCAAAATTCTCCATCAATCTCTATGGCGCTACGTCCTCTTCGGCGAAGGTTACTACGTATGGCGAATACGAACGCTATTACGATGACTTCTATGACATGCCGAACCACCAGTTCATCACCGGTCTGCCCGTGAAGAGCGACCCGCTGAAGATGAGGTGGAACTTCAATATCCTGGCGCACGCCGAGATAGGAGGCCGTATCGGACACATGTTTAAGTATAAGCAGTTCCGCCTCAATCCCGATAAGGTACGTATGTATCTGGCGGGCTATGTGGATTTCGGTGTTCTCAACCTCATTACCGGAAAAGGCGGTGCGCCTGTCTTCGGATACGAAGAGACGGACCACGGAGTGCAGTTCTACTCCCAGCCGCTCATGCTCAGCAACCTCACGGACGGAGCTATCTTCCGTAATCTCAATATCGGTATCAAATATACCATCGCTTTTGAAGGCAAACAACGTAAGAAATCTTATATTTACGATTATAACCGCGTAGAGCGTAACTACCGTAAGCGCGGCGGAAACCAAAATATTCATTAATCGATGAAACGTATTATCTATATTATCCTGTTGGCAATGGGTTTGGCGGCTGTAGCTCCTATGGCTTCCCTGGTGGATAACAATGTAGCGGCTGTATATGCGGCGGATGCTCGTGCGAAAGCGAAAGCGCAGCGCGAGAAAGAGAAAGCGAAGCTCCAGAAAGCCCGCGAGAAGGCCAAAGCCAAAGCGGCTAAGGAGCGCGAAAAGAAGAAAAAAGAGCAAGCTAAAGCCGCTGCCCAAAAGCAGAAAGCACGCGAGAAAGCCAAAGCTCAGCAAGCGAAAGCAAAACAGTCTTCCGCTTCGAATAAGCAGGTGGCTTCCAGAGTTACTGCGCCCAAGGTAGATAATTCGCTCTCGGCGGCAGAAGAGAAAGCGCAATACATGGAGCAGGTTGCGGCTATCGACAAGGCGAATGCGAAAGCGGAAGCCTATAACAACCGCGACATTGCCCATCGTCTGGGCTTCTGGGGGCAGGTAGGTTACTCGAACCTCTTCACCTCCTCTATCGCTTTTGACGACCAGGCGATGACCGGTTTCCAAAACAAAGACAAAGGATTCGTAGGCGGCGGTCTCGGTCTGGGTTACCAGCTGCGCTACAAACAGTTCCTTATGACCGTCGGCGCGGAGTTCAATACCTATAACTCGATTATGGGTATCTCCAACCAGCCGGACGGTTCGCTCCTGCGTTCCTTCGGCATGGAGCCGTACGCCGCTACGATGACCTATACCTATGCGTTCTCCAAGATGCAGGATAAGCTCATCGGCGGATTTGTACAGGTGCCCCTCCTCTTCGGTATGGAGCTTAAGAAACTGCCGCTCTTCTGGCAGGCCGGTGTGAAAGTAGGTATGGGGCTCCTGGGTTCCTCTACCCTCTCCGGTACGCTTACTACGTCGATCCACGATACCGAGTTGATCGACGGTCTGACGGATATGTATAACCATACCCTGGTGACGGACGAGGATTTCTCGCGTCCTTCCACTTCGGTGAAATGGGGCCTCAATGTAGCCGCTACGGCGGAGATCGGCGTGAACCTTGACCAGTGGATCAATGCTTCTCCGCGTCTGCGCGTGTCGCTCTTTGCCGACTATGGATTCCTGAACGCGCTGTCCTATAAACCGGCTGATAAGGCGCAGGATATACCTACTCGAATGATGGAGAATCCGAATCCGCTGAATTTCCCCGCTAACTCGGCGCTGGCTACTACTTCGGCTGCGAATGCAAAGGTCAATCCCTTCCTTGTAGGAGCGAAACTCGCCGTGTGGTTCGATCTGCCGCGTCCGAAGAAATATACCCGCGACTATCCGAAGAAACCGACGCCGCGTATGGGTGTCTATATGTATGATGAGAACTCTGCCCTCGCTCTGGGTGGTGTGGCGGTGGAGATCACCAATACCGAGTCCGGCAAACAGATGCAGAAGAATACCAACCGTCAGGGTCTCTTGCAGGGCCGTTTCGCGCCGGGCGAGTATCGTATCTCGGCTACCAAGAACGGCTATTATCCTTCGGATACCGTCCTGCAGGCTGTGGAGGAGTTTACCTTCGATACGCTTCGTCTGCCGCTGCGTCGCATCCCGGCGCCGATCATCTACACCCTCTGCATGAATGTGTATGACGAGGAGTCGCACGAGCCGGTTGAGGCCGCTGCGCGTCTCACTGCGCTGACGGATACCGTAGTCCTCTATGCGGCGCAGGCTTCTGATGACGGCTTCATCGAGACGCCGCTTACCGAAGGTGACTACATCGCGCATTTTACCGCTACGGGATATATGCCGAAGGACGATACGATTCATTTCGTTCGCGATACCGCGGATATCTTCCTCCGTCATATCAAGGAGGGTATCAAGGTGAAGATCGAGAACCTCTTCTTTGCTACCAACAAGACGGTTATTCTGCCTACTTCGGAGCAAGCGATGTCTGACTTGGCATCCTTCCTCCTCCAGAACCCGTCTGTCACCATCCATATCACCGGTCACACCGATGCGGTCGGTTCCGACGAAGCGAACCAGATCCTCTCCGAGGGTCGTGCGAATGCCGTACGTGCAGACCTCATCAAACGTGGCGTAGCCGCTGAGCGTATGACCGCTGAAGGTAAGGGTGAGCGCGAGCACGTAGCGGACAACGATACCGAGGAGGGACGTCAGCTCAACCGTCGTGTAGAGTTCACCATCACCGGTACCGGAGACGAAGATATACAACAGGTATTTTAAATAACCCAATGACCAAATAAATGGTACATGGTAAATGACCAAATGGTAAATATTATGAAGAGACAGCTCTTCTTACATATAATGTTACTGTTCTGCACCCTTTCTTGGGCGCAGAGTATAGCGACCAAGCTGCCGTACGAGTGTGGCTTTGAGGAGTCCGAGGACCTCTCGGCATGGACGCTCAACTATCTCACCCCGACGGCTACGGATAAGTGGATGTTCGGTTCCGCGGTACATGCTGCGGGCAAACGGTCGATGTACGTATCGGCATATGGCACTGACCCGGATTTTGGAGGTTACCCCAATATCGTCATCAGCTACTTGCGTTATAAATTCCCGACCGCAAACAAGACATGCCACTATGATGTCAGCTTCGACTGGAAGGGTATAGGTGATTCTACCAATTCCAAACTGTACGTCATGTGTTGTCCCGAGACGTATTTCCTTAATAATACGGCGTCGAACAACTATTATGACGTCAATAAGATCGTTTCTACTGCGAGCGGTGACCTTCCCCTGAACGTAGAGAAGGTATGTCAGCCTTTGACCCCCTCCGGAGAGAAATTCGTATGCGGTAGCGGTAGTTGGCAGAATGTCTCGTTTATGCCGCCTCCCGGCCAGAACAGTCCTGTCAATGTCAGAGCGGAACTGTCCCAGCAGCCCTTCGTCTTCGTCTTCATCTGGGTGAATGCCAATACCGCCGATTCGTTGGGTATCTCTTCGATCGCAATTGATAATTTCCAGATCAACTCTGCGGAGATCCAGAAACCGACCCATGTGGTTGTTTATCCGCATTGCGAGGACTCGACCTTGTTGGTTACCTGGGATTGCGAAGGCGCGGCTAATGAGTTTGACATCCAGTACCGCAAGGTTGGCGAACTGGATTGGGTACACGGTATGAGTGGTATCACGAACGGCACGGAGGGCTATACGCCTCCTGCTCCGGGTAGTAGTACGCATTCCTATTCGTTTAAGAAAATTCTGGAGGGTAGTTACGACGTTCGTATCCGGTCTAAGTATAATGACCCCGATGAGGGAGAGTTGAGTACCGGATATGTCTATGTGTCGAATATACTCGTCTATTGTCCGGAGAACCACTGCGTCAATTATGTGGACCTCTATGGCCCGAACGTCGTGTGTACATATGGTAAGCACGAGAAACATACGGGTCAGTCCCCGTTTGACAATATTGGTGTAGTGGACTACGGACCGGACTCGCAAGATAGTAAGCATACCCTGCATGTGGATCCGACGGAGGTCGATCCCCGTGCCGATAGTCTGTTGCATACGGTGCCACCTGGCGCCTTGGCTTCTGTTCGTCTTGGTAACTGGAATCCGGATGGTAACGCGCAGTCAATTACCTATACTATACATGTGGATACAGCTACGCAAGGTATTCTGATTTTGAAATATGCCGTGGTCTTGGATAATAGTGGTCATGACCGGGATGAAGAGCCTTATTTCCGAATGGAGATCTTGGATTCAGTCGGTAATCCCCTTGGAGACCTCTGCGGTAAGGCGGACTTTACTTATTCCGATGCCGTTGCAGCTGCTCAAGACCTGGATAGTTGGCATTTGACTACATATCATGGCGAAGAGTTGGCGTGGAAAGAGTGGACAACGGTAGGTGTCGATCTGATGCAATATCATAACCAGGACATCAAGGTACGTATTACTTCTGCTGACTGCGGTCAGTGGGTTCACTTCGGTTATGGCTATTTCACTTTGGATTGCGCTAACGCGCATATCGAGACCGAGAACTGCGGTAATGACGCGCAGGTTACCTGTTATGCGCCGGATGGCTTTGCCTACGAATGGAGAGACGAGACGGGAGCTGTCAAAAGTAAGGATCAGGTGTTGATTGTTGATCCCAGTGAGCATACCTATACCTGTAAGGTTAGTTTCATTGAGGAACCCGACTGCTATTTCGAGATCAGTACGGTTTCTGCGCCGCGTTTCCCCGTGCCGGAATATACTTTCGACCGCGTATATACCGAGTGTCAGAGTAGGCTGAAGTTCCATAACACCTCCCATGTGATGATTGTCATGGATAGCGTGGAGCAGCATACCTCGGAGCCCGCTAACTCATCCTTATGGGTCTTCCGTAGCCTGGTAACCGGTCGTGCGACCGATCCGATCACTTCTTGGTCTCCGGACTATAAGTGTCGCGATAAGGGAGATACGATTGAGGTGACGATGACCACTTATATCGGTGCGGATAACTCTTGTGATAGTACCCGCGTGGATACGATTATCACGCCGAATATCGTCCCTACAGATGTAGAGTATAGTTATACCACTTGTCCGGAGGCGCCGTATAAGTTCGGAGACGAATGGCTGGACAAAGATACGACGATTGTCCGTACGTTCAGTAATTTCGCAGGTTGCGACTCTACGGTGACGCTCCATCTGACGGTAAGGGATAAACCGAAGGAGGTCTATATCCATGATTCGATCTGTTCCGATCAGGCGGTAGTGATCAACGGTATTAAGTATAATACGCCTTTGGACGACTACCTCATCATGATGAAGACGCCGAACGGCTGTGACAGTGCTATCCACCTGACGCTGACGGTTAACACCCGTCTGGATGCTACGATACTCCAGCCGGCTTATGCCTGCGCCGATGATGGTCAGTTCTATATCTCCTATGATATACATGCGGGCGTGTATGACAGTCTCCAGATCCGTTTCAACACGCCTCAGCTGCGTGATACGACGATCTATGACCCGAATGTCAGCTCCATCGCTATCCCCTATCCGGAGACTATCACTCCGGGACAATATATGGCGTCCCTCTATTTCTACCAGTTCTGCTGCGGCGTACGCAAGGAGGATAGGATGGTAGAGGTGCGTTATAGCAGCTCCATCGTGGAGCAGAAATGGAATGACGTCCTGACCATGCTTGCGCCGAAATACAACGGCGGATATGAGTTCACGGCATTCCAGTGGTATAAGGATAACATGCCGCTGGAGGGAGAGACCCACTCGTATCTCTACCAGCCGCTGGATTACGAGTCGGAGTACTACGTAGTAGCTACCCGTAAGGATGGTGTCTCTATCGCCACCTGTCCTATCCAGCCTGTCTATCATGAGCAGCAGTCCGAGTATCCGTCTATCGTGAAGGTCGGTCAGCGCGTACCGATGTATATGACGAAGCCGGCGGATATATGGTATTATACCGTCTCCGGCCAGCTCTATGGCACCACCTCCCTTATGGAGGGATATAACACCCTGGAGGTGCCTTCGCATCCCGGCGTTTATGTCCTCAAATCGGTCAATAGAGACGGCGAGACAAAAGCCCAAGTGATGATTGTAGAACAATAATATAGAAACTCACATACGTATGAATATGAATCGATTAGTTAGTGTCCTGATGGTAGCTGCCCTTTCCTTGGCGGCTCCTATCCATGCTGTTACAAACTATTCTTGCGATTTCGAGACGCAGGCGGATCGCGATAGATGGGTGCTTAACCCTACGGCGAATCCGACTATCGCGGCTCAGATCAAGAATAAGTGGTATATCGGCGAGCCGGGTAATAATGACCGAAACGGTCACAATGGTCTGTATATCTCCAATGATGGAGGTACTACGGCGCAATACCAGGCTACCGGTTGCTGGGTTTTCGCCTATGATACTATCCCCCTGGATCCGCTCGCTTCGGGCGATTATACCATCTTCTTTGACTATACGGTGATGGCGAACGTAGCCAGCGATTTTGACGGTCTCTACCTCTTCTGGGTTCCGCAGTACAAGGAGGATGGCGTTACCCCGATTAAGATAAATTCTATTCCTACCCAGGGTACTACGATTCCTTCTGCCTACGAGAACTATGTCGTTCCTTTGCAACCGGGCGCGAATATCGATTATCTGAACGGAACGGTTACTTGGCGTCAGTGCGCTGCTACGATTAAGGGTGATAAGTGCGATGGTACGCCCCACTATCTCGTTTTCGCATGGACCAACGGTTCTGCACACCCGCAGCAACCCGGTGCTATGGTCGATAATATCAATATTACCGATAATAAACCCTGTCCCGCACCGACGAACCTGAAGGTTACCCAAAACGGTACTACCGTCATGGTTTCTTGGTCCGGAACCGCGGCGGAATATGAGGTTAGCGCCTATTCTTATGACAAACAGACTTGGGCGGGACCGAAGATCGTACAAGGTACCAGTACCACTTTCTCGAATCTGGAGATCGGTCAGACGGACTTCATCGTCCGCGCTAAATGCGATGAATACCACTATAGCCTCAAGACTATCTTGGGTAAACTGATCTATTATCCCGATCAGCTTTGCGTGGATTATTTGAATCTTGATAATGCCCAGTGTTATGTCGCATCTTCCAGCACTCATCCAAGTACTGAGACCTATACGGACTTTACGCTGCAGCGCGTGGACAATGGACCTTCCAAAGTTCAAAGTCTCCACACCGTGCATTTCGACCGTACGGAATACGAGCCGCGCACAAAATTTACGGCGAAGACCATTCCCGACGGCGAACTGGCTTCCGTGCGTCTCGGTAACTGGGATGATGATGAGTTCGCAGAGCGGATTGAGTTCTCCTTTAATGTAGATACGATCAAGTATCCGGTCCTCCTGCTTAAGTATATGCCTATCTTGGAGGCACCTACGCACGATGATGACGAGAACCCCCGTTTCATGCTCGATATGCTCATCAACGGCCAGTCTATCGGACGATGCGGTATGGCGGACTTTAATGCCAACTCCGTGCGACAAAACGGAGAACTCACGCCCGCGGCTATTGCCCAAGGATGGCATAAGGAGCCGCAAGGAACGATAGAAGGCGGTTATTCGGATATCTTCTGGAAGGAATGGACTACCGTCGGTGTGAACCTCAGAAAGCCCCAGTACCAGGGTCAGAAAATGACCGTCCGCCTGACGACCTTCGATTGTGTCTTCAATGCCCACTTCGGTTATGCCTACTTTACCCTCGGTTGTTCGGATGGTAAGTTCAAGGATATGAAGTGCGGTCAGGTCAATCCGGATTTCAAAGCGCCGGACGGCTTCTTGTATCGTTGGGCTTACGCTTCGGATGAGGTACATCGTCGTACGGACGGATCCTTCCCCGAGCAGTATGTAAAAGGCCGCGGACAGGATTTCCATGCCGGAGAGCACGATGACCACCTCTATGTCGTGGATTGTATGTTCGTGCAGGATACGACATGCTATTTCTCGCTTTATGCTTCGACCCTCGCTACCAATCCTATTTCCGAGATGAACGAGCCGAAGATCATCCGCTCCTGCCGCGATAATATCTATAAGGTCGAGTTCGACGCTTCGCCTTCTTGGGTACAGGAGATCAACCATGTGACGGGGGATACGATCGTTTCCGAGAACTACCACATCGAGCATTACGAGTGGAATATCGAGGGTCTGCCGTCCGGTTTCTCCAACTGGTCCGACGAGGTCAAGCCGACCTTCAATTTCCCGATTGAGGGTGGTCATTTCGTAGTGACGCTCCGTACGACCTGTGGTACCTGCGAATCTACCCTGACCCATCATCTCTATATGGATCCGCTCTCCGAGACGCGTGATACGATTACGGATGTCCTCTGCGACGATGTTCGTAAGGCCGGTTATGTATGGCCCGAGAAACCCGACACGCTCTATCATGAGTACGGCCTGGATTCCATCATCCTCTTCAATGAGATCACCTCTTGCGACTCGATCATCTATCTCAACCTCATCGAGCCGGTGCGAATCTTCGAGGATACGATGATCATGCAGACTTCGCTGCCGTTTATCTATCACGGACGCGTTTATCCGGAGGGTACCGTTTCGATGGTGGATACCGTTCCGTCGCCGACGAATTGCGACTCTACTTATGTCCTCAACCTCGAGGTCTATGAGCCGCTTCAGGCTACCATGCCGCAGGCCTATGTCCTCTGTGAGGGCGAGGACTCGCTCCGCCTGACGTACTCCATCTCCCGCGGACGCAGTCTGCGCTATTCCTACGACTTTGCGGAGGCGGGTATGCCGTCGCTGGATCCGGTAACGGATATGCAGAAGAAGGGCGATTACTCGATCTCCATACCGATTGACGCGACCGTCATTCCGGATGTCTATAACGGTTTCATCCTCTTGGAGGACTCGCTGCCGCAGTGTAACGTCCGTCTGCCGTTCGTCCTCACGCTGCAATACGCCTCTACGGTCATTGCCCAGCGTTGGAATGATGTCTTGGCGATCAAGAACGCGGATTTCAACGGCGGTTACCGCTTTGATTCCGTTCAGTGGTACGTCTCCGGCGCGCCAATTGAAGGAGCTACGGACTTCAACTACTACGCCGGCGAGGGCAATCAGTTGCGTTTCGGCGAAGAATATCAGGCCCTGCTGACGCGTGAGGATGGTGTCAAACTGTTCACTTGCGCCTTTGTTCCTGCTCCTGTGCCTGCCGAGGTGACAGATATGCCGTCGCTCGTGCCGATGGGCCAATCGATCTCCGTTCCGGGTCAGGGCGTAGCGCAGTGGATCGATATGTTAGGACGTACCCATCATACCGAAGCTTTCAATAACTCCGATATCTATGCGCCGGCTGCGGCAGGAAGCTACCTGCTCATCCTGCAAAAACAGGACCACCGCTCCGCGCATCATATAGTAGTAAGGTAACTAGGATACTAGTACTTCGGACTCCAGAAATAGCCGGTTATCCATTCGGGTACCCGGCTTTTCTTCGTCTCTTTCTGTTCGCCTTGGGTCTCTAATTGCTCTGCCTTCGTCATCAGTTTCTCGCCTTCGCTCGGAGGCATGAGGGCGCGTTGCAAACGGTCCTTGCCGGCGCCGAAACGTACGCCCACACTCGCTTGCACTTTCCAGTTCCAGTTGCTCAGGGTGATGTAGTTGTCGTTCATCGTCCAGGAAGAGCGGAAGCGTATGTTCTCCGCCGTCGCCCAGGCGTTGAGGTGTACCCATTTGTTGATCTCCCAACTCACCGCGGCACGCATGTTGCCCGTCACGTGGACGGGGAAGGACGGGTTGAGGTTGTACATCGGGTCATCCGGCAGCCCCTCTGCGATACTGTCCGGCAGGAAATAAGATGCCAGATTGACCGTATAGGTCACGAGCATCGCTGCGGCGGAAGCATGGAGTACCACTTTGCCCTTGTTGGGCGTGTAGTTGATGCCGTACCCGATACCGACAGCTATCTGACGGGTGCGGATGGCGGTCAGATTGGACATCAGCAGTGGCAGAAGAGGGACGTTGTTGTCCGTGTAGCGCAGGGTGTCGCGCAACTGCACCTGACTGGAGGTGTACGCCAGATGGAGCAGGAGCGAACCGGCGGTTTTCTTCTGGATATACGATTGCTTGACTGCCGCCTGGTGGGAGTAGTGCTTGGCGTTCAGCGCATACCATAGGTTCAGACTGGCGTTCGTGATGACCACTTTGTCTTTCCCGAAATCCCAGTTCTGATTGCTGCCTACTTGCAAGTTGGTGCGGATATTGGTGCTGGTATGAATATTGAAATCTATACCGATGAACTTGCTGCCGAGCGAGAAACTCAGCCGCTGGGCGTAGGCATGAAGAGCGTCCCAGCTGTAGCCGAATCCGAAACCGCGGTAGCCGGCGTAGAAGCCCAAATCGACGGATGGGGTAGTCTTGTTGAGAAGCGAGAGAGTTATTTCCTGCGGGCCGTCAGGAGTAGCGAAAATGGATGACGAACTCAGCGTTGAATGTACGCCGACCATGGCGTTGGTGTAAGCCAGCCGCCAACTGTGCTCCGGTAACGCAATATAGCTTGTGTCGATTCCCCGCGTCAGGTAGTTATCTACCCATCTACCCGTTCGGTAGAAGAATAGCAGGCCCTTACTCGGTGCTTTCTCCTGCTTCGCAGGCTTGCTAGCCTTTGCCTCGCTCTGCTCAACCGCTTTTGCCGCCTTCACTTCCTCCGCCCATGCGGCAAAAAATACACATACCAGCGCTACTATGATTACTATCCATCGTTTCACGCTGCAAAATTAGTAAAAATTTTTTGATTACGCAAATATTTGGCAAAAATGCTTCAAAAAACACTTTCTTCCTTTACGTCGGATAGCATCCGACATGTTATTTTCCCCTTTTCTATATGCAACAAATTGACGGAAATATAGTACGAATCGTTGAAATGTCGTATTTGGGGTATTGAAAATTGCATATATAAAATTAATTTTATACCTTTGCACCCGTTTTGTAAAACAGAGTTGTCAATTGACCCCATGAAATAGGAATACATGCTTTAGCAGGTGTGTTTTTTCTGTTGCCCGACTCACCCTTCGCCCGCGCATGAGCACGGGTAAAGAGTCAAAAAAGGAACAGGCTGAAAAGAAATAGCATAAAAACACAAATAAAACAGCCCTTGTCTCAGGGCTCAAAAACCGAGGCAAACGATCTTTGACATTATGTAGAGTATAAAAAAACAGCAATTTTGTATTTTATGGCTCAAAAATTTGGTAGTTTCAAAAAAAAGCAGTACCTTTGCGACCGCAAAGGTTAATAACTACTAAATTTTAGGATTATGGAGCAGTACTTATACGAGCGTGCGGAGAAACGCTTTCATGAAATGAAAGAAGGTAGATACATCAGCCATGAAGACTCGATGGATTTCATTCGTGAGTACGCGCAGCAAAATCAATCAGTTGCGGTATGACGGTTATTTGGCATCCGGAAGCCACCTTGAGTGCGGCTCAAACGGCTGAGTATATCCGACTACGAGACGGGGAGATAGCAAGTGAGTCTTTCATTGAAGCTATCGATGAGGCTGTAGCGGCAATCAAGGCTTTTCCTGAAAGCTGTCCTGAAGAACGATTATTCCGCAAGAATCCGTTACATTTTAGAAGTGTGCCTATTCAGAAACTGAGCAAAATCATTTATCTTATAGAGGATGATACCATTTATGTTGTTGACTTTTGGGACATCCGAATGAAACCTTGGACACTTATCTCTCGTGTCCTCAGTAGGATAGACAAATAACTTTCCATAATTTTATACTCTACAAGTTTCCAATCCACAAGGTTGGAAACTTTTGTTATGTCACTCAAAAAAGGAACAGGCTGAATAGAAATAGCATAAAAACACAAATAAGATAATGCCAGGGAAAAAAGACATAGTGCCTGTAACAAACTTTAAGGTGCCAAAATGTCACCTCAAGATG
Source organism: Bacteroidales bacterium UBA2712 (assembly GCA_002354055.1). GTDB lineage: Bacteria > Bacteroidota > Bacteroidia > Bacteroidales > Paludibacteraceae > Colicola. Next base: position 150,580 of record DEKW01000019.1, read on the forward strand.
GGGCGGTGATAGACGAGCCCCACGCAAGAAGATCGGCTTCGACCAATAATCATCGTCCATTACGTCGGATGCCATCCGACAATAAAAATAGAACAACATAAAAACACGATATAGAACAGGACCATCACGGGACCATGTCCCGACAACAATCTAAGAACAGTACAATAAGAACAATATAAGCCCTTCGTCCCTTACGTCGGATACCATCCGACAAAAATAAAATCATCGTCCATTACGTCGGATGTTATCCGACAACCCAAAAATAGTATAACATAAAAACACAATACACAATGAAAAACAATGAGCAAAGAGATAGAAACATATAACCCAACGGAAGAATCGGTAGTTGTGTATCGCAGTGCGGATAGGCAATGTCGCTAAAGCTGCTCACTTTGGCGTGCGGAAATGCGTGGGGATAAAATCTGCGACAGTGTTGCAGAAATTTAAAAATATTAAACAATGGATCAACAAAGCATTATTACATATAAGTCAACGTTTGACAGCATCATGCACGAGATAACGGCTGATGATGGTTCGACGATGGAGGTTTGGTACGCGCGTGAGTTGCAGAGTGTTTGCGGGTACGCCCGTTGGGAGAACTTCGCAGTAGCAATCAATCGCGCCAAAGAATCATGTAAGTCACAGAAAATCAGCGTGGATGATCATTTTCGTGACGTCACGAAAATGATCGAAATAGGCAAGGGCGGACAACGTCCAACAGAAGATATTCTTCTTACTCGCTACGCTTGTTATCTCATCGCGCAGAATGGAGATCCGAAGAAGGAAGAAATAGCTTTTGCGCAGAGTTATTTTGCTGTGCAGACACGTAAAGCGGAGTTGATTGCAGAGCGATTGATGCTCCAACAACGTTTGGAAAAACGCGAAGAGTTACGTGCTTCGGAAAAACGCTTGTCGCAAAACATCTATGAGCGCGGAGTGGATGATAAAGGTTTTGGCCGTATTCGTTCGAAAGGTGATGCCGCCTTATTTGGTGGTGTAACGACGGAGCAGATGAAGAAACGTTTAGGAGTGAAGAGCGGAGCATTAGCAGACCATCTACCACAAGTGACTATTGCGGCTAAGAACTTGGCGACGGAAATGACGAATTATAATGTAGAGGCCAAAGATTTGCACGGAGAGCCATCAATAACTCAGGAACATGTGCAAAATAATCGAAGCGTTCGGCAGATTCTTGGACAGCGAGGTATCAAACCAGAATTGTTGCCGCCCGCTGAAGATATAAAGAAAGTGGAGCGCCGTGTAGCGAAAGAAGAAAAAGCATTGGGTGAGTCACAGAAGTTGCCTAAGAAAACCGACAAATAAGATAAAAAGACAAAGATAGAAAATGGCATTAAAAAATGCAATAAAACATTGGCGAAGGATGCCTAGCAATGCAAATAGGCAGACGCATATAAGGAATATACTCCCAGACGAGGAGTCATTCTTTAATGCCATGATGGATTACTTTAATCTACAACAATTTGCTGTTTCGATTTATGCTCAAAAGACACATCAAAAGTATGTGCTCCCAGGATACGTTAGACCCAGTTGTGAGATATCCGATGTGCTCTTCATGGTGTACTCTCGTCAACATCATATTACAAGAATGACGCATATGGAGGTAAAAAAGAAAGATGTAAAAGAGGTAGTAGGCTTGCCCCTTAACAGAGTTTCTAGTTTTGAGCATCCATTAAGTATGCGTCAATATCAATTATTAAATAGACGTTTACCTTTCACAAATATAGGAAAGTCCAATTTTCCGGTTCACACGTTTGATAATCCTATCTTTTCAGATTCGATTGCATCATATGGGGTGTTCTATATTGACTCTATGAATGACTGGAATCTTGCATATCAAGTGGCTACGGCAATTAAACCAATAAGTAATCGTAGAGGGGAATTTCAATATGTAAAAGATAATTGGAAATATTGGAATAAGTTCTCAAACGTATTTATCCCTCCTCAAAGTTGGCAACAAATGTATTCCCAAGGAGATAACTGCTTGCCGCTTGGAGGGGAATTGGTATCAACATTAGATACTGATGTTTTTGAGCAAGAGGTATGTCAATGCCATGTTGGCTCACGGCTTTTTCCAGAAGATAAAGTAAGCAACGAGATAATAGCTCATACATATAGTGTATTAACTGCTAACTACGAAAACATACCTAATGAGGGTCAAGATATAGTTGATAATTTTCGTAATTATATTATCGAAGAAGGGTTTGACATGCAAGAAGTTCGTATAGAAGATAATTCTTTACCACGAAATATCGTCTTGATCAATGCCGATATGGCTAATAGGGGTGAGGAATAATAACTAAATCATAGGATAGGATGAAATCAAATCATGATATGACACCAATATGGGAGATTGCTCGGGATTCAAGGAAATTGACTTCAGAGAAGATGTGTGTGCCATATTATATGTATTTTGATGAGACTCAAAATTGGAAAAGTATTAAAAAAGAAGAAAAACCAGAGCTAGTACGTACTCTTAATATTCCCAACATCCGAGAACATTTTGTGTTTGGAGGTATAGCGACTAAGGACTATGAAGCGGCTCTTACGTTAGAAGAATTACGAGATATTTTTAAGATATCATCTCCTGGTATAGGTGAGATTAAAGCAACGGATGTGTTTAAAAATGACTTCGTATCGTCATTAAGATCGAAACAACTACATAGTTTGTTACTATATATTCGTAAACGTAAATGGTTTGTTCATTTTAGCGTAACCAATATCCTATACTATAGCATAGATGAAATTATGATGGGTTTGTTAGTAAATTCAAAATATAGAGAATTGGTTTTAAGCAATGAGTCCTTTCTTATAAGAGATGAATTTTATCGTATATTTGTCAATGACTTGGAACAAAACATAACGCAATTAATATCTTATGATTATCCTGCTGTAAAAAAAGAAAATCTAAGTGCATTTCGAACTTTTATCGCAGGAATGATTGCTAAATACATGAGACAGACTAAATCCATTAATAATATTACAAAAATAATAATAGAAGTGCTGCGAGATTCTGAAGATAATAAGAGAGATGTTGAGTTTGTTGAAGATGAAGAGAAGGGCATTTTGATACATGATTTCTTGCAATTCTTTACAACTCGCATCTGTATGTTAGCATATTCGCATTTGACATTAGACGAAGAGGCTGATGTGGAAGCTCATTTGCAGCAAGAACCAATATATGTTAATGGTACGCGGTTAAACAATTACCAATTTGTGAATTCCAAAACAAATACATATATTCAAATATCAGACGTAATAGTTAGTTTAATCTCACGATATTTTAACTTCTTAGATCGAAAGTGGGAAGATGTACGCAAAGATTTAGATGGATTAATGCATCTAGATAAGAATAATTTATATTTGTTAAACGATATTTTGTTATATTCCGAGCAAGAAAGTAAACTGCTTTTTGATATGGTAGAAAGAGCAGAGGTGATATTTAACTTTAAGCAATCAATACAAACGTATAATAACAAATAATATACATTATGAAAAACAGTAATATCAAACTACAGCTTAATATACTAGAGCAAGTGTTAAGTAGTTTTGCAGAAGAAGTAGGCGCTTCTTCTAGTAAGCGCGCAGTATTACAGCAATTACAATCTTACATAGAAAAGAAACTTGCTGGTTGGAAAATTGATCCTAAAGCTTTCGTTTCAGTTGTAATTAATGGAGAAGAGTACTTATGGAATCCAGACTTTTTCGTTACAGATCAGGATAACAATATAATATTCATAGAACTCAAATATACAAATATTCTGCAAGATTATGATAAATTAAAATTAAGTTTGTCTTCCATATTGGAGTTAGAAGAAGTAAAAGAAAAAAATATTATAGGTGGGATGTTGCTTACTCTTATCCCCGGAAGTGATATTTTATCTGTATGTCCAATATATAAGTTATCAAAAAATTCCGGAGTAGAAGTCTTTGAAAAGAAACTTGCAGAAGGAGTCACAATGGCTATTTTTAGAGTAGATGTAAACTCTCCGTCTCCTAAAGATTTATTAGACCGAGCAATAGGTTTATTCGTCAAAAACAAACCATATAACCAATATAAGGATATTTATGGAGATAACCCTTGGACGCGCGTAGTAATATGCGGTGATGGTGATTTAGATTTTAAACCATTTTCATAAGAAAACAATACATGAGAAGAGATAATGAAGAAATAAAAAATTTAGCCTTTACTATTCAGTATTGGTTGAGTTATGTGGATACTGTTTCGCGTGCTAATATTTTACAAGAAAGCTCTCTCCGGTATGCAATTTCTGAGATTATTGAACGTCGATTGAATGGTACATGCATTTTAGAGAAAACTCATCCAAAATTCTCAAATCGAGACATTGATATAATATGGGTAGAGCCTAGTTGTGATGAAAACTTAGTAGAAAATTTCAGGAAAAGAGGAAAAGAAATACAACCAAATGTTCGCCTCGCGGATAAGATATCGGAAATCTATAATTATAGTAATATTATAGAATGTAAATTGGCTCCTAAAAGCATGTCTCCGAGTGAGTTGCAAGAAATAGTAGATGATGTGTGTAGATTATATTTCTTTAAGAAAAAATATACAAAAAGACGTGCTTATTTGATATGGACAGGGATAAGTGAATGTTTTTCTGAAAAGATTCGAAACAATGTCTTTGACATTGGAATAATTAAGGAAGACAAAAAGAAGAAAAAAAACGTTCCAGATTTGGAAGAGCATATTAACGACCAAGCAGGAAATAGAAAAAATCAGATACAGGAAGTTTTATCTTTACAAAAATCTTCAGAGAAGGGAAGATTAGAAAACAAAGAAGTGCCTAATGCTGATGAGCCTATAAACGTGCCGAAATTAATATTGTCTGATCATCAAATCTCTATAGACTTAGATTATGATAAAGACGATGCTTACAGGATATTTTATGAAAAATATAACAAAGTCGATGGAAGAAGAAAGAAAAATATAATACAACCACTTAATGATAAAGAAAAATGTATAACTTTTGTCACAAAACCTATAGCAATAAATTATCCTCCTAAAGACCATGGTACATCTCATGGGGTAGCTATTTGGGAGATACTACTAACAAAGAATCGAAAAAATAAGTAAATAAATTTAAAAACAAAAAACACCACTCAACACCTAATATAATATAAAATCGCGCGTACGCAACACGTGTATATATAGTAAGGAATAAACTAAAAAACATAATACAATGAAAAATTTTAACTTAATTGAAATGCTGCAGGGATGCAGTAAGAGAAACGGGACGACATTCCGTCAGTCTAATCCTGACAGTCAACCGACGGTGAGCCGGCAGTCAAGGCTTAGGTGACTGTTCTGTGGAAAAAACACACCTTATTAATACCCATCGCGTATATACGTACGCATAAATATTACTAAACAAATTGAAACAACACAAACACACATAATACACAAAATACGATTTACAAGTTAATCGAGCACATTTTCCCCTTCTGTGTATGCAACAAATTGACGGAAATATAGTACAAATCGTTGAAATGTCGTATTTGGGGTATTGAAATTTGCGTATATAAAATTTATTTTATACCTTTGCACCCGTTTTGTAAAGTACAGAGATCAAATTGACCCCGTGAAATAGGAATACATGCTTTAAATAGTGTGTTTTTTCTGTCGCCCGACTCACCCTTCGCCCGCGCATGAGCACGGATAAAGAGTCAAAAAAGGAACAGGCTGAAAAGATATAGCATAAAAGCATAAATAAATACCAAGGAATGCCAAGTAAGAAAGACATAGTAAAAAACGGACAAGAACAAGTGTCGTAAATACTGATGCCCTGTTCAATAAGGTGAGCGCCATCATAGAGGAGGGACGCAAGTATGTATCTACAGCGATTAACTTGGCTGAGGTATATTCGAAGTACCAAATTGGCATGTACATTGTGGAGGAGGAACAAGCCGGGAATAAGCGTGCCGGTTATGGAAAACAAGTGTTACTCAATTTATCGGAACGTTTAACAGAGAAATATGGAGACGGCTGGTCTGTTGAACAGTTGACTCTTATTCGCAAATTTTATACTGTATATTCCAATTCCGTAAACGCTGATTACGAAATCCAAAACACTGATTTGGAAATTACGGAGAGCGCACCTGTAAAAATCGTAAACACTGTTTATCAAATTCAAAATTTGCCAAAGTCAATTGACCCGTCATCTATGCCTCGCTTTACGCTTTCATGGTCGCACTATATTGTTTTGATGCGAATAAAGAACGAGGAGGAACGTCAATTCTATGAGATAGAGGCTTTACGTGAGCATTGGAGCGTGAGACATCTTCAAAGACAATATGCCTCCAGTTTATACGAGCGGTTGGCATTGAGCAGAGACAAGGATGAAGTAATGCGTTTGTCGCGTGAGGGACTGCAAGTGGCAGAACCGCAAGATGTTATCAAGAATCCGATTACGCTGGAATTTCTGGGATTGAACCCCGATTCAACGTATACAGAAAAGAAATTGGAGAACAAGATTATAAGCAGCATTCAGAAGTTCCTTTTGGAGTTAGGGAAGGGGTTCTTGTTTGAAACGCGACAGAAGTGCCTGGTCTTTGATGAAGAGTTCTTTTATGTGGATCTTGTTTGTTACAACCGTTTGCTTCAGTGCTATGTGCTGATTGATTTGAAGATGGATAAACTGACTCATCAGGATTTGGGGCAAATGCAGATGTATGTCAATTATTATGACAGATTTGTGAAGCAAGATTTTGAGAAGCCGACGATAGGCATATTGCTTTGCAAGAGCAAAAAAGACTCATTGGTGGAACTAACACTTCCCAAAGATGCGAATATATATGCTTCTGAATACGCTCTTTATTTACCGGACAAAAAAGAGTTACAGCAAAAACTCAAAGAGTGGACAGAAGAATTTGAAAATCAATAACACACAATAGAATAAACATAAAAAACACTTAAATACAATGGAAAACTTTTACGTTAACTTAAATCAAATTAAGTCTAATCCCGACGGTCAAACGACGGTGAACCGACAGTCAAGGCTAATGTCACACCAAGGTAAGGCCCTCCGAAAAGAGCAATTGAGTAGCACTTGCCTCCGTTCCGCCTCCTTTCCGCTCTCGTTCCGCTCTCGTTATCTTCGTTATGCGGCGATGATTTTTGCTGTACTCGTAATGAGTATCGCCAATATCGGTATGGCGTGGGGAACGGATGTGCATTATGTTCTTGTAAGCAAAGGATATGCACCACTAACTAAGAAGAGTTTGGATGCTTCATATAATGTACTCAAGACAGATGGTACTAACATTGGGAAGGTAACATCTATTTCGTCTTCTATAACAAGTGAAGCTTCATTGTACTATAATTCGACATCGCCTACATATGCAAATTTGACGAATACGAGTAAGTATGGCGATTCATCGGGAGACAGCAATACACTTAAAGGAATAAAAATAAGTAAGGGTAATACGGCCACCATAAGTCTTGGTAGCCAAACTTTTACAAAAATAGATGTTATTTATCGTTGTGAATCGTCAAGTGATGGAACTTTAACTATAGCGGGAGAAGCCATTGCGACCTCTAGTAAAGCCATCGCACTTAAATCAAAGACGGGAACGTTCTCTGGATCCTTTACGATTTCTGCGACTTCCCAAGACTATAGAGTTGTTGTTATTCTAACGAGAGAATACGATCCTTCGTATACGGTCACATATGATGCCAATAGTGGAAGTGGCACTGCTCCTTCTGACGCAAACGCATATGAAGCGGATGATCCTGTGACTGTAAAATCGGCGAGTACATTATCTAAAAGCGGATATATATTTACCGGCTGGAATACGAAAGCAAATGGCTCGGGCACTCCTTATTCTCCGGGAGAAACAATGAATACAGGAGCGGGAAATGTAACGCTTCATGCGCAATGGGATACTGAGGTGGATTTGAAGTATGTGTGGAAAACGGGAAATAAGTTTTGTGATGACAACTCAACGTCGACCACAACGGTAAATATGATTTCTGACAACGACTATTTTACACTTACCGGTACAGGAGTTTCACAAGAGTCAGGATCGTCCCTCAACATAGGGAAAAAGGTCGGTAATTATTTCTTAATAACAGCGAAGTCCGGCTATCAAATTAAGTCGATTTGTTTTAATGGTAAGATAGAAAACGATAATGTTAATAAAACAACTGATAATTCAGATTGGTCAGGGACAATAACGAGTGCAGGTACAGGTGCAGATAAACGTTATACTTTTGATGTTATAAATTCTACCTATTTCGGTGTAAAACTCAATACGGCTGATAAAGGTATTTATATCCGAAATATGGTTATTACGATTGCTGCTGTTTCTTCTTGCACGGCGCCGAGTAGTGTAAGTGTGGACGCGACAAATACAAACGGATGGAGATACTCCATTGGTGAGACGATTGATTTGACGTGTACAGCGTCAGGTGGTAGCGGAGGTAGTTATACTTACCAATGGCAGAAATATATCGGTTCTTCTTGGGAAGATATTGATGGAGCAACCAATGCCCGTTTCCAAAAGGCAAGTTGTACTTCTTCGGACGGCGGTAGTTACCGTTGTGTAGTCAGCACAGGCGCAGGTTGTGAACTTGCAAGTAGTGGTTATCAAGTGTATGTGTTTACATTGAATGGTAATTACTATGGAAGTGAATGGACAGAAAATGCGATTACATGGACAGGAACATACACAGGTACAGTAACGTTGAGCCTTACAGAGAGTTCAACATACATGTATAAGGTAACTAATAATGATAGTAAATGGTATGGCGGTACAAGTGGAAACTTTTTAGTATTACCGGCAGCGAGGGATCACTATACAGACCAAACCGCAGACATTCGTTTGTTTACAGGTCCAGCAGGCAATTATACATTCACAATAGATATTACGCACTTTAATGATTATCCGGGTACTCCGTATGTAAACATTTCAGTTGCATATCCAACTGTTTCTCACCCAGCAGCAGGTTATGCTTATTTCAAAAAATGGAATGACTGGAGTGGATATTACATTCATTGGTGGTATAATGATGGCTCTGATCATCCTTTGTCCACATGGGGTTCTGATCCACAAGTTACGACAGAAACAACCATCTGCGGAACGGATTATATATACTTCCCGGTATTGGATACTTATAATCAATTAATCGTAAAAGAGGCTGCTGGTGATGCAACCGACAAAACAGGAAACCTTTCTTCGACGGGTAGTTCCGGGAAATATTTCGACTTTACTAATGATGGCGCATGGAATACCTTTACTACCTATACTATCACCTATGCGGCGAATGGCGGCGGCGGTGAGATGAGTGCTACGAGTGGCATTTGTCCAGATGCAGATCAAGCCTTGACTGCGAATGCGTTTGAGAAGACAGGTTATACATTTGCTAACTGGACGGCCAATGTAGACGTGAAAGTAGGTGGAGCAACGGTTAGTGCCGGAAGTGCGATTGCAAATAGTGCGACAATTCAGAATGTTAGTAGCGATATTACTCTTACGGCACAATGGAGTCCGATTCAATATGATGTAACATTGGAAAAGGGTTCGGCAGCTGCTGCGCCGGCTGGAAATAGCGGTTCTGCGAAAGTGCTTTATGATGCTACCGCACTCACCAACATTAGTCATGCTACTTGGACTGGACATGTGTTGACAGGTTACTATACATCTAATAGTGGTGGTACGAAGGTGTTGAACGCAGACGGATCGTTTGCAGGAGCTAATGTGTCCGGCTATATTACTGACAGCAAATGGACACGCGCTGAGAATACCACTCTCAAAGCACAATGGACTTGCGTCGCGTTGACGGTTAATCTTGGCGGCGATCCTGCTACTCCTGCCGGTGGTTCGCCTATTGGAACCGCATATACCTTAACTTGTAGCGCGTCAACCGGAACGATAGCAAGTTATCAATGGAAACAAAACACCACTGCGTCAACAGAAGGTGCCGTGAATGCAGAAGGAACAGGTGCAACGACCGCTTCGTTTAATCCGGTACCGGCAGCCGCAGGTACGTATTACTATTATTGTGTAGCCACTGACGCTTGCGGAAATTCCGTAAATACCGATTTCTCCGGAACATTCCAGTTTAATGCAGCGGCATATACTGTTACCTATAATAAAAACGGAGATGGCGCTGGTGGCGCAGGAAGTGTGACAGGTACACTGCCGACAGATGCGACGGATTATTCAAGTGGAGATAGGCCGGTTGTGAAAATGCCAGGCGATTTAGCTCTTGCTGATAAGACTTTTATCGGTTGGAATGATGCCGCAAATGGTTCAGGTACATATTATTCGCCGGGAGCAAACTTCGCGATAACTGCTAATAAAACTCTTTATGCTCAATGGCGTACAGCTTCTTCATGCCCCGGCGGCGAAGGAGGAACAGTCTTCTCGTTAACTATGGGAGATAATAGTAGTGGATCGGCTACTACGATGACTCCAGGTTTGTCAGTGAAGTTAAGTTCATTATCTTATGCTACTATTACTAAGGGCGAATCAAGTTTTACTAATACACACACTTCATCAAACAAAGGATCAATTACCAAGGCTAATCCTGCTGCATTATACTTAGGAGGAGCCGCTTCAACGATTATCTTGTATCTCGATTGTGCATTGCGAAAAGACGATCAAATATCTTTTACGGGTGTTAATGATAAAGAAATATGCTTCTCTTCTACAACTTATACAAGAAGCGAGACGCTTTATACAACATCCCAAGCATACACGATTCCTTCGGGAAGCCCACTAATTGGTTCGAGAATTTTGTATATTTGGCGAAAGGGTGGTGATTCTTTTGGAGTTACGGGTATTACGATTACTCGTCCGGCATCGGTTGCTGCTACTATTACCGCGACGAAGACATCGCCGGATTATGTGACAACTGATCCGAATAATTTGGTGTTGAGCATCTCTACTACCGGCGCAAGTTCCGGTTGGTACTATCGTGTAAAGAAAGTAGATGGTGGTTACCAAGATCCGGACAACACTCCTTATAACACTGCTACATGGACGATGACTTCCGGTTTGACTTTAGGAGCGAATAACTTTGTCGTAGAGTTGTATAATGGCTCAGGAGAAAAACAGGCTGAATCCGCAACTATCACCGTAACAGCAGAGACGGCTTATCCTATTACGATTGCTGCCGGCGAAGGTGGTTCTGCAAGTCCGGCAAGCACGTGGGCCAACGGAGATCACTTACATCCGGAGATTACCGCCACTCCGAGTTCCGGTTATCATTTCGTCAACTGGACTAAGAATAACGAGAATGCCACTTTGGAGAACGCGAATGCCGCAACGACTACCATCACCAACGCCTCCGGCACATGTACTATTACCGCAAACTTTGAGGCGGATGATGCATGTCCGACAGCTGCAAGCGGAGAAGTGGTATATAAGTTTGTGACGAAGAGCAGCGGACTTGGCACAAGCGCAATCTGTGCCAACAAAGATCAAGACTATCCGTTATCTACCGGTGACGGAAATCCTCTTGAAACATTGACGAATGGAACATTAACGGCGCGTGCAAGTACTGCAGGAACATCAAACCTAAAATACAACAAGGGCTCTATTAACTTCAATGGAGGATCAAGCGGATGGTTAATCATAGGGTTAGATTGTCCGATTAAATCAGGTGACGTAATCCGTTATGTGAATAGCAATTCCGGCTCTGTGGCTATCCGTACAGCTAAAGGAACTAGTGAGAACGAAATTGTTTTAGCAGGAAATAGCACAACTGAAGTACAAACAGTTGTTATCTCATCAGCGCAGGCTACTGCATTTAATGAGTTGACAACAGTGTATATGGTACGTAAATCGAATACTTCTGACATATCCTATTTCGAGATTATCCGTCCTTATACTATAACGCTGGATGCGAATACGAATGGCGGTAAGATCAACGGCGAAAATACGGAGGTGCATTATGCTCTTTCGGGCGAACACCTCACCCTGCCTCGTCCGACGAAGGCTGGTGAACGTTTCAAGGGATGGTATGATGCAGCCAGCGGAGGTTCAGTGGTATCGAGGGACTATGCGCCGACCGGAACGATACGGCTCTATGCACAATGGGAAGACTGTCCTGCAAGCGGAACGGTATATAAATGGGAAGTGAAGAGCGGTTTGACGAATGGAAGTTTGTCTGCAGGTGTAAGCGGCGAAGCAGACATTGATGCAACAACCGTTAACTATCTCAGCACACTTATCGGTGGTGAGGCAACTATACATAATAAGAATAACCATATAAAGATATCCGATAATAGCAGATTTGCATTTGACGATAATGCGCCTTATATCAAGGTTGATTTGGAGTGTCCGCTGCGTACAGGAGATAAGTTTAAATCAACGGTGTACTCCAATACATTCTGGGTTAATGCTTCTACTACACGTGCGAATGTCGCAGAATTGCCGACAGGTAGTTTGCAAGAAACAGATGTTCCTGCTGCTTTAGTGGGACAGACTACTCTCTATATCTGGCGTGGAGGTGGAAACGGTAAGATCTCTTACTTTGAGGTTACGCGTACGTCTGCTACGTTTGATTTGACGTATGACGGTAATGGTCAAACAAGTGTAGCGGGAACAGTGCCCTCAGCAGTGGAAGACCAAGCGTACGACGCAGAGATTACATTAGAGCCTGTTGGTTCGCTGGCGAAGACGAACTACACGTTCGGCGGATGGAACACAGAGGATGATGGAACAGGAACCAACTACGAAGGCGGAGCAACGTTTACCATCAAGGATAACACGACTCTGTATGCTAAGTGGACGCAGGCAGTGACGTTAGACGGTACGACGAATGGCGGAAGCGACGGAAGTGCTACGGCGGTATGGAACGCTACGGCATTGACGGGCTTTACGGCAGCAACGCCGCCGAGCGGAAACAAGTGTACAGGATATTTCGATGCTGCAGAAGGAGGAAACAAGATCCTGAACTCGGATGGAACGTACTCTTCGTCGAACGTGACAAACTACGTGACGAGTGGCAAGTGGTCAAGAACAGGCGCTGCTCCGACCTTGTACGCACAATATGAGTCGAGTGGTTCGTTGATTTGGAACCTTGGTGTGAATACCAATGCTACTTCGCTGACGACTGATAGTAAATCCAGTGCGTTCACGGAGATCTCAACAGCCAATATGTCCAATGCTACTGTAAATGGGCTGACATATACCGGAAATGCGAAAGCATCCTTAACCGGTAAGATCAGTACACCGGCATACGACGCAGACAAGTATGTATATGTTACCTTCCAGGTTGCAGCAGGTTACAAGTTCATCCCGAGTAACATCAAAGTGCCGGTACAACCGGTTGGTGAAGGCGAGCACAAAGCCGTAGAATTGAGGCTGACGGACGAGAGTAGCCATAGTTTAAGCGGCAGTGCCACCAAGTGTGATGGAACGTCCAGCGGTAAGACAACGACAGTTACTTTATCCGGCGACGGGAGTAAGTATTTCACCGGTACTGTGACGTTGAAGATTTATGTCTATCCGCATGCAGATGCTTCGGCTGCCTCTTATAACTGTTATCGTTTCGGAACTCCGATCACGATAGAGGGTGCGGTAGAGACAGCATGTACGATGCCGAGCTTCACCGGTTTGAGTTATGAAGATACGGAATATACACCGGGTGCTACCGCTTCGGCGATTACTGTAACAAATCCGGAAGACGTGACGACGTATGCATGGAAGCAGAATGAGACGAATGACCGTACGGGTACCACACCTGCAGCTGGAACGAACAATGAGCAGAGTTACACACCGACGACTAGTTCAGAAGGCACGATGTACTACTGGTGTGAGTTGTCGAATGCTTGCGGTACAGTCAAGACGGCAGCTGTAGCTATCACGGTAGCTGCAGATAAGACCGCGACAACGGTAACGTGGACCAATCCGGCAAGCACGCCTAACTACGGTGGTGGCGGCTATACGATCCGTGCTACGGTGGATGATGCAAGTTGGAATGGAAATGCAGCTGACCTTACTATTACCGCGCCCGCGGGCATACGTATATACGGCAAGACGTCAGGAACGGATAACGGTAAACAATACGTAGAGGTTAAATTTGATGTACAGACAGCGTTTGACCGTACGACGTATGCAGACAATATTCCGTTTACTGTTAGTCATGCAGAAACAGCAACATATGATGCTATCGCAGATGAGAATGACGTGACTTATAGCGCTTGTGCAGGTGGTGGCGGTGAAGGCAGTGCGTTTGTTGAGGTTACGAGCGCTGTGACAACAGCCAAGACCGGAATGAGCAATTATTGGGAAGCAGTAGGTGTCGGTCGCCTTAATAAAGCATATAACCAGGCTATGGGAAGTAGCGCAGACGCTCAGACTATAGAAGGACATAGTTTCAGTTACAGAACAGGAGCAAATAACTCCAACTGGATGGTTAATCCTTATATAGCCGGTGTAACAAAAATACGTCTGTATTTCTACGCAAGTGCTGCAATTACCAGCGGTAAATTAGGAATCAGTAAAGTGCTGTATGATACAGAATACTTTAGCAGTCAAGGCAGCCGATCTGTCGTATACGATGATGTTGCAACAAACGCAGATAGTTATGCAGCAGCAGATAAGGGATGGATTGAGTTTACATTGCCTGAAATGGCAGTTAATAGCTACTGCTACTTCTCCACCAATACTGGTAATTTATATGTATATGGTGTAGAATTATTCTCCGGTAGTGTTGGAAGCGGAGGTTCACAGACGACTAATTTAACTTGGAGTCAGGATGTGGACGAAAGTGATGCCAAGAAAGTGACAAAGAAGACGACTGATGCCTACTTCACTATTACGGCAAATAGAGCCGATGCAGTAACGCGCGAGTCATTAGGAGCTATTACTTATAGTTCATCAGTCCCGAGTGTTGCGACAGTAGATCCAAGTACTGGTAAGGTGTCTATGGTGGCAGCCGGAACAACAATCATTAAGGCTACATTGGCAGCAAGCGGATGCTTTAAGAAAAAAGAAATAACATACAAGCTTGTAGTAGAGGAGGAAGAGTGTTCAATTGCTGCCGGTACGCTAACATTGACTTCGGGTTCGGAGACGAAGTGTAGTAGCCATAATGTGACGTTGACGCTGACAGGCTTCGAGAGCGGTGCAGATATCCAATGGAAAGATGGTGACACGGATATTAACAACGGAGGCAATTATACGATTACGAAGAATGGTACTACCAGTACGTTAACCACCAATCAGGCCGGTACGTATAGTGTGATTGTAACCAAGGGTTGCTTCGTTCGTTCGAACCGTATAACTATCAAGAATGCAAGTGCAGAAGCATCGGTAAGCAAGATTATTGATGAATGGTACATTAAGCAAGGCCGTTTGACGCCGGATATAGCGCTCTTTAACGCTGAGGGTGCAACTTCATTCACGATTAAGGATGCTTCTACTGATGCAGAGGTTACTTCTATTGCCGGATGTACATTCGAACTTCAGGATGATGTCATTTATCTGCACGGTTATTCTACCGCGGGAGTAGGTCCGACGGGCATAGAATCGGCAGCCAATGAAACAATCAAGGTGGTTGTAACCGATGCGTGCGGCAATGAAGCAAGTGTAGGTAATATCATTATCCATAAGCAGATACAAACCGATAAACACGTATTGGCATTCGTGGTAGTTGGTAAGGCCAATGGCGGATTTACGGAAGATATTCCTGCAAGCCAGACAACGAGTGTTGAATTGTATAACACGATAGCAGAGAACTTCGATGTACAGGCAACTAACATCAAAGCGACGGATGACGAGAAAGTGCTGAAACAATATTATTCGCAATTCGATATCCTCTGTATTACGGACTATCCGAATACGGGTGATAAAGGTAATGTGGCTAAACAAAGTTATGTTAATGCCATCGGTTCATTGATTGATATCCGCCCGATATTGACTATGGAGGCCTTTGTGGCGAAGTTGAGCAATTGGGCAGCGAAAGGAATCAGCGGTACGCCAAAGAGTCCGTGTCCGCGTCAGTACTCGATGGATTTGCAATGTAAAGACCATGAGATTTTCTCCGGAACGGAGATGGTTAAGATCGGAGAAGGCGATGATGAGATGTATCGTGTAACAATGGTGGATAAATCGAAAGCCGATTATTCTACAAAAGATGGTAATGAGGAATGTTCGAAAGCATATGACGCAGGCGGTTATCCTGCATTGCAGGGCTTCACTATTGGTGACATCGGAAGCGATATGCTACCATTAGGATTGATTTATGATGGTGAGACTCCGTTGCAGGTTGGTATCGAGCGTCAGTATGAGATGAGTGCTCGTCTGATGGTTCTCGGTATCCAACAGAAAGCTATGGAGCGCCTCACGAAAGATGGTCAAACGGTGGTAATCAATGCCCTCAAGTACCTGATGAAGAAGAACGAGGAGGACATAGCTGACTGCTCGATTGCTTTCTACGGCGGTACGGAAGGTCATGAGACGGATTGGAATACGGATTCTAACTGGAAGGGAGGAAAGAAACCAGACAAGACCGCACGCGAGATTCGTATCCTTGCACCGGTTGTTATTACCGGCGAACAATCCATCCACGCTCAGGCTCCGATTAAGATTGCACCGAATGACGGAGGTACGTACAATGGCGGTGCAGATAATGCAAGAGGTAGCCTGACTATCGCAGCCGGCGGTGCGCTGAGAGTAGATGGTAAGATTCAAGCAGTGACTGCCCCGGCTTACAACCGTCCCCGCGCAACCGCTCCGGCAGATCTGACAATCGGCTCGACCGAAACGAATGGTAACGGTACGCTGATCTTCGATAACGAAGATGGTAGTACTCAAGCTATAGTACAGTACTACTCCAAGGCGACAACGGATGAAGCAGATACATGGAATTGGCAGTACATGGCGGTACCGTTCAATGACAACTCAAGCGCTTATCGCAATTACTACGACAGTTATCTCTACCGCTGGAAAGAAGATTGCAGCGGATGGGAGGTCGTTCCTAACAGAGGAGAGGTTTACCCGTGGGTCGGCTATACCATCACGCAAGTAGGTGCAAAGACTTATGTCATGGATGGAACGCTGGTTGAGACCGGCGAAATGGAATTCACAGTTCCGGAAGGAAAGAATCTTGTGGTAGGTAATAGCTGGACGGCTCCTATACAGGTGAAGCAGTTCGAGGACGCAGATTTCGCAGGCATGAGCAAGAATGTATATCTCTTCAATACGGGCTATGATGAAAATCGTTCAGGTGAATTTGACCAACTAGATCGATATGAAACCGGTACCTACGTAACGATACCTATTCATGCTTCGCCGTACACCGGTGACAGCCTCATCAGTTCGTTGCAGGCATTCACGGTATATGCTACCGGTGGCGGAGGAGGCGGTACGTTCACGCTGGATTATGATCGTCACGTACGCCCCGCCCGCTCTTCGGATAAGGTGAACGCCGGTCCGATGCACGCACCGCAACGCGGAGGCGTGATAAACGATAAGCCTGCGGTTCTCAAAGTATGGGCTTCCGGCAGTCGCTACGACGACCGGTTGGTAGTACTGGAACGCGAAGACTTCTCTACCGGATTAGACGAGGGATGGGATGGTAACAAGCGTGTAGCAGGAAACTCATCTCCTCTGATCTTTGCGGTGACCGATAACGGACGAGAGGCTGTATCCGCTATTCCTACCATGGAAGGAACGCTCATCGGATTCTGGGCAGGAGAGGATAATGAATATACATTACACTTCGAGTACAACGAAGAGGATGAGTTGTATCTGCTGGATTTGGATAACAACATCTACACGCCGGTTAATAGCAATAGTACATACGTCTTTACGGTACCGGACAAGAAGGCGCATAACCGCTTTATCCTGACCTATAACGCTCCGGATCCGGTAGCTACGGGAGTCGAAGAGACGCAGGCAAACGAAAAACCGGAAGCAAAAGCTATTAAGTTCCTCAAAGATGAAAAGGTATTTATCTTTGTAAACGGTAAATTATATGACGCAACAGGAAAGATAGTTAAATAATGTTGAATGTTGAATGTTGAACGAATGAACGAGTGAACGAATGAAAGAATTAAAGAGTGAACGAATTATGAAAAACGTTATGAAAACGATCTTGCGTAATACAAAATTAGTGGTAATCCTGGCTTTCCTGCCGGCGCTTTTGAGCGCCGCGCAGGCACAAGCCGTGGACTATAAGAGTACGTATAAAGGAACTCATTATGAGCAACCGCGTCAATATATGGAGTATAATGTAGCCACAACGGCTACTGCGCCGGCTGTGGGTTTCCAATCTACGAGTGCTTATTCCGGCCAATTCGGTAGTGAAGAGCAGCCGATGCTGAATAGCGACGGAACAGTGAATGACGGCGCGTATATGGGTAGTCCCAAACGTCCGGGAAGTATCCGTAGAGAAGGACGTGAAGACGGAGAAGGTAATACGGGTACACCGGGTAAAGAAGGAGACAAGCAGCCTCTCGGCGATGTCGTCTGGCCGCTGATGCTGCTCTTATGCGCGTACGCGGGATATAAAAAGGTACGTGCGCGCGAAGAGGCGTGACCCCATGGTTAAAAAGTGCAGGTTTGAGAGATAATCTGCACTTTTTATTTGCATAATTCAAAAAAAAGCCGTATCTTTGCAGCGGAAATTGAAAAACTAATAGAATTATGGAAGATGTTGTATTAAAAATGCCTGCAACAGACGTAGCTTTGGTAATGCAGTTCGCGAGTCGCATGGGATGGATAATTGAGAGCCATCGTAATCCTGTTGCCCGCTTTATACAAGCATGCTCCAGCAACAATACAGACGTGTTGACGGACGAGGAAATCCAAGCAGAAGTAGATGCTGTTCGGTACAATAAGTAAGATGAACATCATATTAGACACGAATATTTGGATTTCTTTCCTGTTTGGAAAACAACTGCAGAGTGTTGCTTCCGTGTTTGACAATGCGGATATTAGTGTTTATGTGTCTCCGGCGCAAGTGACAGAGATACAATCCGTGTTGTCACGCCCGAAGATTAGGGAACATATATCCCAAGAAAAGATAGAGGCGATGTGGGAGTTGATACGTTCGCGATGCCTTCCGATAGAAAACTACCCAGAGGTTAAATCTTCCATCCGCGATAATAAGGATGTCTATCTATTGGCAATGGCGGAGGCCATACCGGCTAACGTAATTGTAACCGGCGACAGGGATCTACTGGTTCTCAAGCAGCACCATGACACAGCCATCATGACTTATCAAGAGTTTTTGATGCTTATTGGTTGATCCAACGTCTTTCCAGAATTTAGTATCTAAAAGTGCAGGTTTGAGAGACAATCTGCACTTTTTATTTGCATAAAGTCCTTTAAAAGAGCAAAAAGAGCAATTATTGAAATAAAATTATTGAATTTGAATAATTTAATTTGCATAATTCAAAATAATATAGTATCTTTGCAGCGGAAAACAAAAGAGTACTAGTGTACTAGAATACTAGGACCCTAGGGTACTAGAGTCCTAGAAAAATCAAAAGAATATGGCGAAGCTGAATGATGGCGGTTTCTTAGATGCCAAAGGTGACTATAGGGATCTTATCTTTTACAAAAAGACTAAGATTCTTTTTGATATGACCTATTGGTATAAAGAACGCTATCTTGAGCGCGGGGACCGGACACAAGACCAGATGCAACAAGCCGCGAGAAGCGGAAAGCAGAATATAGCCGAAGGCACAGAGGATGGATTAACAAGTATAGAGATGCAGCTGAAACTGGTTAATGTAGCGAGAAGTAGCCTAATTGAGTTGCGTGAAGACTATGAAGACCAACTCATGATTCATAGGCTGGAACAATGGAATAATACTCATCTTCGTTATAGCGCAATGGTTAATTATTGTTACCGCCATTATGAACTTGCGGACTACAGGAAATACTACGAAAAATGGAGTATAGAGGAGTTCTGCAATGTAGCGTTGACGCTAATCCATCAGGCCGACAGAGGTATGTGGAACTGGATTAGGAAGAAGGAGAAGGAGTTTTTGGAGGAAGGCGGCATCCGTGAAAAGATGTCCGCAGCGCGCAAAAACCAAAGAGGTTACTAGAGGAGCCCTAGGGTCCTAGGATACTAGTGTCCTAGGATACTAGAAAAATAAAAGACAATGAGAAGATCGTATATCATATTTTTGGCGCTGGCGGGAGTGGTGCTCGCGGGATGCGGAGGCGCGACCGGGAAAGGACGCGGCAGTGACGTACGTAATGCGAACGAGATGCGTACGGGATACAGCCGTGCGATGATCAACGACCGCATGAGCGGCTGGTACAACAAAGACGCCTGTGTCGGTTTCCCGAATGCCAATAGCACCAACGGCATCGTTCAGCCGGAGACGGCGGCTACGTGGGACTACGTGCCCGGCGTAGTGGCGAAAGGCATACTGGACGTATGGAGCCTCTATCGCGACTCCGCATGGGCGGATGCTTGGTATGAGGGTTTGGCTCAGTGGGCTGAGAGCGAAGCATGCGTAGCGCATGCGGCGCAGATGATGCGGGGTGGCATCCTCGATGACCTGAACTGCGCGAAGGTGTATCTGGGCCTATACGAAGGCGCCAAGCCCGGCGGGAAATTCGAGAACGCAGAGCGGGCTGCGTTCTACATGGAGCAGATGCGGCTGGCGGCAAAAGGATTAGAGGAACACAAAGAGAAATACTCGCTGCCCAACGGCGGATGGATGCACAAAGCGACGGATGACCCGACGAAGAGTTATTGGGGTCAGATGTGGTGCGACGGTGCGTATATGGGTCCGGCGTTGTTAGCGCAACTGTTGGCAGTAGGTGCCTGCGAGGGAACGAGCTTGGGGTGGAACGACGTCTATGACCAGTTCTACGCCTCGTGGCCGTACCTCTGGGACGAAGAGAAGAAACTGCCGTACCACGTGCTGTTTACGGACGTGACGGTGAATAAGAACGCGAAGACGATCTACGAGGCCGGGCACCTATATCCCTGTCGGGATAATTTACCATTTGGTCATTTACCATTTACCATTTATCACTCGGAGGAGTACTGGGGTCGTGCGGCAGGATGGTATATCCTGGCGCTGGTGGACGTGCTGGAGGCGTATTTGCAGGGGTTAGAGATTAGCGGTGAGTGGTTAGAGGGAGAGCCTCTTCCTTCGGCGCAGAATTTCGACGAGTTGCGGGAGATGCTGAATCAATTGGCGGACGGTCTGGTGGCGCGTCAGGACGCAGAGACCGGATGCTGGTACCAGTTACTGCAATACGGACCGGAGAAATGCGCGACGCAGGGTATCGATGAGACCGGTTCGGCGAAATACACGAACGTCGGCGAAGGCGGTACGCAATGTAACTATCTCGAGTCCTCGGCTTCGTGCCTCATCACCGCAGCGTTGCTGAAGGGCAGCCGGCTGGGGCTGATTGACCATCTTGAGGCCGGTAAGAAAGGATACGAGGGCATCCTTAAGCAGTTTGTGAAAGAGGAGGAGAATGGCATCCTGACCATCACCGGTTCGTGTCAGTCTGCGGGGCTGAGCAAGGACCGTTGGGGCAATGCCGCCTACTACCTCATCGGCAAGGACGTACCCATCCAGGATAACACGGAAGGCAAGGTTCTCGGCGCCTTCCTGATGGCCGCATCGGAGTACGAGCGGCTGTAAAAGGGTGGACAAATTGACGAAAATTGTGTAAAGTGCGTAAATAACGGCGCACTTTACTTTTTTTATTTGCATAAATCAATAAAATTGATTAACTTTGTGCCAAATTTTAAATATACCTGAAAAATGAAGTACGAAACACTTAAATCTAAAAGTTGGTTTTTTTGTTTATTCCTATCGTTTTTAATTATTTTTAGCAGTGTTTCTGCCTCTGCGGCAGTGACGTATTGTAGTTCCTCGGCGTTTGGTTATGGTAGCAGTGCCGATGGTGGCGGCAGTGCGACTCCGGTATTAGTGTCGAGCGTCAGCGAGTTGCAGTCAGCACTCAACAAGGGCAAGAACAAAGTGATCATTATTACCCAGAACCTGACGTTCACCAAAATGATGAGCGTGCAGGACGGGTCGAACGTGACGCTATTGGGTCTGCCGGGTGTGACGCTGACGAGTCTGCAGCAGGACAAATCGAATTCAGGTATATTGTATGTAAAGCGTTTCAACAACCTCATTATTCGTAACCTCACCTTTGTAGGTCCCGGCGCGTATGACTGCGACGGAAACGACCTGCTGTGTTTTCAGGATGTGAAGAACGCATGGGTGGACCACTGCGATTTTCAGGACGGTTGTGACGGCAATTTCGATAACAAGAACGGAACGGATAACGTGACCATCAGTTGGTGCCGTTTCCGTTATTTGAAAACCCCGAAGCCCGATGGCCCCGGCGGGTCGGACGACCACCGTTATACGAACCTGCTCGGTTCCTCTTCTTCGGACAAACCAAGTGACGGGACATATAATTTGACTTGGGCTTATTGCTGGTGGGACGAAGGATGCAAGGAGCGAATGCTGCGTTGCAGGAATGCAAGTCTGCATTTTCTGAACTGCTACTGGAACAGCTCGGTCGCCAATTATTATATTGGTCCGGAGAATGCGGACTGCTACATTGAGGGTTGTACTTTCGAGGGAGCTCCCAAGACGGCGAAGATTTTCTATCAGAACTACGGCGGTAGCAACGGCGCGAAATTCATCAATTGTACGGCTGCCAAAGGTCTGCCGTCGAATGTGTCGAACCGCACGGTGGTCACGCCGGGGTACAGTTATACAGCCCTCACGGCTGCTGAGGCCAAGACGGCGGTGACGAATACCACTTGCGGTGCCGGTGCAACGCTGACGGTGACGACCAGCGGAGTAGTCTCCAGCACCTGCGACGGCAGCGCACCGGCGATGGTTACGGTCACATGGGACGCAGCCACCAATGGGGGAACCTGTTCGCCCGCTTCTTCGCTCGTAGTGTCGGGTAGCGCGTTAGGTTCGTTGCCGGTAGCCACCAGAAGCGGTTACACGTTTGACGGATGGTTCACCGACGCGACAGGAGGAACACAAATCACGGCCGCGACAACGGTTTCTTCCAACACGAAATACTATGCCCAATTCACAGAGGAAAGCGGTTCCGGCGGTGGCGGAGGTGAATGCACCTATACTTTTGCATTTGCGTACGCAACAGACGCAACGACTGCCGGCGTGACGAATAATACCGGTGCGTTTACCGGATTTGCAACAGGTAGTAATAACTGCACGGGAAGTATCACTATTGACGGAACAACTTATAATGTAACCAAACGTGCAAGTAACTCATCTTCCTTGTCAATCTCAATTACCGTACCAAGCGGAAAAGAGGGAACTTTATACGGATTGGCCAATTCCAACGGATCTACCGTTCGAACGCTTACTTTGAGCGATGGCGGCAGTTACTCGAAAACACAGTCGTCTTCTAACTCAGGCAGCTCGGCAGTAGCGATAACCTATACAGAGATGCCTGCCGGCAGTTACACATTGACGACCGACGGTAGCGCATCTGTACCCTTCCTTTGCCTGAAATTATGCGATGCAGGTTCTACTCCGACGCCTCCGACTCTCGTGCTCTCGTATGACGAGAACGGTGGTTCGGGTACGATGGAGGATGACGAGCAGACGGGGGCAAACGTGACAGTAAAGGCGAATGGCTTCACGGCACCGACTGGTTATGCGTTTAAGGAATGGAATACCGACATGAACGGCAGCGGAACGGTTTACACGGACGGACAGGTTCTAACGCTGACGGAAGACCTTACCATCTACGCCATTTGGCAACCGAATACCTATACCGTGACACTGAACGCAGCAGGTGGTACGGGTGGCTCGCCGAGCGTGACGGCTACATTTGATGAGGCACTCCCGAATATCACTGTGCCGACCCAATCGGGTTATGTTTTCAAAGGCTACTACACCGAAGCAGACGGTGCCGGTACGCAGTATTACGACGAGAACGGAAGTAGTACGAACAACTGGACCACGGCTGCCGCGACTACCCTGTATGCTTATTGGGTAGCCGGTTCGACTCCTGATCCGACGGGTTGCGATCTGCATTTCTGGTTCATTAAGGCGGACGACGCAGCGGCTAACGGAAAGACCAATGACGGAACCGTCTTCAGCGGCATGGTGGGTAATAGCAGTGGGCTGGAAGGAAACCTGACTATTGATGGAAAATCGTATAGCGTCACCGGTCGTTCGGGCGATAATGCCACTTTCGGTTCGTTCACCATCCCGAGCGGCAAGACGGGTGTTTTCTACGCGCTGGCTGTTTCTTCGGGTAGCGGCGACAGGCAGATTAACCTGGTTTGCGGTCCGAACACCTACGAGCTCCCCGTAGCCGGAGGTAGCACTTCGTACAAACGTATCGAGAGTGAGGAACTGCCGGAAGGTACGTATTCTATCCAGCGTGAAGGAAGCAGTAATGTGCGGTTGGGCGTTGTGGCAGTGAAGATTTGTGACGCGGCAGTAGGAACCAAAACAGTCTATCTCGATCCGCATATAAGCGACTGGAAACAAGGCAATGAGCGGTATGCAGTCTATTATTTCGAGAGCGCCAATACGTCCAACGAAGGTTGGGTAGATATGAGTGCTACGGGTAGTAGCGAATGCTTGGAGATGTACCAAGCAGAAATTCCGGCAGGGTACGACGTGTGTATCTTCTGCCGCATGAATGGCAGTACTACGGAAAATAACTGGACCAACAGATTGAATCAGACAAATGACCTGACAGTGGCCGACGGAATGTACTGCACGATAACGAGTGCAGGAGGGGGAGATGTGAAAGCCGGATGTAACTGGAACAATACTCCGTTCAAAGTTTGCGTGACGGGAACCTGGTTGCGGTTCGTAGGTGAGACTATCTCGCTGAATGCCACTTGCGAGGGAGCGACTAATTTCCAGTGGTACAAAGGCGGTACGGCAGAGAGCAACAAGATCGATGGCGCGACTTCTGCTACTTTTACTAAAACCGGATGTGCGATAGAAGATGGCGATTATTACTATTGCAAGGCTTGGGCTGTAGCCGGATCGGAAGTAACGAGCGGAGCGTGGGGTGTGAAAGTTCCATACTTGGAGTATCAGACACCGGGTGTCGGAACTGATAATAAAAAAGTAATGCTGACGCGAGTTAGTGAAAGTGCCGAGGTCGCTACCTGTACCGTCTATCCGGGTGTGGCATGGGGGTATGAGTTTACTATATCCGATTTCGCGGAGCGCTATGGAAATTCCGGTACGATGGATAGGACACATACCGGCTGGAATATGGATAAGATCAATAGCAACTGGTGTAAATGGAATACGGATAAGGAGGGAACATATACGTTTACCGTAACGTTCAGCAATACTGCCTTTACGTCCTATAATGTCACCATCACTTATCCTCCGTTCAAACAAATCAAGGATATTCCTATCTATATGGAGAAGACTGCCGGCTGGAGTTCGTTGTACTACCGTATAGGAAAAGGTAAGTATAGCGATGGCGATGATAAAAACTGGACGTCGGCGCAGATGATGACGTTGGTTCCCGGTACAGATCGTTTCTACCAAACGAAAACTCCTGATTGGGACGAAGATTTCTGGGCATGGCATATAGGTAACAATAAAGGGGATGAGAATGGAAATTACTCTATCTATAAGACCTATAGTACAGGATACGAGATAACCAAATCTACCGTTTTCTCAGGCGATGAGGTTACCGGCGATGGCATGACAATTTATTTGGGAACCAGTCATAAGGGCGAAGATTCAGGCGTGAACGATAACTGTGATTTCTATACTTACACCCATACGGCCGGCATGCTGACGCACGATGTCTCTGTAGGCGCGACGACGCATGGACAGTTGCGTATCAACTGGACGAATGTGAATAATGTAGCACAAGAATCATTAGGAACGAGCGCGCGCGCTATCAATGATCTGGCGCACACCTGTATTCTGACCATCACAGCGGAGCCGGATTGCGGATACAAAATTAAGACGTTGCAGGTGAATGGAGTTGATTTTACCAGCGGAAGTAAACATATCTTGGATGCCAATGCTACCATCGAAGCAACCTTTGAAGATGACACATACTCGGTAACATTGAATTCCAATGGAGGTACAATTAATTCAGGAGACGTAACAACCTATACACACGGTGTTGGAGCTACGCTACCGACAGATATCAGTTATACGGGTATGGATTTCACGGGGTGGTATGATAACCCCGGCTGTACGGGTTCTCCGGTAACGGCAATCACGACGACCGACTGCGGCAATAAAGAGTATTGGGCTAATTGGGTAGCCGGCAAACCGGAACCGGTGTTCACATGGGATTATGCGAGCACGGTTAATGCCGGTGGAATCTACCCAATCAGCGTAAGCTCGACTGGCGATGCGAATGTGACGATAGAGATAGTGGAGACGATTACCGGCGTGAGCGGCAGTTTCACGGCAGGCAATCCTGCTACGGGCACCTTGACGCTCGGCAATTATCCGGCGGCGGCGACCTTTACCTTCCGCGCGAGCAGTCCGGAGACGTCTGCCTTCAAGGCCAAGAGCGAAACACAGACGGTAACGATCGTAAGGTGCGTGAAAAGCGATATTGTATCCTACGCCGAAGATATTACCAATGCAGGTGATGGGGCCAAACCCAAATATTACTGTGAAACGAGCGGGGTTGGACGTATTACGAAAGGTAAAGGTTCCAGCAGTATCTCCACAAGTAGTAGTACCTATACCGGTGAATCATGGGCTACAAAATATTGCGGCAACAGTGACCATTCCATCCAGACCTATCAGGAAAGTGTTTTCAAGATTGTGCTATACGTCAAATCGGGAAGTAGCGCCACTACAATGAATACGTTGAGATATAGCGACAACTACATAGGGAGCGATGGTGACGGAACGGATATTCTTTCCACTTCTCAAATCATTTATAACGATAATCCCGGACAAACACATATCACACAAAATACATTTGAGACAGTAACCATCATTCCGCCAACGCCGATGAATAAGAATGGATTTATTTACTTCAAGTTCTCAAGCAGTATAAATCTATGGGGTGCAAAATTGTATAGCGCCGGAGGAGATGTGGTGACGAGTGTGGCGTTTAGCGGCGAGCCGGAGGTAGAGAAATATCCGGGTGAAGCGCCGTTTATCAAGACCGCTACGCAGACCACCACTCCGATTCCTTCGGGCGGAAGCATAACGTACAAGTCTTCGGACGAGAGTGTGGCTACCGTCAATCCGACAACGGGCGAAGTGGCGGTTCTGGCTCCCGGAAGAACAACTATCACGGCGAAGTTGAGTGCCTTTGGCTGCTTTAAGGAGGCAACGGCTACTTATTCGGTAGTGGTGAAGAACTGCGGCGATCCGAAATGTACGATAGCGGTGACATCCGGAAGCGCTCGCAAATGTGCCAGCGAGAGCGTGACGCTGACTGCAACGGCGGCTGCGGGTGCGGCGATCCAGTGGTACAAAGACGGCGCAGCTATCCCGGGAGAGACGGGATCGACGCTTACTACAACGGCTGCCGGTGAATACTATGCTACTGCTACCAAGGTTTGTCTGCAAGTGTCCAACACGATAGAGGTGGAGAACCTTGCCGCTCCAACGGCGGTAGCGCTGCATGAGTACTACTATATCAAAGCAGGTCGTCCGCGTCCGGCTATCCCATTGTTCAAATTGACGAACGTGAAGATCGATCCGTCGTCGTTCACGATGAACCATCCTGCTCCCGCGGACTGCAGTTACGAGTTGCGCGAGGACGGAATCGTCTATCTGGTAGGTACTCCTTCGGCTTCTCTGGCCACCTCGACATACAGTCTGACCGTGACTACAGTCAATGACTGCGGATTCGCGAATGCATCCGCGACGCTGGAGCTGCGTACCTTGGAACCGACGGCTAAGAAGCAGATCGCTTGGGTGGCTATCGGAACGCATTTGGACGGAAGTGACGTTAAACCTACGAAGGGCGAAACCCTGCCCGGAAATCCGGATACAGACAAGAGTACAAGCCATGCGCTCTATACGTATTTGAGCGGCTTCTTTGATATGACGGCGGTCAACGCGTATTGTACAACGGATACCAAGAAGATCAGCGACTACTGCTCGCAGTTCGATTTGGTGCTGTTGACCGACTATCCGGATACGAACGTCAAACCGGATGGAGCAAGCGGAGGGAAAGAGAAATCGTACTCGAACGCATACGGCTGTCTGATGGACGAGTTACCGCTGCTGAGCTTCGAGGCCTTTGTGGCGGACTGCCCGAACTGGGGCATTAACAGTAATCCGAAGACGCCGGCTCCAACACAAAAAGATATGACGTTGCTTTGCGCAGCACATAGTATCTTCGCCGGAACGACCATAGATGTCAATGATAAAATAGGGATGCTTTCTTCTATATCGGGCAACGGTCTGCAAGGATTCACGGGTCTGGATGCACCTCCGGGAATGTTAAATATTGCGACCATTGAAAATAATGAGAGCAACGGCGGAACGCTGGTCGTATGCTGCGAGCGGCAGAAAATAATTGAGGCTCGTATGATGATCATGGGTCTGAACCACAACGATATGGGTAACCTGACCGGGGACGGCAAACTGGTAATAAAGCAGATCATCGACTATCTGCTGCAATTCGAGGAGATGGCAGATTGCGCGTTGGTATTTGATAATGGAGAGGGAAACTCAGAATTTAATCCAAGTACATACACCGGTACCGGTACAAAAGGCGATGGCCTATGGAGTACGGCGGCTAACTGGCATCCGGCATACAACGCGGTACCGAAACCTCTGCAGGCGGTACGTGTTGATAAACCCTGTCAGGTAGATGTGACGAATGCACACTGTTCGAGTATCCGTCTGCGCAAGGATGCCGTTCGTGGATGGAACGGAAACTTGACCATTCACTCAGATGCAAGTCTAACTGTGACGGACGGAATCAAGGAGGTTCGCGGAAAGAACTATATGACAACTTACCCGAGTGCCGCAAGCGACTTGGTTATCCAAGCCAGCACATCAAGCCAGAATGGTTCGCTGGCCTTCGGTAACAGTGAAGATGAGTTGCAGGCTACGGTTGAGTACTATAGCCTCGGTACAGACGCAACAGGGGCTAAACCGGTCTGGCAGTACATGGGTATCCCGATCACCAACGGCCCGATGGCTATCGACCAATACCACGCGGCATGGATGTGCAGTTGGGAGTCGGAAGGAAACGTGTCGAGTAACTGGGTATGGGTCGAGAACGAAGATCGTATAGTACCATTCAAAGGTTATTGTATCACCCAGGCGACATCCAAGAAATACATCCACGTCGGCGCGCTTTGTGCGCCTGATAAGAAGGAGTTGCCGCTGCATTATTTCATGAGTCCCGATGGTAATGGCTTTAATATGTTTGCCAACTCATGGGTAGCTCCGATAGATATCGCGAAGATGAAAGCAGAGGATTTTGATGGAGCTGCAGAACCTACTATCTATATTTATAACACAGGCTCACGTGAGCAATACGAAGGTGGCGGTGACCCCAGCACGACTGGCAAGAACACCGGAGCCGGCCAGTTCAACGCCGTGCCGGTTAACTCCGCGCCATATCTGTCAGGCGCTCTTACGAAGATCCCGACGATGCAGGGTTTCTTCGTCAAGGCGAACAAAGCGGGTACGCTGACGCTCGATTACGATCGTATATGTTTCAACTCGACCGACTATACGACCACCGCAGAGACGATGCGTGCTCCGCGTCGCGCAACAAAAGAAGCCATGGAGGAACAGATAGTACCGGAAGTGATGCGGGTCGATGTAAGTTCCGCTCGCTTCGGCGACCGCGTATATATCCTCTCGCATCCGGAGTTCAGCGAGGCCTTTGACTTAGGATGGGACGGTACGAAGCAAGAAGGCGATGAGAATGTGCCGATGCTCGCGTACGTCCAAGGTAACAAACTACTCGCCGTAGCGGCGATAGAGACGCCGGAAGGACAGTACCTGTCGTTCCGCGCGGGAGAAGACAGTATCTATACCTTCACGTTTGACTACGAGGGCGAGACGATCTATCTTTACGACCGTCTGGCGGACGAGGCTGCGGAGATCCGGACAGGAAACACTTATACTTTCCGCGCGACGAACAAGACCGCGGCGGAGCGGTTCCTGATCACGGCAACGCCTCCGCGGACGCCGACGCAGGTAGAGACTGTCGGCGCTGAGCCCAGAAGCGAGAAGGCAGAGAAGATTATCCATGAGAATAAGCTGATGATCCTTTATCACGGAGCGGTTTACGATGCGCAAGGCGCGCGCGTAATGATAGGAAAGGAGGGTGCGAGATGAAACGATTCCGAATTCAATTGGTGTGGGCGCTCATCGTACTGATTTGCGGTGTGTCGCTGATGGGAATGGTATATCTCGTGTTCAACAAGCCCGAAGTGTATATCAACCCCGGCATCGTCGTGACCCAACCTTCTCCGGTAGCCGAGCCTGTGGCACCTATGGCTCCGCGTGGAGGCTCAGCCCCGCAATCGCTGTTCCATCACACGTCGTACAGCTATACCTATCATTCGCCGGAGACCAACTCTTTTACTGGTACCGGCAAAGGGCTGTACCTGCACTCCGGCGCAGAGGTTCGCTCGGTAGGCGGCGGAGGAAATGGCGCATGGGCCACTACGGGTTCGTCCGGTTCGGGCTCTTCGCGCGGGATTGTCTATACGCAGAGTACGGGCGCCACGATGCCGATGACGAGTTTCGTAGCCGTAGCATCGACTCGTCAGGTATCGCAGCCGGAAGCACAGGAAGCGCCGCAGATGGCGCGTATGGCTTCGCCCAAACGTGCTCCTGGACCGCCTAACCCTCCGGGACCGCTGCCCGGAGAGCAACAGTTGGTGGAGCACCCGATAGGCGATGCCGTCCTGCCGTTACTACTCTTGGCTATCGGATATATGGTATATAGAAGAAAAAGACTCGCTGCGTGAGCGAGTCTTTTTTCGTTAGAAGCGGAAGGTTGCTCCGAGCAGGAAGTTAATACCCTGCGAGCGGTAGCCGTAATAGATATCGTTCTTCCGGTGGAGCCAGTTATTGAGCTGGCAGAAAAGTGTCAGGTTCGGCTTCGGCTCCGGACGGAGCGTCATGCCGTCGCCTTTTGCTTTACGAGCTGCTTTTCCTACCCACATGTTATATTCCACTCCGGCGTTGAGCTCGATTGTCGGCTTCAGATGGTGCTCCGTATAGGTCGTGCCGTCGTACGAGAGCGCAAGACGGTTGCCGGCAAAATAGTTATCCGAATACACCGACCAGTGCTTGTCAATCCGTCCGTCGATACGCAGCGCTACTTCCCAGTTCGGGCGGTCGTAAACCGTCGTGTCGCCGGACCAGAAGTAGTAGTCGCCGGAGAGGTTGATACGCACTGCGTCCTGGAGGTGGTAGTTGATCTGACCACCGATCTTGCCGCGCTGGTAATCGGCGTGGAAGTACGTGAGATCACCCTGCATCAACTTGAGGTTGAGAGGGGCGAAGAGGACAGAGTCCTTCGTCGAAGCCACCCATACATCCTGGTGCATCATATAGGCGTAACCTCCGTGGATCTCGAGCAATAGGTCGCGGTACGGACGGATGTGGAATCCTACCTCTGCGTCCACCGGCGTATATGCCGCGCAATGCGGCTCGATGATACCCGCGTGAATGATGCGGTAGCGGTTCTCCTCCATGTACTCCTGCAGGCTACCTAAGCCATGGTGTCCCTCGATGTCGGCGTAGATGGTCAGCCATTGTTTAGCGATCTGCGCCTCGAGGTTGATATGCGGCGAGGGAGCGAAAGAGACGTTCTCTGCGCCGGAGAGCATCTGGCCGTGACCGAGGTTGACGTCCAGGTTCACGCCCACATGTACGCGCACGCGCTTTCCTTCATATTGATAATAGGGCTCAATCCGGAAGCTATGTCTGCTGCGGTAAAGCGAATCAGGGATAGCTGTCAGGTTGCCTTTGAGCTGTAGGAAATTATTCTGCATGTAGATGTTTGTCCCTACATGGTGCTCCTCTCCGTGCCAGTCGAAGGAACCGTGGGTCCGCAGCTGGTGCTCTGCTACTGCACCGGGTTTGGCGAAGATTGCATAGCCGGTCTGCACGCGGTACTGGACATCCTGTTTGGGATTCGACTTCACACCCAGGAACACTTCTGCGGTCCAGAGAGCAGTCTTGTCGCGGTCGGTCAGAGGCTGACGGTTAGCATATGCCACCTTGTTCTTCTCCCACATCCCGAAATCGCGGTTGTTCACTCCGTACGCTGCGTAGTCGTAGAAATGGCCGTACTTATGGTAGTACACATTTCCGCCGTTGACACCGAAATAGAGGTCGCAGGTAGAGAAAGGATGGGTGAAATTCAATCCCACTTTCGTCTTACTCAGCGTCGCGAGACCCCATTCCGCCTTATGATGGGCGTACACATCGAGGATGGATTTCTTGCCGTCGTCCAGATGGTAGCCGAAATCAAAGAGCGTGTTCGGATGGCCGAGCGCTCCGCGAACGTAGCCGTTATAGGGTTTCGAAGCCTCAAACCGCGTCGGTTGGGAGAGCAGGGGATGGAAGGTAGCCGAAGGCTGCACATCCGCGCTGAACTCTGAGTACTCCACTTTCGTCGGCTCAATCTCGGTCTCTACAACCGCCGGTTTGGTGGACACTTTGCCTGCCGCCTGAATCACCGGCTGGAAATCGCGCTCTACGGTCACCGACCGGTTGAGTGCAGAGTCCTGCTGCGCGAAAACAGAGGTGCTAAAGACCGCCATGATCGATATACCGATATACCGATATACCGATATATCGAATTTATTCTTCATTTTCTTCCTCCTTTTCTACGGGTTTGTCTAATTCATCGAGTTCTGCCAGCCGTTGGCTGATCATCGTGTGGATGTCATCTGTCCGGACGGTGTAGTTCTGCTGCAGCACGAGCAGGTACTGACGCGCCTGGAAGAGCTCGCCGCGGGCTTTGTTGATGTCGCTTAGTAGCACTAATGCCCGCGCTAACCAGTATTGCTGCTGGGTGTTCATCTGGGTGAACTCCATCACTTGCGCTTCGGCGGTATCCAGATCTTTCTGCTCATAATAACTCTGCGCCAGCAGGTATTTCGCCTCGGCTCCTTGTGCCGTACGCACTTCGGTTGCCAAAATAGCGAGGTCCGGTTGCGCTTTACTCCATTGGCCGAGTGCCACGCGGGCTTTGGCTCTGCCGTACAGCGCTTCGGCTTTGGTCTCCTCCGTCAGCGGCTGGTCACTCAGGATCTGGTCAGCGATGTCGATAGCCGCCTGATGACGACCGAGCGCTTGGGAGCATCGCAGGATACCCAGCCGCGCAATCGTCGTGTTCTCGCGGGTCGAGGCCAAGGCATGCATCCTATAGAAGCCCTCTAAGGCGCACGCGTAATCGCCCTTGTCGTAACATATCTCCGCTACGCGGGTGGCCGCCTCCTCCTGATAGGGGTTGGCGTTCATCTCTGCCAGCACAGTGTATTGCGCCAACGCCTCCGAACTCTTACCCAGACGGTAATACGAGTCCGCCAGATAGTACCGCGCTACGGTGCAGTAACGACCGCCGGCGCAATACTGGGTGAGGTAGTTGGAGAGCGAGACAGTCGCTTTCTGGTATGCTGCCTGCATGTATTGCATCTCTGCTGCGGCGTAGATCAGGCTGTCCTCTTTGGTCGAGACATTCATGTTGACTTTCGCCAGATTCTTAGTGTAAGCGAGATATTCGTTCACGTTTCCGGTCTCGACATACAGAGCCTGCAGCGCATCGAGCGCCGTGTAAGCCTCTTCGGTTGCCGGATAGGTCTCTATCGTCTTACGGTAAGCCGCGATAGCCTGGTCGTTCTGACCGAGGTTACGATAGAGCATCGCGCGCTCCAGCGAAGCCTTGCGCGCTACCGACGAATGCGGGTACGAAGCGAGCAACTGCTCGTAGGTCACGATAGCTCCGCGCTCATCGTCCTGTTGCAACTGTGCACGGGCGATCTCATACACGCCGTCATCCGCGTAGTCGGACTTCGGGTACCGCTTCACCAGATCGCGCAGCACGCTGATCTTCTCTGCGTACTTATGCTGCAAACCAAGGGCGTAACCTCTCTGGAAGAGGGCATAATCGGTGCCGGCTGCCTGGAGGTTGGACACCTGTGTATAATAGGTGATGGCCTGCTGGAACTGGCGTGCGTTGAAATAGCAGTCGCCTATTCGGTTGAGGGCATCGGCATATGTCGCTTCGGTAGCCAGGGCTGCATCCAGATAGATGGAGAAGGCCTCTCGTGCCTGGTCGTATTTGTTCTGCGAGAAATAGGTGTAGCCCTGCAGGTACCGGGCGATGGAGTAGTTCTGCGAGCGCTTTGCATCGGGGCGGGCAAAGAAGGCCTCCAGATCCTTGGCGCACTCCTCGTAGCGGCGCAAGCGATAGTTCGCTTCGGCGCGTACGTAGTAAGCCTCCGTAGAGTACTTATCGGACTCCGCACGGTGCGCCAGCACCTCGCTCATCCACTCTGCCGACTGCTGCATCTTGCCTTGCAGGAAGTTATCAGCGCCTAACTGGTAGCGCAGGTACTGCTTGGTCTCTTTCATCTTCGGCGTGGGGTTCGGTATCGAATCCAGGGTCGAGATAGCGGCCGCGTAGTTCTTGCTCTGCATCAGCGCGTCGGACAGCAACTGGTAGATACGGTTCTCGTATTTGGAATCCGGGAACTGGTGCAGGAAGTCGTTGAACGCCCGAACCGACTCACCCAGAGCCGACGACGACTGATAGGTGCAGAGGGTGTAGTTATACGACGCCTCCTCCTTGATAGCCGGCGTCAGACCGTAGTTGGCTGCGGCCTGATAGGATAACTTCGCTTGCTCGGGCTGATTGAGTTGCACGTAGGCATTACCCATCGTCAGACAGGTTGCCTCGGAGATCGTGTCGTTCTCCTGTTTCACCTTCTTGAGCGCCAGCACCGCCTCGTCGTAGCGGCCTAACTTGTACTGCGCCATGCCGAGCATGTACATATCGTTGCGAACCGGCTCTTCGGCGTTCTCCGCTGCCGCCTGCGCGTATTGTTTCAGGTGCTCGGCCGCCACTTCGTTCTCGCCGTTATGGTACGCGATCTCGCCTAAGAGACGATGGAGTTCGCTGTTATTCAGGCTCTCGGGGTGCTCGCGCAGCAGGGTCTCCGCGCGGTTCTTCACCTCCTCGTAGTTGCCCTGGGCATACTCGATCTGCACGATGTAATACGGCACGGTCTTGGCGTACGTCGGCTCGTTCTCGATAGCCTTCAACGCCGGCAGAGCCTTGTCGTATTTCTCCTGTTTGTACATGCAGTACGCATAGTAATACGTCCCGCGAACTTTGTATCGGTTCTCGGATTTGGAGAGCTGGCCGAAGTATATCGACGCCCTTTGGTACTCCTGCATCATCAGGTACGCGTACCCGCGATAGAAGGAGTAGTCCTGCTGGTGCGGCCTCGTCAGGGCGTGCACATCGATAGGCTCCAAGACTTTCAGCGCTTGTTTGTAATGCCCTTTCTCTACCTGCAGTACGCCCTGCATGAAATGGATCTCATCCAGAAACGTCGTGTACGGATAAGCCTGCAGGTACTCCTTCAGGTCGCGCTGCAACAACTTATCCCGTCCGTCGAAACGGGCGGATAAGGCATTGTATTGCGTCTCCATCTCCGTCGTCTGGGCAAAGAGCGGAGTAAGGAATAAGGAATAAAGAATAAAGACGCAAATGATTCTACCGATAGAAACAAGTCTTTGTTCCTTCAGCGAAGCGGTCTTTACTCTTTGAGCGAAGCGGTCTATCATCTTGCTAATTTGATTTCATTCCACATCTCGAGCAGCATCTCCTGGCTCTCGCCGGCATCGTGCATCAGCGCGCAGCGGTCGATGATACTCTTGTCTGCATAATAAACGGGGTTGAGGTGCAGCGCGTGCGGGTCTAACATCTCGCCGTCCACCTCGATCGGGTCATTGCCGAAGAAATAAGAAGCATCCACACTCTCGGGCCACTCCTCTTCGTCGTTCTGCTCCTTCAGCACCTCAGCGGCAGCCAACGGACCGCCGGCGCAAGATACATAACCGATCTCGTCCATGTTTGCCAACGCATTGTCAGCACGGCACATATAGTCGATGAAGTATGTAGCGGCTTTCACGTTCTTTGCGTATTTCGGGATTACCCAACCGTCAAACCACACGTTCGAACCCTCTTGCGGTACGATGTAGTCGAGCATGACGCCCATCTCCGCTGCCTCTTCGATAGCGAACTGCGCATCGCCGGACCAGCTCAGGTTCATCCATGCCTTGCCTTTGGTCATCTCCTCCTTGCCGAAGTCCACTTCCCATCCGCAGATCTGTTTTTTCGCCTTCAGCAGCACCTCTTTGACCGCAGCTACGCGCTCCGGAGTGATGTCACGAACGAGTTCGTCACGCGTCACTTCGCCGGCCTCGATCTGGTCCGCAAAAGCGTACAGTACCAATACCGAATATACGTCGCGGAAAGCGTCCTTCATCAGGATCTTGTCCTCAAACTTCGGATCCAGTACCGCTGCCCAGCTCTTCAGGTCCTCGCGCTCCACGAACTGCGGGTTGTAGATGAAGCCCGTCGTGCCCCACATGTAACCTGCCGTGTAGTCGCTCACCTTCACGTCTGCACTCGGAGCCATCTGTTGGAATTTCTCCGTTACGAACGGGGAGATGTTGTCGAAATACCAGATGCTGTCAGCGATCAGTTCTTTCTGGATCGGCTGTACCAGACCTTTCTTCAGCATTCGCTCGATGATGTACTCCGACGGGCAGAACACATCGTAGTCCTCGTGACCGACCTCGATCTTTGTCAGCGCGGTCTCGTTGATGTCGAAGGTCTCATAAACCAGCTCCACTTTCTCGCCGGTCTGCTCGTAGTACCAAGCCTCGAAGTTCGTCTTGACGTCCTCGTTGATGTAGTCCGCCCAGTTCAGCACTTTGAGTTGATGTGCGCGGTCAGAACCGCCGCAGGAAACGAGTATTAGCGCTACGGCTAATAAACTTGAAATTTGAAATTTGAAATTTGAAATTTTCATTTTTCTTCTTGTTTAGAATTACGTATATTGATATAAATTAAAACGGTCAACATCACTAACAGGATGATGGTAAACAACGGTCTCAACTCCGGCGTCAGACCGCCTTTGCGGGCATCGGAGTAGATGAACGTACTGAGCGTCTCCAGACCTCCGGAGCCTTTGGTGAAGAACGTCACGCCGAAATCATCGACACTCAGCGTCAGCGCCAGGATGAATCCGCTCAGCATGCCCGGCCATAACTCCGGTAGCATCACCATCCGCAACGCCTGTCCCGGCGTAGCACCTAAGTCCAAAGCCGCCTCGTAGGTATTGGGGTTCATGCGGCTCAATCGCGGCAACACACTCAGTACCACGTACGGCGTACAGAATACCACATGGGCGATGCACACGGTCCCTAAGCCCTGACTCATGCCCAATGCCACAAACAGCAGGAAGAGCGATATACCGGTAATGATATCCGGGTTAATCATCGGCACGGAGTTCAGCAGACTCACCACCTTGCGGCTTCTGGCGCGCATGTTGTAGATGCCGATTGCCGCCAGCGTACCGAGTATCGTTGCACAAGTAGCCGCCACAAGCGCGATGACCACGGTGTACCAGATAGCGCTGTTCAGACCTGCGTCCGCCTGACCCGTAAAAAGGTTCGCGTATAGATCCATCGAGAAGCCCGTCCAGTTACCCAAGACCTTGCTCTTCGTGAACGAGAACACGGCGATCAGCGCAATCGGCGCGTACAGCACCATCAGCAGCAGCCAGAGATACAGCTGCGAACCGTAATGACGCCGCAGACCCATCCGCTGGCGGCGAAGCGTCTCTTGCTCCACGGGAGTGAGGTCACGCTCTTTGCGACGGCTATAGAAGATGTAGCCGCCATATAGGACGGTTCCCAAGAGTAGCAGTCCCGCAAAGACCCACCAGATCCATCCGCGGTTCTTTTTCTTGTCCAACTGCTCATGCAGGTACGCCTCGAAGGTATTATACGCGTTGCCGACCAATACCCGCTGTGCGCGGTTCTTGATCGCTTTACCGTTCCGCCATACGACCCATCGAACCTCCGCTTCGTCCGTAAAACTATAGATGCTGTCGAACCCTTCTACCGGACCTTCGTTCACAAACACGAAGTCCAAGTCTTTGAGCGCAGCGGTCTTTTGACTTTCTACTTTGAGCGTAGCGGTCTGTATTCTAATATTCACTTTCTCCCCGGCATAACTCTCCGGGAAGTCCGTCAGTACCTGTACGTCCCCTGTCGCACCGACCTTCAGATCGTACGTCAGGTTCGACTGCGCCATCATAAAGGCGAAAGGCGAAAGGACGAAAAGGACGAAGCCTATAACCCTTAGCCCATAACCTTTAGCCATGAACCTTCTCATATCATCCCTCCTTTCTCTCCGTCATCGTTATTATCGCCGAAGAACGACGTCAGGGCGATGATGATCAGCAGCACGAGCGACAGTACCGCACCGTAGTTCAGCAGGTCGGTCGTAGTGATATAATCCTGAATGAGGCTACCGAACAACTTGATATTATTATGCGTCAGCAGTTCTGCAATCGCGAAGGTCGAGACCGTCGGCATGAAGACCATCACTACGCCGCTATAGACGCCAGGCATACTGAGCGGCACAATCACTTTCCAGAAACTCTGCCAGCGGCTGGCACCCAAGTCCTGAGCCGCCTCCACAAGCGAGTTATCCATCTTCTGCAGCGTGTTGTAGATCGGGTAGATCATGAACGGCAGGTAGTCGTAGCAAAGGCCGAAAAGCAGCGCCCCTTCGCCCAACGGCAGACCGAGCATATTAAATAGCTCTACCGTCGCTACCGTGCGCAGCAGGAAATTGATCCACATCGGCAGGATAAACAACATCGCCATCACTTTCGGCGTCTTGAAGTCCTCCTGCGCCATGATATACGCTGCCGGATAACCGATCAGCAGGCAGATCGCGGTATTGAAAACCGCAATCATCACCGAGTACAAGAAGGTTTGGATAGCTTCGCTATGAGAAAAGAACTTCGCGAAATTGCGTACCGTGAAATGTCCGTCAATATCCGTGAACGCATAGACGCCCACGAGAATCAGCGGCAGCACGACGAACAGCAGCATGAACAGTATATACGGCCATGCCCACGTCCGCCGACTCGAAAATATCTGAATCACCTTACTCATGGCTTTCGACTTTCGACTTTCGACTTTCGACTAATATCTTATCCTTCGGTATAACCACTCCTACGCGGTCGCCGTCGTCCCACACATCGTTCGTGTTGACGTACAGGTCGTAACCCTCATCCGTACGGATGGTCAGCTGGTAGTGGTTACCCTTATAGAGAATGAAATGTACTTCGCCGGAGAGCTTGCCTTCTTCCTCGTAGTCCTGCAGGTCGATGGAGCGGAACGGCACTTTGACTTGCACTTTCTCGCCGGGCTCCAGACCTTCGATTTGTTTGGGCTGCACTTCCCACTCGGCGCCGATGAAACGCACCTTGCCGTTCTTGAGCACTTCGCCTTCGAAATAGTTGTAGATATAGTGCTCTTTCTTCATGATCTGGATATCTTCCGGCCGCACGAGCATGCCTACTTCAGTACCCGGCAGGTACTCGTGGTAGTCCTGAATGAGGAACTCATAGTTATCCGCCGCCAGCACGCGCATTTCATAGTGCACACCCTTGAAGATACAACTCTGTACCTCGCCGTACCATTTCGTGAATTTCCCCTTCGGCACGCGGTCCTCCGGATCATCCTCAATGTTTTGTGAATCGGTCTTTGAGTCCGCAGGACGGTCTTTCGACTTTTGACTTTCGACTTTCCAAATATAAATATCCTCCGGCCGGATGACGACGTCCACGGGGTTGTTCTCGCCGAAACCCGTGTCAATACAATCGAACACCTGACCGCAGAACTCTACTTTCTTGTCTTTGATCATTGTGCCGCTGAGGATATTGCTCTCGCCGATAAAATCCGCGACGAAGCAGTTCTGCGGCTCGTTATAAATATCTGTCGGAGTACCGATCTGTTGAATCTTTCCTTCGTTCATCACCACCACGCGGTCGCTCAGCGTCAGCGCTTCTTCCTGGTCGTGCGTCACGTAGATAAACGTGATACCGAGTTTCTCGTGCAGCTCCTTGAGCTCGATCTGCATGTCGTGCCGCATCTTCAGATCCAAAGCGCTCAGCGGTTCGTCGAGCAGCAGCACTTCCGGCTCGTTGACAATCGCGCGGGCTATCGCCACACGTTGTTGCTGACCGCCACTCAAGGTATCTACCTTGCGCTCCTCGTAGCCCGTCATGTTCGCCATCTTCAGCGCCTTGCGAACTTTCTTCTTGATCGTCTCGGGGTCCTCTTTCTTCAGCTTCAGACCGAACGCTACGTTGTTAAACACATTCAGATGCGGAAACAGGGCGTACTTCTGAAACACCGTGTTCACCGGCCTCTTGTAAGGCGGCGTCTTCGTCACGTCCTCACCTTTCAACAAGATGTCACCACTGCTGGCTACCTGAAATCCTGCGATGCAACGCAGTAATGTCGTTTTTCCGCAACCCGATGGGCCAAGGATGGTC
Organism: Bacteroidales bacterium UBA2712; assembly: GCA_002354055.1. Classification (GTDB taxonomy): domain Bacteria; phylum Bacteroidota; class Bacteroidia; order Bacteroidales; family Paludibacteraceae; genus Colicola. The sequence continues at coordinate 191,123 of DEKW01000019.1, forward strand.
ACGAACTCACCTTTTTTTACCTGCAGACTAACGTCATTCAGCGCGAACTTACCGTCCTCAAACTGCTTGAAAACGTGGTTCACCTCAATGATAAACGGATTCTTACTCATTTCTTTAAACTAGATTGGATTACGATACTCTCGATCAATCATAAAATATATACGTTTTGTTATACATTATTTACTTGCGCCTACGCAGCAAGCGTACGCATATGCGCACATTTCGGCTGCAAAGGTACAACAAAAATTGCAAATATGCAAACTTTCGAGTGTTTTTCGCCAAATAAAATGCAATTTTATGTATTAAATGGGCTTATGGGGCATTTATGCTTGCATAAAAATGACCGATAGGCGCATTTAATACGGGAGCCTTTAGGCTTGGCGAAAACACTCGCCTGGGCATATTTACCGCAGGACGCGAACGTACTTTCGAAGGGGTACCCATTCATGGGGGAGGTGGTCGAATTTACTACAAAAATCCCCCAAAAAACGTTCAAAAATTGTACAAAAATTGTACAAAAATTGTACTAAAAGCGCGTGATTACCGCGTGATAACCGGGTGATTACCGCGTTATTACCGCGACATTCATATGACGAAAACGAGAGGAAAGCGGATGAACGAGCCTCAGGAGAATACCTCTCCAAAATCTGACGTCAAAGATACACAAAATTTTTGACATTTCCAAATTTCCCGCCTCAAAAAACAATGAAAAATATATAAAAGTAGCAAAAATACTTGTGTATGTCATTTTTTTTGTGTAATTTTGCAGCGCAAAATCTTTAATACAAGAAAATTATGCCTGAAATCAGCCGTTTTTATGGGATTATAATTTGTTTATATTAGAAAGACCATAATCCGCCTCACGTGCATTTTACGTATGGAGATTATGAATGCAGTATAAGTGTGTTAGATCGCATCGTTGACGGACAAGCTCCGGCAAAAGTAATCAGTAAGGTAAATCAATGGATAGATTTGCATGAGCAAGAGATCCTTTCATTATGGGAAAGCGCCCAGGAAGGCAAACAAATAGGAAGAATAGAACCTCTAAAATAGAATAGTTATGCTACGCGTAAAAGATGTTGATTATCAAGGAGACTATAAATTGGCTCTTACTTTTAGTGACGGAGTGCATAAAATAGTGGACTTGGAACCTTACTTAAAAGGTGAGGTCTTTGGCTCTTTGCGTGACAAGGACCAATTTATCCAATATGCGCTCACTCCAGTTACAATTGAGTGGGCTAATGGAGCCGACCTTGCCCCTGAGTATTTATATGAAATAGGTACTCCGGCATAAAATATTTCCCAGGTCTGACCTCACCGACAGTTAAAAAGCGGTGAGAAAATATTGAAGGACAAGCGCGAAGCGTCGCGCAATAACATATTAAAATAAGAAGCGTTTACACGCTTGTGATCTGATTTCTCGAAATGTAGGAAGTTGAGAGAATGGATTCAGAAAACAAGCAAGTAGATGCTCACGAGTGTACAACTCGCTTGCACTATTGGACAATTCTAATAGTGTGTTGGCGGATATATACACGGCGCGAGTTTCTGTTTGCATATCTGATCCATTAGGCATTTCCTACAGCCTCGAGAAACGGGTAACAAATAGTTATTCGCGTTTTTTGTTGTATATACAAACAATTAATTATAAACGGAGTAAGCCGAAAATCCGATGAAGAGTAGGCATAAATAAATAATATCTAAAAACAATGAAAACAAAAAACAGGTCTGCAATGATTTATGAGATGGTAAAGGCCATCATTTCAGGGGCTATTGCATTAGTAGCTCTATTTTATGGTTTAGGTAGTGAATATTCAGTTTCTGTAATTGAATATTATTTGTCCAAAATGGATTTTTCGACAAGCTTTCCTGATCCACTGCAAATGTTATTGTGCTATCTGAGGATGATTGCTTTTTTCTCATGTAGTGTAATATGTGTTGTTTCTGTTCTCTCATACAAAATATATGGAGCAGCAGAAAATAGCAAGGAAATTTCTTCAATACAAGAATAATTGTCAACACAGTTTTTTGGTGTAAATGAGAGACTCAGTGAATAGCGGGTAGCCGATGATGGTTACCCGCTAATTTTATCTTCATAATCATATACCTTTCAACTTCGTTCCGAGATCGTTCAAATCAGCAGACCTTGCTCAGAGGTTAGGAAGCCCCAAGAGCGCATTTACACATTTAGCCACTCCACGGTATTACCTACCGCGGAGAGGTATTGCTGAAATGCGTCCTGGGAGATGACGACTGTGCCACGGCAATCGTTGGGGTGGAAAGAGAGTGAAGGGGCGTCTTTCAAACGGCTGTCGAGAAAGAGAATGACGTGGTGGTCTGCGTCGTTAATAAGCCCGAATGGGCTGACAGAACCCGGTTCCAGACCCAAATAACGCATCATCCGTTCGGGCGAAGCAAACGATAGTTTGCCGGGTGCTTTCTTGCCCTGCGAGACGAGAATCTCCTTCAACCAATGCTCTATATCATGGATCGCCAAGTCTTCGTCGCAAGGGAAACAGATGAGGTAATGCTGGTCGCCCTTGTGATTGCGCATGAAGATATTCTTGCAATGCACCGACCCGTCGTCATGCCACCAACGTTTCGCCTCCTCGATGGTCTTGCCTTCGGGGTGGTTATAGGTCGTGAAAGGGATGTGATGATCCTCCAGATACCGCAGCACTTTCTCCTGCCGCTCGGAAATAATCTCGTACTCCATAATATTCGTTCGTATTTGCGCACAAAGGTACAACAAAAATTGCACATATGCAAGAGCAAAAGACATTTTGCAAGAAAAATTTGCATATGTCAAAAAAAAGTCGTACCTTTGCACCCGCAAAGGTTTGAATATACCCAAATGAATATATGAAAGAGATTACAACCAAAAAACTCATGGATACCATCGTAGAAGGTATCCGCAACCGCAAAGGACAAAGAATCGTAACAATTGACTTACGCAAAATCAAAGAGGCTCCCGTCGAGATGATGGTCATCTGCGAGGGACAGAGTAACACCCAGGTAGCCGCTATCGCGGACGAGATTGATGATTTCGTGCGCACGACGACCCACGTACATCCTCTCTCCGTAGCCGGACAGGAGAATGCGGAATGGATCGCTATGGATTATGGCACAATTTTTGTCCACGTCATGCAGCGTGAGCCTCGTGCTTTTTACGACATTGAGCACCTCTGGGCGGACGGAAAAGTAACGGAGTTACCGGAGGTTTTATAATTTACTATTTGGTCAAGTACCATTTACCATTTATTTGGTCATTTAGTCATTTAATTATTTTATGGCAGATAAGAAAAATTCAAGACAGCAACCCCGCCCGAATAATCCGAACGGGCAACCTTCCGGTCCGAGGAGATGGATCGGTATCCTGCTTTATACCGCTGCTTTCGCCATCTTGGGATTTTATCTCTTTGGCGACAAAGAAGGTAATGGAGCGAGCAAAGAACTGAGTTATACCAAACTGACCGCGTATATCGAGGCAGGAACGATCGAGAAGATTGAGGTCTCTGACGACCTGCAAGCCAAAGCGACCGTCCGTCCGCAACACTATACCATGGTCTTCGGTACGCAGGGCGACGGCGAGAAAGCGAAAGGACAACTGCGTTCGCAGGTGCCTTCGGTAGAGGAGTTCTCTAAATACATGGACTCCGTGAACGACAGCCGCAAGGCCGATGGCAAGGCGGCTATCGACGTGACATACGTCAAGAGCCATGACTATTGGTATCTGATACTTGTCAATATCCTTCCTTTCGCGCTGATGATCCTCTTCTTCGTCTATCTCGGACGAGGCATGGGAAGCGGTCTGGGTGGTGGTATCTTCGGCGTGGGCAAAGCCCAGGCGCAGATCTTCGACAAGGAGAAGAAGGATAAAGTGACTTTCGAAGACGTGGCGGGTCTCTATGGCGCCAAACAAGAGGTGCAGGAGATTGTGGAGTTCCTCAAGAACCCCAAGAAATATACGGAGATCGGTGCGAAGATCCCCAAGGGAGCGCTTCTCGTAGGCCCTCCGGGAACGGGTAAGACTTTGCTCGCTAAAGCCGTTGCCGGCGAAGCCGGTGTACCGTTCTTCTCCATGAGCGGTTCGGATTTCGTGGAGATGTTCGTCGGTGTCGGTGCCAGTCGTGTGCGGGATCTCTTCCGTCAGGCGAAGGAGAAAGCCCCGGCTATCATCTTCATTGATGAGATAGACGCTATCGGTCGTGCCCGTGGAAAGGGTGTCATGACCGGCGGTAACGACGAGCGCGAGAGTACGCTGAACCAGCTCCTGACGGAGATGGACGGTTTCGGAACGAACAGCGGCGTGATCATCCTTGCCGCTACGAACCGCGCCGATGTGCTCGATGCTGCGCTCCTTCGTGCCGGACGTTTCGATCGGCAGATACATGTCGAGTTACCGGACCTCCAGGAGCGCAAAGAGATCTTCCAGGTACACCTCCGTCCGCTCAAACTCGACGAGACGGTAGATATCGATTTCCTGAGCAAGCAGACGCCGGGCTTCTCCGGAGCCGACATAGCGAACGTCTGCAACGAAGCGGCGTTGATAGCAGCACGCGGCGGACGCAAGAAGATCGGCAAACAGGACTTCATGGACGCGGTAGATCGTATTGTGGGTGGTCTGGAGCGGAAGAACAAGATCATGACCGAAGAGGAGAAGAAATCCATCGCTTATCATGAGGCAGGCCACGCTACCATCAGCTGGATGCTGCGATGGGCGAACCCCTTAGTCAAAGTGACCATCGTGCCGCGAGGAATGGCCTTAGGTGCCGCATGGTACTTGCCCGAAGAGCGCCAACTGACCAACGAGGAGCACATCCTCGACGAGCTCTGCTCGTTACTGGGCGGTCGTGCCGCAGAGCAGCTCTTCCTCGAGCAGACCTCTACCGGCGCCCTCAATGATCTGGAGCGCGCAACCAAACAGGCGTACGCCATGGTGGCTTACTACGGCATGAGCGAGAAACTCAAGGATGTCTCCTTCTATGACTCCACCGGACGCTACGACTACGGCTTCACCAAACCTTATTCCGAGCATACGGCTACCACCATTGACCAGGAGACCCAGCGTATCATCGCCGACCAGATGGCGCGTGCCAAACAGATCCTGACCGACCATGCGGAAGGTCATCATCAGATAGCCCAACTGCTCATCGACCGCGAGGTGATCACCTCCGAAGATGTGGAGCGCATCCTCGGTCCGAGACCGTGGAAGAGCCGCGGAGACGAACTCTTGGAGGTCAATGCCGCTATCGCGGAAGCAGAGAAAGCCGCCAAGCCCAAACGTCGTGCACCGCGCAAGAAGAAAACACAAGAAAACGCAAATCCTCAAAACGAAGCATAAATGAAAAAACTCGTTTTTACTCTCTCGCTCATTATTGCAGCGATGACCCTCCAGGCGCAAGAGACGCCGGAGAAACTGCCGATGGACCCCGAGGTACGTTACGGCAAGTTAGACAACGGATTGACCTATTATATCCGTCATAACGAACAACCCAAACAGCGCGCTGAGTTCCATATCGCACAGGCTGTGGGTGCTATCCTCGAAGAGGATCACCAGAACGGTCTGGCGCACTTCTTGGAGCACATGGCCTTCAACGGCACCCAACATTTCCCGGGCAAAGGCATCATCAATTATTTCGAGTCCGTGGGTGTGAATTTCGGCGGAAACATCAACGCCTATACCTCCATCGACGAGACCGTCTATCGCCTCTCGGACGTACCGACGTACCGCGCAGGAATTGTGGACTCGGCGTTGTTAGTGATGCACGACTGGAGCTGCGGTCTGCTCCTTCTGGACGAAGAGATCGATGCGGAGCGCGGCGTCATCCTCGAGGAGTGGCGTACGGGTCGCACAGCGAGTCGTCGTATATGGAAAGAGATGAACGCGAAGATGTACCCGGGTACCCAATACGCCAAACGTGACGTCATCGGCGATACCGCCGTCATCAATAACTTCGCTTATCAGGCCCTGCGCGACTACTACCATAAATGGTACGGTCCGGACAATCAGGCGATCATCGTAGTGGGCGACATCAATGTCGATTCCATAGAGGCGAAGATCAAAGCCCTCTGGGCAGATGTTCCCCGTCGTGCCAACTACGGCGAGCGGCCTATCTATACGGTCAACCACAACGACAAACCGCTGGTGGCTATCGTGACGGATAAAGAAGCTGAAGGCAGCCGCGTGACGATGGAGTATAAGTTCGACCAACTGCCCGAAGCTATGCAGGGAACGGCGCAGGAATACATGCTCAACCTCGTCCGCGAGTTGGCTTGCGACATGCTCAATAACCGCTTCTCGGAGCTCTCCCAAGACCCCAAAGCGTCCTTCACCGGCGCCGGATGTCAGTATGGCGAGGCAGCGAAGAAGATGGATGCGTTCTACGGCGTCGTGATTCCCAAAGAGGGCCGCGAGACCGAGGCCTTCAATGACCTGCTTTTCCAACTTGAGAAGATGCACCGTTACGGCTTTACCAACGCAGAGTTGGAGCGCGTCAAGAGCGAGAAGATGAACTCTATGGAGAAATACTACAACGAGCGTAACACCCGTCGTAACATCACCTTGGCGCGGGAGTGTATCCGTAATTTCGAAGACGGCGAGTCCATGCCGGGTGCTCAATGGGAGTACGAGTTCGTGCAGGCGGTTCTGCCGCTCGTATCGCTGGAGACTGTGAATAACGTAGCGAAAGCGCTCATCCATGCGAACCCGACCATCGCTATCTCCGGTCCGGAGAAAGAAGGTGTGAATATCCCGTCTGAGGAGACCATTTTAGCGGCTATCGCCGGACAAAGCGACTTGGCGATCGAAGCGCCCGTAGAGGAGGTGATTGACACCGAGCTCGTGAAGAAGGCGCCGCATAAGGGCAAGATCAAATCCTTCCGTGAGAACGAAGAGATAGAGGCTACGGAGTGGATCCTCTCCAACGGCATCAAAGTGGTCTTCCACCCGACAGATTTCAAAGCGGACGAGATCCTCATGCAGGCTTTCTCGAAAGGTGGTCTTTCGCAAGTGAAGACCGAAGACCTGCCGTCCGCAGAAGTGGCTACTTCGCTGATTGAGATGAGCGGTATAGGTCGTTTCTCCGCTACCCAGCTGGAGAAAGCCCTGACGGGCAAGACCGTCTCTGTTTCCGCAGAGATCTCCGAGAACGTGGAGCGGATGCACGGTTCGTCGTCGATCAAGGACCTCGAGACGATGTTGCAGCTGACGTACCTCTACTTCACGGCGCCGCGTCGTGACGAGAAAGCGTACGAGACTTTCATGGGACTCCTGCGTAATCAGCTCGCTAACCGCGACAAGAACCCCAAGATTGCGTTCTCCGACTCCGTACAGATGATGAGCACGAACCACTCGCCGCGTACGATTCTCTTCAATAACGAGATGCTCGACCGCGTGAGCCTCGATAAGGCGTTAGAGGTCTATAAAGCACGCTTCGCGAACCCGGCGGACTTCACCTTTGTCTTTGTCGGAAACATCAACCCCAAGGATCCGAAAGTGCAGGAGTTGATATGCCTCTGGCTCGGCGGAATGAAGACGAAGAAATGTGCCCGTGAAGAAGTGATTGACCATCATATCACCGTAACGATGGGTCAACAGAAGAACTACTTCAGCCGCGCGATGGAGACCACGACGGCTTCCAACCGCATCCAGTACACCTCGTATGACATTCCTTTCACGATGGCAAATGACCTGAATATGGAGATGATCGGACGCATCCTCTCTACCCGCTATTTGGAGTCCATCCGTGAGCGCGAAGGAGGTTCGTATGGTGTCGGCACATATGGTTATGTAATGGGTCTGCCGAGTCCTCGCGCAGGTCTGCTCATGCAGTTTGATACAGATCCCAAGAAGCAGGAACGACTCATGGAGATCATCCATGAAGAGGTCCAGACCATCGTTGCTAACGGTCCGCTTGCCAGCGACCTGCAGAAGGAGAAAGAATCGATGCTGAAGGATTTCCAAGAGGATCTGGAGAAGAATACCTATTGGCGTCAATCGCTTTACATGTATTACATGTACGGCCACAATAACATCCGTGACTACAAGGCAGCTGTAGAGGCGATTACCGCTGAGACCGTACAAGAGACTCTTCGCAAGTTAGTCTCCGCAGGCAATGTATTCGAAGTCGTAATGTTCCCGGAATAAGGGTGTGTGGTGTAAGGTGTAAAGTGTATGAATATAGTTGTAGTGAATGACGACGGGTGGGGAACGGCAGGTATCCGTCTACTGGCGAAAGAGATGACCCGATTAGGTCGCGTGACGGTGGTCTGCCCCGATGGGCCACGAAGCGGTTATGCGGCTTCTATCACCGCTGCCAAACCTATCTATCTGCGGAAGATAGAGGAGCACGATCTCAACGGTGCCGAGGTCTATGTGACTAACGGAACCCCGGCGGATTGTGTGAAGATCGCCCGTGAGTACCTCTTTCCGGATACTCCGATAGACCTCGTCGTTTCGGGTATCAACCATGGTTCTAACGCAGCCATCAATGCCATGTATTCCGGTACGATCGGTGCATGTCTCGTAGCGGCAGAGAAGGGCATTCCTGCTATCGGATGGTCGATCAACAGTCATGAGATGGACGTCGATCTACACTGGTTGCAGCCTTTCCTTTGTGACGTGACGAAGCACCTCTACGAAGAGGGTATCTCCCCGCGCACGTGCTATAATATTAACGCGCCTGTGGGCGAGATAGAAGGAATGCGATGGACGAGGCAATGTGTGGGACATTGGGCGAATGAGTTAGCGCCTATTGAGGACGAACCTCTGCCCGAAGGAGTATTGAAAGGATGGAAACTCGCCGGTGCTTTCATCAACGACGAGCCTTCGGCGACCGACACGGATATCTGGGCGATGGATCATCAGTTACTCGCCATCACTCCGCTCTCATTAGACTGGACAGATTATGGATCGCTTTGATCGATATTGGATAGGAATATTGGTCGGTTTGCTTTTGCCAGCAGCGTTCGGACTCACCTATATCGAGGTGATGAATCTCTGGTATCCGCTGCAGACCCTGCAGTTTCACGCCGGAGGCGTGTTGAGCAAGTTGTTGCTGGTAAGTGTCTTTCCGGATCTGGCGTTGATCTTTGTCTTCTATACCACCGACACCTGGCGGTTGTCGAAAGGCATCTTAGCCGGCGCTATGCCTTACATTTTGGCTGCGCTGTTAGTGTCGATGTGATGATTGCTGCAGCTTTCCCGGCGGCAGGTTCAACGCCTAAGATAGAATGAATATGCTCGTACTCCGCGAGCATATTTTTTGTATAAGTTGGGTCGTTCAGCAGCCTCTCTAACTCGGCGGACACGTTCTCTACCGTAAAATCATTCGCCACGCACTCTTTGATAACCTCCCGTTCCGCGATGATATTCACCAAGGTGAAATGACGGATGGAGAACAATAGGGGTTGCGCCCAGCGGATCAGCCCGATGAGGCGTGAGCATGCCAGATGATAGACCGCCACCTGCGGACATCCGATGAGGGCGGTCTCCAAGGTAGCCGTTCCGGAGTTGACCACTGCTGCCTTGGCGGTCCGGAGCGTGCCGTACGTGTCGTGTGTCAGACTCTCGCCATCCGCCATATATGGCTGATAGAAACTATCCTCTATTCCCGGCGCTGCACAGACCACTATCGAGTAATCTGTAAACCGCCGTGCCGCCTCAATCATTCGCGGCAGGCAATGACTGATCTCTGAAGGTCTGGAACCAGGAAGAATAGCAATCGTCTTTGCCTCTCCCCCTTCCTCTTTCACCTTTAACCTTTCACCTTTCGCCTTTATACCGTTAATCTCCTCCGCGGTCGGGTTACCGACATACGTGCATTTGTAACCATACTTCGCGTAGAAAGACGGTTCAAAGGGAAAGATGCCCAACACCTCGTCGCAGAGGCGGGCTATCTTGTGAATCCGCCGGCGTTTCCACGCCCACACTTTCGGCGGGATATAATAGTAGATTCTTGTTTGGGGCAGATGTTGTCGGCAGAAAGCCGCCATCCGCAGGTTGAAGGACGGGTAGTCGATGAGGATAAGCGTGTCCGGTCGGTCTTGCAGAAGGGTCTCCTTGGCAATGCGGAAATTATCCTTCACATCCCGCCAGTGCTTCATCACAGCGGCAAAGCCCATAAACGCCATGTGGCGTATATGGCGATGCAAGGTGCAGCCCTCCGCAGCCATCTTGTCGCCTCCCAGACCGCTTATCTGCGCCTCGGGATCGCGAAGACGGATCTGCTTAATCAGCGCAGCGGCGTGCAAGTCGCCGGACGCTTCGCCCGCTATGATATAGTATTGTGCCACAAACAACCAACGTATAACCAACGAATCACCAACGAATCACTAACGGATGACACGTATGACGCTCTGCGCGAGGTCGTTTGCCTTCTCCATTGTGGCCGCTTCGGAATAAACGCGGATGATGGGTTCGGTATTGGACTTGCGGAGGTGTACCCATCCGTCAGCGAAATCTATCTTCACGCCGTCGCGGTCGTTGACGCGTTCGTTCTTGTAGAGTTCTTTGACGCGTGCCAGGATGGCATCCACATCGGTGTCCGGCGTGAGGTCGATGCGGTTTTTGGAGATGCAGTAGTCGGGCAGGGTACGCCGCAGTTCGCTGACCTTCATGTCCAATTTTGCCAAATGACTCAGGAAGAGTGCGATGCCGACCAGCGCGTCGCGTCCGTAGTGGCACTCGGGGTAAATGACACCGCCGTTGCCTTCGCCGCCAATGACGGCGTTCACGCGTTTCATTTCCGCCACCACATTCACTTCACCCACTGCACTTGCGCTGTATTCGCCGCCGTGCGCTTTGGTTACATCGCTCAAGGCGCGGGTGGAGGACATATTGCTTACCGTGTTGCCCGGCGTGTGGCGAAGGATATAATCCGCGACGCTGACGAGGGTGTACTCCTCTCCGAACATCTCTCCGTTTTCGCAGATGATCGCCAGACGATCGACGTCCGGATCGACTACAAAACCCACATCCGCCTTGCCGGACTTGAGCAGGTCGCTGATCTGAGTCAGGTGTTGGGGCAGCGGTTCGGGGTTATGCGGGAAATGGCCGTTCGGCGTGCAGTTCAGTTCGATGATATTCTCTACGCCGACAGCTTTCAGGATAGCGGGAATAGCTAATCCGCCGACAGAGTTGACACAGTCGATAGCAACCGTGAAATGGCGTTTTTTGATGGCCTCTACATCCACGAGTTTCAGTTTCAGGACCTGCTCAATATGGTAAGGCAGGTAATCTTTGGTCGTCATATGACCCAACTGATCCACCTCGGCAAAGGTAAAATCCTCTTTTTCGGCGATTGCCAGCACGCCTTTTCCTTCAGCATCATTGAGAAACTCGCCTTTCTCGTTGAGGAGCTTGAGGGCGTTCCATTGCTTGGGGTTATGGCTGGCGGTGAGGATGATTCCTCCAGCGGCCTGCTCACCGGTGACGGCTAACTCCGTCGTGGGCGTTGAAGCGAGGCCTATATTGACCACGTCATAGCCCATTCCCATAAGTGTTCCGCACACAATCTGATCGACCATCTGTCCGCTGATACGGGCATCTCGACCCACCACAATCTTGTTGTTACCGGGCATAGCAGCGCGGCGTTGCGTTGCGTACGCAGCGGTAAAACGAACGATATCCACGGGGTTCAAACCCTCTCCCACACGGCCGCCGATAGTGCCGCGGATACCGGAAATACTCTTTACTAAACTCATATTATTGCTTTACTTTGATTTTCAGAATATAGACATAGGGTGTCACGGAGGTCTGGTCTTCCGTGAAACCTAACTTGCTGGGCACAATGATCTCGCATTGCGCGTCGGTATATTTCATCAATTTTACCGCCACATGCCATCCCACGCACTCGCATTCCACGCCGTTCTGGTAGTGAAACTCCTTCGGGAAGGCCTGGTCGAGCGTCGTCCAATAACTCAGCGTGTCGGCGTTTTCCGTCAACTCAAACTGCTTGTACCGCGCCACGATCAAATCGTTCGGGACAATCTCATAAGACGTGTCTCCACGCTGGATGAGGTGGAAATAGAGGTTGTCGTACCCGCTGACTTTATAGTACTCTTTCTCGCCCCACTGATGATCTTCCGCGGGTTCTTCCTCAATGATCTGAAGGCCGTTGCGACTGATATAATTGGCAATCAGTTTATCCTCCTTGTCGCGCAATCTGGAGTACGTGTTGGACGTGCATCCGGCGGTCATGAGACCCAAGCCGATAAGCAACATTAGAATCGTTTTTTTCATTCTTCTATCTCTAAATCTATGATTACATTTTCAAAAGGCGGCACATGCTCCGTCCCCTGTTGTCCAAAGGCGGTGTACCAAGGTGCGAACATCCGCATTTTGGCGCCCGGGTGCATCTCCCGTAGGTTCTGATCGACGGCGTGTGGCAGTTCGTTCTTGCCGAGCGTGTATGTCCCTTTCGTGTCCTCCAGCAGCTTTCCGTCCAGCGAATAAACGCGCATGTGGATGGTGTACGGCTTTTGGGGTTGCAATGTCGGCTCCTCCGTCCGTCCTGGGTCGAAGAGGTGTATCCATGCGTGCGCCTCGTAGAGTGCAAAGGGCTCTTCCTGGGCCTGAACGGCTTGTTCGACGGCCTTATCCGCCGCCTCCGCCATGCGGAGCGTCATCTCCATCAACGCCAGCTGGGTTGTGTCCTCTTTGGGCTTTTCTCCCTTGCGTTGACTGGGTCGCTGCGGCCCTTGCCCTCCACAACCGCAGAGCAACACCAAGATAAAAACAAAGATGCTTATTTGCTTACCGCTCATCATTTTTCTTCTTTCTCCAAAGCCGCGCGGCGGTACTCACTCGGCGTGACGCCATACGTGTTCTTGAAGCACTTGGCGAAATACCGTGAGTCGTTCATACCGACCATGTAAGTCACCTCGGTGATGTTGTACTGGCGGTCTTCCAAGAGTTGCGCAGCGCGTTTGATACGCATCTCACGGATGAACTCCACCGGGCTCAAACCCGTCATGCTCTTCAACTTGTTGAAGAAGACCGTTCTGCCCATGCCCATCTCATCGACCAGATCATCGACCGTCAGGGTGTTGTTGTCCAGCTGTTTGTCCATGACGCCTAAGAGTTTTGCCAGGAAGGCATCGCCCGGAATGGGTTCGTCGCCTTTCTGCGGCTCCAGGCGCATCAGACGCTCGCGGTAACTCTGCTCGAGTTGGCTGCGCAGACTCAATATATTATGGACGCGCGCGCGAAGGTACTCGGGTTCGAAAGGCTTGGTGACATAGTCATCTGCGCCGTATTCCAGGGCCTGCAAGCGGCTTTCGATAGCGGTCTTGGCGGTCAGCAGGATGACCGGAATGAAATCCAACTCCTTGTTCTTTTTGATAAACTGCGTCAGTTCCAGACCATCTACTTTGGGCATCATCAGATCGGTCACTACCAGGTCGATTTGCTTGGTGCGAATCATTCGCTCGGCTTCTTCACCGTCAGCGGCGGTCTCCACGTGGTAGTCTTTGCTCAGGATGTTCGCCAGGAAGTTTCGCATGTCCTTGCTGTCATCGACTACGAGGATTGTGCGTTGCTGCTCCTGCTGCTCCTGCTGGAGTTGCTCCATCTTATCCTCGAATGTCGGTTCGACGGACGGGATAGTGGTGTTGTCATCGGCGATGAACTCCACCTCGGAGCCAAAATGCTCTTTGCCGGTATGCAGAAGAACGGTGATCGTCGTGCCTTTGCCCACTTCGCTCTCCACGTCAATGTAGCCGTGGTGCAGGTCCACCAGTTCTTTGGTCAGATTCATTCCGATACCTGTGCCGGTGATATTATTGCTGTTCAGCTCATTGTTGCTGGAGAAGCGCTCGAAGAGCACGTTGCGTTTGTCGAGAGGTATTCCCACACCCTCGTCTTGCACGGCCAGCGTGACGAATCCCGGTTTGTCGGCGATGATGACGCGGATGGATTTACCGGCCGGAGTGAACTTGAAGGCGTTACTCAACAGGTTCCAGAGGATGGTGTCCATACGTCCGCGATCAACCCAAACGGTCGAGTCTTCCGCCTGATTCACAATCTCAAACCGGATATGCTTGTCGTCCGCCTCTTTGCGGAAATTCGCGCAGGTCTCTTCCACCAGGTCGCTCAACAGGGTCTGCTGGATCTTCAGTTTCATCTTCTGGTTCTGTACCTTGCGGAACTCCAACAGTTGGTTCACCATGCGTAACATACGCTGGCTGTTACTCTGGACGATCTCCAGCTGGTTGCGGACACTCTGACTGATTCGCTCGTTCTGCAGGATATTCTCCACCGGCGCCACGATGAGCGTCAGAGGGGTGCGCAGTTCATGGCTGATGTTCGTAAAGAACCGCAGTTTGATATCCGTCACTTGTTGCTCTATCTTCACTTTCTGGCGCAGCATGTTATAGGTGCTCACCGCATAAGCTGTGATGCTGATCAGAGCAAGGATGCCAATGACGTACAGCAAAATCGCCCACCACGTCAGCCACAGCGGTTTATCTACCATAATCACGAGCGTGCGCTCGTTGTCTACCTCGCCACCCTCACGGTTCGTTGAACGGACGTGGAAGATATATTTGCCATTTTGCAGGTTGCTGTACGTCACGCGCCGCAGGTCGGTCGGATGGTTCCAGCTCTTGTCGATGCCGTCCATCTTGTAGGAGTAGTAGATTTTATCTATGCCCACATAATCCATCGCTGCATATTCGATGGTCACATTGCTGCCGTTGGGAAGGGTAATAGTGTCTCCTTCCCATTCCTCGTCCTGCGCCGTGATACGCGTTATACGAAGCGGCGGAACGGAAACCGTGTGGCGGATATGCGAAGGATCGAAGGAACAGTAGCCGTTCGAGTAACCGAACAAGATCACGCCACTTGGTGTACGCAGCGCCTCGGCCTCCGTGAAGAAGGTGTTGTGCTCGCCGTCCAGCGCATCGTAGTAGTAGAGGTTTCCTGTTTCCAGATCCAGCTGGGCAATGTCGCTCTCCGACGTGAACCAGAGGTTCTTGCCGTCACCCGCCATGCTCAGGATGATATCGTGGAAAGTTTCCACAGAGGTGATTTTGGCCTCCGGGTCTTTCGGATCCATCGTCAGCAGACCTCCGCCGAAGGAGCCCAGCCACAACTTGTCGCGGCTGTAATAAATCGCGCGGATATCATAACTCGGAATGACCGTGCTCTCGTAGGTGTTCAGGTTGATCTTCAGCAGACCGGTCGTCGTACCGCACCAGAGGGTCTCATCTACAATCTCTATGTCGCGCACTTTCATGCCTTGACCCACCACTTTGGGTTCTGCCCAACCTTTCTCCGTCATCTTGAGGATATTCACGCCGCCGCCGTAAGTCGCTACATACAGCTCTCCGTCGCGTCCTTCCTCCAGGTCGTAGATATCCGGATGGTTCGTCGGGATGGTCTTGCCCGTCGTGATATTTTTCAAACCATGCCCTTTGGTTCCGTACAACATCCCGTGCGAACTCTCCAAAGCGCAATACACACCCGTCTCCGACTTGACGAGTGTCAGCACTTCGCCTTGTTTCGTGCGGGCAAAAGCACGTACTTCGCCGTTATCCGATTCCGAATGACGCATGTCGTGCAGCTGGTAAGGCGTCGGATCCATGTTCACGCAATCTACACCGCCGTCGTACGTGGAGATCCACATCTGTCCGTCGCGGTCGATATACGCCGTGTGGATCATGTTTGTCAGCCGCTCGATAGGATAGACCAACTCGTCTTTCTCCATGTCGTAGTAGCTCCATCCTCCACCGGTCGGGTTCACCCACGTCCGGCCTAAGTTATCTTCAAGCAGGAAGAAATGCTCACGCAGCCGACCCGCATAACGGCTGTCCAAAGGCGGCGTGAAACGCTTCCACTGACCATATCGGTAACGCAAGATTCCCTGCGTGTCATCGGCCTGCCAGATGATGCCGTGGGAATCGACTTTCGTCTTCTTGTCGCTCTCCGCCATCCGCGCCACCATGCCTTCGGGAAGACTGTCGTACGGGAACTCGGAAGTCACCTTCCGCGACGCGTCTATACGGTAGTAATGGCCGTCGTACGTGCTCCACCAGATCTGCTCTGCCTCATCTTCAAAGATCATCACCACGCGGTTGTTCACACGGGCTTCCTGTCCGTTGTTCATCGCCTTGTAGATCTTGAAGGTGTAGCCGTCAAAACGGTTCAGACCATCCCATGTACCGAACCACATGAATCCCTGCTTGTCTTGCAGAATAGCCATGACGGTGTTCTGGCTCAATCCGTTCTGGATGGAGTAGTGCTGAATGACATAGTGCTCATGCGCGCTGAGGCTCAATACCCCCATTAGAACGCATAGCATAAGAATGAAGCGTTTCATAGTATTGTGAATTTTTTGTCTTTCATCTTTTGACTTTCTACTTTGAGCGAAGCGGTCTTTCTACTAAAATCCCTTTGCCGCAATCCGCTCTAAGTACCGGCCGTAAGCGGTCTTCATCTCTTTGCCCAAAGCTGCCAGCTGCTCTGTACTGATCCAGCCGTTGCGCCAAGCGATCTCCTCGATGCAGCTGACATAGAAACCCTGGCGATTTTGGATAGTAGCAATAAAATTGCCGGCCTCCAGCAGACTGTCGCAGTTGCCTGTATCCAGCCATGCGAAACCGCGGCTGAACAGTTTGACCTTCAGCGTGCCTTCGTTCAGATAAATCTTATTGAGGTCCGTGATCTCATACTCGCCGCGTGCGCTGGGCTGCAGGTTAGCTGCCTTCTCACATACCGTCGCATCATAGAAATACAGACCCGGCACCGCATAATTGCTCTTCGGCTCTGCCGGCTTCTCCTCGAGGCTCTTGACTTTTAAGACTGTTTCTTTTCCTCCGTGCAGATCAGAGGACTGCTCTTCCTCAAACTCCACCACGCCGTACGCCCGAGGATCCGCTACTTCGTAGCCGAAGATACAGGCGCCGCCTTTTTGGACACTCTCTACCGCGTCACGGAGCATGTGGCCGAAATGCTGGCCGTAGAACATGTTATCTCCCAAAATCAAGCATCCCGGTTCGCCGTTCAAAAACTCACGACCCAGCACAAAAGCCTGCGCCAGACCGTTCGGCACTAACTGTACTTTGTAGCTCAGCTTCATACCGATGCGGCTGCCGTCTCCCAACAACTCCTCAAACATCGGCAGATCCCGCGGAGTGCTGATGACCAACACCTCACGGATTCCCGCTAACATCAATGCACTCAATGGGTAATAAATCATCGGCTTGTCATATACCGGCATGATTTGTTTGCTGATCGCTTTGCTCAACGGGTACAAACGAGTTGCGCTTCCTCCCGCTAAAATAATTCCTTTCATAATCTTCTAATAATTGTGCGTGTTTTTCTATAAGGTATTTTTTTATATTTTCAAAATTGGGGTCCCCGAGGGACGCTAACGGTAGTGCGTCTCGCGGGGAGAGCGTAGCGTAAGGCGAGTATCCTAGGAGCGACGGGGTCGCGACTCGTAACGAGCCTTAACGTAAGCGAGCGCAAAGATACAACAAAATTTCCACATACGCAAGGGATGTGGAAATTTTTACACATAAAATGTGTATTTTTTATCAAAAAAGTGCTAAAATCGCCACAATGAGTGTACTGAACATCAAAACAGGCATCTGTTTGTCTAATTTCTCAGTATGACTCCAGACGTACCGGAGGTGCCATCCCCATACCGGAATAATACACAAAACCCACCAGTGTCCATATACGCAAAAAATTGCCAGACAGCCAACCAGCAAAAGCGTCTGATACACTCGTCCGCCCCGCTCGCCCAAGAGGCTCGCAAAAGTGTGTTTGCCGTGAGCGCGGTCATTTGGCATATCGCGGATATTATTCAGATTCAGCACTCCCACGCAAGGCAATCCGATTGCCGCTCCACACCAGAAAATCTCCGCCGTCAAATTTTGGATCTGCAAATAGTAACCGCCGACCGTACTGAGCAGCCCGAAGAACAAAAACACCCCTAAATCTCCCAAACCGATATACCCGTAACTGTGCTTTCCAAGGGTATATTTGATGGCACCCACTATCGCAAAGGCACCAAGTAAGAGGAATCCTAGACTTTGTGTACAGAACAATGTGCCGAAAGCGCTGTATATCAATAAGATACCGAACACTACACAGAACCCCAATAACAGCCAAATCATGCCTTCCATTTGCCGTTCTGTGATCTTCCCTGCCTGCAGCCCGTACGCTTCGCGTCCTCTTTGTTCTGTATCGGTGCCTTTTAGTGCATCCCCCAGCTCATTACTGAGGTTGCTTAGGATCTGCAAACTCAGCGTCGTCAGGATGGCTAACACAAAAATCTGAATACTGACAGCTGATGGCTGACAGCCCATCTCGCGCCATGCCAAACCCGTTCCGAGAATGATTCCCGAAACGGACAAAGGCAGCGTCCTTAATCGTAAGGATTGAATATACGGATTCATGAAATACTTACTTGTTTTCCTTCAATAACTGCTCCACCAACTCCGGCACACCTTCGGTGGCTTTCTTGCGGATATGGGTGATTCGGTCCGCCCACATACCGAACTCCGGCTGACCCGGATCCACAAAATAAATAGGGCAGTTTTTCGGTGCGTAATGAATCAGACTTGCTGCCGGATAGACGTTCAGACTGGTTCCCACAACGACCATGATTTCTGCCTCCGACGCAATGCGGCACGCCTCATCGAAATACGGCACTCCTTCACCGAAAAAAACGATATACGGCCGTAGTAGCGAGCCATCCGGATGACGGTCGCCGTAATGCTGTTCCCATCCTTCCAGAGGCACCGTAGCCGTCTCGTTGTTCTCGGACCGCAGTTTGGTGATCTCGCCATGCAGATGTACTACATTCTTAGCACCTGCCCGCTCATGCAGATCATCGATATTCTGGGTGATGATGCGGGTGTCTGGCAAAACCTCCTGCAACTTGGCAATCGCCACATGAGCTGCATTAGGCTGGGCTGCCAGAGTGTCCTTTCTGCGGGCGTTGTAAAAGTCCACGCACAACTGCGGATTGCGCAGCCATGCCTCGTGGGTGCACACATCTTCGATGCGGTAATGTTCCCATAACCCGTCTGAGTCGCGGAACGTACCCAGACCACTCTCCGCGCTTACTCCGGCGCCGGTGAAGACCACGATTTTCTTACTCATAATCTCTTATTTTAGGAGTGAAACACTTATTTGAATCCAAAGACGAAATACACGGCGGCAATCAGCAGCAGGCATGCTACGAAATGGTTCCATCGGAGCGGCATACCAAAAGCAATCGCGGAAAAAATAACAAAAACCACAAGGGTAATCACCTCCTGAATGACTTTCAGCTGCATCAACGTGAATGGTCCTCCGTTTCCTTCAAAACCCATTCGGTTGGCGGGAACCTGCAAGCAATACTCAAAAAACGCGATACCCCAGGAAATCAAAATCACAACAATCAACGGCGTGGCATTGGAGATGAATCCCATATTCTGCAACTTCAAATGGCCATACCAAGCCAGCGTCATGAAGACGTTCGACGCTAATAGCAATAATATAGTATATAAAGCATTCATATATAGTAAGTTATATTTGCGGTAGATATTCTTTTTTGATATTCGTCATGGCGGCGTACATCGAGTCCATTGCCTCGGGATTGAGCGCTTTGATTTGCGCCACCAGATCTTTCACTTTTGCCCGCGAGGAGACATGCTCGAACGGACATAGCTGTTTCTGTTTCTCGTATCTTCGCATCTCTGCGTAGCGAATCAGGTCTGCTTCTTCAATCAACGCCAGCGGCCGGATGATCTGCAAAGGCATTTTCTCCATCTGTAGAATCGGCGGCATGGTGGCATAAGCGCCCTGAAAAATCTGATTCATCAGCAGTGTCTCGATGATATCATCCTTATGATGCCCGAACGCAATCTTGTTGCAGCCCAACTCCTGCGCTACGTTGAATAACTCCTTCCTTCTATACCATGCGCACAAGAAACACGGATTGTCGATCTCGCGCGGCGTTCTCCCTTCCCTTAAAGGAGGGGCCTGGGGGATGCTTACATCCCTCACGATCAGCGGCACACCTGCTTCGTCGCAGAACCGCTGTAGATAACTCATATCCGAGATATATGCACGCTCTTTGACCCGCACATGCAAAGCCGTAACCTGAAACCGCGGTTTGTAGATCTTGGCTCGCCGACCCAACAACTCGACCAACGCCAAGCTGTCTTTGCCGCCGCTCAGACCGATCAGTATATGGTCTCCGTCTGCAATCAGACCATAGTCTGCGCAGGCTTTATGAAACCGTTTCGTGAGACGGTCCCGCTGTTTCTCAAGAGCTATTTGTTCGGGTGTTTTTTGAGGCATAACAAGCTTTTTTACGTTTTGCGAGTGCAAAGTTACAAAAAAATTTGCACATATCAAAATATTTTACTAATTTTGTAGCCGATTTTGTAAATATCACAAAAATACATACAATGAAACACACATTTATCTATGTAGCAGCACTGATGTTGACGGTAAGCATCTTTGCGAAAGCACAGGAGGAGACGAATGCGCAATTCGTTCGTTGCATTGCGTTCTACAACCTCGAGAACCTCTTCGACACCATCCATGACGAGGGCAAGAACGACTACGAGTACTTGCCGGACGGAGGTATGAAATGGGATGCGCTCAAGTATGAGAATAAAGTGAAGAACATGGCCTATGCCGTTTCGCAACTCGGAACCGATTATGATCCTCGCGGCGCAGCGTGTATCGGAGTGGCGGAGGTGGAGAATATAGGTTGCCTGTATGACCTCTGCGCAGAAGCAAACAGTAAATACGGTCGTCGCCTCAAGCCGATTTTGATAGAAGGTCCGGATCGCCGTGGCGTGGATGTGGGATTCCTCTACGACTCCCTGCTCTTCAAGCCCACCAAGGCAAATGGCTTTGAACTCAAGGCGCATTATTCCGATGGTGGAGAGATCAAGACCCGTCTGCAACTCTGTGTGTCCGGGTATCTCATGGGAGATGGAAAGCCGGAGAAGATCCACGTCATTGTGAACCACTGGCCCAGCCGTTACGGAGGAGAACTGACCTCACGTCCCGGTCGTGATACCGCGGCAATGCTTTGCAAGTCCATCTGTGACTCGATATACCTCAAGGACCCCAAAGCGAAAATCATCATTATGGGTGACTTGAACGACGATCCGTACAACCATAGTTGCAAAGAGGTGCTCAAAGCACGCAAGCACCGTGAGGAGGTAGAGCCGCAGGGTTATTTCAATACGATGTGGCAGATGCTCGACCGCGGCATCGGTTCGCTGGCGTACAACGGCTCGTGGAACCTCTTTGACCAGATTATCATCAACGAACCGCTGATGAACGAGAAAATAGAATCCGGCAAATGGACCTATTGGAAGGCGCAGATCTTCAACAAACCTTTCTTGACCGTTCAGGAAGGCAAGGATAAGGGCACACCATTACGTACCCACAAAGGCGGAGTATGGCAGAACGGTTACGGGGACCACTACCCAACAATGATTTATCTTATTAGAAAGAAATAACTATGACATCGCAATTAAATAGAAATACTTCTCCCATTAGGATGCGTAACTACGGGCGCATTGTGCAGGATATGATTGCTTATGCAGCGACCCTGCCGGAGGGACAAGAGCGCGAAGCGCTGGAGATTTATATCGCGCAATGTATGCGGCAGAGGAACATGGTGTGGAATAGGGACCAGGAGTCCGGCATCGGACGAGTGAAGGAGGATATCCTTTCGCTCTCCCACGGAGCCCTGAGATGTGATTCGGAGGCTTTTAATCAGCTCTTTGCACAGGCCGGAGGAACACAAAACCCCAACAACGGATCCAAAAAAAAGAAAAATAAATAATGGAATCGTCTAATCAGTTCAAAATCTTCGCCGGCTCAAAAGGCATGGCGTTGGCTAAAGGTATTTGCCAAGAGCTGGGTTGCCAACTCGGCGCTTTGCATGTCGATCGTTTCTCAGATGGTGAGTTCTGCACCTATTTTGAGGAGTCTGTTCGCGGAAAGTCTGTTTATCTCGTACAATCAACCTGCCCTACCAGCGATAACCTCATGGAGTTATTGCTGATGATTGATGCAGCCAAACGCGCAAGTGCGTACAAAGTGATTGCGGTCATCCCGTATTTCGGTTGGGCGCGCCAGGACCGCAAGGACAAACCCCGTGTCTCTATTGGCGCCAAACTGGTAGCAAACATGTTGCAAACGGCTGGCGCAGACCGCGTCATCACTGTCGATCTGCATGCCGACCAGATTCAAGGATTCTTCGACATCCCCGTGGATCATATTTTTGGTTCGAATGTGCTGGCTCCGTATGTAGCTTCTTTGAACCTGAAGAAACTGATTGTCGCTTCTCCGGATGTGGGTGGCTCGAAGAGGGCTTCTAATTTCGCGAAGAAACTGCATATCATGACCGACCGCGAAGTGCCGATGGTGATTTGCTACAAGCATCGCCCTGAGTTCAATCAGGTATCCGAGATGCGCATCTTGGGAGATATATACGGCAAAGACGTGGTCATCTTTGATGACATGGTGGACACCGCTGGAACACTCTGCAAGGCCGCAGAAATAATGAAAGAAGGTGGCGCTAAGTCTGTCCGTGCAGTAGTCTCTCACGCTGTTCTTAGCGGTAGCGCTTGCCAGCGGATAGAGGAGTCGGTTCTCGAAGAAGTCGTTTGCACGGATTCGCTTCCGATAGATCCAGCACGTTGCTCAAAACTGCACGTGGTGAGCCTTGCCAAATCGATTGCGGCAACCATTAGTGCTATACAAAATCATACTTCTGTAAGCGAAGCAAACACACAATGATCAATCACTTGAGAACAAATAGTTGGATAATAGGAATGGTGGCAGGCATCGCCTGCCTCCTTTCCGCTTGCGGAAAAAAGCAAGCCGTTATTTCCCGTCCGTCCTTTTCTTCGGATAGCGCTTATGCGTATATCGAACGACAGATGGCTTTCGGACCTCGCGTGCCAAACAGTAATGCCCACATGCAATGTGCAGTATGGCTCATTGAGCAACTGAAGGCGTTTGGAGCCGAAGTGGAGCTGCAAAAAGGATTCATGCCGGACTACAAAGGTGATAACCAGCAGATCTATAACATCATCGGACATTTTACGCCCGTTCAGCGCGATAGTGCTTCGCACGCGAGTGCGCGTATCCTCTTAGGTGCGCATTATGACACACGCCCTTGGTGCGATGAGGAAGACGATTATTCCGACCGTTTCTACAATGTCCCCGGCGCCAACGATGGCGCTTCCGGTGTGGGTGTTCTCCTTGAAGTTGCGCGTCAAATAGGTCTGAGAATATCTAACAGTGAGCAAAGCGAACGGTCTAACAGCCCGCAGGGCGGTCTATCGACCCCGGTCGATATCATCTTCTTCGATTGCGAAGATATGGGTACGCCGCGTGTCTATACCGGCGCAGAGCGCGAAGATACTTGGTGTCTCGGATCCCAACTCTGGGCTACCAACTATGCGCGTCTGTCTGCCGAAGGCGGTCTGTCTTCTATCAGCGAAGCGGTCTATCAGGCGAAGCCGGTCTATGCCTACGGCATCGTCCTCGACATGGTCGGTGCACCCGATGCGGTATTCCCTCTGGAGATGTATTCTACCCAGTATGCGTCGAACTACCAACACCAGATCTGGCGCGCAGCAGAGCAGTTGGGCTACGGAGCGATGTTTTCCAAACAACAGTCGTACCCCATTACCGATGACCATTATTACATCAACTATATTGCCGGCATTCCATGCGTAGATGTCATCCACTACGACATCCGCAATGCAACCGGTTTCCCCCATTGGTGGCACACCCAGAACGACAATATGGATAATATTTCCAAATCAACCCTCCAGGCTGTCGGTGAAGTGGTTATGAGCCAACTCTGAAAGTCGTAATCACGTAATTACGTAATCACGTTATAACGAATGAGTAAACTATTAGAAATAAAAGATCTTCATGCCTCTATCGGCGGAAAGGAGATTCTCAAGGGTGTCAACCTCGTCATCAACGAAGGCGAGGTACACGCGATCATGGGACCGAACGGAGCTGGTAAATCGACCCTCTCTGCCGTCCTTACGGGCAATCCTGCGTACGAGGTGACGTCCGGAGAAGTCTATCTCAAGGGTCAAGACCTTCTCGCTATGCCCGCAGAGGTGCGCGCACGTGCGGGCGTGTTCCTTTCTTTTCAATATCCTGTGGAGATCCCGGGTGTCAGCATGACCAATTTCATGCGTGCCGCCATCAATGCCAAACGCGAGTACGAAGGAAAAGAACCCATCTCTCCGAAAGAGTTCCTTTCCCTCATGCGCGAGAAGAAAAAACTCTTGGAACTCCCTGACAAACTCAATAACCGTTCGGTGAACGAAGGTTTCTCCGGTGGTGAGAAGAAGAAAAACGAGATCTTCCAGATGGCGATGCTCGAACCCTGTCTCTCTATCTTGGACGAGACAGACTCCGGTCTCGATATCGATGCACTCCGCATTGTGGCAGAAGGCGTCAATAAACTCAAAACGCCGCAGAACGCCTCTATCGTCATCACCCACTACCAGCGACTTCTGGACTACATCGTCCCGGATTTTGTACACGTCCTTGCAGATGGCAAGATCGTCAAGACGGGCGATAAATCCCTCGCCCTCGAACTTGAAGAACACGGATATGAGAATATCTAAAGGTGAAATATTTGAACGTGTCTTCATCAACGAGGAAGTAAATCTTCAGATAGACCAAGAAGCTGGGTCGCATGTGAAAATTCATGTGATCAATGCCTCGTTTTCTATTACGGTGAACCAATTAGGTGAGGGCTGCATAACAGAGATTTACGGGCTGGAAAATCTCCATGGCGACGAGCATGTAACTGCAGAGACACACGTCACGCACGCTGTCGGAGGCGGCACATCGAACCAGTTGGTGAAGTTCGTTTTGGCGGATCGTGCCCGTGGTTCGTTCATCGGCGATCTGAAGATTGCGCCCGACGCGCAGAAGACCGAGGCGCATCAGACCAACCGCAACCTCCTGCTCTCCGAGGATGCAGAGATGCGTACCCGCCCGCAGTTAGAGATCTACGCCGATGACGTCAAAGCGACACATGGCGCTTCCACCGGACAGCTCGATGAGTCGGCACTCTTCTACATGCAGCAACGAGGCATAGACAAACAAAAAGCGCGTCAACTCCTCGTTAACGCGTTTATGATCGATGTCCTCAATACCATCTCCGATGCGACCCTGAGAGAACAATTACTGAACTCTATTGATGGCGAAATCGAGTAAGGCAATCAGACTGCGTTTCTCAGTTGAGTCACGGAATACCGAAAGGGCTTCCGTGGCTTTCTTTTTATAGGCAAGCATCTGTTGCACAGCGTATTCCTCGCCTTTGAATCGCAGTACAAACGCCTTGATCTCTTCTAAGGTCCGCGCTTCTTCCTCCGGCGAATAACCATCCGCAACTAACCGCTCGCCCTTCGCTTTGATTACCTCCGCTTCGTCTTTCGGTGCGCGGCGCAAGGATTCGATCAGAGGAAGTGTCACTTTGCCATCCCGTAAGTCACTCATTGTAGGTTTGCCTATTTCCTCCAGATCGCTGTAATCGAAGATATCGTCCTTAATCTGGAAACACAGACCCAACATCTTTCCGTATTCACGCAACGCGGTACGCTGTTTGGGAGTACACCCTGCACTCTCTGCGCCGGCTTCCGCGCAGGCTTGGAAGAGTTGGGCGGTCTTTTGCTCGATGACTTGCAAGTACCGAGCTTCATCAATCCACATCGATTGTCCCACATGCAACTGAACCATCTCTCCGCTGGAAAGGTTCTTACCGAGATTAGAGACAATCTCCAAAATACGAATATTTCGCACTTCGGCAATCAAGCCGATAACTTTTGCCAGCATGTAATCTCCTACCAGAACAGCAATCTTATTGGTCCATTTGGCATGAACCGCTTCTACACCGCGGCGCGTGTCAGAACTGTCCACCACATCGTCGTGAATCAGACTTGCGGTATGCAGTAACTCCAGCGCTACCGCTGAACGCAGGGTCTTATCTGTTATGGTATCGCATATCTGTGCGCATAACAAAACAACCAGCGGTCGAAGCTGTTTGCCGCGACTTGAACCCACGTGACGAAGCACTTCCTGCTGCAACTTATTGTCTGCATCCAGGCTCTGTTCCATCAGTCGCTCGTACGCGCGCCAACTGTCCTCTATAGGGAACCGTATTTCGGATAAAGCGTTCATATTTTTCGAAATCGAGTGCAAAGGTACTACTTTTTTGCGGAATATACAAGAAAAAATGAAGAATGTGTATTATTTGCGTCAATTTTTCCACATAATACTCAATTATTTTCCGTACCTTTGCAGCGTAAAATTATGCAAAAGCATAATAGGACCCGAAAACAATCATTTAACACAATAAAATCTATCATTTATGAAAGCTTTCATGGACAAAGATTTCCTGTTGCAGACAGAGACCGCACAGGAGTTGTATCACAATCATGCGGCTAAAATGCCGATTATCGATTATCACTGCCACCTTATTCCGCAGATGGTTGCCGAGAACAAACGCTTCGAATCCATCGCACAGATCTGGCTCATGGGCGACCACTACAAATGGCGCGCTATGCGTTCCAACGGTGTAGACGAGAAGTATTGCACCGGTAAGGATACGACCGACTGGGAGAAGTTCGAGAAATGGGCAGAGACTGTTCCTTATACCTTCCGCAACCCGCTCTACCACTGGACCCATCTGGAGCTCAAGACCGCTTTCGGTATTGAGGAGCGTCTGAACCCCGAGACCGCACGTGCTATCTACGACAAGTGCAACGACCTGATTGCCAACGATCCGAAGTTCTGTCCGCGCGGACTGATGAAGCACTACCATGTAGAGCTCGTTTGTACGACCGATGATCCGGCAGACTCCCTCGAGTGGCACAAGATGGTGAAGGAAGATCCGACCGCAGAGGTACGCATGTTGCCGACTTGGCGTCCAGACGCAGGTATGAACATCGAAGCCGCTACTTGGAAAGCATACATCGAGAAACTGGCTAAGGTTGCCGGCGTGGAGATCCGTAACTTCGCCGACATGGTGGATGCGCTCCAGAAACGCCATGACTTCTTTGAGTCGATGGGCTGCCGTCTCTCCGACCACGGTATCGAGGAGTTCTACGACGAGCCGTACACCGACGCAGAGATCAATGCGATCTTCCAAAAAGCACTCGCAGGCAAAGAGCTCAGCGTTTATGAGATCCGTCAGTACAAGCACGCTTATCTGCATGCTCAGGCGGAGATGGACTACGCTTCCGGTTGGACCCAGCAATACCACTACGGCGCGATCCGTAACAATAACTCGAAGATGTTCGCTCAACTCGGCGCAGACACCGGTTTCGACTCCATCGGTGAGTTCACGACCGCGAAAGCCATGAGCCATTTCCTCGATGAGATGAACAGCGAAGGACACCTCGCAAAGACCATCCTTTATAACCTCAACCCGTGCGCAAACGAAGTAATCGCAACTATGTTGGGTAACTTCCAGGATGGCTCTGTTCCGGGTAAGATTCAGTTCGGTTCCGGCTGGTGGTTCCTCGATCAGAAGGACGGTATGGAGAAGCAGATGATGGCTCTTTCGAACCTTGGTCTCTTGAGCCGCATGGTAGGTATGCTGACCGACAGTCGTTCGTTCCTGAGCTATCCGCGTCATGAGTATTTCCGTCGCACGCTCTGCAACATCCTCGGCAACGACATCGAGAACGGCATGATCCCGTACACCGGCTACGAGAAAGCCCGCGTTCAACAGATGGTCGAAGACATCTGCTACAACAACGCGAAGAATTATTTTAAGTTCTAATCCCTCTCACACACCCCGCTTGCCTCTCAAAACGAGAGGTGAGCGGGTGGTTGTTGCAAAAATGCAACTTGTCGGAAATTCCAACATGTTCCAAAATGGAAACAGTTGGTATAAATGCAAAATATGCATCTATACAATATGAACGATAAACCCATCGGAAATAGAGGCAAGATAATTATCTATCGTGCGGAAGACAACACGGTACAACTCGATGTGCGCATGGAGAACGAAACCGTGTGGCTGACGCAAGACCAGATGGCTCAACTCTTTGGCCGCAATAGGACGGTTATTGGACGACATATAAGCAACATTTTCTCCGAAGGAGAATTGGATGAATCCTTGTCGTGTGCAAAATTTGCACATAACAAGAATTATGGTCGTCGAGCAGGATTTAGCAAAGAGGTGGAGACAAAAATCTACAACCTCGATGTAATCATCTCTGTCGGTTATCGTGTCAAGTCTCAACGCGGTGTACAATTCCGTCAATGGGCAAACAGAATTCTCAAAGACTACCTCGTCAAGGGCTACGCCGTCAATGAAAAACTCCGCCGTGAGCAGTTGTCGGATTTGCGTCAGTTGGTTCAGATTGTGGGACGGACGGTGCAAAGCAAGGCGGTAGAAAGTGAGGATGAGACACAGGCTATTTTTGATGTGGTTTTGGATTACACGTACGCGTTGGACACGCTCGACAACTATGATTACGAGCGGCTGACCGTCAAAGAGACTACGCCTGAAGAGCGCTTCCATGCCACATACGAGAATGCCATGCAGACGATAGCTGCGCTGCGTGAGAAGTTCGGCGGTAGTACTTTGTTTGGAAATGAGAAAGATGATTCGTTCAAAAGCAGTATTGGTCAGATTTATCAGACCTTTGGAGGAACGGATTTATATCCGAGTGTGGAGGAGAAAGCAGCCATGTTGCTGTATTTAGTGACCAAGAACCACTCCTTTTCAGACGGCAACAAACGTATTGCGGCTACGTTGTTCCTGTGGTTCCTAAACAATAACGGCATTCTCTACCGCGAGGATGGTACCAAGCGAATAGCAGATAACACGCTTGTCGCCTTGACCCTGATGATTGCCGAAAGCCGCACAGAAGAAAAAGACACAATGGTCAAAGTAGTAGTAAACTTGATAAACCAGAAGAACTAATCCCACCGACTCACAACCGAGCGATGACCGACTCACAACCGAGGCATGAGCGAGAAAAGAAAACCCCAAATAATCCCTCCGTGGCTTCGTAATAGCCCGAATGAGAAAAGATAGTCATACAAAAATAATATATATGTAGCATGAGAGCCGTAGAATCATATTTAGCCGCATTTTTTCATAGTACAAAGCCGTTAGTGATACCTGTATATCAACGTAATTATACATGGAAAAAAGAAAATTGTAAGTTGCTCTTTGATGATATTCTCAACATATGCAACATAACTGATAAGAAACACTTTATTGGTAGTATTGTGTATGTAGATGATCCTGAAGCGTATATAATTATAGATGGGCAGCAGCGCATTACCACTATTTCCATATTATTATTGGCTTTACGGAATGCTATTATAAACGGAGATATTGCTGTAGATGATGATAGTCTTGTTGATCAAATAAATAATGGTTTCCTTATAAATCAATATGTGAGAGACAAGGCTCATCGAATGAAACTTAAACCATTCCGTGATGATTGTACCGCATATGATGCGTTGTTCGGTGATGTTGATAGTTTTGTACCCGATTCTATTATTACGGCTAATTATAATTATTTCTATGGGGAGATTCTTGCGCACAAAATAGACGCGGAGAATTTCTTTGAGGCCATTCAAAATAGGCTTGAATTTGTTGAAGTAAAATTATTTCCCACTCACGGAGATAATGCTCAACTTGTATTTGAAACGATTAACTCTACAGGTGTTAGCCTAAATGAGACAGATAAAATTCGCAACTATGTTTTAATGAATCTTAAGGCTAAAGTTCAAGAGGATTATTACAATAATTATTGGCTGCCAACAGAGCGATACACAAATATTTATTTGGAAGATTTCATGCGTGATTACCTCACCATGAAACTTAAATCTATACCAAATAAGAATGATGTGTACAGGGTTTTTAAGGAATTTGTACAGCAGAACTTTCTTAACAATATTGAGCCTTTATTGGAAGAACTTAAGCATTATGCGTCTATATTTAAATCTATAAAGGAAGGGAAAATTGGCTCACAGAAACTTAATCAAATTATGGCAGATTTGGAGCAACTGGAATTGACCACCACATATCCTTTCTTATTGGCTATGTTAGAATACTACCAAAAAGGTAATATAGATGAGCGCGAAGTAGAAAAAGTACTCAGTACTTTAGAAATATTCTTATTCCGACGTATTATGAGCGGTTATTATAATACGGGTCTAAATAAAATATTTGCGAACCTTCATAACCGCATTCTAAAACTGCAATACGCAGAGTATACCTATTCGGATGTATTTATTTATCTGCTTCAGCATGGTATTTCATATTGGGATTTTCCAAATGATACACAATTCCTTCGCAGTTTCGAAGAACGCGAGGTTTATAAAATGCGTAGTAATTATCGGCTCTATCTCTTCTATAAATTAGAAGAAGCTTTGAACAGAGAAACCGTCGGAACAAAGAAAAAGATAGAGGATGGTGTATTAACTATAGAACACATTATGCCCCAAACACTCACGGATGATTGGCGTGCAGAGTTAGGACCTGATTTCACTGATGAAGACTTTACAAAATGGGTGCACAATATAGGAAATCTTACACTAACCGCATATAATTCAGAATATAGTAACCGCAAATTTTCGGAAAAACGTGATGGTATTCCTTCTATTCCTGATATGAAAGGTTTTAAGGATAGTTGTGTAGCCCTAAATAAATTTGTAAGTGAGCAAGAACATTGGAAAATGGAGCAAATGGAAAAACGCTGTGCTATGATTGCTGAAGAAGCGTGCAAGATATGGCCTTATCCAACAACAACATTTACCCCGTTGATTATAGAAGAGGAAGCAATACCTATAGACGCTGACTACAAGTTTAAAGGACGCTATATTAAATCATATACTTTTAATGGTACTACTATACAAGTGGATAGTTGGGCTGATGCCTTTACACGGATAGTGAAAACACTCTATGAGATGGATAGTTCTATTCTGTATCATTTGGCTCATGATCCTTCAGAAGTGTACTACTTGCTAGAACCGGCAAAGAGTACAAATCCAATTGCAGAGGGAATATATTTATTGGTGGGCTGTGATACAAACAACAAACTGCGCCAAATACATCGTTTGTTGGCTATGTATAAACTCGAATCTGATGACATTTCAGTTACGCTCTATCCTACAAAAAACGTGGAAAGTTGAGTGTATAATGCTGATAATCTGTAATAATGATAAGCACAGAACTTAAAATACCAATAGAAACGCAGCGCAAACGGGAGAAGTTAACAGACTTGAAACAAGAGTTGGCAGAGTTGTTTGAGAGGCGTGAGCATATGATTAATTATGAGCGACCTCATCTATTGGCAGCATATACAAAACTTATTGGTGAATATAAATATGAAGAGTTTGCTCTACAAATAGCCATTAAGCGGTATAAGCGAAAAGCAGAACTTATACAAACGCGAATTAATCGCAATGAACCAATAATAATTGAAGCGATTGAACAGCAACTAAATGAGGAATTCGCAGAATACGAACGACTATTACAAGAGCAGCTTGAACAAATAAAAGCGGCAACGGAATTGTTGAATGCACCGCTTCTGTCTGAAGAAGAAGCAAAAGAGTTGAAACAATTATACCGATTGTTAGTTAAACGATTACATCCAGACTGGAATCCGGATTTAACCCAAGAGGAACGTGACCTATTTGTACGCGTGCAGGCGGCTTATAACACGGCAAATCTGCAAGAATTAAGAAACATTCTGCTGATGATAGAAGCGAAAGAGCCGATAATGTTAAGAGAAGAAACTATTGACAACGAAATTACTCATTATGAGAAAAGTGTAGATGACTTGAAGAAACGAATAGAAGAATTAGAAAAAACCTTCCCATTTATTATGCGGGAAATATTGAATAATGAGGAAGAAATAAAAAAGCAGCAAGATGAAATAAAAGCGAATATTACCAAACTAAAAGAAGATAAAAATAAATGGGCGGCATATGTAGGTATAATGACTATGCCAAGAAGCGGAATGGGAGAAGCATAAAATGGAAACAAGTATTGTAAAACTAAGTCCTGAACTATTGGCAATGTTTGCCGGGCAAGCAGGTGCAAACGCTCTGGCTCCATTTACGCGTGAAGTATTTTTGCTGGATATTGATGTGGCGGGAACGGGTTATTGTGAGCAAATAAATGAAATCTATCCAAAATTGAATATAGGGACTGTTTTGCAAATGCGCCGCGACCCGAAAAACAAATATGACGAAAAAGCAATAGGTATTTATTACGAACAAACACGAATTGGGTGGGTGCCACGTACGATGAATGCAGTAATCAGTCGTTTGATGGATGCAGGCAAGGCTTTTTTCTGCCGCATAACAGAATTGTCCGAATCCTCATCCGAAAACAAATGGAAAAATATAGAATGTAAAATATATATGGTAGAATAAAGTACAGAGAACCGGATAAACTGAAGTGAATAGTTATCGTCTCGAATCCGTCGGATTTTAGGAGTTCTATGTTTGCCTTGCAAACTCGCGCGGCGTACTTACTCCTTCCAATGTCCACTGGACATTCTCGGTACACCTAAATCGCTTCACGAATGCCGCTCATAAGCCAGTGGTAGTAGACAACGACCGTGAGCTATTCATGAAAGCATCGACTACTCCTATTATTATGAACAGGAGGAGTAAAATAACAACAAGAAACAACAACTAATTAACAATATTTATTAACCAATTTAATTCATTTAACCTATGGCTAAAATTATTACATTGGGCGAGATCATGCTCCGCCTGAGTCCTGAAGGACAAGACCGTTTCATTCAATCTGATCACTTCCGTATCATCCCCGGTGGTGGTGAGGCTAACGTTGCTATTTCGTGCGCTAACTATGGTCACGAGGCTTATTTCGTTACCAAACTGCCGAAGCACGAGATCGGTCAGATTGCTGTTAACTCGCTGCGTCGTTACGGCGTGAAGGACGATTATATCGTTCGTGGCGGTGACCGCGTAGGTCTGTACTACTGCGAGACCGGCGCTTCGATGCGTCCGTCGAAGGTCATCTACGACCGTGCTCACAGCGCTATCGCTGAGGCTGATCCGAAGGACTTTGACTTCGACAAGATCATGGAAGGTGCTGCATGGTTCCACTGGAGCGGAATCACTCCGGCTATCTCGGACAAGGCTGCTGAGATCACCAAGCTGGCTTGCGAGGCTGCAAAACGTCACGGCGTAACCGTTTCGGTTGACCTGAACTTCCGTAAGAAACTGTGGACCAGCGAGAAAGCTATCTCGATCATGCGTCCGTTGATGAAGTATGTAGATGTATGTATCGGCAACGAGGAAGATGCAGAGCTGTGCCTCGGCTTCAAGCCCGATGCAGATGTAGAAGGCGGCGAGACCAACGCTGAGGGCTACAAGGGCATCTTCGAGCAGATGATGAAAGAGTTCGGCTTCAAATATGTTGTTTCGACGCTGCGCGAGAGCTACAGCGCAACCTTCAACGGCTGGAAAGCTATGATCTACAACGGCAAAGAGTTCTACCAGAGCAAGCGCTACGAGATCAACCCGATCATCGACCGCGTGGGCGGTGGTGACAGCTTCTCCGGCGGTCTGATCCATGGTATGCTCAAGTATCCGGGCGACCAAGGTCAGGCTCTTGAGTTCGCAGTAGCTGCTTCGGCACTGAAGCACACCATCAACGGCGACTACAACCTCGTCAGCGAGGATGAAGTGCTGAGCCTTGCAGGTGGTAATGCAAATGGTCGTGTTCAACGCTAAAATCAAGAAAATTATGGCTAAATTTGATAAATTTCAGGTGATGGCGAAGATTGCCGCAGCACCGATGGTTCCTGTGTTCTATCACAAGGACGTGGAAGTTTGTAAGAACGTGATTAAGGCTTGCTACGAAGGCGGCGTGCGTGCGTTCGAGTTCACCAACCGTGGCGATTTTGCACACGAGGTATTCGGCGAACTGAGCAAGTGGGTAGCTGTTGAGTGCCCGGAGTTGGCACTCGGTATCGGTAGCGTTGTGGACGCTCCGACAGCAGCGCTGTACTTGCAGTTGGGCGCTAACTTCGTCGTTGGTCCGCTGTTCAACAAGGATA
This sequence comes from Bacteroidales bacterium UBA2712, assembly GCA_002354055.1. Classification (GTDB taxonomy): domain Bacteria; phylum Bacteroidota; class Bacteroidia; order Bacteroidales; family Paludibacteraceae; genus Colicola. The sequence goes on from DEKW01000019.1 coordinate 225,206, forward strand.
TCGCAGTAGTCTGCAACCGTCGTTGCGTGACTTACTGTCCGGGTTGCTTGACACCGAGCGAGATCGGTCTGGCACAAGAGGTTGGTTGCGACTTTACGAAGGTGTTCCCAGGCGATGTAGTTGGTCCGAACCTTGTGAAGGGTCTGATGGCTCCGATGCCGTGGTCGAAGATCATGGTTACCGGTGGTGTAGCTCCGGAGAAAGAGAACCTCGAGAAATGGTTCGCAGCAGGTGTTTACTGCGTCGGTATGGGAAGCAAGCTCTTCCCGAGCGACAAGGTAAAAGCCGGAGACTGGAAATACGTTACCGACAAGTGCAAAGAGTGTTTCGAAATCATTAAAGGTTGCAAGAAATGAATGACGTAAAAAAAGCTGTCATGACCAACTGGCGTTGGGTCATGTGTGCGATGCTTTTCTTCGCCACTACGGTTAACTATATGGACCGTCAGGTTCTGTCGTTGACCTTCAAAGAGTTTATTCAGCCTGAGTTCCACTGGACCGACTCCGACTACGGAACAATCACCGGTGTGTTCTCTATCGCGTATGCTATCTTCTGCCTCTTCGCCGGTAAGTTCATCGACTGGATGGGCACGAAGAAAGGCTACCTGATTGCCATCGTCGTATGGTCGTTAGGCGCTGTGATGCACGCAGGCTGCGGTTGGGTAACCGAGCAGATCGTAGGTGTTGCCGACAAGGCTGCACTGTTGGAAGCGACCGGAACAATCGTTAGTACCATCTCAATGGTGAGTGTGTATCTGTTCCTGTTCTGCCGTTTGGTTTTGGGGCTTGGTGAAGCAGGTAACTTCCCTGCAGCTATCAAGGTGACCGCAGAGTATTTCCCGAAGAAAGACCGTGCGTTCGCTACCGCCCTGTTTAACGCAGGCGCGTCGGTAGGTGCGCTGGCAGCTCCGGCTACTATTCCTCTGTTGGCGAAGAGCCTCGGATGGGAGATGGCGTTCATCATCATCGGTGCGCTGGGCTTCATCTGGGCGGGTGTCTGGATTTTTGTCTATGACAAACCGGAAGAGAGCAAGCATGTGAATGAGGCTGAGTTGGAGTATATCCACCAAGACGAGAAAGACGCTCCGAAGCAAGAGGCTAAGGAAGAGAAACAGATGTCGTTTGGCGAGGCTTTCAAGCACAAACAGACCTGGTCGTTTGCGTTCGGTAAGTTCATGACCGACGGTGTGTGGTGGTTCTTCCTCTTCTGGGCTCCGGCTTATTTCCAAGATCAGTTTGGTATCAAGGCTTCTGACCCGCAGGGTATTGCGCTGATTTTCACGCTATACGCTATAGTAACAGTGATTTCGTTGTTCGGTGGTTATCTGCCGAAGATCTTCGTAGAGAAGAAAGGCATGGAGCCGTACGCAGGTCGTATGAGAGCGATGTTGATCTTTGCGTTCTTCCCATTGCTGGCGTTGTTTGCCCAGCCTTTAGGCCGTGAGATGGGTCCTTGGGCAGTAGCTATCATCATCGGTATCGTGGGTGCCGCTCACCAGAGCTGGAGCGCGAATATCTTCTCGACCACGGGTGACATGTTCCCGAAATCGGCTGTCGCAACCATCACCGGTATCGGTGCTATGGCAGGCGGCGTAGGCTCGTTCCTCATCAACAAAGGTTCGGGTGTTCTCTTCGACTACTCCGCAGGTTTAGGTGATGCATTCGCATTCATGGGCTTTACGGGTAAAGAAGCAGGCTACATGATCATCTTCTGCATCTGCGCAGTAGCTTATCTCATCGGTTGGAGCGTAATGAAGGCACTTGTGCCGAAATACAAACCGGTAGTGGTAGAATAACAAATCGTTAAGGCGTATGAAACGCATCCTTATATCTATAGTAGCGGGCTTTGTGTCCGCTACTATGGCATGGGGTGCCGGAATCAACTACAACGGCACGACCCTGCAGGAAAACACTGACTTCACGCGTACCGAGTGCGGCACGATGAAGAAAAAAACGATGAAAGAGATCAGCGGTCTCGCTTGTTCCCGTACGACCCCCGGATACCTCTGGGCGCACGGCGATGAGAACACCGGTAGCAAAAAGAGGATCATTGCCATCAATCCCAATGCGCAGAGCAAGAATGATGAACTGGTAATGACCGTGAATATCTCCGGTGACCCCGGTCGTGACGACTGGGAAGACATAGCTACGGGTGTGTATAACAACACGAACTATGTCTTTGTTGGCGCTTTTGGAGATAATGATTTGCAGTTTAACGACCAGTATTATATCTACTATTTCGAGGAGCCGGCTATCACTTCAGGTACGCAAACCGTGACGGTCAACTATATCCGTTTCGGTTTTCCGGACAACAAAGCGCACAATACCGAGACGCTGATGTACGACAATGTGGAGCAGATGTTTTACATCGTCGATAAAGTGAAAAGCGGTATCTGCCATTTGTACAAGCTGCCTTTCTCCACTACGTATGGCACAACTGTGCAGAGACTGACTGAGGTGTGCGCCTTAGGAAACGGCTCTAAGTTCAATTATTGTACCGGTGGAGATATCACACCAGATGGCAGATGGATGGCGATTAAGAGTAAGCCGTATGTGCTTCTTTGGGAGCGTCAGGGTTCGGAGAGTTTGAGTACTACCGCTCTGCGTAATCCGGTACAAATAATGGCGTACCAAGAAGAGAAACAGGGCGAATCGCTTGCATGGTTGGATGCTTCGACATTTTACACCACTTCCGACCAAACGAAAGATATGCCTATTTATAAATACGTGCGCGCAAACGTAACTTCTTCTCTGGAGCCTGTCGTGGATCCGGCTACGAAGAGTGAGGTGCGTTGCGTGAAAATGCTTCGTGACGGTCAACTTCTGATTCAGCAAGGCGATGCAATCTATACGATTCAAGGTCAACGAATACAATAACGCAAGGACGTCTTTATATGAAAAGAGACGGCTCGGGATGAGTCGTCTCTTTTTCGTGCAGCGGGATTGTTATTTCACTACCTCTGCGTCTTGGATGTTGTTTTGACCGTCATTGCCACCTGCTGCCGGCATGATCAGCATCAGAATGAGGTAAAGCAACAGGCCCGGAAAACCGGTGGTGAAGATAGACAAAGCTGCATAAGCCACACGGATCAAGGTGGGATCTACCTCAAAATACTCGGCGATTCCGCCGCATACTCCTGCCAAAATCTTGTTGGTAGAGCGTTTCAATTTCTTTTCTGCCATAATATATTAGTTTTTTATAAAAATTGTATCAAAGCGAGGGCGGTCATGGCTTCGACGATGGGGACAGCGCGCACTGCGACACAAGGGTCTGAACGATGTACCATTTGACCATTTACCATTTGGCTATTTAATAACTCATCTAATGCTTTTTTTGTTGTGGGCGTGGGTTTGAAGACGCAGCGGAAGATGATTTCCGAACCATCGGAGATGCCTCCTGCTATGCCTCCGGAGAGGTGGTTGATGGCGGAGCCGGGTTGCGTAACTCCTTCAAAACCAGTGCCGTATTCAAATCCTTTGCAGGCATTGATGGACATTACCGCGAAAGCCAGTTCTGCTTGCAGCTTGTTGAATATCGGTTCGCCTGTTCCGATCGGTAAGCCGTTGATGCGGCACTCGATGATGCCTCCGATGGAGTCTCCTTCGCGTTGGTAAGCTGCGATGGTCTCTGCAAATTTCGCAGGGTCGGTCTCTGCGCCCACTTGGATTAAGCGTGCATTAATGCACACTCCTTTGGTTGCGAGTTCCTGCTTGGCGAGACAACCTGCCACCACGCGTGCTGCGGTCTCACGAGCGGAAGCTCTGCCTCCTCCGCGGTAGTCGCGAATACCGTATTTCTGCTCATAGACTTTGTCTGCGTGCCCGATGCGGTATGTGTGCTTGAGGTATTCGTAGTCTTCCGGCCGCGCATCTTTGTTACGGATGAGAAAAGCAATCGGTGTTCCGAGGGTGACTCCGTTGAGTACTCCGGAGAGCCATTCTACCTCGTCGGGTTCGTTCTTCGCGCGAGTCGAGATCAGGACTTGAGTCCTACAAAAGTCCGTTTTGAGTCCGTTTTGAGTCCGTCCTGCTCGTTTGTCCAATTCCGTGCGGATGAGGTCCAAGTCGATGGTAATCCCGGCGGGAACTCCGTCCAACACACCTCCTATAGCTGCTCCGTGAGACTCACCAAAAGAGGTAAAAGACCATTTTGAACCGAACGTATTCATGCCATGCAACGCTTTTCGGGTGCAAAAGTACTAAAATTCTTGCATATATGCAAAATTTTTTGTAACTTTGCGCCGATTTTACGAAAAAAGAAATGAGAAAGACCATTTTATCTTTATTTTGTCTCGTCTTTTCTTCGATAGTTATGCTGGCACAACAGTTGCCGGACAGCCATTTTGAGAATTGGGGAGATAAGTTCAACGGCGATAAGCAATTGACTGAATGGCATGGATCGAATGTCAACCAGGCGGGATTCAAGTTTACGTTTATGTATCAGAAACTGGGTAGAACCGGTTATAGTGCTTATGTGACAGACCGTGCGGTGGGTATTCCGAAGCTCGGAATAGGTGCTATCGGTCCGGGTTATCTGTCGCTGGGTACGCCGTGGCAGTACTTGAAGGGCTTGAATGTCAGCGGAGCTACTGCAGGAACGGAAGGTGGCATCTCTTGGAAATACCGTCCGGACACGATGGCGGTATGGGTTAAACGTGTTGGACCTGCGCCGGAGAAAGAGGATTTTCATTTGCTGTATTATGCTTGGTCCGGCAACTCGAAGGGAACGGAGTACAAGAACAAGAAAGGCGGTTGCACTTCGACGGAGCGCATCAACGAAGAGAGCGACATCCGTCAGAAGACCGATGGCAACGAGTGTATGGTAGAGACGCGCGCCAAACAGATTGCCGAGGGATGGCATCGCGCGCGGGCTAAATATGACGAGTGGACCCTTATCAAAGTGCCGATTTTCTATATGAGCGATGCGAAGCCGACGATGTGTAATGTCATTTTCTCTGCCGGTAACTATCCTGCTTTCCGTGCGAATGACGGCATGTATGACGGCAATGCGTTGTATGTCGATGATGTGGAATTGATTTATTCGTCAAAGATTGATAAGTTCGTCATCAACGGCAAGGAATGGAAGGCTTTTGATTCCAACAGCAGCAAAGTGCAGACATATGTCTTGCCTGCAGGAAGTGCAGCGGAGGTTACTATCGCGGGCTATCGCGGCATCGGAAGTCTGACGAATATCAAAGGCGAGACGGCTCGTTTTAACGGTCGCAAACTTGACAAAGAAGAGATGCGTGTTGAGGCCGGTGAACTGAATAGAAAGCCATGGGTGATTACCGTGAAAGCCGAAGACGGCAGTAGCACGCACGTGTATAAGGTACAAATCAAAAATCAATAATCGTTTTGATAGCAATTGAACTAAATACGTTGGACTGGACGCTCATAGGAATCTTGACGGCTTTGTTTATAGCGCAAATCTATTTCTATGGCCGATACATGGCTGCTCCTGCACGGAGGATAAGGAGAGATAAGAAGAAAGGCTCTTCACCCGTAAAAGGAGGGGAGGAAAGTCTGACTCCCGGTGTCTCTGTTATTCTGGCGGCGCATAACGAAGGAGATAATCTCGCTAATTACCTGCAGGCTCTGCTGACGCAGGAATGGCCGGAATACGAAGTGATTGTGGTGGACGACGAGTCAGAGGACAACACCCGTGCGGTAGTGGAGAGTTATATGGTTCAAGATCCGCGGTTGCGTCTGACTTTTGTTCCTTACGGCGCACGCGTGGGTTCGACGAAAAAACTAGCTCTGACGCTGGCGGCAAAGGCGGCTAAGTATGATTATTTGCTTCTGACGGACGCAGATTGCGTACCGGAGTCGAATTATTGGATTCGGGAGATGATGAGCGGTTTCAACCAACGGGAAGGCGTAGATTTGGTTCTCGGTTTTGGTGCATATTTTGCGGAGAAAGGACATATTAACCGTCTGGAGCGGTTCGACACGCTCTTTAACGGCTTGCATTATTTAGGAGCCGCTCTCTGCGGTCATCCGTATATGGGCGTTGGACGCAATTTGGCATACCGCAAGGCATTGTTCTTTGAGTCCGGCGGTTTTACCCGGCAGATGACAAATCGCTCAGGCGATGACGATCTGTTTGTCAATCGGGTGGCAACGAAGCAAAACACCGCGGTGGTTCTCTCTCGCGAGAGTTACACTTGGTCAATCTCCAAAAAGACCATCAAAGCGTGGTGGCAGCAGAAGAGAAGACACCTGTCTGTTTCACCGGATTACCGTCAGGAGACGCAGTTCCGATTGGCGTTAGAACCGATGACCAGAGGACTTTTTTATGCGATGGTTATTGCGATGATGGTTCTTTATTGGCCGCAGACGATTATGGCGGTTCCTGCGTTGCCTTTTTTGATTGCGGTGGGTTTGTTCCTTGTCCGCTGGATCACGCAAGCGGCGATTCTCAATGTCTCTGCGCGTCGCATGGGACAGAAACGGTTTGGAATGTGCAGCATCTTATGGTTCGATATCGCGTTGCCGCTTGTGAACCTCTGGATGCTCATCGTCCCGAAAAGAAACAATAAATGGTAAACCTTTAAAATTTTAAGAATATGGCAGAACAAAAACAACTGAACATTAATATCGCCCCGGACAAACAGCAGGGCGTGTTTGCAAACCTCGCGCTGATTGCGCATACTCCAACGGAGTTCGTCTTGGATTTCGCACAGCTCATGCCGGGTGTGCCGCAGGCAAACGTGGTTGCACGAGTAGTCGTAACGCCGGATCAGGCGAAGAAGATTCTCGGTGCATTAGGTAATAACATCGCTCAGTACGAGCAGAAGTTCGGCACGATCAATCCTATCGGCGGACCTGTTCCCGGCTCGACGATCAGCGTACCGTTCACCGGAGGTGAAGCTTAGTCGCGTAATCCCGTAATTACGTAATCCCGTAAATAACCAATAACATGAAAACATTTCCAGCATCGCAGTTAATCATCAATGCGGATGGTTCTGCGTTTCATCTGCATCTCAAGCCTGAGTTTTTGGCAGACAAAGTGATCTTGGTGGGAGACCAGGATCGAGTAAATATTGTAGCTTCTTTCTTTGACGAAGGATCGATAGAGTGCGATGTACAGAGCCGTGAGTTCCATACCATCACCGGTAAGTTCCAGGGCAAGCGTATCTCTTGCATCTCGACGGGTATCGGAACCGATAACTGCGACATCGTCATGAATGAGATTGACGCGCTGGCTAACATCGATTTCGCGACCCGCACGGAGAAGGCGGAGAAACGTAGCCTCGACATCGTGCGTATCGGTACGTGCGGTGGTATGCAGGAGGATATTCCTCTGGGTACGTTCCTTGTAAGTCAAAAATCTATCGGTTTTGATGGCGTCTTGGCTTTCTATCACGACCGCGACAAGATCTCCGACTTGGGCTTCGAGAAGGCTTTTGTCGATTTTGTGGGCTATCCGAAGAAAGCTGCTGTGCCGTATGTGGTAGCAGCTAATCCTGAGTTGGTGGACCGTATTGCGAAGGACGATATGATGCGCGGTTGTACGATCGCTTCGAATGGTTTCTATGGTCCGCAAGGACGTGTGCTGCGCGTCGATCTGGCGGTTCCGGATATCAATGAGAAGATTACCGACTTCCGTTACGAGGGTCAGCGGATTACCAACTATGAGATGGAAGGGTCGTGTATTGCAGGTCTCGCGCTCCATATGGGTCACCGCGCGATGACCGTTTGTTGCGTCATCGCCCAGCGTAAGATTGAGGCAGCGAACACCGACTACAAGCCGCGTATCAAAGAATTAATCAAGACCGTATTGGAGAGAATATGATGAAAAAAATAGCCCTTAGTGCATTGTGCATCGTCACTTTGTCCCTTTTTGTGGGTTGCCAAAAGCAACAACAAAAATTTGTTTACAACGTGGATAAGTTTTATGACCTGGAAATCCTCCGCTACGACGTGCCGGAGTTCGATTCGTTGAGTCTGCAGCAGAAGCAGCTCGTGTATTGCCTTTCCGAAGCAGCCCTCTGGGGACGCGACATCCTTTTTGACCAAAACGGCCGTTACAACCTCCGGATCCGTCGTGCGTTGGAGGCGCTATACCTCAACTATCCGTACGACAAGAATACGGACGAGTTCGCCGCCTTCGAACGCTACCTCAAACGCGTCTGGTTCTCCAACGGTATTCACCACCATTATTCCGAGGATAAGTTCCTGCCGGAGTTCTCCGAGGAGTGGTTCGTCAACGCCTGTGGCGAGGCCGGTATCGCCTATGACGAGGAGATCATCCCTGTGATGTTCGACCCGGCGATCATGCCCAAGCGAACGACCGCGCAGGACGGCGTGGATCTCGTCCTCTGCTCCGCCGGCAACTACTACGGCGAAGGCGTCACCCAGGCGGAGGCGGAGAAATGGTACGCTCTCCACAAAGATGACAGCCCCGAACCGAAATGGATCGGTCTGAACTCCCAGCTCGTGAAGAACGACAACGGCGAGATCGAGGAGCGCGTCTATAAGGTTGGCGGACTCTATTCCGAAGCCCTCGAGCATATCGTCTTCTGGCTCAAAGAGGCGCTCAAATATGCGGAAAACGATGCCCAGAAACTCGCCATCGAGAAGATGATTGCCTTCAACGAGACAGGCGACCTCAAGACCTTCAACGAGTACTGCATCGCCTGGGTGAAAGATCTCGACAGCCGCGTGGACTACGTCAACGGCTTCACGGAGACCTATTCCGACCCGCTCGGCATCACCGGCACCTGGGAATCCATGGTTAACTTCAAAGACCTTGCGGCTACCAAACGTACCCAACTCATCTCCGACAACGCACAGTGGTTTGAGGACCACTCCACGACCGACCCCAAATACAAAAAAGAGGAGGTCAAAGGTGTGACCGCCAAGGTCATCACCGCCGCTATCCTTGCCGGCGATTGTTATCCTGCTACGCCTATCGGTATCAACCTGCCGAATGCCAACTGGATCCGCAAAGAGTACGGCTCCAAGTCCGTCACTATCGACAACCTCATGCACGCGTACAACGAAGCGGCGAAAGGCAACGGCTTCAACGAGGAGTTCATGATTGACGATGAGATCCGCGCTATCTATGAGAAATACGGAGCCCTCTGCGGCGACCTCCATACCGACCTCCATGAGTGTGTCGGACACGGCTCCGGCAAACTCCTGCCGGGTGTGACCAAGGATGCCCTCAAGGAGCACGCTTCGACCATCGAGGAAGCCCGCGCAGACCTCTTTGGCCTGTATTTCCTCGGCGATCCGAAACTCGTGGAACTGGGGCTGCTGCCCGACGAAGAAGCCTTCAAAGCCGGTTACTACCAGCAGCAGATGAACGGCCTTATGACCCAACTCGTGCGTATCGAGCCGGGCAAAGACATCGAGGAAGCGCACATGCGCAACCGCCAACTCATCGCCAACTGGGTCTATGAGCACGCGACGAACAAAGAGGTGGAGATCATCGAGCGTGACGGCAAACATTACCTCCGAATCAACGACTACCAGGGTCTCCGCCGTCTCTATGGTGAACTCCTCGCAGAGATCCAACGCATCACTTCCGAAGGCGATTACGCGGCGGCAAAAGAGATGGTCGAGAAATACGCTGTGAAAGTGAACCAAGACCTCCACAAAGAAATTCTGGAGCGCTATAAGAAACTCAATCTCGCGCCATACAAAGGTTTCGTGAACCCCGTCTATACCGCCGTTCGTGACGCGGATGGCAACATCACCGACGTCCAAATCGACTTCACGGAAGGCTACATCGAGCAACATCTCCGTTACTCCCGCGACTATAGTCCGCTGCCCGATGTCAATTAAGCTCCCGATATCAAAATCTATAGCGAATAGAATTCTTCTATTGCAGGCTATCCATGGAGATCCGCTTATGCGGGTCTCTTCGGATATGCCCGATGACGTCCTCGTCCTCCACGATGCCCTCCAACAAATCCGGGATACTTTTGGTACGCCAAACGAAAGAATCTCTCATCCCTTCACGGAGGGGCAGGGGGTAGGCCTCTCTCTTTATCTCAAGAATTGCGGTACCGCCCTCCGCTTCCTCCAAGTCCACATCGCTAAATGTTACCCCGGCGCACCGATCACCCTTACCGGCGATCCGCGACTCATGGAGCGAGACGGGGCACCCACCACCCAAACGACCTCCGCTCTCATCCTCCACGGTGAACCCATCCCCGTCTCCGAAAACGAATCTCCCTATATCACGATGTCTCGCCGCGTTGCAGAAAGCTATCCGAACGTGTCGATTGAAACGGACTGGAGTGCTGCGGCCTTTTGGTACGAATACGTAGCCATCCACGGCGGCGAACTCCTCCTCGAAGGTCTCCAACCCGATACCCTTCAAGGCGACCGCATCGTCGCTGACCTCTATGCAAAATATTTCGGCGTCCAGACAGAGTTTGTACCCGAAGGCGCACTCATACATCATACATCAAACATTAAACATCAAACATCGGTTTCTCTCAATTTTGAGAGAATACCTGATCTCTATCCGGCAGTGGCACTAACGTGCGAAAAACTATCGATTGATTTAATAGCCACCGGCACCGACCGTCTCCGCCACAAGGAATCCGACCGCATTGAAGCCGTCCGACTCCATGAAGTCCGCAACGACCACCGGATGGCGATGGCACTCCTTGCCGCAGATTTTCCGGTCGCTGAATCCGAACAAAGCTGCATCGCAAAAAGCTACCCCCAATTCCCCGAGATTTACAGTCGAATAACGACGGTCGAACGACGGTCAACCGACGGTCAACCGACGGTCAAAGCCAATGTAAGTACTCTGTCAGTTACCCATATTACCCCCAAAAGAGGTGTCAACGATGACAATTTAGGCAAAAAACATGCCCTCTCCAAGCTCATCCATGCCGCCACGACAGAATACGTCTGGCTCCACGATGACGATGTCATACTTCCTCCAGCGGCAACGGAGTCTGTCTGTCAGCCCGAAGGGCGGTCTGTATTCTGTCAGCCGAAGGCGGTCTGTCAGCACAGCGGTCTTGTAATTTTACCATTAAAGATGGAAAGCGAAAGCGACGAGCCATCTTTATTGGAAAAATTACAGATTGCCGAATACGCTGCCATCCAGGAACTAACGATGCGTACCGCCAAGCGCGGACATGCCGTCATGTGTTCCGGCGCGAACCTCATCGTCCGTCGCGAGGCATGGCTGGCCTGCGAACCTGACCTCCATCCGGAGATCCCTTCCGGTGACGATATGTTCCTGCTTGAAGCAATGAAAAAATGCGGCTACAAGATCTCCGTCATCGACGAACCGGACTTCACCGCCGTCGTCCGTCCTCAAACCACTTGGCGGGCGTTCTTCCGTCAGCGAATGCGTTGGGCAGGCAAAGCACCCAAATACACCGACCCGGACATCCTCCGTTGCGGCGCATTTATCGTGGCTGCCAACCTCCTCCAGCTCTTCTGTCCCCTGATCCTCCTGATCAAATTCCCGATAGAGTACTCCCTCATCCGCCGGCGGCAAATGAGGGAGCATAAAATTATCAATTATCAATTATCAATTATCAATTTCTCAATAGCTTCGCTATTGGAGCTCCTCTATCCCTTCTATATCCTCCTCTCCCTCCTCGGCGGCCTCTTCCGCCAGAAGAAGTGGTGAGGCCATGAGGCAAATTTGAAATTTGAAATCATAAATGTGAAACTCAGTTTCACCTCACTTCCTGTCCCGTTATGCTATATACTTTCTCCCCGCGGAGGATGAAGATTTGACCGTTTTGAAGGATTTTGCTTGCTTCCTCTTGAGGTTGTACATATATGTCGTCAATTCCTTCCTCTTTCCCTCCATATGTTACACGGATTGCATAGATATTTACACCACTGCTGGGAGAATATAGATATATTGTAGTTGCACCACCTGCATAGTGTACATTTCCTTCGGAGATAGTGCTTCCATATGCCGGAATTTGTTGAATTGTATTTCCAAAACTGCCTTTATCTACATTAAGCGT
>DEKW01000017.1:0-69498 GCA_002354055.1 Bacteroidales bacterium UBA2712
CCGGCATGATCAAGGCCCGCAAAGCTGACCTCATGAAGATCACTACCGACCAGCAGAACTTCCTCGCCCAGAAGAACGACCCCGATGGCGCAAAGACCATGAAGGCGTACTACTGGAAGATCTGCGGTGCTGAGTACGATCAGCAGCACAGCTAAGAAGAGCGACCTTCGTGGTCGCTTTTTTTTCCCCCTAATCCCTAACCCCTAACCCCCTAATCCCTAAAAATCTTTGATTTTATTTGCATATATCAAAAAAAATTACGGTCGCACGTTTGTGCTCATACACAAGCTCTCAGCCCACAAAACTTAAATTAATTTAATTTTTTGGTCTAATTTCTTGCGTATGTCAAACTTTTGTTGTAATTTTGCACGCAAAATTGAGATGCGGATGAAGAAAAGCGCGATCATAGTGCCGGAAGGATGCCGGCGGGTGTTGCTACACGCCTGCTGTGCGCCGTGCTCCTCTGCCATCGTCGAATGGCTTCAGGCGCATGGTATTCAGCCTGTGATCTACTACTTCAACCCCAATATCTACCCCGAAGCGGAGTACGAGATACGCAAGGCGGAGAGCAAACGCCACGCGGAGTCTTTAGGCATCGAGTGGATAGAAGGGCCATACGACCACGAGGCATGGCTCAGGGACGTAAAAGGCTTGGAGAACGAGCCGGAGCGGGGAAACAGATGCTCGGTTTGTTTCTACCACCGCCTGAAAGCGACTGCCGAGAAAGCCGCCGAGTTAGACATCCCCTATTTCGCTACGACCTTGGCCTCGTCCCGATGGAAGAACATCGAGCAGGTCAACGCCGCAGGCCTCAAAGCCTGCGAAACCCTAACCCCTAATCCCCTACCCCCTAACCCCTCTTTCTGGGCACAGAACTGGCGTAAGGACGGGTTGCAGGAACGACGAAACGAATTGCTGAAACAGTATAACTTCTATAACCAGCTCTATTGCGGCTGCGAGTTTTCTATGCGTTCGGCAAATGACAAAGAAGTATGAGTAGTTTAGGTATCATAGCTATTATCTTGACGGCCATCTTGGTCATTCCGATGGTCTGCCGGAAGATCCGCATCCCCAGTATTGTGGGATTTATCATTGCGGGTATCATCGTCGGCCCGTATGGTTTTGAAATCCTGCCCAGTGTGCATACGATTCAGACGCTCGGCAAGATCGGCATGCTCTATATCATGCTGCAGGCGGGTATAGAAGTGGATATCAATGACTTCCGCCAGCAACGCAACCACGCGATGCTCTTCGGTATCTACTCGTTCCTCTTCCCGTTCCTATTGGGTCTTCTGACCAGCCGGCTGATTGGTTACGGTTGGGTGACGAGTGCGCTGTTAGGCGCCATGTACGGCAGCCACACACTGATGACCTACCCCATCCTCGGCCGTTACGGCGTGCAGAAAAACAGAGCGGCGAACGTAGCTATCGGCGGAACGATGCTGACGATCACCCTCGCCCTCTTGGTGTTAGCTATCCTCAAATCGCATCTCGCCTCTACCGCCAGTCTCTCGGCATGGGCACTGACAGGCCGTATCGCCTTGACTTTGGCGCTTATCATAGGCGTCTTTCCCTGGATCGCCCAACACTTCTTCAAACGCTGGACGGACGCCCGTGGAGGCTTCCTGATTGTGATGACGATGATGGTGGTCTCGGCGCTCTTAGCCGACTGGGCAGGGCTGGAAGGTATCTTAGGTGCCTTCATTTGCGGCGTGTCATTGAACCGACTGGTACCGAACCTCAGCCCCGTCATGCAGCGTATCAATTTCGTGGGAAACAACCTCTTTGTGCCGCTCTTCCTCATCGGTGTGGGCATGATGATTGATATCCGCGTGCTTTGGAGTAGCTGGAGCACCATCCTCATCGCTATTGCGATGATCGGTACCAAGCTCGGCGGCAAATGGATTGCCGCTTGGGTGGCTCAGAAGAACTTCAGCATGCAGCGTGCCGAACGCGAACTGATGTTCGGTCTGACGCACGCTACCGCCGCGGGTACACTGGCTATCGTCACCATCGGATATGAGATTGGGATCTTTGATCCGGAGATCCTGAACGCCTCCGTAGTGATGATCCTCGTTCTCTGCACCTCCGCTTCGTTCGTCACGGAGCATGCTGCCAAGGAGTTGGCGTTACAGGAAGAAGCGCGTCTGGAGGCAGATAAGACCGATAACAGCTGGCAACTGATGACCATCGCGGAGAACCGGCATTATGAACTGCAGGAACTCGGTGAGTTAGGCGAGTTGCACGACCCGGACCTGGCGAACGAAGAAGACTGGGACGAAGCGCGAAAACTGATTAACAGTCAGCGCAAAGCCGCTATCATCTACCACCCCAACCAACCGATCAACACCATCAACCGCCTTCTCGTAGCCGTACCGAGGTACGCGGAGAAAGAGCATGATTTCATCACCTGCTTCGGTCTCGTCCGAAGGCTCAGCAGCCAGATAGGTGCCCGCGTCATCTTCTATACCAACCAGGACACCCAGCGTGCCCTGCAGGCTTTCTGCCGCCGCAAAGGCAAGTTCCTACGCGCTTCGTACCGTGAGATGGAGGATTGGGAAGACGTGCTGATGATCGCCAAACAGATGGCGAAAGACGACATGATCGTCCTCATCAACGCACGCCCAAGCACACCGAGTTACAACCCGCTCTTCGAGACCGTACCGGATGTCCTGGAACGGTTCTTCAAGGACCATAGCTGGATGGTCGTTTATCCGGAGCAAGAGACAGGTGCCGCGGTGCCGGATCTGCTGACAGGCGATAACACCCAGGCCAGCCGGACATGGAAAGTGGTTAGTGCGATAAAACGCGCGGTCTTATCTTTTCAACAAAGATAACCCATAAGCCAAAGAGCATGGCGTAGAAAAGGTATTTGAAGAGGTAGTCATGCAGGAAATGGAACCAATCGGGATGGAACTCAATCAGTAACGTGATCGCCGCTATGCGCGCGATATTAAAGGCATAGCAGCAGAGCCATCCGAGAGGGATGAACCAGAGTTTGTGGAACCACAAACTATTTATGATTTCTGATTTATGATTTAGGGTTTTATAGGGCAGCACGGTCAGGATGAGGCACATGAAGATGAAGCTCTGCTTCAGCCCCGTACAGCCCCAGATGATAGATGTCCCCACTCCGTTATCGTAGCGGATGACATGATCGCCGACCTTATAGACCGTATCCCGAAACAGCCCCACGATCCAATAGACCGCGTCCGCCACATGGCATGCCATGAACTCAAACGGCGCCGTGATATCTATCCCGAACCACGTGACCGCATCCCCGTTCTCATCGCCTACCATCGTCCATTTCCAGGCATAGTTAGCGACCAGAAGCGTGATGACAAAGATAATAACATCTTTGTACGGCTCAAATTGTTGTTTTAGCGAACGGAACTTCATCTATCGCACAAAAATCTTTATCCAGATACTTGAAATATCCCGCCTGGCAGACCATGGCGGCATTATCCGTTGTGAAGGAGAACGGCGGGATAAAGACCTCCCAATGGTAGCGTTTGCCATAGTCGATAAACGCCTGACGGAGCGCACTATTGGCACTCACGCCTCCGGCTACCGCCACCTGCGTCACTTTGAGGTCCTGCGCCGCTTTCTTCAGTTTTCGCATAAGAACATCGACTACCGTCGCCTGAATAGAAGCACACATGTCCTCCTTGAGGTTGGGAATACGCTCCACCAACTCATCAATCGTCTCTACTCCCTGCGCCTTCATCATGTCGCGCAATGTATATAGGAATGATGTCTTGAGACCCGAGAAGGAGTAGCCATAACCTGCAATATTAGGCTTCGCAAACGGATACTTCGTTGCGTCCCCTAACTTGGCGAGTTTGTCAATCCACGGACCGCCGGGGTACGGAAGACCTAATACTTTGGCACATTTATCAAATGCCTCACCTGCGGCATCGTCAATCGTCTGACCGATGATTTCCATATCGTTGTAGGCTTTGACGAGCACAATCTGGCTGTTTCCGCCGGAAACGAGCAGACAGAGGAAGGGGAAAGAGGGATGCTTGATCTCTGCGTTTTGCAGGCTCGGCGTGGCTGCAATCAGTTCCTCTCCCGGCTCCACAAAATGCGCGAGGACATGCCCCTGCAGATGGTTGACGTCAATGAGCGGAATCCCCAACGCCAATGCCAGACCTTTGGCAAAAGACGTACCGACGAGCAAGGAGCCCAAGAGTCCCGGTCCGCGGGTAAAAGCAATCGCCGAGAGGTCGGTCTTCTCCACTCCGGCACGTTTGAGAGCCGTATCGACCACCGGCAGGATATTCTGCTGATGCGCCCGACTCGCCAGCTCCGGCACCACGCCTCCGAACTCTTCATGCACTTTCTGACTCGCAATCACATTACTGCGCAAGATACCATCTACGATGACTGCCGCAGAGGTGTCGTCGCAACTGGATTCAATCGCCAAAATCACTGTTTTCTTTTCCATCTTCGAACGAAATTCGGTGCAAAAGTACTGCTTTTTTCGCAAATATGCAAATAAATTTGCGTATATCAGGATTTTTTTGTACCTTTGTGCGCTTTTTTAGAAAGCATATGTTTAACAACAAAAAAAAATTATTTAATATGAAAAAAATCTTTACGCTTTGCGTAGTTGCCTTGATGGCAGTTACGACAGTTAAGGCCCAACATGAGATTGGTGCCGTAGTAGGTGGTTTGAACGGTTTGAGTTACAAGTATTGGTTCTCCGACAACTTGGCATTGCAGGCAGATCTGGCTGTAGGTCTGACGGCTGCCTACGCAGGTGCGTACTATGAGGGCACCAAGCTGGGAGAAGGTCAGTTCGACATGTATGATTTCACTATCAATCCGAATGTACTCTATCATTTTGATCTGCCGGCTAATTTTAAACTCTACTGCGGCGGAGGTGTGAACTTGGGTTTGATGAGCTACATCGAGAACACGGATCCGGATGGTATTAGCGGTAAGTTTGGCGTTAATGGTGCATTAGGTGCTGCATATGAGATTGGTAGCGCTCCTATCGTTCTGGCCTTGGATTTCCGTCCGGGCTATGGTCTTGGATTTACCAAAGCTGACAATGCTCATACCAGCTTCTTTGATTGGAAATTGGCGTTTGCCGTTCGTTATAAACTCTAAGACTGATACGTGTTTTTCTATTTCTTAATAGTACGCATAGCAGCCTTCTTCGGGCATGAGAAAGCGCGCGCGTTGGCACAAGGCCAACGCGCGACGCTCGACCCGGAGCATGTAGCTAAGATGAAGAGCCTGCAGGGCTGCGTATGGATTCACGCGGCGAGCGTAGGTGAGTTTGAGCAAGCGCGACCGCTGATAGAGAAACTGCGCGAGGAGCAACCGCAGAGGAAGATTGTCTTGACCTTCTTTTCTCCTTCGGGCTACGAGATGCGCAAGGATTACGAGTTGGTGGACGCGGTATTATACCTGCCGTTTGCGACCAGAAAGAACGCCAAATTATTCTTGGAGGCGCTGCAGCCGCAGATGGCGATCTTCGTGAAGTACGAGTTTTGGCCGGCCTACCTGAAAGCTCTGAAGAAACGCAGCATACCGACCTATAGCATCTCGGCGATCTTCCGTCCGACACAGCGGTTCTTCCGCTGGTATGGCAAAATGTCGTTAGGATTGCTCAAATGTTTCACGCATATCTTCGTGCAGGACGAGCAGTCCTTACAACTGTTAAACACGCACGGCATTCAGGATGCTTCCGTAGCCGGTGACACGCGTTTTGACCGCGTAAGCAAGGTGTGCCGCTCGATCGCAGAGAAACGCGGCACGGACGGTCGGCTGCGTATCATCGAGCAGTTTGTAGAAGGATGCGAGCGGGTGATCGTAGCCGGCAGTACATGGCCCAAAGACGAAGCCCTACTCGCGCAATACATGGAGCAGTACCCGGAGACAAAGTTGATCTTAGTACCCCACGAGATTGACGAGGAGCACCTGCATTATATTTTTAACCTCTTCCTTGGACGGTTCGTTCGCTACACGCGTGTCACGCCCCGTACGATAATGCATGCTAACGTCCTTGTGATGGACCGGATGGGACTGCTATCCTCCATCTACGGCTTTGGTCATGCGGCGTATATTGGAGGAGGTTTCGGGGTTGGTATCCACAACACCATCGAGGCAGCCGTATATGGTCTGCCGGTGCTGTTCGGACCGAACTACCATCATTTCCGCGAGGCGCAGGGACTGATTGACGCAGGCGCAGCGCGGAGTATAAAGAACTATAGCGAATTGGAAGCGGCGCTTAATACCGCTCTTAACCAACATCAAGAGATAGGCGCCAAGGCGGCAGAGTATGTCACCTCAGAACTTGGTGCCACAGAGAAAATATATAAGAAAATTTTTAGTTGAAAGATTAGAGTTTAGAGATTAGAGATATGGCACAGAAACCAAGCATACCCAAAGGGACACGTGACTTCGGACAAGTAGAGATGGCGCGTCGTAACTATATTTTCGACACCATCAAGAGTGTGTTTTCTTTGTACGGCTTCCAGCAAATAGAGACGCCGGCTATGGAGAATATCGGCACACTAATGGGCAAGTACGGTGAGGAAGGCGACAAACTGCTCTTCCGCGTCCAGAACAGCGGAGAGAAAGCAGCCTTAGCGCCGGAGAAAGGACTACGATACGACCTCACTGTCCCGTTTGCGCGGTACGTGGTACAACACCGTGAGGAGATCACTTTCCCCTTCAAGCGTTTTCAGATTCAGCCCGTTTGGCGTGCAGACCGGCCGCAGAAAGGCCGTTACCGCGAGTTCTACCAATGCGATGTGGATGTCATTGGTAGCGACAGCCTGATCGGTGAGTTGGAACTCATTCAGATTGTGGAGGAGGTCTATCGCCGCTTGGGCATCAACGTTTGCCTGCATATCAATAACCGCAAGATCCTTGCCGGCATTGCTGAAGTCATCGGTGCTCCGGATAAGATCGTGGACATCACCGTAGCTATCGACAAACTCGATAAAATCGGTGTAGATGCCGTCAATGACGAACTCAAGGAACGCGGCCTGAGCGAGGAGCAGGTAAAGGCATTGCAGCCGATATTGAAGCAGGAGTCAGGAATCAAGAACCAAGACAAATTAGCTTCGTTGAAAGAATTTCTGGCGTCCAGCGAGATTGGTCTCAAAGGTATCGAAGAGATGGAAGAGGTATTCGGACTGATTGAGCACGCAGGTGTGCAACTGAATATCGAACTCGACCTCTGTCTCGCGCGCGGACTCAATTATTATACGGGTGCCATCTTCGAGGTAAAGGCACTCGATGCGCAGATCGGTTCGATTACCGGTGGCGGTCGTTATGATAACCTGACGGGAATCTTCGGTCTGCCAGGCGTCTCCGGTGTCGGAATCTCCTTTGGTGCTGACCGCATCTATGATGTACTAACTGAGCTGGATTTGTTTCCGAAGAAACTGCTGACTACCACGCAAGTACTATTCGCAACGTTTGGCAACGAAGAATTACATTATGCACTGAGTTGGGCGAAAGAGCTACGCGCAGCCGGAATAGCGGTGGAAGTGTATCCCGAACCGACGAAGATGAAGAAGCAGATGGGCTATGCGGATGCCAAAGGTATCCCGTTTGTAGCCATCGTCGGAGGCGACGAGATGGCGCAGAACAAAGTGATGCTGAAGAACATGACCACCGGCGAGCAGCAGTTGGTTGATTTGGAGGAATTAATAAAGTTGATAAATCGATAATTCGAAATATCGATAAATCGAAAACAGAAACTATGGCAGATACAAACAAACAGTTTGATCAAGTGACGGCGAAATGCCGCCGGATATTTATCGACAAGATGAAGGATTACGGTCCTTCGTGGCGGATATTCCGCCTGCATGGCATCACGGATCAGTTGTATATCAAGGCCTGTAACATCCGTCAGCGTCAAGAGACCGGTGTGAGCCTTGTGGGGGACGATATAGAAGGAAACCTGCGGGCGATAGTCAACTACGGCGTCATGGCGATTATCCAGGAGCGCAACGGTTATGCCGACGCCACAGATATGAGTAGCGAAGAAGCAACGAAGCTGTACGACAAAGTGCTGCAAGAAGCCAAAGAACTGATGATCCGCAAGAACCACGATTACGGCGAGGCATGGCGGGAGATGTCCAAAGAAGGGATTGTAGATATGATCCTCGCAAAAATCATCCGCATCAAGAATATCCTCACCAATAATGGCAAAACCATCGCTTCGGAAGGCGTGGAAGGCAATTATTTCGACATCATCAATTACGCGATATTTGATTTGATTCATTATGAAGGCTAACATCAAACATCAAACATCAAACATCAAACATATCGTCGGCTCTTTGAGCCGTACGATTTTGGCAATCACATTCTTGTTCTCGGGTTTCGTCAAAGCCGTAGATCCGCTGGGCACAGTATATAAGATAGAGGACTACCTGAAGGCTTTCGGCGGGTTCTTTACGGATCTGCTGCCGTTAGCAGGAGTAGCGGCTGTGTGTCTGATTGCGGCTGAGTGGTTGTTAGGTATCTGTATGTTTGCCAACATCCGCACCCAATGGACGAGTTGGATCAGCTTGGCGTTCTTCCTGGTGATGACGCCTCTGACGCTCTGGATCGCACTGACGAACCCTGTCAGCGACTGCGGTTGTTTCGGTGATGCGCTGGTGCTGACGAACTGGCAGACCTTCTGGAAGAATATCGTGCTGCTGAGTCTGGTGATCGTGCTGTTGGTATGCCGCAAAGCCATCCCGCAGACCTTCAGCTGGTGGGCAGAGATAGTTATTGCCGGCATCGGAATAGGTGCGCTCATCAGCATCATGTGTTATAGTTATAACCACCTGCCGCCGATGGATTTCCGTCCGTATAAGATCGGAAATCACATCCCTACCCTAATGGAGATTCCCGAGGACGCCGAACCGGATGTCTATGAGACAACACTCATCTATGAGAAAGACGGCGTACAGCAGGAGTTTACGCTGGAGAACTACCCGAAATGCGACAGCACTTGGCATTTCGTAGATCAGAAATCCGTACTGGTGAAGAAAGGTTATGAGGCGCCGATCCATGATTTCGAGATCATGACGATGGATTTTGAGGACATCACCTACGATATCTTAGAGAGCGAAGAGGCCGTGACGCTTATCGCGATGTATGACCTGAAGAAGACCGACCTCAAGCAGATCGACAAAGTGAAAGAGCTCTTGGAGAATAATCAACCATGCTACCTACTGACAGGCTCCGGCGAAGAGGAGATTGAGAATTTCTGCATGGAGCATGGCATTGACGAGCAATCGTTCTGTACCATCGATCCCGTGACATTAAAAACAGTAGTTCGTGCCAATCCGGGTGTGGTAGTCGTACAAAATGGCACAATTATTGATAAATTCAACTTGAGAAACTACTAACAAATCAAATAAATAATTAAAAAATGAGGAAAATTGCTGTTGGAATAATTGCTCTATTGGTGTCGTCGATGACACTGATGGCCGAGCGAGTCAGTCGGGAGGACGCTTCGCTCGTAGCAAATAATTTCATGAATGTCGCCGTGACTTCCGTCAACGGCGTGAAGAAAGCCGCTCCTGCCAAACGGATGGTACTCAAACAAACGGCGGAAGAGACCGAGAGTCAGTATTACGTTTACGAGAACGAGAATGGCGAAGGATGGGTTATCATCGCGGCTAACGACGCCGTATCGCCTATCTTAGCATACTCCGAGACCGGACATTTCCGCACGGATAACATGCCGTCGAATATCCGTCATTGGATGGGCAATTATGACAAATTCATCAAACGTATTGAGACGGAAGGCGTAGAAGCCGCAGAGGAGACAAAAGCCGAGTGGAGAGCGCTGCGCAAAGGTGTTCGCAAGGCGAAAGCAGCAGTGGTAGTAGGTCCGCTGATCCAGACCAAATGGGATCAAGACGCACCATATTACAACCTCTGCCCCGGTTATGGTACCAACAAAGCCTATACCGGTTGTGTAGCTACCGCCATGGCACAGGTGATGAAATACTGGGAATGGCCGAAGAAAGGTATCGGCAGCCATACTTATCAGCCAGTAATGGATATATATGACGATTATGGAGAATATGTAGAAACTATCATCGTATACCAAGGTAATCTCATAGCTGATTTTGAGAATACCACCTACGATTGGGAGAACATGAAAAATAGTTATTCCGGTTTTACAACCTTGGCCCAGAGGACAGCCGTAGCTACCCTGATGTACCATTGCGGCGTAGCGACGGAGATGATGTACGGTGGAGATGAGTATGGCGGTTCGGGTACGTACACCTTGAACTATGGCGATGAGGACGATCCTACTTGTGCGCAAAACGCACTATGGAGACATTTCGGTTATAAGAAACCAACCGGCTACATGCGCGACGGATACAAGTATGGTGGATACACCTACTATAAAAAATGGTCGGATGCCGCATGGACTGCGATGGTGAAAGAGGAATTGGATCAACAACGACCGATTATGTACGGCGGAGCCAGTGATGAAGGTGGTCATAGTTTCATCTGTGATGGATACGACAGCAATAATAAATTCCACTTCAACTGGGGCTGGTCAGGATGGAATGATGGTTACTATACCCTATCCAATCTCCGTCCCGGAAGCGGCGGAGCCGGTGGTGGCAGTTATGACTTTAGCGAGGATCAGGATGTGCTGATCGGTATTGAGCCTGACCGGCCTCAAGCAATAGAGACCGTTAAAAGCGACGAATCGGTACTGAAGACCATTATCAATGGTCGCGTGGTCATCGTGCGCGATAATATAATGTATGACCTAATGGGACAGAAAATTCGATAAACCAATATCATGAAAAAATTATTTATAAGCATTTTTGCTCTGCTATTGTCAGTAAGCCTTTTCGCAGAGCGCATTACGTTAGAGGACGCAGCGACTGTGGCCAATAACTTTATGAACGTAGCCGTGACTTCGGTCAACGGCGTGAAGAAAGCCGCTCCTGCCAAACGGATGGTTCGCAAGGCTATGAACACCACGGAGGAACCGCAGTATTATCTCTATGAGAACGAGAATGGCGAAGGATGGGTCATCATCGCGGCTAACGATGCTGTAACACCTGTCTTGGCGTACTCTGAGACCGGACATTTCCGCACGGATAACATGCCGTCGAACATCCGTCATTGGATGGGTAAATACGACCAATTCATCAAACGTATTGAGACCGACGGCGTTCAAGCCGCAGAGGAGACTAAAGCAGAGTGGAAAGCACTGCGTAAGGGTGTTCGCAAGGCACAAGCAGCCGCAGTAGTGGGTCCGCTGATTCAGACCCAATGGGATCAGGACGCACCATATAATAACCTTTGCCCTGGAACGGGAAGCAACAAAGCGTATACCGGTTGTGTAGCTACCGCCATGGCACAGGTGATGAACTACTGGCAATGGCCAAAGAGAGGTATCGGAAGTCATAGTTACAGACCGCGCAATCCGAATGACGAAGACCATTATTCGACCCGCTATACCTCTACCCTTTCCGCTGATTTCGGAAACACGACGTACGATTGGGAGAACATGTTGGATAGTTATTCAGGTTCGGAAACCTCTGCCCAAAAGACAGCCGTCGCTACTTTGATGTACCATTGCGGCGTAGCCACCGAGATGATGTACGGAAACGATGCAGACGGCGGTTCGGGTACGTACACCGGAAACTATGGTTCTTGGGAGGAAAGTGACAACGCACAAAATGCGCTATGGAAATATTTCGGTTATAAGAAATCAACCGGCTACATGCGTGACGGATACGAGTATGGCGGACATACTTATTACGAGAGTTGGACCACCTCTAACTGGACAGCAATGGTTAAAGCCGAGCTGGATAAGCAACACCCGATCTTATACGGCGGAGCCAGTGATGGAGGTGGTCATAGTTTCATCTGCGACGGATACGACAGCAATAATAAATTCCATTTCAACTGGGGCTGGTCCGGATGGAATGATGGTTACTTTACCCTTTCTAACCTCACTCCCGGAAGCGGCGGTGCAGGTGGCGGTGGTTATGATTTTAGTGAAGACCAGGACGTTATTATCGGCATTGAGCCGGACAGCTCGACCTATGTAGATCCGGTAGATCCTGTAGATCCGGTTGACCCGGTAGATCCTACTCCCGGAACAGGAGCTTTCACGCTGCTGACCAATATCAGTAATCTCGCAGCCGGCGATGAGGTTATCCTGGTTAGCACGGATAATAACGTAGCGGCGGCCACTATTACGAATGATGTATTTACCACCGAGGAAGTGAGCATCAGTGACAATACCATCACTCTCCCTTCTACCAGTAGCGTAGTTGTGATGACCGTCGGAAAGTCCGGAAGTAACTGGACCTTTACCAATAATGGTCAATTACTAAAAGCAACAGCCGTTAAGAAAGTAAGATTCGGCGCTAATACCGGTGACTCCAACTGGACTATCAGTATTAGTAGCGGTAATGCCACTATCCAGAATGGTACGGAAAGTTACGGACGATTCTTGTATAATGTCAACAATCCTCGATTCACAACATATACGTCGAACACGTCATCAATTATGCTCCTGCCGCAACTCTATTACCGCAGACCGTCAACAACCGGTATGACGAATATCAGTGCAGGCGCAGAAGTGAAAAAGATCATTGAGAACGGACAGGTTATCATCGTCCGTGGCAATGAGAAATATAGTGTTTTCGGACAGAAGATCCAATAAAACAAAGTCAAAAGGCATATTAAAAAAAATATATACGATTATGAGAACTAAAATGGTTGCAGGTAACTGGAAAATGAACAAGAACCTGCAGGAAGGAGTAGCATTGGCTACCGAGTTAAAAGAAGCAGTAAAGAACCCCTCATGCGCCGTTGTTATCGGTACGCCGTTTATTCACTTGGCTACCGTAGCCGAGCTTCTCAAAGGCTCGCCGATCAAGGTGGCAGCAGAGAACTGCGCAGATCACGAGAAAGGTGCATACACCGGTGAGGTAAGTGCTGAGATGGTGAAATCCACCGGCGCAGAGTACGTCATCCTCGGTCACTCCGAGCGTCGTCAGTACTACGCTGAGAGCTATGAGATGCTGGCAGAGAAAGTACGTCTGGCACTCGCTAACGGTCTGAAGGTCATCTTCTGCATCGGCGAGGTGAAAGAGGAGCGTGAGGCAGGCAAGCAGAACGAGGTAGTGAAAGCACAACTCGAGGGTTCTGTATTCGGTCTGAGCGCAGAGGAGTGGAAGAACATCACCCTCGCTTACGAACCCGTTTGGGCTATCGGTACCGGTCTGACCGCTACTCCGGCTCAGGCAGAGGAGATTCACGCATATATCCGCTCCCTCGTAGCCGAGAAATACGGCAAAGAGGCAGCAGAGGACACTACCATCCTCTACGGCGGCAGCTGCAACGAGAAGAACGCAGCTGAGCTCTTCGCTTGCCCGGATATCGACGGTGGTCTGATTGGTGGCGCTGCCCTCGTAGCAGAGAAATTCCTGGCAATCATCGCAGCACGCTAACCGGTTTAGAACCGGAGCAAGCCAACCATTCGGACTATGGGACTTATTAAGACCATCAATAGAAACGGCGAGATCCTCACCCCGCGCATTGCTGACGACGTGTTCATGGCGGAGAACGCCACGGTTGTCGGCGATGTGACGGTGGGAGAAGGATCGAGCCTGTGGTTCAACTCCGTGCTGCGCGGCGATGTGAATACCATCACGATTGGGAAGCATTGCAACATCCAGGACGGCGCGGTGCTCCACACGCTCTACAAGAAATCAACGATCACCCTTGGCGATTACGTGTCTGTCGGGCATAACGTCACTATCCACGGCGCCGACGTAGATGACTACGCGTTGATTGGTATGGGGGCTACCCTACTCGACGGAGCCCATGTAGGCGAAGGAGCGATTGTAGCCGCCGGAGCGCTGGTACTCAAGGGAACGCAGATTGGCCCTCACGAGATTTGGGGCGGTGTGCCGGCGAAGTTCATTAAGAAAGCCGACCCTGCGCAAACGGAAGAAATCAACAAAACGATTGCCAACAACTACGCCATGTACGCAAGTTGGTATAAATAGACCGCTTCGCTAAAAGAGTAAAGACCGCAGCGAAGCTGCTAAAAGATAAAAGACAATTATGTTTAAAAGAATACTTCTCAAACTTTCCGGTGAGAGTCTGGCTGGAGCCAATAAGCAAGGCATCGATCCTCAACATCTTGCCGAGTACGCCGAGCAGATCAAAGCGATTGCTGAGAAAGGTGTACAAGTAGCGATCGTCATCGGCGGCGGAAACATCTTCCGTGGCTTGAGCGGTTCGCAGAAAGGTTTTGACCGCGTCAAGGGAGACCAGATGGGTATGTTAGCCACCGTCATTAACGCCTTGGCTCTATCCTCTGCCCTCGAAGCCATCGACCAACCGGTACGTGTATTAACAGCCATCCGCATGGAGCCAATCGGCGATTTCTACAGTCCGGCAAAAGCTATCCGGCTGTTGGAAAAAGGCAATGTAGTAATCCTTGCCGGCGGTACAGGAGCACCCTACTTCACGACCGACACCGGTTCATCGCTCCGCGCCTTGGAGATCAAAGCGGATGTCATGCTCAAGGGAACACGCGTGGATGGTATCTATACTGCTGACCCGGAGAAAGACCCGACAGCAACGAAATTCACGGAGATCACCTACGATGAGGTCATCCGCCGCGGATTAAAGGTCATGGACCTCACTGCCACCGCTATGGCGAAAGAGAACGGTCTGCCGATTTATGTCTTTAATATGGACCAACTCGGTAATTTACAGAAAGTCATTAACGGAGAGGCCATCGGCACTCTCGTAAAACCCGGAGCATCCTTCCGTTAACCGGAAGGAGCGGCCTCCGCCTAGAAAGGTTATATAAAACATTATACTATGGAAGAAGAACTCGAATTATTTGAGTCTGCAGCCGAAGAGCAGATGCAGGCCGCTGTCGCTCACTTAGACGACACCCTTCAGCACATCCGTGCAGGTAAAGCCAACCCGCGTATCTTGGATCCGATCAAGATTGATTACTACGGAGCTATGTCGCCGTTGACTTCTTGCGCGACGGTCACTACTCCTGATGCCCGTACTATCGCAATCACGCCATGGGAGAAAAAGCTCATCAGCGAGATCGAGCGCGCCATCATCAACTCGAACATCGGTCTGGCTCCATCTAACAACGGCGAGACGATCCGTCTGATCCTTCCGCCGCTGACAGAGGAACGCCGCCGTGAGCTCTGCAAGCAATGTAAAGCAGAGAGCGAGACCGCGAAGATGTCCATCCGCAATGCCCGCCGCGATGCTATTGAGGAGTTTAAGAAACTCGTCAAGAACGGCCTGAGCGAAGATATCGAGAAAGACGCAGAAGAGGATATGCAAAAGACCCACGACAAATACGTCGCTAAAGTCGAAGCTCTCTACGCAGCGAAAGAAAAGGAGATCATGACGGTTTAGTGCACTACGTTAGCACCCGTCGGGGGCCCCAATTATGAGAGGATTAGTCATTAAATCTACGGGTAGCAGTTACATCGTTCGGATGGACGATGGAACGGATGTGGAATGCCGAATAAAAGGCAATTTCCGCATTCGCGGTATTCGTAGTACCAACCCCGTATCTGTAGGTGACTACGTGGAAGTACAAAGTGACCAAGGGCAAGCTGTCTATTGGATAACTGAGGTTTGTGAGCGGCGGAACTATATCATCCGGCGATCCACTAACCTGAGCAAAGAGAGCCATATTCTGGCATCGAATATTGACCAAGTAGCTCTTATCGTGACGGTCAATCACCCTGTAACTTCGACGACTTTCATCGATCGCTTTCTCGCCACCTGCGAGGCTTATCGCGTACACGCGCTCCTTATATTCAATAAGATAGACCTGCTGACGGAAGAAGAGATGGCACAACTCACCGAACTGCGTGCGCTATACGAATCGATCGGCTACGAGACGATTGAGCTATCAGCAATCAGCCTTCAGCCTTCAGATATCTTACCTCTGCTCGCTGGGAAAGTGACGTTGCTTTCCGGCAATTCGGGAGTCGGTAAATCTACCCTACTCAATGCGCTTTTTGGCCGCGAGGTCACGCGTACCGGTAAGATCTCCAACGCCCACGACAAAGGTATGCATACCACCACTTTCAGCGAGATGTATGAGTTAGTCGAAAGTCAAAAGTCGAAAGTCGAAAGCAAAGGTTGGGTTATCGACACGCCGGGTATCAAGGGTTTTGGTACGATAGATTTTGAGCGCGAAGAAGTCAGCCATTATTTCCCTGAGATTTTCCGTATCAGCCGCGATTGCCGTTTTGGCAATTGCACGCATACCAACGAACCCGGTTGCGCTGTGCAGGAAGCCATCATAAAAGGATCCATAGCGATCTCGCGCTATGAATCCTATCTATCGTTGTTAGGCGACTGCTCCGAGAGCAAATATCGCTAACTCCACTGCTCCAAGGTAGCGGTCAGTTCATCAAACGTGTGTGCCTTAGCCGAGGCGCGCACGTTTTGTATCTGCTCATTCACGGCCGCGTCGTATGTAGGCGCCTCCACGTCACGGATGACGCCCAAAGCAATCGGCAACTCATCCTGTACATCGGCAGCCACCTCCAAGTTCCGCTCTTGTCCCATGAGTGCGAGTAGCCTATGAAGCGTCGGGTCCTGTTGGTGCGCGTCATGCACAAGGACGCGTGCATCGTCTGCCGGCACTACTATCAGACGCGGAACGAAGGTCTGCGGGTCAATCTCAATAGCCAAGCCCTTATCGTTGTTAGCGCCAAAGATCATCTTCTCGCCGTGTTTGAGGATGATAGAATGCTCCGCACGCTGCTCACGATCGGCTATCCAGGCGTGCGTACCGTTATTGAAGATGACGCAGTTCACCAGACACTCCACGATTGAGCAGCCTTTGTGCTGCTGCGCCGCCACCATGCAATCGACCGTCGTCGGCACATCGACATCGAGCGTGCGGGCGAAGAACGTACCCCTTGCGCCCAAGACGAGTTCCGCCGGTATGAACGGCCGTTCTACCGTTCCAAACGGGCTACTCTTGCTAACAAAGCCCTTCGGGCTGGTCGGCGAGTACTGACCTTTGGTCAGACCGTAGATGCGGTTATTGAACATGCAGACGTTCAGGTCCACATTGCGGCGAATCTCATGAATGAAATGGTTTCCGCCGATAGCCAGACAATCGCCGTCACCGCTCATCTGCCAAACGGTCAACTCCGGATGGGAGGTCTTGACACCCGTTGCAATTGCGCCACCGCGACCATGAATCGTATTAAAACCATACGTATTGAGGTAGTGCGGCATGCGGCTTGAACAACCGATTCCGGAGATAACAGCTACCTGATGGGTCGGGATGCCTATCTGCGCCATGGCTTTTTGCAACGCCATGCAAATCGCGTGATCGCCGCAACCCGGGCAGAAACGTACATATTGATCGGATTTAAATTGAGATGCTTCCATGGTTAAGATTTTTTTACAAAGTTAACTATTCTTTCCACCGCAAACGGTTGTCCCTGAATCTCGTTGTATTGCTCAATCTTCAGATCGGGGAATTGAGCGCGTAAATAAGAGGCGAATTGACCCGTATTGAGTTCGCAGACGATAATTCGCTTGTATTGGCTCAACACCTCACGGGTATTCTTCGGCAGCGGACAGATATAATTGAAATGCGCCAAATCGCAGCCTAACTCATTTGCCGCGGCGTGCAGGTGGCCTTCCGTACTACCCCAACCCACAAGAAGCGTGTCCTTATTTACCATTTGTTCATTTACCATTTGGCCATTTATTACTTTCAACTCCGGTATCTGATCTGCAATCTGTTCGATCTTATGTTTGCGTGCAAGAACCATCTGTTCGTGGTTCTCCGGGTTCGTGGAGATAGTACCCTTCTCTGCGTCGCGCTCCAGACCGATGTTCCGATGCTCGTAACCCTCCATGCCCGGGTACGCCCAGTAGCGCACACCGCGGGCATCACGGATGGCAGGGTTATAATGTCCTTTCAGTTCCTCGGGCACGCTCTGCGGTTGGATGGCCGGCAGGTCTGCTAATTTCGGTATCCGCCAGAGAGCAGTTCCGTTCGCCAGATAGGTGTCGGTCATGAGGATCACCGGCGTCATGTTCTCTAAGGCAATCTTACATGCCTGATAGGCGAAATCAAAACAATTGGCAGACGAAGAAGCGGCAATCACTACCGCCGGACACTCTCCGTTACGGCCATAAAGGGCCTGCAGCAGATCCGTCTGTTCGGTCTTCGTCGGCAGTCCCGTACTCGGTCCGCCACGCTGCACATCGATCACCACGAGCGGCAACTCCGCCATGACTGCCAGACCGATGGCCTCGGATTTAAGAGACAAGCCGGGACCGGAAGTAGAAGTACAAGCCAGATCGCCTGCAAAAGCAGCTCCGATAGCCGTACAAACACCGGCTATCTCATCCTCCGCCTGTATCGCCATGACGTTCATATCTTTGCGCGCCGCCAACTCATGGAGTATATCCGTTGCCGGCGTAATAGGATACGAACCCAGGAACAGCCGCTTGCCGGCTTTCTCTGCCGCCGCAATCAGTCCCCACGCCGTCGCTTTGTTGCCGGCGATGGAAGTGAAGGAAGACCGCTTCCTGGTGTGACCCAGACCGCTATCGTTGACAGACCGCTTCCAGGTGTGACCCAGACCGCCTTCGGCTGACAGATGAATCTGATTAACAGAAAGCGCGAGGTTCTGACCGTAGTTATAGCCATCGACCATGACCTTGGTATTCGGAGCCACCAAGGCGGGTTTCTTCTTGAATTTCTCCTCCAGCAGGTGAATCGCCTTCTCCATCGGTTCGTCGAAGAGCCAGTAGATCAGGCCCAACGCAAACATATTCCTGCATTTGAGCACAGATTTATTATCCATGCCGCTTTCCTTTAGCGCCTCTTTGGTCAGCGTCGTCAGCGCTACCGGCACAATCTGCACGGACTCCGGGATGCCCAACTCCTCAAAGGGATTGGCCGTATGGAACTGCGCTTTCTCCAAGTCTTTGTCGCTCAGCGAATCGGTATCCACAATCAAGATGGCATTCCGATGGAACAACGAGAAATCATCATCAAAATGCGCCTGGGGATGGTTGAAATGCGAACCTAACGCACATACTTTCAGCGCCGCGGCATTCATCGCCACGACTACATCGGCCTTGTCGCCGGAGGTATAGACCTCCTTACCCAACTCTACCTGAAAAGCACTCACACCGCCTAAAGTACCCTGCGGCGCACGAATCTCTGCCGGGAAATCCGGCAAGGTGGAGATCTCATGACCCATCTCAGCTGCCAGCTGCGCGAACATGTTTCCCGTCAGCTGCATGCCATCGCCCGAGTCTCCACAAAATCGAACTACAATGTTTTGCATTTTTAGTATTAGATAATTGCGAGTGCAAAATTACACAAAAAAAATGACACTTGCAAATAAAAGTGCCATTTTTAGGAATTTTTGTATTTTTTATGACTCGGATTTCTTAATCGTAAAGAGCCGATAGATATTACAGCCTATGAAATTACCAAGGACAATAGCGCCGTAGTATGCCGCGAGCGAGAGCCAGGGAATGTCCGATGCCGAAAAGAGATACACGCAGCAGTAGAACGCATCGGCAACACAGTGCGGGAAGCCGCAGAGGATGAAAGCCGGCACGGCAAAGAGCAGCGGCAACCAGTCGGAGAAGTCTCTATTTTTACGAGCAAAATCCACCGCCAGAGACATCAAGAGACCGCATCCTATAGCGAGCAAGCCTGTTCTCCACCACCCCACAGCAAGCCGTGAAGAGATGACTTTTATGGCCGCTTCACCCAGCGGTAGCGGCGACACCAAAGCCACGGACGCGACCGCCAGACAGCCGGCGATATTCCCGAGCAGAATGAGCAACAAGGACGGTAGGTCACGCCACGAAGAGAGAAATCCCGCCGTGCCGGTATAAAGGCGCGTCTGGTACTTCACGACGGCAATCAGACCGACGCAGAAAAGGAACATACCGAGCACCGGATTCGCCAGGAACCCCCATCCGGCAATGGCGATTAGTACGCCGGCAAAAAGGGATGTTTTCAGATTAGTCATTTGAGATTTATGGTTTATGATTTATGATTTGAGAAGCCCTGCAATGCGTGCGAGCGCTGTACAGATCTCGTCCTCGCTGATGGCATAGGAGAGCCGGATACAGGACGGGCAGCCGAACGCCGAACCGGAGACAACCGCCACATGGGCTTGCTCCAGGAGCCGTTCTGCCACTTCGTCACCCGTGCCCCATTTGCTGACATCCGGGAAGAGATAGAAAGCTCCTTCGGGTTCGTGGAACTTAAAGCCGGGTATTTCGGCAGCCAGAGAACAAATCAACTTGCGCCGTGAAGCAAAGACCTCACGCATCTGATCCACGCACTCTTTACCGCCGGTGAGCGCCTCTTCAGCAGCCTTCTGAGCCACCATCGTCGCGCAGGTCAGCTGTTGGCCCTGCAGACGGATACAGGCATTGATGAAGCCCTTATTCTTCGACATAATCCATCCCACCCTATAACCGGTCATGGCATAGGCCTTGCTCACGCCATTGATGACCACCAGCCGCTCTGCGAAATCTGCAAACGAAGAGAAAGTGATGGGGTTTTGAGTATTGGTATAGAGCAACTCATTGTAGATCTCATCGGCGAGGATATACACGTCCGGATACTCGCGCAGGACAGCCAAAAGCGCCTCCAGTTCTGCATGGGAATACACCGCGCCAGTCGGGTTATTGGGCGAGCAGAGGATGATCAGACGCGTCTTGGGAGTCAGCGCCTTACGCAGTTCCGCGGGCGTGAGACAATAGCGGTTCTCAAAGGCCGTTTGAACCGGTACCACCGTGCCTTCGGCTAACTTGACCATCTCGCTATAGCTCACCCACGAAGGCATCGGAATGATCACTTCGTCGCCGGGGTTGATGATCGCCTGTATAGTGTTATAAATCGCCATCTTGGCACCTACGGAAACCACCACATCGTCCGCAATCCAAGGGATAGCATTGCCCGAAAGGCTGTTCTGGTAGTTGGCTACCGCGTCCCGTAATGCCGGAATGCCGGCTACCGGTCCGTAATGCGACCAATGGTCATCAACAGCCGCCTGTACCGCACGACGCACATGCTCCGGCGTGTCCATGTCGGGTTCGCCCAAAGACATACTAACCACATCCACTCCGGCAGCCTTCATTGCCTTCGCACGCGCCGCCATTACCAAGCTTTGCGAAGCTTCAATTTTCAAAACACGATTTGAGAGTTGCATTTTTTTTATAAAGATTACGTAATTACGGGATTACGGGATAAAATTTTATTGCAGGGTGTGCGCTGAAGAGCCATCGAAACAATGCGTGCAAATCTGATTGCGCGGCAAGCCGATAGCTCGAATAAGCGTTTCAAGTTTGGTGAACTTCAGGGAGTTAAGCCCGAACTTCTCCGCAATCCGGTCAATCATCTGTTTGTACTCGGGAGAGTCCGTTGTGGAATACACCTTCACACGCTCGTCGTTAAGAGCCGCTTCGGGGCCTTCGAGTTCCGCAATGACGCGCCGGGTGATGAGTTCCATGACAGACTTGGATTCCGAGAAATTGATGAACGGACATCCATAGGTGAGCGGCGGACAAGCGATACGCATGTGTATCTCCCGAGCCCCGCCTTCAATAAGGCATCGTGCGTTGTCACGCAACTGCGTTCCGCGAACGATGGAGTCATCACAAAGTAGCACGCGGCGGTCGCGAAGTATGGCATTGTTTTGAATGAGTTTCATCTTCGCAACCAAATCGCGCATGTTTTGATTAGCCGGCATGAAGGATCTCGGCCAGGTCGGTGTGTACTTGGAGATCGCCCGGCGGTAGATGACATTATGTCCCTCCGAATAGCCGACAGCCATGCCGATACCCGAGTCCGGCACGCCGCAACAACAGTCCACAGGAGTGTCATCTTCCTTACCCATCGCATAACCGATATAGTTGCGCACATCCTCTACGTTACGCCCCTCGTAATTAGAGGTCGGGAAACCGTAATAGACCCAGAGAAAAGCACACATCTGCATATGGTCGGGGTACGGTTCTGCAAGCTGTTGTACGCCTTCGGGTCTCAGGCGCACAATCTCCCCAGGACCTAAATCGCGGAGGTGGGTATAACCTAAGTTGAGGAAAGAAGAAGACTCGGACACCACGCAATAGGCATCCTCTTTCTGACCGAGAATGACCGGCGTGCGTCCCCATGAATCACGGGCACAGACGATTCCGTCCTCCGTCAGCATAATCAGCGAGAGGGAGCCTTTGATCTTCGCCTGGGCATTGCGGATACCCTCCACAATCGAGTCCTTCTGGATGATGAGCAGCCCCACTAACTCGGTAGGATTCACTTTTCCGGATGAGAACTCCGAGAGGTGCATGTCACTCTGGAGAATCTCTGTAGTCAGTTCCTCCAGGTTCGCAATCTTTCCTACCGTCGAGAGCGCAAAACGTCCCAGATGGGAGTTGAATAGCAGCGGTTGCGCATCGGTGTCAGAGATAATACCAATACCGGCATTCCCGATAAACCGCGGCAACTCCTCCTCCATCTTCGTGCGGAAAGAGGTCTGTGCGATGGAGTGAATCACCCTGTTGAAGGTGCCTGATGATGCATCATAAGTAGCGACGCCTGCACGGCGCGTTCCTAAATGGGAGTGATAATCCGTGCCGTAAAAGACATCGTTGATACAAGGGTTTTTACCTATTGAACCGAAAAAACCTGCCATATAACAGACTAATATTTGTGGTTATTATTTGCTTTGTAAATATGCTGAGATATTTTTCTCAATGCGGGCAGCGAGGTCGTCGGTTTCCTCGCGCACGAATTTGTCACCGGTGATGCCCTCGAAAAGCTCGACATAGCGATCGGTGATGGAGCTGACGATAGAAGGCGTCATTTCCGGCACCTGCTGACCTGCTTTTCCTTGGAATCCATTATCCATAAGCCACTCGCGCACGAACTCCTTCGAGAGCTGGCGTTGCGGTTCTCCTGCGGCAAAACGCTCCGCATAGCCGTCGGCATAGAAATAACGGCTGGAATCCGGAGTATGCACCTCGTCCATAAGCATCACCTGACCTTTATACGAACCGAACTCGTATTTAGTATCGACGAGAATCAGTCCGTGTTGCGCAGCGATCTCCTGACCACGGGCAAAGAGTGCCAGCGCATATTTCTCCAGCAGTTCGTACTCCTTCTCCGGCACTAATCCGCGGGCGATGATCTCCTCACGCGAGATGTCCTCGTCGTGGGTGCCGATCTCCGCTTTGGTAGTCGGCGTGATGATGGGCGTCGGGAAGGCTTCGTTCTCGCGCATTCCTTCCGGTAGCTTGACACCGCAGATCTCACGTGCGCCGGCTTTGTACGCACGCCAAGCAGAACCGCAGAGGTAGCCACGGACAATCATCTCCACCGGATAACCCTCGCAACGATAGCCCACAGAGACCATCGGATCCGGAGTTGCCAACAGCCAGTTAGGCACGATATCCCGCGTAGCGTTGAGGAACTTAGCGGCGATCTGATTCAGGATCTGACCCTTGTACGGAATACCTTCCGGCAGAATCACATCAAAAGCCGAGATACGATCGGTGGCTACCATGCAAAGTAGGTCAGAGCCCAGAAAATAGACATCACGCACTTTACCGTGATATACATCGGTCTGGCCGGGAAAAGAAAAGGAGGTTTTAGTTAACGCTTTCATAACGTATTTAATGTTCTGTTTCAGTTTTCAGTTTTGTTATTTGTACTCGTCCCAGGACTTGATAGCCAGGGTATCGAGAGGCACATCCAGGAAGGCATTGATGAACGCCACCGCGAGTCGCGCATTAGTAATCAACGGGATATTCAGATCCACTGCCGTACGGCGCATCTTGTAGTAGCTGTCGTGTACCGAATCCGCCAGCGTGTCCACGGGGATGCCGACAAAGAGATCGATCTTCTTCTGGTGCATAAGGTCAGAGACAATCGGCTGTTTGAGTTGTCCGAACTCATCGACATGTTCCTTTTTATATACGCGCACGTTCGGAATGCCCAAGCCGTTGAGGAATTCACTCGTTCCGCCGGTCGCATAGATCGTATAGCCGCGCGCTACGAGCCGTTTGATGGTATCGAGCATGTGTGCCCGCTGTTTCGGACCGCCGATAGCGAAGAGGATATTCTTCTCCGGAATCCGCATTCCCACGGACAGCATCGCCTTGAGCAGCGCACAGTTGGCATCCTCGCCCAAGCACCCTACCTCACCGGTCGAAGCCATATCGACACCTAAGATCGGGTCGGCATTCTGCAGGCGGTTGAAGGAGAACTGCGAGGCCTTGACTCCCACGTAATCAAAGTCAAAGAGCGACTTATGGGGTTTCTCCACCGGCAAGCCCAACATGATACGCGTAGCGATATCTATCAGGTTGATTTTCAACACTTTGCTTACAAACGGGAAGGAACGCGACGCACGGAGGTTGCACTCGATAACTTTGATCTCGTTCTCTCGTGCCAGATATTGGATATTAAACGGTCCGGAGATATTCAACTCCCGGGCTATCTGTCCGGAGATACGTTTGATTCGGCGGACGGTCTCGATATACAGTTTCTGCGCGGGGAACATGATGGTCGCGTCGCCGGAGTGCACACCGGCATACTCCACATGCTCGGAGATCGCATAAGCGATGATCTCGCCGTCGCGCGCCACAGCATCCATCTCGACCTCTTTGGTATTGGTCATGAATTTGGAGATCACCACCGGGTGCTCTTTCGACACATTCGCCGCGAGGGCAAGGAACTTATGCAACTGCTCGTCGTTGGAGCAGACGTTCATCGCTGCGCCGGAGAGCACATACGACGGCCGTACGAGCACCGGATACCCTACCCGGTTGACAAATTTCTCCACGTCGTCCATCGACGTCAGAGCGCTCCATTCGGGCTGGTCCACACCGATGCGATCAAGCATGGCAGAGAACTTGTCACGGTCCTCGGCATTATCAATCGACTTCGCCGTCGTACCCAAGATCGGCACACGTTGCTTATCCAGTTTGACCGCCAGGTTATTCGGAATCTGACCTCCGGTCGAGACAATCACGCCATGCGGGTTCTCCAGCTCGATGATATCCATCACGCGTTCGAAAGTCAACTCGTCAAAATAAAGGCGGTCACAGATGTCATAATCGGTGGAGACGGTCTCCGGATTGTAGTTAATCATCACGGAGCGGTAACCGTTATTACGGATGGTATGAAGGGCCTGTACGCCGCACCAGTCGAACTCTACGGACGAACCGATACGGTAGGCGCCGGAGCCCAATACGATGATGGATTTCTTATCGCCCTGGTAGTGTACGTCATTGGAAATGCCGCTATAGGTGAGATACAGATAATTGGTCTGCGCAGGGAACTCACCGGCGAGGGTGTCTATCTGCTTCACTACCGGCAGGATGCCCAGACTCTTTCTGTACTTGCGCATCTCCACCACCGCCTCGTCCATCGGCATCTTCTTACCAAGTCCCACAGCCCGCGCGATCTGGAAATCCGAGAAGCCCAACTGTTTGGCGCGCAAAAGCAGATCGTGTCCGAGCTTCTTCAGGTCGCCTGTTTTCTTCAGTTCCTCATCCATGCGGATGATGTGCTCCAGACGCTGCAGGAACCAGTTGTCGATCTTCGTCAACTCATGGATGCGCTCCACGGAGTAGCCTTCGTACATCGCCTGCGCAATCGCAAAGATACGCTTGTCCGTCGGGGCTTTCAGCGCGGCATCGAGGTCCTCCACATGCAGTTCCTTGTTCTCCGTAAAGCCGTGCATCCCTTGCCCGATCATACGGAGACCTTTCTGGATTGCGTCTTCGAAAGTGCGGCCGATAGCCATCACCTCGCCTACGGATTTCATCGAACTGCCTAACTCACGATTCACGCCGCGGAACTTCGCCAAATCCCAACGGGGAATCTTACAAACGACGTAATCCAGCGCCGGTTCAAAGAAGGCGGAAGTGGATTTGGTCACCGAATTGGTCAACTCAAAAAGACCATAACCCAGACCTAACTTCGCCGCGACGAACGCCAGCGGATAACCCGTTGCCTTGGACGCCAGCGCCGATGAACGGCTCAGTCGTGCGTTGACCTCAATCACGCGGTAGTCCTCGGACTCTGGGTCAAAAGCATACTGCACGTTGCACTCGCCGACAATCCCCAAATGGCGAATAATACGGATCGCGAGCGCACGGAGTTTATGATATTCGGAGTTCGTCAGTGTCTGCGAGGGCGCAATGACGATGGACTCGCCGGTATGGATGCCCAGCGGGTCGAAATTCTCCATGTTACAAACGGTGATACAGTTGTCGTACCGGTCGCGCACGACCTCATATTCGATCTCTTTCCATCCCTTCAGGGACTTCTCCACCAGCACTTGCGGCGAGAACGAGAAGGCTTTCTCCGCAAGGGCATTCAGTTGCTCCTCGTCGTCGCAGAAGCCCGAACCCAGACCGCCTAAAGCATAAGCCGCGCGGATGATCACAGGGTAACCTAACTCCGCTGCTGCACGACGCGCCTCTTCGATATTCTCGCACGCCTCGGATTTGATGGTCTTGACGTCAATCTGATCCAGCTGACGCACAAAGAGCTCACGGTCCTCGGTATTGATGATCGTCTCAACCGGCGTACCGAGCACCTGCACGTTATATTTCTCCAACACCCCCGACCGATAGAGCGCCACGCCGCAGTTCAACGCCGTCTGGCCTCCGAAAGAAAGGAGGATACCGTCCGGACGCTCTTTCTCTATCAACCGCTCTACGAAATACGGCGTAACCGGCAGAAAATAGATATGATCCGCTACGCCTTCCGAGGTCTGGACGGTGGCGATATTGGGGTTAATAAGAATCGTCTCGACACCTTCCTCGTGCAGCGCTTTGAGGGCTTGCGAACCCGAATAATCGAACTCGCCCGCCTCACCGATCTTCAAGGCACCGGAGCCAAGAACCAACACTTTATGAATATTCTCAAGTTTCATGTAGTAACCTATTTGAGGAGTTGAATAAAGTCATCGAAAAGGAACTCGGTATCCACCGGTCCGGAACATGCTTCGGGGTGGAACTGCGCGGAGAACCAAGGCTCGCTTACATGTTTGATACCCTCGTTGGAGCCATCGTTCATGTTCACGAAAAGCGGTTCCCAACCTTCCGGAAGCGTCTTTGCATCCACCGCATAGCCGTGGTTCTGCGAGGTGATGAAGCACCGGTCGGTTCCCACCATACGCACCGGCTGGTTATGCGAGCGGTGGCCGTACGGGAGCTTATAAATGGTTGCTCCGGCGGCCTTGCCCAACATCTGATTACCCATACAGATACCCGCGATGGGTTTATGGGTCTTCATATACGTGCGGATATGTTCCGCCAGCGCCTGACAAGTGTCCGGGTTACCGGGGCCGTTCGAGAGGAACAGACCGTCCGACTCCAGAGTATTGAAATCGTAGTTCCAGGGCACGCGGATGACCTCTACGCCGCGGCGGATGAGGCAACGGATGATATTATGCTTCACGCCGCAATCGACGAGAATCACTTTCTTTTTGTCCGGACCTTCGTTATAGCGGATGACCTCTTTGCACGATACCTGGTCCACAAAATTGATATCCTCGTACTGCGCTTCGGGAGCGGGCGCACAGCCCTCTATCTCGATCGAGCCGAGCATCACGCCGTTCTCGCGCAGCAGCATCGTCAGCGCTCGGGTATCAATCCCGGTGATACCGGGTACACCTTCGCGGATGAGCCATTCGGAAAGGGTCTCTTTGCCGTTCCAGTGGCTGAACTCGCCGCTGTACTCGCTGCAGATGATCGCCCGGGCATAAATCCTGTCGGACTCCATGTACGTCGCCAGACCGTTCGGCTCAAAGGAAAACTCCGGCACGCCGTAGTTGCCCACCAGCGGATAAGTCAGCGTCATCAATTGGCCGGCGTAACTGGGGTCGGTCAGAGACTCCGGATAACCCATCATCGCGGTATTGAAGACCACTTCACCGCTCACCGGCACATCGGCGCCGAAACTGTAGCCCTCGAACGTCACGCCGTTGCTAAGTCTCAATATTGCTTTTTTTATCTCCATATAGTTGCTTCGCGATCGGGGCCCACCGAAATGATTCGGATAGGCGTTTGCAGTTCGCGCTCCAAGAAATTGACATAGTTAATAAATGCTTCCGGCAGCTCCGCCTCTTTCGTACAATGCGTGAGGTCGGTCTGCCATCCCGGAAACTCCTCATAGACCGGCTCGACGTTCTCATCGATCGAGAACGGGAAATCACGCGTCTCTACCCCGTTGACACGGTACGCCGTGCAGGCTTTGATGACGGGGAACGTGTCGAGCACATCGGATTTCATCATCAGCAGTTGGGTCACGCCGTTGAGCATGATCGTGTAGCGCAGAGCCACCAGGTCGATCCATCCGCAGCGGCGCTCACGGCCGGTCACCGCGCCATACTCATGACCGATGGCGCGGATCTTCGCACCGGTCTCGTCAAACAACTCCGTGGGGAACGGACCTGCGCCGACACGGGTGCAATATGCCTTGAAGATACCATACACCTCTCTCACTTTGCTCGGAGCGATTCCGAGGCCTGTACAAGCCCCCGCACAAACGGTATTGCTTGAGGTCACAAACGGATAAGAACCGAAATCGATATCCAGCAGCGAACCCTGTGCGCCTTCGCAAAGGATGGACTTGTCTGCCTGAAGCGCTTTATTCACAAAGTGCTCACTGTCAACGAGTTGGAATCCGCGGAGGAACGCTATCGCCTCCATCCATTCCTTCTCCAGGGCTTCCAAACCCTCCATCGAAACAGCCGTTCCGCCTTTGGCTACCGCCGATGCATTGAGACCGTTGATCATCTCGATATGACGGTTACGTGCCTGCCGGTACTTCGCCTCAAAACCCTCTAAAATATCGCCTACGCGCAGACCGTTTCGACTGATCTTGTCGGTGTACGTCGGACCGATGCCCTTGCCGGTTGTACCGATCTTCGCCTTGCCTTTTGCCGCTTCGTTGGCTTGATCCAAAAGGCGGTGCGTCGGCAGAATCAGATGCGCTTTCTTGGAAATGAGCAGGTGTTCCTGCACGTTGTGTCCTGACGCCGATAACTCCTCCACCTCCTTGCGGAAGAGCACCGGATCCAGCACTACGCCATTTCCGATGAGGTTGGTCTTACCGCCTTGGAAGATACCGGACGGAATGCTCCGAAGCACATATTTCTGGCCGTTGAATTCCAGAGTGTGTCCGGCATTCGGACCGCCCTGAAAACGCGCCACTACGTCATATTTCGGGGTCAGGACATCGACCATCTTGCCTTTGCCCTCGTCGCCCCATTGAAGTCCTAAAAGTATATCCGCTTTTCTCATAAACCTAACTGGTTAAAGATATAATCTACGTTTTTCATGTAATAATCGAGCGTGAAGCAACCGTCAATCTCTGCCTCGCTCAGCAGTTTCGTTACTTCGGGTGTCTTTTTGAGCCACTCCTGCATCTGACCGCCTTCCATCAGCGTCCGCATCGCAACGGGCTGCACGAGGTCGTAAGCCTGCTCGCGAACCAGCCCTTTTCCGATGAGCGCATTCATCACCCGTTGCGCAAAAATGGCGCCGTGCGTCAGACCGATATTATGGAGCATGTTCTCCGGATAAACGACTAAGTTCTCCAGGATTCCCATCATTCGGTCTAACATGTAGTCCAACAGCATCGTCGCGTCCGGCAGCACGATACGCTCGGTCGAAGAGTGCGAGATGTCGCGTTCATGCCAAAGGGCGATATTCTCCGACGCAGTGCACATGTATCCGCGCATCACGCGAGCGCACCCGCAAATATTTTCTGAGGAGATAGGATTGCGTTTGTGCGGCATCGCCGACGAGCCTTTCTGACCTTTTCGGAAAGCCTCTTCCACCTCACGAACCTCCTGCCGCTGCATGTTCCTAATCTCCAGAGCAATCTGCTCCAGCGAACCGGCAATGACAGCCAGCGTCGAGAGATAGAACGCGTGGCGGTCACGACCCAACACCTGCGTAGCAATCTTCGCGGACTCGATGCCCAGATGCTCGCATACATAACTCTGGATGAACGGCGGGATATTCGCGTAGTTGCCCACTGCGCCGGACAGTTTACCGGCCTCTACCCCTTTGGCCGCCATCTCGAATCGCTCGATGTTGCGTTGCATCGTGGCGTACCAGAGTGCCCATTTCAGACCAAACGAAGTGACGTCTGCATGCATGCCATGCGTGCGGCCGATGACAGGCGTGAACTTAAACTCGTTGGCACGTTTTTGCAACACCGCCATGAATTTCTGCAAATCCTCGCGGAGGATCGCGTTGGCTTGTTTTAGCAGGTATCCGTTAGCGGTATCTACCACGTCGGTGGACGTCAAACCGTAGTGAATCCACTTGCGCTCTTCGCCCAGGGACTCACTCACCGTGCGGGTGAAAGCCACCACGTCATGCCGCGTGATCTCCTCAATCTCATGGATGCGGTCCACGTCAAAAGTCGCCTTCTCACGAAGTTTGGCGATGTCTTCTTTCGGCACAACCCCTAACTCCGACCAGGCTTCCGCGGCTAAGAGTTCCACCTCTAAATAGGATTGAAACTTATTCCGCTCGGTCCATATTTGGCGCATTCCTGCGCGGGAATAACGATCTATCATATTATTTCACGTTGTACGAAATACATTTGTAAGCTTCCTCTACTTTGGCAAGCGCTTTTTCCACGTTCTCATCGGTCGCGAGCACTACGCCGTAGCGGCGGTGTCCGTGAACTTCCGGTTTGCCGAAGATACGCAGCTGTACGCCGGGGATGGCGAGCGCTTTGTCGAGACCCTCAAAGAGCACCTCTTTACCCTCGCCTTCAATCACGATCGCCTTGCTGGCAGACGGACCGAAGAAACGGATCTCCGGAATCGGCAGACCCAATACCGCACGGGCGTGAAGCGCAAACTCGCTCAGATCCTGACTGATCATCGTCACCATTCCCGTGTCGTGCGGACGCGGGCTGACTTCCGAGAAAATAACTTCATTCCCGCGGACAAACATCTCCACGCCGAAGATACCGAATCCGCCGAGTGCGTCAGTAACCATCTTTGCAATCCGTTGCGCATCCTTGAGCGCTTGCTCACTCATCGCTTGCGGCTGCCAGGACTCGCGGTAATCGCCATCCACCTGGTGGTGACCGATCGGGTTCAGGAATGTCGTTCCGCCGATGTGACGCACGGTCAGAAGGGTGATCTCATAATCAAAATGAATGAAGCCCTCTACGATCACACGACCGGCTCCGGCGCGACCGCCTTCTTGCGAAGTAGCCCAAGCGGACTCCATCTCGCCTTCATTATGAATGGTCGATTGGCCATGGCCCGAAGAGGACATAATAGGCTTCACCACACAAGGGATGCCGATCTCTTTGACCGCAGCGATGAACTCGTCGTGATTGTCGGCGAACTTGTAAGGAGCCGTAGGTAACTTCAACTCCTCTGCCGCCAGACGGCGAATCGCCTCACGGTTCATCGTCAGGAATGCAGCTTTGGCGGTCGGGATAACATGATACCCTTCCTTCTCCAGCTCTACAAGCGTCGGCGTGGCAATCGCCTCCACCTCCGGGATAATCAGAGACGGCTTCTCCGTCTCAACGATCTCACGCAGACGCGCCCCGTCGAGCATGTTGAAGACATAAGACCGATGCGCAACCTGCATCGCAGGCGCATTCGCGTAACGATCGCAAGCGATCA
The DNA here is from genome assembly GCA_002354055.1 of Bacteroidales bacterium UBA2712. Taxonomy (GTDB): domain Bacteria; phylum Bacteroidota; class Bacteroidia; order Bacteroidales; family Paludibacteraceae; genus Colicola. The sequence goes on from DEKW01000017.1 coordinate 31,707, forward strand.
CTTCCACTCCGAACCGTTGCAGTTCCAAAGTGACTTCTTTTCCTAACTCACCGCTTCCGAGAAGCAGCGCACGCGTGGCGATTTTTGTCAGAGGAGTTCCAATTTTCATTGTTATATAAATTTATTTGTTTGCGATTTACAAAAAATTCCACCTATTTTAAGGATAAATTTCACACTAAAAGCGCGTGATTAGCGCGTTATTAGCGCGTTATTAGCATGTTGTTCGGCTAATGTAACACTGGTATGTATTGCGCATCAGCATAGCGATTGTCATCGGCCCGACGCCTCCCGGGACAGGAGTGATGGCACCGGCAACTTTCGAAGCGGATTCAAAATCTACATCGCCCACCAGTTTTCCGTCTTCTGTGCGGTTGATTCCTACATCAATAACCGTGGTGCCCGGCTTAATCATTTCGCCTGTAATCAACCGCGAATGACCGACTGCAACCACTAAAATATCCGCTTCGCGGCATATTTGCGCCAAATCTGCCGTGCGGCTATGCGCGATGGTAACCGTGCAGTTTTCATCCAAAAGGAGTTTTGCAATCGGTTTGCCGACGATATTACTGCGGCCTACCACCACGGCGTGACGACCTGCCAAAGGTGTGTGGGTTTGTTTCAACAGCTCCATGATTCCCATCGGCGTACAAGGCACGATCGCCTTCTGGTTGAGCCATAACTTGGCTACATTCTCCGGATGGAATCCATCGACATCTTTCTCCGGCGCGATGGCATGAATCACCTCCTGCTCGTCAATATGTTTGGGTAACGGCAGTTGCACGAGGATGCCATCCACGGCCTTGTTTTCATTCAAATCCCGAATGATACGAAGCAGTTCCTCCTGGCTCGTCGCCTCCGGAAGAGCTATCAGTTCTCCGTCCATGCCGCAAAACTCGGTCGCATTGATCTTACTCCGCACATACGTCTTGCTGGCAGGATTCTCCCCCACAATTATCACATCCAAACGGGGTTTGCGCCCGTTTTTAGCTGCAAGTTGTTGCACTTGCTCGCGAATCTCTTCTTTGAGATGTTGCGCTATTTGTTTTCCGTCAATTATCATAATGCCCAATGAGCTATGTCTTTTCTATAAAACAAATTCGTACAATGAATCTTTTCGATCTCTTGATACACTTTCTGCTGCGCGTGCCGGACGTCCTCGCCATGCGCAATACACATCAGTACGCGTCCGCCGTTGGTCAGCAGTTTATCCTCCTGACGTTTGGTTCCCATATGAAGCACCAAGCCGTCAAAATCCGCTACGCCGTTGATCTCTGCGCCTTTGGTATAGGCACCCGGATAGCCGCAGGAAGCCATCACAACACCCACCGTAGCCTGCTTGCGCCATTCGATCGTTTCCAACGCCTCGCCTGTAGCGATGGCATGAAAGACTGTATAGGCGTCACTCTCCATCAGCGGCAGAACGACTTCCGTCTCCGGATCGCCGAAACGGGCATTGAACTCAATGACCTTGATGCCGTCCTTCGTCTTCATCAATCCGCCGTAAAGCACGCCGGTAAGCGGTTTGCCTTCTGCTACCATCGCGTCAGCCACCACTTGCAGAATATGCTCTTGTGCCCATTTCTCCTCTTCTGCAGAGATAAACGGCAGCGGTGTATAAGCGCCCATTCCGCCGGTATTCGGCCCCTTATCGCCATCAAAGACCCGTTTGTGATCCTGACTCAGCGGCATAGGATAGACGCGATGGTGATTCACAAAGACCATGAACGAAAATTCCGGGCCTTGCAGGAAATCCTCAATCACCACTTTGCCTTTGCCGAATGCCTCTCCGACCAACATATCGCGTAAGGTCTCATCCGCTTCTTTCTCGTCCTGCGCAATCACCACTCCTTTTCCGGCGGCAAGGCCGTCGTACTTCAGTACAGCGGGATACGTGTTCCGCTCGCGGACATACGCCATCGCCTCCTCATAGTTGGCAAAAGAGCGGTAAGCCGCTGTCGGCACATGGTATTTCGCCATCAGCTCTTTCGCAAACTCCTTGCTGGCTTCAATCTGGGTGGCAGCTTTCGAATGACCGAAAACAGGAATACCCGCCTCACGGAAAACATCTGCTACACCGGCATTCAAAGCCGCTTCAGGTCCCACCACGCAGAGATCGACTTTCTGCTCTTTGGCAAATGCCAACAATGCCTCCACCTCCGTATCTTTGATAGCCACACACTCAGCCAACTGCGCAATACCGGCATTTCCCGGCGCACAGAAGATCGGACCGACTTGTTTACTGCGGCTCAACTGATACACGATGGCGTGCTCACGACCGCCGGATCCTATGACGAGTACTTTTTTCATACCTGACGAGTATATTGGATTAGTGACGAGTGTTTTTTTTATTAGTGCTTGAAATGCCGCATACCCGTGAAGAGCATCGGTATCCGGTGTTGGTTCGCAGCCTCGATACTCTCGCTGTCACGAACACTTCCGCCCGGCTGGACGATGGCGGCGATGCCATATTCCGCGGCGCTCTCAACGCTGTCGCCAAAGGGGAAGAAACCGTCCGAAGCCATCACCAGATGCGCGGTATGGATATCTTTGCCTTCTGCCGCCAGAGACGCTTGAGCTTGTTTCAATGCAATCTCCGCCGAACCGACACGGTTCATCTGTCCGGCGCCGACACCGTACGTACGACCGTCTTTAGCCACTACAATCGCATTGGATTTGACGTGTTTCACAATCCGCCATGCAAACTGCAAATCCGTCATTTGTTCCTCTGTCGGTTTGGTCTCCGTAACGCACATATCGGCCTTCAGGAGCAAAGTCTCTGTATCCTGGTGTTGCGCCAGAAGACCGCCGTTCACCGACACATACTGCATCTGTTTCGCTGCCAACGGAGACATGTCCACTTCCAGAAGACGCAGGTTCTTCTTCGTCGTCAATACTTCTAACGCTTCGGCGGAGAAAGAAGGCGCCATGATGATTTCCAAAAAGATCGGTTTCATCAATTCCGCCATCTCTTTATTTACCTCGCAGTTGGTCGCCACAATGCCGCCGAAGATGGATACGGTATCCGCTTCATACGCTTTTTTCCATGCCTCTACCCCGTCCTTTCCGATGGCCGCGCCGCATGGGTTCATGTGCTTGAGACCGACGCAGAAAGGCGTGTCGCCAAACTCGCGAACGATATTGAGCGCTGCATTGGCGTCTTGGATATTATTGTACGACAGTTCTTTTCCGTGCAACTGTTTTGCCGAAGCCAATGAATACGGCACGCTCTCCATCGAGGCATAGAATTTCGCATCCTGATGCGGGTTCTCGCCATAGCGCAGACCTTGCTTGAGGTCGTATTCGAGGAACAGTTTCTCGTTGAGACCTGCCGCTTTGCGCATATACGTCGCGATACACATGTCGTATTCGGCAGTATGGGTATAAGCCTTGGCGCTCAGCTCGAGCCTCGTCTCTTTTTTGGTGTTGCCTTCCGCCTGAATCTCACTCAAGATGCGGTCATAGTCCGCAGGATCGCAAACGACCGTCACGTCATTCCAGTTCTTCGCCGCAGAGCGCAACATCGACGGACCGCCGATATCAATCTTCTCGATAGCCTCCGCCATGGTCGTTCCCTCTTTGGCAATCGTCTGACGGAAAGGATAGAGATTGACGCACACAAGGTCGATCAACTCAATGCCGTTCTCTGCCAAAGCCGCCATGTGAGAAGGTTCGTCACGACGCGCAAGAAGGGCTCCATGCACCTTCGGATGCAAGGTCTTGACGCGGCCGTCGCAGATCTCCGGAAAACCCGTCACTTCGCTTATGCCGATGGTCTTCACACCGCTCTCTTCCAGCAGTTTTTGCGTACCACCGGTAGCGATGATCTGCCATCCTGCTGCCTGCAGGCCCTTGACGAACTCCACCAAACCGGTCTTATCGCTTACGCTTACCAATGCTCTTTTCTGTGCCATATATCGTTTGTATTGATTTATCGAATGATATTTTCTCCTGCGCGGACATGCCCGATAACCTGCGCAAACTCAGCGCTATGGTCTAGGATGGATAGGACTTTTGTCGCATCTTCCTCCGAAACGGCAAGCACCATTCCGATACCCATATTGAAGATATTGAACATCTCCCGGTGAGGAATGTTTCCTTTGGATTCCAGGAACTTGAAGATCGGCAGAATCTCCCAGGAGCCTTCCTCAATGTCGAAGCCCTGTCCGGGCAGGAAAATACGGGGTATGTTCTCATCAAAACCACCTCCGGTGATGTGCGCCACGCCGTGTACATCCACTTGGCGGATGACCTCCAAAACGGGCTTCACGTAGATTTTCGTCGGCGTGAGAAGAACTTCGCCCAACGTCTTTTCGGGATCCAACTCAGGGTATATTTGATGCAGATCCAGATTCGCGTCCTTCACTATTTTTCGTACGAGCGAGAAACCGTTGGAGTGTACGCCGGAGGAAGAGATACCAATCAGCACATCGCCCACTTTGACTTTGGTGCCATCGATGAGTTTGGACTTTTCTACGACTCCGGTCGTATAACCCGCGATGTCATATTCGCCATTGGGATACATACCCGGCATTTCTGCCGTCTCGCCTCCTACAAGGGCACATCCGGCCTGGCGGCATCCTTCCGCTACACCGCTGACGATTGCCTCGACTTGCGCGGGGATGTTATGTCCCACTGCCACGTAGTCCAAGAAGATAAGCGGTTCGGCTCCTTGCGCCAAGACATCGTTCACGCACATCGCCACGGCATCAATACCGATGGTGTCGTGTTTGTCCATCGCAAAAGCAATCTTCAGTTTGGTTCCCACGCCGTCTGTTCCGCTAACCAGAACCGGCTCTTTGATATTCAACGCGGAGAGGTCAAACATGCCTCCGAACGAACCGATCGAACCCATCGAACCTAAGCGTTGGGTAGAACGCACATGCGACTTGATTCTGCTTACTACCTCGTATCCGGCCTCCAGATTTACGCCGGCTGCCTCGTAATGTTGCGCCATATTGTAGGATTGTATTTAGTGTTTAAAATAGTTTACTGCATTTTCGAAGAGCGGCTGGTATTTATTGCCGGCAATGTTCGCAAACACATTTTCTTCATATCGCTCAGTATGCCCCATCTTTCCTAATATCTGGCCGGAAGGCGAAATAATACCTTCGATGGCGTAGCAGGAGCCGTTGGGATTGTACGGCGATTCCATCGTTGCCTCGCCTGTTTTGGGGTCCGCATAACGGAAAGCAACCTGTCCGTTCTCGAAGAGTTGTTTCGCCAATTCTTCGCTCACGACAAATTTTCCTTCTCCGTGGCTGACGGCGATGCTATGCATGTCGCCGAGTTTCATGCCTTGGAGCCACGGGCTGTTGATCGTTGATACAGTGGTGGTCACCATCTGCGAGACGTGGCGGTTGATATCGTTTCGGAAAAGCGTCGGGCTCTCTGTCGTCACTTGTCCTAAATGTCCGTACGGCAGCAGACCGGATTTGACCAGCGCCTGGAAACCGTTGCAGATGCCGAGTATCAAGCCTCCGCGGTCCAAAAGCGATTCTACCGCACGGCTCACCAGTTTGTTATTAAGCACCGAGACGATAAATTTTGCGGATCCGTCTGGCTCGTCTCCCAAGGAGAATCCGCCGGCTAACATCAGTATCTGCGCTTGGTCGATATGCGCCACCATCTCTTCGATAGAAGCAATCACATCCTGCTCTGTCATGTTGCGGAAGATCGTCATCTGCACTTCTGCGCCCGCCTTGCGCCATGCTTTCGCACTATCGAAATCGCAGTTCGTACCCGGAAAAACAGGGATATAGACAATCGGTTTTTTGCCGTTAAGCGATACGTGCGCCGGTGTTTCAGGCTGCGCGAGCGGTTTGGACTCAATGCCTTTGGGCAGAAGGTCTTTATGCTGCGGAGTTGCAGTAGCAGCGTACACTTTGTTGAACGGCGATGTACAAGCCTCATAGAGCGCCTCACGACAAATCTTCTCGCCGTTGATAATCAGGCTGTCGCCATCCGTCACCTGACCCAAGAGAAGGGCATCCGGGTGCGCTATCGGTTCGGTCGCTTCGACTAAAATGCTGCCATACTGATAGTTATAGAGTTTGTCCTCGTCGATACGGATATCCACGCCTTTCTCGTTACCGAAAGACATTTTTGCTAATGCCTCTGCCACGCCGCCAAAACCGATGGCGTACGCCGAGACAATCTTTCCGGCATGGATAGCTTCGGTCGTGAACGACCAGAGTTGTTTCAGTTGATCCGTATCGGGCATGTAGTTTGCGAGCGGCTGATGACGCAGGAGGTAGAGTTTGTCGCCTGCTTTTTTCAAGTCCGTACTGATGACTTTATCGGCACCCACGGTTGTAATACCGAAGGCTATTAGGGTTGGCGGCACGGAAATATGTTCAAACGTACCGGACATCGAGTCTTTTCCTCCGATGGACGGCAGACCTAAAGCCACCTGCATCTTCAGTGCGCCAAGGAGGGCACTAAGCGGTTTTCCCCAGCTGTGACGACCTGCCATACGTTCAAAATACTCCTGGTAACTAAAGCGCATATGACTGTAATCCGCGCCGGCTGCAACGACCTTGGCACACGCCTCTACCACCGCATAAGCAGCTCCGTGATACGGACTCCACTCCGCGAGGAAGGGGTTGTAACCGAACGCCATGACAGAGGCGGTATTGGTGTAACCGTCGGTCGGCAGTTTCTGCACGGAGACTTGGGTCTCGGAGCGTTGCATCTTTCCGCCAAACGGCATCAACACGGTCGAGCGACCGATGGTAGCATCGAACTCCTCAATGAGACCTTTCTGGCTCGTTACGTTCGGTTGAGCGAGCACGTGGCACATCTTCTCTTCAGTGGTCGCACCCGGGATATGCTGGCTGAACGGATCTTTGTTCTCCACCGGCAGGATGGTTGCTTTCGCATAGTGTTTAGCGCCGGCAGAATCGATGAATGCGCGGCTCAAGTCGGCAATTAGTTCACCTTTATAGAACTGCCGCATACGACCCGTGGCGGTCACATCCGCTACGTGCGTTACCTCAATATTATCTTTCCGGCAGAGTTGTTCGAAGGCCTCTTGGTCTTTTTTCTCCACCACTACTGCCATTCGTTCCTGGGATTCGGAGATTGCCAGTTCCGTGGGGTTGAGACCCGCGTATTTGGTCGGCACGCGGTCTAAGTAGATATCCAGACCGTCCGCCAACTCTCCAATCGCTACACTCACGCCTCCGGCGCCGAAGTCATTGGATTTCTTTATTAATTTCGTCACTTCGGGACGACGGAAGAGGCGTTGAATCTTACGCTCTTCGGGTGCGTTTCCTTTCTGCACCTCGCTGCCGCAGGACTCCAGGGAAGCCTCTGTATGCTCTTTGCTGGAACCCGTGGCACCACCTATACCATCGCGTCCGGTACGTCCGCCAAGAAGGAGGATCACATCGCCTGCCGCCGGGCTCTCACGACGCACTGCATCGGCCTTAACGGCTCCTACTACAGCTCCCACTTCCAGACGCTTTGCCACATACGAAGGGTGATATATTTCCCGCACGTGGGTGGTTGCTAAACCGATCTGGTTGCCGTATGACGAATAGCCAGAAGCGGCCTTGCGGGATATAATCTGTTGCGGCAGTTTGCCCGGCAGCGTCTCGCTCACGGGGGCGTAGATATCTCCGGCTCCGGTCACACGCATCGCCTGATAGACGTACGCACGGCCGGACAGCGGATCACGTATAGCGCCGCCGAGACAAGTGCTCGCGCCACCGAAAGGCTCTATCTCCGTCGGGTGGTTGTGGGTCTCGTTCTTGAATTGCAGCAACCACCGCTCCGTCTGTCCATCCACATCCACATCGATGAAGATGGAACAAGCGTTATTCTCTTCGCTGACCTCCATATCGTCCAGCAGGCCTTTCTTCTTCAAGTACCGTGCGCCGATGGTAGCTAACTCCATGAGACACAGCGGTTTGGCTTCGCGGCCTAACTCCGTACGAATATGATGGAAAGCGTTCAGTTCGGATTCTATATCGGCTTTGATGAAAGAGTCCTCCACCTCGATGTCCTCGAGAATCGTGGTGAACGTCGTGTGGCGGCAGTGGTCAGACCAATAGGTGTCCAATATCCGCAACTCAGTCTCCGTCGGATCACGATGTTCCTTCGAGAAATACTCCGCTACGCAAGCGAGGTCATCGGCGTTCATCGCCAGTCCCCACTCTTTGCAGAAAGCGGCATACTGCTCCTTCGGCATAGCTGTAAACCCGGCTAAGGAAGCGAGCGGCTTAACGTCCGCCGTCTGCTGACGGGAAAGGATGGATAGGTCTTTCTCGCGTGCCTCCACCGCATTGATATAGTAGTGGCGAATCTTCGCCATCTCGTCAGCCGTCATTTCGTTCTCGAAGATCAACAGGCGGCTTGAACGGATGTCGATATCGGCATTCGGGTCGATGAGGTGCACACAATCGATGGCAGAAGAAGCACGTTGGTCAAACTGGCCGGGGATGAATTCCACCGCCAGATACCTCTTGCCGCTGAGGTCCAAGTCCTCCATCACCACATCCGTCACCCGCTCGCCAAAGACGCTGTATTTGCTTTGCTCCAGCAGGTCCTTGCTGAATCCAAACAGGTCGTACACGCAAAGATAGCGCATCCGGCGGATGTGCAACTGCAGGTTCTCGTTCAGCTCGCGACGCAGGCTCTCCGCCTCCACACGAAACCCTTCTCTTTTCTCTACAAAAAGCCTATAGTTCATATCAGATTACTGTAGCTAATACTTTTTCTGTTTGTTGGCGGCGGAAATCGATATATTTCTCGCGCAGTTCAGGTTCTTGGAGCGCCAGGATGCTGACCGCCAACAAGGCAGCATTCTTCGCGCCGTCGATAGCCACCGTTGCTACGGGGATGCCGCTTGGCATCTGGACCATCGAAAGGAGGCTGTCTAAACCGTCCAGGGTCTTCGAACGTACCGGCACACCGATCACCGGCAGATGGGTCAAACCGGCTATCACTCCTGCCAGATGGGCAGCGCCACCCGCTCCGGCGATGATGATACTCAGACCACGGTCTTCGGCACTCTCCGCCCACTCCATCAAGGCATGTGCCGCACGGTGCGCAGAGATGACGCGTTTGTCCACTTCGATACCGAAAGACTCCAAGGTGTCGATAGCTGCTTGCATAACGGGCAGGTCACTTGCCGAGCCCATGATAACTCCTACTCTCATAATTATTCCCATTCGATTGTTGAGGGCGGTTTGGACGAGATGTCGTAGCATACCCGGTTCACGCCTTTCACTTTGTTAATAATCTCGTTACTGATCTTTGCCAACACTTCATACGGAATGTGCGCAAAATCGGCGGTCATGGCATCGCTGGAAGTCACAGCGCGCAGAGCAATGGGGTTCTCGTATGTCCGCTCATCACCCATGACGCCTACTGAACGTACTTCGCTCAGGAGGATAGCGCCAGCCTGCCATATCTCATCGTACAGCCCTGCCTCGCGGAGGTTTTGGATATAGATGGCATCCGCTTCCTGCAGGATGCGGATCTTCTCGCGGGTGATGTCTCCTAAGATACGTACCGCCAGACCCGGTCCCGGGAACGGATGACGGCTGATCAGGTGCTCCGGCATGCCTAATGAACGTCCCACGCGGCGCACCTCATCTTTGAAGAGCCATTTGATCGGTTCGCAGAGCTGGAGGTGCATCTCTTTGGGCAGACCGCCCACATTATGGTGGCTCTTGATTACTTTGCCGGTAATATTCAGGCTCTCGATGCGGTCGGGATAGATCGTTCCCTGCGCCAGCCATTTGGCGTCGGTGATCTTCTTTGCCTCGGCATTGAAGACCTCCACAAAATCACGGCCGATGATCTTCCTCTTCTGCTCCGGCTCTTTGATGCCGGCGAGGTCGGAGAGGAACTTATCACTGGCGTCCACGCCGATCACTTTCAGCCCAAGGCCCTCGTAATCGCGCATGACGTCGTGAAACTCATTCTTACGCAACATGCCGTGATCGACGAAGATACAGGTCAGCCGGTCGCCTATCGCGCGGTGCAACAGAACGGCCACTACCGACGAATCCACGCCGCCGGAGAGACCTAAGATCACGCGATCGGAACCTAACTGCTCGCGCAGTTCTTTAACTGTCGTCTCCACAAACGCTTCTGCGCTCCATTCCTGCTTGGAACCGCATATATCCACTACGAAGTTCTTCAGCAGCAGCGTGCCTTGCAGGCTATGGAACACCTCCGGATGAAACTGCGTTCCGAAGACCGGTTGCTCGCCGGGGATAAAATATGCGGCGTTCTGGACGGTCTCCGTAGAGGCTATACGAACCGCTCCTTCGGGTAGTTGAGTGATACTATCGCCATGGGACATCCACACCTGCGAGTGCGCCTCAAAACCCTTGAATAGCGGGTTCTTGGTATCGACAAACTGCAGGTTCTGTCGCCCGTACTCACGCGTGCCGGCACTCTCTACTTTACCACCGTACATATAACTCATCAGCTGCGCGCCGTAGCAGATACCAAGTATCGGCAGCCGTCCGCGGATGTGGCTCAGGTCCACATGAAACGCATCGTCCTGATAGACGCTCAAGGGCGAACCGCTCAGGATGACACCGATGACATCTTTGTCGTCCTCGGGGTATTTGTTATACGGCAGGATCTCGCAGAACGTGTTCAGTTCGCGTACGCGCCGACCGATTAACTGCGTCGTCTGGCTGCCGAAATCCAAGATGATGATCTTCTGCATTCTCCGGGTCTTATTGTTGTGAATAATTAGGAGCCTCCGAAGTGATGGTAATGTCATGCGGGTGGCTCTCAAACATACCGGCAGAGGTGATACGCACGAACTTGGCTTTGCGCAACTCCTCTAAGTTATGCGCGCCCACATATCCCATTCCCGAGCGAAGTCCGCCTATCAGTTGATAGATCGTCTCGCATACACTGCCTTTGTACGGCACGCGACCGGCAATACCTTCCGGCACAAGTTTGGACACATTGCTCTCTCCGCCTTGGAAATAACGGTCGGCGCTTCCGGCTTTCATCGCCTCTATACTGCCCATGCCGCGATAGGATTTGAACTTACGGCCGTTGAAGATGATGGTGTCTCCGGGGGCTTCGTCCGTGCCGGCGAACATCGATCCGCACATCACACAGTTGCCTCCGGCAGCCAACGCTTTCACCACGTCGCCCGAGTACCGCAATCCGCCATCAGCGATCAACGGCACACCGGTTCCTTTCAAGACCTCTGCCACCTCGAAGATAGCCGTCAACTGCGGCACACCGACACCCGCGATGATACGGGTCGTACAGATACTGCCCGGACCGATACCGACCTTGATACCGTCCGCGCCGTTCTCAAGCAGATATCTGGCAGCCTCAGCCGTAGCGATATTTCCAACCACGACATCCAACTCCGGGTATTTCGCTTTGATAGCGCGCAGAGCGTTCACGATATTCTTGCTGTGTCCGTGCGCCGAATCCAATACTACCGCATCCACATGCTCCTTAACTAAGGCGTCCACGCGATCCATATAATCCGGCGTGATACCCACTCCTGCGGCGCAACGCAGATGACCTTTGGCATCCTTGTTGGCATTCGGATAATCGCGCAGTTTGGTGATGTCCTTGTAGGTCACGAGGCCTATCAGTTTGCCGTCTTTGTCGATGACCGGCAGTTTCTCTACCTTATGCGTCTGGAGCGCATCCATGATGGTCTTGTTGTCCGTCGAACCGATGGTGATGAGCTTCTCGCTCGTCATCACCTCGCTTACGGGCTTGTTCATATCCGTCTCGAAACGCAAGTCGCGGTTCGTCACGATACCTACCAGCACATGATTCTCATCCACTACGGGGATACCGCCGATATGATTCTCATGCATCATCTGGAGCGCATCGCCTATCGTCTGGTCGCCGAAGATGGTTACCGGGTCGGCAATCATACCGTTCTCCGCACGTTTGACGCTGCGAACTTGCGCCGCTTGCTCCGCGATAGACATATTCTTATGAATCACGCCAATACCGCCTTCGCGAGCGATAGCGATAGCCATCGGTGCTTCAGTGACAGTATCCATTGCTGCACTCACCACCGGGATATTCAACCCTATATGGCGCGAGAATTGGCCATTAAGAGACACCTCTCGCGGCAGCACTTCGCTGTACGCCGGTACTAATAACACATCGTCGAAGGTCAGACCTTCATTCATTATTCGATCTTGATACATATCGGTAGTATTTTTTAGTTACAACATATGGTCGCAATAGAAGCATCTCTTCACGCCGTCCTTGTCGATATAGGCTTTCTGCTCAACAGGTTCGGTCGTCGCAATGCATCGGTCGTTATGGCAGGCGTTGGTACTTGCTTCGCCGTGGTGGCCTGTCGGCTCTGCCTGCAGGTACTCATCGCTCAGAAGCGTATAGATAATCGCCTTGCGGACGTACTTACCGTTCTCCACCTGGCGGAAATAAGCAGCACGCGGGTCTTTGTCCACGCCAACGGTGATCTCATTCACACGGGGCAGCGGATGGAGAACAATCATCGAGGGCTTGCCCAACGCCATCAGCCGCTCGTCCAAGATAAACGAGTCTTTCAGACGTTCGTATTCATCTTTGTCTGCAAAACGTTCTTGTTGCACGCGGGTCATGTACAGCACATCAACAATCGGCATCGCCTCTTCCAGCGTGGAGACCTCCATATAAGCGTCTCCTAACTCCGCTTTCATGTAGTCCGGCAATGCCAGCTCTTTCGGCGCAATCAGCACAAACCGCACTCCTTCGTAACGGCGCATGGCTTTGATGAGCGAGTGTACCGTACGACCGTATTTGAGATCGCCGCAGAGACCTATCGTCAGGTTCTCGAACCTTCCTAACTCACGGCGGATGGTCAGCAGATCGGTCATCGTCTGCGTCGGATGGCTGTGACCACCGTCACCGGCATTGATCACCGGTATCCGGCTGAACTCACTCGCAACACGCGGCGCACCTTCTTTATAGTGGCGCATGGCGATGATATCCGCAAACGCGCTCACCACACGCACCGTGTCTGCTACCGTCTCACCTTTGCTGACGGACGACGAGCGCGCGTCGCTGAATCCTAACACCTGACCGCCTAACTCCATCATCGCCGCCGTAAAACTAAGCCTCGTGCGAGTGCTTGGTTCGTAGAACAGCGTCGCTAATTTCTTACCCTTGCATGCTTCGGAATACCGCTCCGGATGGTCGATAATGTCCATAGCGCGAAGAACGATCTTCTCGATCTCCTGCGTCGTCAGGTCCGTTGAGTCTAATAGATGTCTCATAAGTTATCTCTAAATTGTATCAGTTCTAATTTCTCTTGTGCGGAGATATACCCCTCTTTGACCGCTACTTCGGCAAGCACATCGAGGTTGCTCAGGCTGTGGTTCTCCACCTTGGCTTCTGCCAGACGGTTCAGCCCTTTCTTCATGCCGTACGTGAAGATCGACACGATACCTAAGACTTCTGCTCCTGCTTCGCGCAGCACTTCAACTACCTCCAGACAACTGCCGGCAGTCGAAATCAGATCCTCAACCACCACCACTTTCTGTCCCGGAATCAGTTTGCCTTCTATCTGGTTCTGCCTTCCATGATCTTTGGCGCCGGAACGAACATACCCCATCGGCAGGTTCAGTTTGGTAGCCGTAATCGCCGCATGCGCTATACCGGCAGTCGAAGTTCCCATCAGTACTTCCGCCTCGGGATAGTACTGCTTGATCGTCTCAGCCAAACCGTTCTCTACATCCTCGCGCACCGCCACGTCGCTCAGCGTCAGGCGGTTGTCGCAGTATATCGGACTTTTGATGCCGCTTGCCCAGGTGAACGGGTCGTTCGGGCGCAGGAACACGGCTTGGATACGCAGCAAATCCGCTGCTATTTGTTCACTTAATATCATAGTACAAATTCTTTTACACATCTTCTATACGCCGCTACGGGATCTTCTGCGGCGGTGATAGGCCTCCCCACCACAATAAAATCCGATCCTATCTCCTTGGCGCGGGCGGGTGTGGTGATACGAACCTGATCACCTTTGTTGCCATCCGCAAAACGGATACCCGGTGTCACGGTCAGGAACTCTTTTCCGCAGCGCTCTTTGACCATGCCTGCCTCCAAGGGCGAACAAACGACGCCGTCCAGGCCGGCCTCTTTTGCCATTTGGGCATAATGGCAGACGCAATCGGCTATACTGCCGCTGATGAGCAACTCATCGTGCATACGCTCTTCGCTCGTCGAGGTCAGTTGGGTCACGGCAAGCAGTATCGGTCGCGTGCCGTCTTCACGTGTCAGACCTCTCAGTGCTGCCTCCATCATCGCTTTCGTTCCTGCGGCATGCAGGTTCACCATCTGCACATCCAGCCGCGAGAGCACACGCATCGCTTTCTCTACCGTATTAGGGATGTCGTGCAACTTCAGATCCAAAAACACCGAATGGCCGCGCCGACGAATCTCCCGAACGATAGCCGGACCCTCGGCGTAGTATAACTCCATGCCGATCTTCACGAACGGCTTCTCCTCCGTGAAACGGTCCAGAAAGGCATACGTCGCTTCTGCACTCGCGAAATCACATGCTATGATCACATCTCTTTTCATACAATCCCAATTATGTCCTGTAAATGGTCTATCTTCATTTCTTTCATCACCGCCGGTAATGTCTCAATTATCTCCTGACACGCCGTGGGGTTTTGCAGACTCGCAGCCCCTATCTCTACGGCACTCGCGCCTGCCATCATCATCTCAATCACATCCTCTGCTTTTGTCACTCCGCCGCAACCGATGATCGGTGTCTCGGGGCATGCTTTATGCACCTGATGTACCATCCTCAGCGCAATAGGGAAAACACCCGGTCCCGAATAACCGCCGTACGTGTTGGCGAGAACCGGTTTGCGTCGTTTGATATCGATCCGCATGCCGAGTACCGTGTTAATGAGGCAAAGACCATCTGCGCCGGCTTCCACACATGCCCTCGCGATAGAAGCGATGTCCGTGACGTTCGGACTCAGTTTCATATATACCGGTTTGGTCGTTACTGCCTTGACAGCCCGCGTCACCGCTGCTGCCGCTTCGGGATTCGTTCCAAAAGCCATGCCACCGTTATGGACGTTCGGACAGGAGATATTCACCTCCAGAATCGCTGCGTCCGTCTCCTTATCAATCCGCTCACATACGTACGCGTATTCGTCGATGCTGAATCCGCTGATATTCGCAATGATCGGTCCCTTGTAGAGGGCGCGCAAGGCCGGCATCTCATGGCGGATGACTTCCTCCACACCGGGGTTCTGCAGCCCGACGGCATTCAGCATGCCTGCGCCGCCACACTCTGCGATACGCGGTAAAGCGTTGCCGTAACGCGCTTCACGCGTCGTGCCTTTGGTAGAGATAGCACCGAGGAGGTTCAGATCGAACCACTCGCTCATCTCCTGACCAAAACCACATGTCCCGCTTGCCGGTATCACCGGGTTTTGCAAATCTATATATCCGAGTTTAACTCTCATATCTTTATTCTGTCCGCGCTGAAAACCGGCCCTTCCTTGCATACGCGCTTGAAGCCGTCTTTGGTTTCTATCGTGCAGCCGACGCAGATTCCCACGCCGCAACCCATGCGCTCTTCCATACTGATCTGACCGTTCGTGCCTATCGTCCGCAAGATGGCTTTGATCATCGGCAGCGGACCGCAAGCGTAATAATACGGAGCAGGCTTCTCAATCACGTCGGTCACAACGCCTTTTATGCCAGAACTGCCATCCATCGTACAGACCGTCGTTTCACATCCTAAGGCTATAAACGCCTCTTCGCCAAATACTTCGTCTTTCGTATTGAAGCCCATCACTACGCGGACTTTCTTTCCCATCTCACGCAGTTTCTTGGCGGCATAAATCAGCGGTGGCACTCCTACTCCGCCGCCTATCAGCAGCGCTTCGTTGCCGCAAAGGCTTAAATCATAACCGTTGCCCAAGCCTGTAAGGATAGCGAGTTCTTCGCCGGCTTGCATAGCGGTCATGCGGTCTGTGCCTTGTCCGACAACCTTATAGATGATCGCCAGCTCGTCACCGTGGATATCGCTCACAGAGATCGGTCGTCTCAGAAACAAACCCGGTATCGCAATCTCCACGAATTGCCCCGGACGAATACCTTCCGTTTTGCCCTTCAGGATCATGCGATAGATTTTCTCCGCAATCCGCTCATTGCTCACTATGTGCCAAACTCCCTTCACTCGTTCATTCGTTCACTCGTTCATCCTCAAAAACGACGTTCCCCCGAACTTCGTTTTTGATACATCTTCCATAAACTTCCCATCCCTCAAAAGGCGTGCTTTTGCCCATCGACACAAACTGCGCAGGATCGATGGTATAATGGGCATCCAGATCTATCGTCACCCAGCTATCCTCCGCCAAACCGGTTATCTCGCGTGCACGCGTGCTCATTAATTCTATAAGGCGTTGCATCGTGATCACGTCGTTTTTCACCAGATAGGTATATAGCAGTGGGAAAGCCGTCTCGATTCCCACAATCCCGAAAGCACTCTTCTCCAGCCCGCGGCTCTTCTCCTCAGCGCTATGCGGCGCATGATCGGTGGCGATGACGTCAATCGAACCATCGATGATGCCTCCTATCAGCGCCATCTGGTCGGCTACGGAACGAATCGGCGGATTCATCTTCCATCGTCCGTCCTCCTCGATCATGCGGTCATTGAGAAGCAAGTAATGCGGCGCGGTCTCGCAGGTCACAGGAATACCGTCCGCTTTCGCGTCACGGATGAGTTGTACGCTTTCTTTGGTGGATATATGACATATATGCAGCCGGCATCCGGTCTCTGCACTCAGACGTATATTCCGCTCTATCTCTCGCCATTCGCTCTCGGAGCAGATACCCCGATGACCATGCTTGCGGGCATACTCGCCGTCATGGATATATCCGCCGCGCAGCAGGCTGTTCACCTCACAATGCTCCACGATCATACTGTCCGCCGCCGCAATCCGCCGCATCGCTTCGCGCATCAGCCCCTCATCCTGAATACCTCTTCCGTCATCCGAGAACCCTGCTACGTGCGCGCTCAATTCCTCTATATTAACGAGTTCACCCTCGCCTTTCTGGCCGAGGGTGATACTTGCGTACGGATGGACGCCAATGTGGCTGTCGCGCGCAATAATATCCTGCTGAGCGCGCAGATGATCCAACGTATCGGGCGCAGGGTTCACATTAGGCATAGTGAACACATCACTGTAACCCGCACGCGCAGCCGCCTCACTCCCCGTGAGGATCGTCTCTTTATACGCGAAACCCGGCTCACGGAAATGCACATGCATATCCACGAAACCGGGTATTCGTATTTTTCCTAACAGACTCATGCGATTTTTAACGTTTATACTTCCTTCCGAAAGCAGTATCAGAAATCGAGTGCAAAGGTAGCATTTTTTTTGGAATTACGCAAGTTTTTTCGCAACAAAATCGTACAATTTTTATTTTGCTAACTTTACTTGACATTCCGCCGATTTTACCGTCAAAATAGAAAAAAATACGGAGATTCTTGCATATCTCAAAAAAAATCATTACCTTTGCGCCGGATTTTACTTTGGAGATTTAGGACCTAATGGATAAGATACGTAATTTTTGTATTATTGCTCACATCGATCACGGCAAATCGACCCTTGCGGATCGCATGTTGGAGATCACGCAGACTGTCGATGTGCGGCAGATGGAGAACCAGGTGTTGGACGACATGGATCTGGAGAAAGAGCGCGGTATAACCATCAAATCGCACGCCATCCAGATGCAACACAAAGGCTACACCCTCAACCTGATTGACACTCCGGGGCACGTGGACTTCAGTTATGAAGTCTCGCGTTCTATCGCGGCATGCGAGGGAGCGATACTTGTCGTCGATGCGACACAGGGCGTGCAAGCGCAGACCATCTCCAACCTCTATATGGCGATTGAGCACGACCTGGAGATCATCCCGGTGCTCAACAAATGCGACATGGACAACGCCATGCCCGAGCGCGTGGAGGACGAGATTGTCGATCTGTTAGGTTGCAAACGCGAGGAGATCCTCCGTTGTTCCGCCAAGACCGGAGAAGGTGTGCCGGAGATCTTAGACGCCATCGTCGAGCGTATTCCTGCGCCCAAAGGCGACCCGAACGCACCGCTCCAATGTCTGGTCTTCGACTCCGTCTTCAATTCTTTCCGAGGCATCATCGCCTATTTCAAAGTGGTCAACGGTACGATGAAGACCGGCGACCAAGTGCGCTTTGTCAACACCGGCAAAGAGTACGACGCCGACGAGATAGGTATCCTCAAACTCGAGATGTCTCCCCGCAAAGAGATTTCCGCCGGAAACGTGGGATATATCATCTCCGGCATCAAGACCTCGACCGAAGTCAAAGTCGGTGATACCATCACCCACGTAGCGCGGCCGTGCGACAAAGCGATTGCCGGTTTCGAGGAAGCCAAACCGATGGTCTTTGCAGGTGTGTATCCCATTGAGTCTGAGGACTACGAGGACCTGCGCGCATCGCTGGAGAAACTGCAACTGAACGATGCCTCCCTCACTTTCCAGCCGGAGTCCTCGATGGCGTTGGGCTTTGGTTTCCGTTGCGGATTCTTAGGCTTGCTTCACATGGAGATCATCCAGGAGCGGCTCGATCGCGAGTTCGATATGGATGTCATCACCACCGTCCCGAACGTATCCTATAATGTCTATACCAAAGACGGCGGAATGGTCGAGGTGCATAACCCGGCCGGCATGCCGGATCTCACGGAGATCGACCGCATCGAGGAGCCGTATATCCGCGCAAGCGTGATTACCACCGCGGATTACATCGGTCCGATTATGACCCTCTGTCTCGGCAAACGAGGCGAACTCGTCAAACAGGAGTATATCTCCGGCAACCGCATGGAGCTTCTCTTCGACATGCCGCTCGGCGAGATCGTCATCGATTTCTACGACAAACTCAAATCCATCTCCAAGGGCTACGCCTCCTTCGATTGGCACATGAACGGCTTCAGACCGTCCAACCTCGTCAAACTGGATATCCTCCTCAACGGCGAGCAGGTCGATGCGCTCTCTACCCTCACCCATAGGGACAATGCCGTCGATTTCGGTCGTCGCATGTGTGAGAAACTCAAGGAACTCCTTCCGCGTCAACAGTTTGACATCGCTATCCAAGCCGCCATTGGAGCCAAGATCATCGCCCGCGAGACCGTCAAGCAGGTCCGCAAAGATGTCCTTGCGAAATGTTACGGCGGTGACGTGAGCCGTAAGCGCAAACTGCTCGAGAAACAGAAACGCGGTAAGAAGCGCATGAAGCAAATCGGTAACGTCGAAGTCCCCCAGAAAGCCTTCCTCGCCGTCCTTAAATTGGATTAACTTTGATTACCATTATATCAGTATTCTCGTCTGGCGGCGGTACTCGGCATAGCCGGGCTTATTGGCAAGCTGGCGTTGCTCCATCAGAGGGATGGAGATGCCGAGGAAAAGGGCTGTCATGGCAATCGGGCCGAGAATAAACCAATCGATACCTCCAAAAGGCACATACATAATCCAAATACCCCACCAGAACAGGATCTCTCCGAAATAATTCGGATGGCGGCCGTGTTTCCATAATCCTACATTACATACTTCGCCGGGATGCGCCGCGCGGAAATCATGGCTTTGCTTGTCGGCGATGAGTTGGATCGTCGGCGCTATAAGACAGATAACAAATCCCCAAAACAACAAGCCAAAGGAAACAGCCGAGGTGAACTTAAATGACAAAGGATTTTCATAAAGTTTTAATCCCGGTAACATCGCCGCAAAGACGACGAGCGTCGGAACCATGTTCAGGCCGAAGAAATTAATCAGATGAAAGAGCACCGGATGAAGCGAGCGGTACTTGGTATAACGCCAGTCCTCATGCCCTATGCCCTTGAAAGTGATGACCCAGTTGCGCGTCAACCGCCAGCCCCAATACCATGAGGCTATCAGAAGCAGAATCACCGGCAGCGACCAGACACCTGTATAAAATGCCCAAAGCAGAAAAGCCACCGGAGGGAAGACCGACCAATAGGGATCATAAACGGACACATTCTCATACAAAAGCCCGAATGCCCAGACAATAATCGTGGCTACGACATCCGCCACAAAGAGGCTTAATAGAGGCTTAACAGTAGCGCTATGGTCTAGGATTGGCCCGTTTTTCATCGCATAAAAGACCGTTATTGCCACGATTGTGGCAAGGAGATAAATGGCGGTAATGAGTGCCACACTTTTCCACTTGGAGTAAGATCGTTTCATATGCCCAAAAATTAAATTTGCTGCAAAAGTAGTAAAAAATTTTGAGATGTGCAAATTTATTTGTACCTTTGCAGCGATTTTTGGATTAAAGCATGTACATCCACCTGGATTGCAATAATTTCTTCGTGAGCTGCGAGCTGGTCTCGCGTCCGGAGTTAAAGGGTACGCCGGTAGTCGTAGCGAACAATAACGACAACAACGGCGGAATCATCCTTGCGCTCAATCAGGAAGCCAAAGCGGTGGGCCTGAAGAGAGGCAATCCGATTTTTCAGGTGACGAAGATCATCGAGCAAAACAAAGTGACGGTGATTGACGTGCATCATCAGCTCTATCACGACATCTCGCATCATATCATGGACGAAGTTCGCGAGACGGAGATGGTGCTCGATTTCGTGCAATACAGCGTGGATGAGTTCTTCGGGATGATGCCCGATGACGACCCCGTGCGGCTGCGCGAATATTTACAGAAACTCAAAGACCTTATTCTTCGCGAAACGGATATTCCCGTTAGTTGTGGAGCAGGATTGAGTTATACGCTCGCCAAAACCGCCACTTGGTTCGCCAAGCACTACCCTGCTTATCAGGGCATTTGTATCATGAGCAGCGACCAACGCGAGAAAGCTCTCTCAATGCTGGATATCAAGGATGTATGGGGCATCGGACGGCGGAGTTTCAAGCGGTTGGCGGAGTTAGGAATACAAACGGCGTTGGACTTTGCGAACCGGAAAGAGGCGTGGGTCAAACGGCTTTTCGGGGTGAACGGCGTGAGGACTTGGAAGGAGTTGAACGGTGTTCCGGCGATTACGATAGCCAGCCATGACCGGCAGAAATCCATCATGTACAGCCGCACTTTTGCACACATGACGAGCAGCAAAGAGGTGTTGATGCGGGAGTTGAGCAATTATGCTTCTTCGGCAGCACGGAGGATGCGTGAGCAACAATCCCTTTGCCAGACGGTGACGCTCTTTCTGGCGACCAACCGTCATCGGCAGGATCTGGCGCAGTATTCCGCAGACGAGACTCTGCGTCTGAGCGCCGCGACGGATGACTCGACGCTGATCATCAAAGCCGTGGAGAAGCTCTTGGAGTCCCTCTTCCGGGAGAATTATCAGTACAAACAAGCAGGCGTCATTTTGGGACAGTTACAGAGCAACAAAAGTGTGCAACTGGACTTGTTTGCAATAAACGACCTCGACGAGAAAGAACGCCACAAGCGGCTTATGCAGGCGATTGACGGCATTAACAAACGGTTCGGCAAGAACCATATTCATTTTGCCATACAAGGCTCGGAAGCCGATTTCAGCGACCAGCCAGCTGGATTTATGAGACCCAAAATAGTTGAAAGTTGAAAGTTGAAAAATATATGAAAACTCACTTTGCATTAGTAACCGGCGCATCGTCGGGAATCGGATTAGAGTTCGCCAAGCAGTTAGCCCAACGCGGATATAACTTGCTGATTGTCAGCAACGTCCCTCAGATCAACGAAGCCGCAGAAGAGATCAAGAAGGGATTAGGGGATGAGAGGGTTAGCGGATTAGAGGTGATTCCGCTTGTCATGGACCTGAGCCGACAATCTTCCGCGCGCGAACTATATGATTACACGCACGCGCAGGCGATAGAGGTCGAAGTGCTGGTCAATAACGCCGGCGTCTATCACGACCGCGACATCCTGGACGACAGTGAGGCTTTCACTTCGCTCATTCTCAACCTGCATATGTACACGCCGGCGATGCTGTGTTACCTGTTTGGGCAGGACATGAAGACCCGTCGGCACGGGTATATCCTCAACGTGTGCTCCGTGACGAGTAAGATCGTCGCGCAACGTCTGGGTACGTATGCCTCCACCAAAGCGTTCCTTTCCGCCTTCACGCGGTCACTGCATATCGAGTTGCACGAGTACGGCGTACATGTGACGGATGTGAGCCCGGGAGCGGTGGATACAGGGCTTTTCTCCATTCCGCAATGGGAGACAAAAGCCGGCAAAGCCTTAGGCATCATCGCTTCGCCTCAGATGCTCGTTCGCAGAGCCCTGCGTGCGCTCTTTTGGGGATGCAGCAAAACAACAATACCCACCGTCTTCTGGCAGGTATTGTGCTTCATCATTCTGCTGATCCCCACGTGCGTATTGCGGTGGATTCGCAAGTTCGGCTGGTTTTAATCCAAGTAGTAGTCCACGGTCGTTACGACGCGTACGTGCTTGATCCAAGGCTGGTATTCATCGTTCTCGATGGAGAATTGGCCCTGGCTGGCACGACGGATGGAACCCAGCGAACACTGTGCATCATCGGCGAACTTCTGCGCTACGGCACGTGCGTTCTGCGTTGCCTCTTCGATCATCGCAGGCTTCAGCTCCGGCAGACCGTTATACTGATAGTCCAAGTCCCATTTATTGGAGGTGACGATGATGCCCTCCTTGAGCAAGTCCGCCTCTTTGCCCTGGCTTGCTACCACCAGTTTGACCTTGTCGGTCGAGACGATGATGGACGTACGGAGCGTATATTTGTACTCCGGACGATGGTCACCGTAGTAGTTCTCCCAGTTGTTATCCACGGAGATGGTACCTTGACGCAGGTCGCTCTCCTCAAAACCCAAAGACAACAGATGTTGTTTTACTTTCTCAGAGACATTGCCGATCTGCTGATAGAGCGAGGGCAGGTCGTTGCCGTTCCATCCGAAAGAGAGCGGCCAAACGGCATAATCCGCTTCCACCTCACGGGTACTCAGACCCTTCACCGACACCGCGCGGTCTTTATCCGCATACTTGCTGATACCGCAGTAGATAAACAAGCCTCCGAGGCATAATCCCAGCGCAACTAATGCGCCCGCTAACATGTTATTTTTCATAAATTTGTTATTTTGTTAAAACTTGATTAGTGCTTTATTGGCAAATCCGTCGATATACATCTCCAGCGGTTGTTGGAGCCGCACATGGCGGACGAGATCGGTCTCTTCTATAGCCGGAATGGCGTCGAGGAGATCTTGGTTATAGGCGTCGGTCAGCGGCCTTGCCCATGGATCGACGTTGATGTAGCCGACATTGAATGAGGTCATATTCTGGAAGAAATGGCTGCCCTGAGACGGCTCGATACGGAAGTTCTCCAGCGAGCACTCGGCGATGGCTTTCGCTTCGCTGATATCGCCCCATTGAACGGGCACTCCGAGTGTCGGTATCTGCGATCCCCAGCGGCCGTAACCGATGAGGAGGTATTGCTTGCCTTCCTGCCGCATCTTATTGTTCCACTCGCGCAGCGTAGCCGCCATTTCCTGTGTCCGAAGAACGTCAAACGCCTCTTTGCGGAGGTAGATGATGTCCGTCACGTCGTCGGTCTTACCTATACCGAGCGCGTTGCCCGAACGTAAGAAAGCGCCGTTTTCATCGACCTTTTCCCACTCCACCTTCGCCGTCAGACTGTCCGCTGAAATGGGACGAATCTGCAGTACATGGAAGATCTGCGGATCATGCTCGAGGTTCACCGCAAACTCTATCTCCACCGGCGTCTTGATCTCCTCGCGCGCGATATCTAACAGGCATTGGATGATCTCCGCCAAGGGGAAAGTGTTGAATTTGAGCTGCGGAGCGAAAGTGACGATACGCGGACCATCGGGATAACACGAATCGACGATGCGCATGTTCTCCCGGTCGTACGTCGAGGCGATGAGCTTGAGGGACTCAAACTGACCACATTCGTGTATCGGAATACGCTCTAAGTTCACGGCGTCATCGATGGAAGTCTTGAATCGCTCGGGGCTGAGAGAGAGCGCCAACATCGACTGCTGGGTCTCGCGCATGGCGAGATCGACCGTCGAGGTCTGCATCACGTTCTTCGGGTATTTGGGGCTGAAACGCAGCACTTGTTCGCCATCGACGACGGCTTTACCCAGACCGTAAGCGATCTTGACGATACCGTCTTCGGGTTTCTCTTTGCCCACCGGGTAGAAATTGATGCTGCGCGCCACGCCGGAGATAACCGGAAAATAGTAATTTCCTTCGATTTCACCGCATACTTCCTGCAGCACGATCGCCATCTTCTCTTCTGATGGCACGTTGCCCGTGGAGATGATATAACCTCTCGAAGCGGCGAAATAGACGGACGCGTAAACGGATTTGATGGCCTTGGAGAGCATCCGCAGCTGCTGGTCTTCGTTCTCCGTATGCGGGATCATGTACGTGCTATAGACGCCTGCAAAAGGCTGATAATACGAGTCTTCGAGTTTGGAAGACGAACGAATGGCGAGCGGCCGTTTGGTAGCCCGGATAAAATGCCGGAGGGCTTCGCGGAGCTCCAAAGGCAGCGCAGACGCCACGAACTCCGAGAGGATCTCTTCATCGCTCAGATCGGCGTTGATGACGTATTGAAGACCGTTATCATGGATGAACTGATCGAAGAAATCCGTGGTGAGGATCATCGTTCGCGGCACAAGGACGCGGATGTTCTCCCATCGGTCAAAGAGGTCATGTTTCTGCAGGATATGATTGAGGAACGCCAGCCCGCGTCCCTTGCCTCCCATCGGACCGTTGCCGCAACGGGAGAAATAGATCGTGCTGTTATAGGTCTTGGGCGAATAACGTGCTACGACGCCGAGCGCCTGATTGATACGGTAGTCGTGGATCAGACGGATATTGGTCTGGCGGATGTTCTCGATGTCCGCATCGCTATGGATACTGAGTTTCTGTACCTCGCGACCGATAGCAAACAAGCCGCGGGCAAAGAGCCATTTGGAGAGGTAGTTATTATCACTCAGACGGCGGAAAGCAGCCGATGAAATCGAGGATATGATACGTTCAAAGCCCTCCAGATCCGAGGCTCGGTCGATCTCTCTGCCGGTACGCGGGTCACGGGCGATGAAATCGCCGAAACCGAACTCCCGCTCGATATACTCGCTGACGTCCTGCGAGAGGGTCTTGGATTTCTTGACCACAAAGCCCACGTTCAGCTTTCTCGCGACAGAGCGCATCGACTCCTGCGAGGATTGCATGAGGAAGGGCATCGTGGGGTTATCTTCGCGGATGAGTCGGCATAGATCGACACCGGCGTCGAGTTTCTCGGCGGATGAAGGCTCGCCTTTATGCACCACAAATCCTACATCGGAGATGACGCCGATGATGTTCGCCCCGTAGCGGTTGTAGAGCTCGACGGCTTCGTCGTAGCAGGTTGCCATCAGCACTTTCGGCCGGGCACGCTTGCGCAGGAGCTGCTGCTTCTCATTGAGCGCATCGCGGATGGCGATAGAGTTCTGCTGGAGAACGAGTTTGTAGAGCAAAGGCAGGTACGTCGAGTAGTACCGCACGGAGTCCTCCACCAGCATGATTGCCCGTACGCCCTCGTCGAGGATATCGTGCTCGGCGTTGAGACGGTCCTCGATGAGCTTGATGATGGCGATAATGAGGTCGGTGGAGTTATTCCAGTTAAAGAGGTAATCGACCTTGCTCTTGTCCTGCTGCTCGAGGCGGCGGTGCACCTCTTTGCTGAAGGAGGAAAGAACGACTATCGGACATTCCGGGTATCGCTCTTTCGCCTCCGCAGCAAAATCCCACACTTCGCTTCCTCCGGCGCTATAGACGACCAGAATGAGGTCGAACGGCAGTTTTTGGGACGCCTTGCGTTCGTCGATGATCGTTAACGCCTCGGGCGTCGTCTCTGCACGCGTGATTGACGGAGGATTGGAGAGGTTCAGCTCCGCATACTCCTGCGCGATCTGCACGTCGATACGGCCGTCCTCCTCGAGTGCAAAACTGTCGTAGTTGTTGCACACGAGCAGGATCCGCTTCACGCGCCTCTCCATCAGCGATGTGTAGTTGTTGGTTTCCATTTTATACTAAACCCTGCTCGACCATCGCATTGGCTACTTTCATGAAGCCGGCGATGTTGGCACCTTTGACGTAGTTGATATAGCCGTCCTCTTCGGTACCGTACTTGAGACAAGCTGCATGGATGTCCGCCATAATAGTACGGAGACGGGCGTCCACCTCCTCTGCCGTCCATTTGAGACGCATCGAGTTCTGGGTCATCTCCAGACCGGAAGTAGCTACGCCGCCGGCGTTGGATGCCTTACCCGGGCTGTAGAGGATCTTCGCGCCCTGGAAGATAGCAATCGCTTCCGGTGTCGAAGGCATGTTCGCACCCTCGGTAACGCAGAAACATCCGTTTTTAACGAGGATTTCCGCGTCGGCTTTCTCGATCTCGTTCTGGGTAGCACACGGCATGGCGATGTCGCAAGGGATACGCCACGGACGTTCGTTCTCGAAGTATTTCGCCTGCGGGTACTTGGTCACGTACTCTTTGATACGTCCGCGGCGGACATTCTTGAGCTCGAAGATATAATTAAGTTTCTCTTCATTGAGACCTTCTTCGTCGTAGATAAAGCCGTTGGAATCGGACATAGTGAGCACTTTGGCACCCAGTCGCATGGCTTTCTGTGCGGCAAACTGCGCTACGTTTCCTGCTCCGGAGATGCAGACACGCTTGCCTTCGAAAGACTCACCGCGGGTAGCCAACATCGCTTCTGCGAAATAGCAAGCGCCGTAACCGGTAGCTTCCGGACGCATGAGCGAACCGCCCCACATCTGACCTTTACCGGTCAGCGTACCGGTGAACTCGTCACGGAGTCTTTTGTATTGACCGAACATGAATCCGATCTCACGACCACCCACACCGATGTCACCGGCGGGAACGTCTGTATCTGCTCCGATATGACGTTGCAACTCGGTCATGAAACTCTGGCAGAAACGCATCACCTCAGCGTCGGATTTGCCACGCGGCGAGAAGTCCGAACCACCCTTGGCACCACCCATAGGAAGGGTCGTGAGGGCATTTTTGAACGTCTGCTCGAAAGCCAGGAACTTCATGATAGAGAGGTTCACGGAAGCATGAAAACGGATACCGCCTTTGTACGGACCGATAGCGCTGTTCATCTGCACGCGGAAACCGCGGTTGATCTGCACTTCGCCCTGATCATCCATCCACGGAACGCGGAACATAATCACACGTTCGGGCTCGACGATGCGCTCCATCACCTTCTGCTCGCGCAGATAGGGATACGCCATAATCATCGGAGCTACCGACTCTACAACTTCTTTGACAGCCTGGTGAAACTCGTTCTCTCCTGGGTTTTTCTTGATGAGGTCCGCCATGAAAGCGTCCACATACGCTTGGGTTTGTTTGTCCATTGTTGTACCTTAATTTTAAAATTTTAAGCAAATTTACCTTTTTCGGCAAATTAAAACCGACCGCAAAAGTACAAAAAAAATCCTATATACGCAAGCGCGCAAACATTTTTTTTAAATTTATGTGGAAAAATTTGCATATGTGACAAAAAAGTTGTAACTTTGCACCGTCATTTATATTTTGCGTTAATAGCGCCCTATACGTCAATAAAAAAACAACAATATATGGAATTAAGCGAACAAGAACAAGTACGGCGGCAGAGTCTGCAGACGATGCGAGACATGGGGATTGATCCCTATCCTGCGGCCGAGTATCAAGTAACCGGTTTTTCGACCGATATTAAGGCCGGATTTGTAGATGAAGGTGAAGGCGTTTGGCACACGGGTGACACCGTACGTATCGCCGGACGTCTGATGTCCAAGCGAATCATGGGAAAAGCCTCGTTCATCGAGATCCAGGACTCCAAAGGACGTATTCAGGTCTATGTCTCCCGAGACGACATCCAAGCACCCGTAGCAGAGGGTGAGCAGCCAACCACCGTCGAGCAGCAGATGTACAACGTCGTTTTCAAAAAACTGCTAGATATCGGCGATTTCATCGGTATAGAAGGCTTCGTTTTCCGTACGCAGATGGGTGAGATTTCCGTGCATGCGAAGAAACTGACCGTATTGGCCAAATCGCTTCGTCCGCTGCCGATCGTCAAGTACAAAGACGGCGTAGCATATGACGGATTCAACGATCCCGAGCAGCGTTACCGCCAGCGTTATGTGGATCTCGTGGTCAACGAAGGTGTCAAGGATACCTTCCTCAAACGCGCCACCATCCTCCGCACGATGCGTCAGGTCTTCGACGAGGCGGGTTACACGGAGGTGGAGACGCCTATCCTGCAGCAGATTGCCGGCGGCGCTTCAGCTCGTCCGTTCATCACCCATCATAACTCGCTCGACGTGGATATGTACCTCCGTATCGCGACCGAGCTCTACCTCAAACGCCTTATTGTCGGCGGTTTTGAGGGTGTATATGAGATCGGCCGTAACTTCCGTAACGAAGGTATGGACCGCAGCCACAACCCGGAGTTCACCTGCATGGAACTCTACGTACAATACAAGGACTACAACTGGATGATGGGCTTCACGGAGCAACTTCTCGAGAAGATCGCCATCGCCGTCAACGGCACGACGAAAGTGCAGATCGGCGACCATGAGATTGATTTCAAGGCGCCTTACCGCCGTCTGCCGATCCTCGATGCCATCAAAGAGAAAACCGGTCTTGACCTCGCTTCGATGAGCGAAGACGAGATCCGCGTGGAGGCAAAGAAACTCGGCGTAGAGGATACGGAGCACATGGGCAAAGGCAAACTCATCGACGAGATTTTCGGCGAGACCTGCGAGGGCACCTTTATCCAGCCGACCTTCATCACCGACTACCCTGTGGAGATGTCGCCGCTGACGAAGATGCACCGCTCCAAACCCGGTCTGACCGAGCGTTTCGAGCTGATGGTGAACGGCAAAGAGCTGGCAAACGCCTACTCCGAGCTGAACGACCCGATCGACCAATACAACCGTTTCGTAGAGCAGATGAAGCTTGCCGACAAGGGTGACGACGAGGCGATGGTGATCGACCATGACTTCATGCGCGCGCTCGAGTATGGTATGCCGCCGACATCGGGCATCGGTATCGGTATCGACCGTCTGGCGATCCTCATGACCGGTCAGCCGACCATCCAGGAGGTACTTCTTTTCCCGACGATGAAACCGGAGGCATAATATGTACAGAAAAATCGCTATTTTAGGTTCGGGCTCATGGGCTACTGCGCTGGCAAAGATTGTCATGCAGAACCAACCGGAGCTGAACTGGTTCATTCGTCGCCAGGAGGTGATCGATGAGTTCATCGCCACGGGCAAGAACCCGTCCTATCTCGGCGCCGCCAATTTTGACGTGAGCCGTATCCATTTCTCTTCGGATATCAACCAGACCGTAGCGCAGTCGGACGTGCTGATTCTCGCGATTCCATCGCCCTATGTGAAGCAATCGCTGACGAAGATCCGCCGCGACATGACCCATAAAGTGGTCATCTCTGCGGTCAAAGGTATGATCCCCGATGAGAACGTCATCGTCACGGATTATCTGCATAACCGTTTCCGTATTCCTTTTGACCAACTGGGCGTCATCGCCGGTCCGTGTCACGCGGAGGAGATCGCTTTGGAGCGTCTCTCGTACCTCACTATCGGTTGTGAGAACAGGCAGAACGCGGAGTTGTGGTCCAAACTGTTTGAGACGCCATACGTCCACACTACCCTTTCCAACGATGTCATCGGCTTGGAGTACAGCTCCGTTATGAAGAATATCTACGCCATCGCAGCCGGTATGTGTCAGGCTTTACACTACGGTGATAACTTCCAGGCCGTGCTGCTGTCCAACGCCATCCAGGAGATCCAGCGTTTCGCGACCGCGATGAGCAATGTGCCGCGTGACATCACGGCTTCGGGTTATCTGGGCGACGTCCTCGTCACGGGTTATTCGCAGTTCAGCCGTAACCGTCAGTTCGGTCAGATGCTCGGACTCGGCTATTCGGTCAAGGCCGCGCAGATGGAGATGGAGATGGTAGCCGAAGGCTATTATGGCACGAAAGCCATCCATATGGCCAACGAGCGAATGCAGGTTGCCCTGCCGATCGTCGATGCCATGTACGAGATCCTCTACAACCGCCAGAAGGCAAAACCGATTATCAAGTCATTAACTACTAAATTACAATAATCATGAAAGTTCGAGCTAGTCGAATGTAAGTTCGCTTACACAATTCGACGAAGCCGAAGTTCCAAAATTTGCTAAAATTATGAAACTGTGTTTGAAGAACGCAGCGTGCTTTGTGGACGCCGCTGCTTTGAAGAAACTGGAGTCGCAAACCGAAGCCGCCAACCTCCTCTTGGAGAATGGTCAGGGAGCAGGAAACGACTACATCGGATGGGTACATCTACCCTCCTCTATCACGGATGAGTTCCTCGCTGAGGTTCAGGCTTCGGCAGACGAGTTGCGTCGTCGTTGCGAGGTGGTCATCGTTGCCGGTATCGGCGGTTCGTATCTCGGCGCACGCGCTGTGAACGAGGCGCTCGCTTCGGCTTTCGATGCCTTCGTAGCCAAAGACCGCAAAAATCCCTATGTCGTTTATGCAGGCAATAACATCGGTGAGGATTACCTGGCAGAACTCATGGAGTTCCTCGCAGACAAACAATTCGGTATTATCAATATCTCCAAATCCGGTACGACGACCGAGACCGCGTTGGCTTTCCGTCTCTTGAAGACCATGCTTGAGAAGCAGGTGGGCAAAGAGGAGGCGAAACATCGTATCGTAGCCGTTACCGACCGCGCGAAAGGTGCGCTCCGCAGCCTTGCGACCAAAGAGGGCTACAAGACTTTCGTCATCCCGGACAACGTGGGCGGACGTTTCTCTGTCCTCACGCCGGTAGGCTTGCTGCCGATCGCAGTAGCCGGTGGTGACATCAAAGCGCTCGTCAAAGGTGCGCAGGATATGGAGAAAGCGACGGATGTCAAAGTGCCGTACGCAGAGAACCCGGCTTGCCAGTATGCCGCTATCCGTAATGCCCTCTATCAGGGCGGAAAGAAGATTGAGATCCTTGTCAACTTCAACCCCAAACTGCATTATTTCTCCGAGTGGTGGAAACAGCTCTACGGCGAGTCCGAGGGTAAGGACCACAAGGCTATCTTCCCGGCTTCTGTGGACTTCACCACCGACCTGCACTCGATGGGTCAGTGGATCCAGGATGGCGAGCGTACGATCTTCGAGACCGTCATCTCAATCGAGAAGGCCAATAAGAAAGTGCTTGTTCCGATGGACGAAGAGAACCTCGATGGTCTGAATTTCCTTGCCGGCAAACGGGTCGATGAAGTGAACAAGATGGCGGAACTCGGTACGCAGCTTGCGCATGTCGATGGCGGTGTGCCGAATATCCATATCTCCTTCGAGAAGATTGACGAGTACAATATCGGTCAGTTCATCTATTTCTTCGAGCGCGGCTGCGGTATCTCCGGCTATGTGCTGGACGTCAATCCGTTCAACCAACCGGGCGTAGAGGCATACAAGAAGAACATGTTCGCTCTTCTCGACAAACCCGGCTACGAGGCAGAATCCAAGGCCATCAAAGAGAGACTTGGATAATTGCCCAATTACGGTCTAATCGTTAGTGATTCGTTGGAAATAAGTTGGTTATTCGTTAGTTATTTCTACTACGATTAACTACTGTGATTTAACGGAAGAAACGCCGATCAATCGGTCGTACCGCGCGCCGAAAGGACGCCAATAGACATAGACGGCGTATTCGTTTTCGGTCTGCCAATAACTACCATCCACTCGCTGGGTGGTAGTTTTTTGTTGTACCCCTTGACTCTTGGCTCTTGACTCTTGACTCTTAGGTACAAACCAATACTGGAAATCATACCCACCCTGCTTTACCAAGGCCGTGAGCCAATAAACTTTGGCTTCCGCGTCATACTGCATGCGGTTGCGAAGGCTTAACTCATTACCGAAGATTTCTCCGCCGACATACAGCGCGCCGTCAAACCACGGCTGCTCCGCCGGAACGGTCCAATACACCCACATATACTCCGCTTCCGTGTCGCTGTCGTTCGTGCGCTCGGCGTTCACCACAAAACGGCCGTCGGAGTCAAACTCATGGATATATTGCCCTTTCGTGATCTCGTTCGGGAAGAGCAGCGCATGATAATCGCCCATCTCGTGATACACGCGGTCGATGCCGTAACCCGCATAGAAACAGGAGAAAGCATCGAAATGGTGGTACTCGTTTCCCGCCTCGAAGATGAGCGCTTTGTTATTAATGTACCGTAGCCGGTTAGGCTCCACGAAGGTCGGTTGCGTCATCGTCACCGCATTGTCCAATCGGTTATTTTGCGTCACCACCACCCGGAATTCTGAGGGCTGATAGCTATTAGCCAGATTCTGCAGGCTGACATCCACATCCACCTGCTGGTAACGCCCGTTGAACTCAATGTCCGTATTCGCGCGCACTTTCGTTTCGATCTTCACCAGCGGCTCCACCACGCAGAAATCCACTTCCGCCACGCGGTTATCAGGATTGCCGTCTTCGTAGATCGTCAAGCGGTAGTTGCCGCTCTTGGTAAGCGCCATCTCCTCGTTCGGAAAATCGAACCAATAATGCGTATATTCCCTGCTGGTATTGATTGAGTGCTCATAATTGGTAATGTCCCGCGTCGTAAATCCCCGCAGGTACTCGCTACTCAACAAATCGCCATCCATCATTTGTACGGTATAGGTATAGAAATGAACGTCGTGGCTCATCTCATCGAAAGAGATATGCAAGGTGTTGTCCGGTTCGCTGCCGTCCACTACTCCATCCTCCAGCAGCAACACTTTTCGCTCCACGCGCAACGTGCGCACCTGTTCATTAAAGACATGCGTGTGCGTCTGCGCAAAAAGCCCCAACGAGAGGACACAAAAGACAAATATAAATGCTATTTTCTTCATTTCCGACTGCAAAGGTACAAAAATAATGCCCGGAGCGTTCTCCCGTTAACGCGGGAGAAGCGGCCTCCGCCTAAGAGGGTTTTAACCTTTTTCGGTGCAAAGGTACAAAAATTATACCAATTATGCAAAAAAAATGCTAAAAAATTTGCACAATTCAATTTTTTGTTGTACCTTTGCACCCGCTTTTCGGAAAAACTACTCCCCGCATGGTTCCCTCGGGACACAAACTAGCGGAGTGTTTGTGGACCGAAGAGCGAGAGCACGGCGAAAATTCATATGAGCGACGCAGTCGCGAATCGTATTGAGCCGTAGCTCACGCGATGCCACTTTGGCTCAGTTGGTAGAGCAACGCATTCGTAATGCGTAGGTCCCCGGTTCGAGTCCGGGAAGTGGCTCACAAGAAACCTCATCCTTTCGGGTGAGGTTTTATAGCTTAAAAGCACAAATAACTCGCTATTATGCAAACTATCCAACTGAACAACGGCATTGAGATGACGATTATCTTTGACTTAGACGGCACGCTGCTCAATACGATTGACGACTTGGGCCATGCCTGCAATCACGCGCTGGAGGCTTGCGGTTTTCCGACGCATCCTATCGAGGAGTACCCGCGGTTGGTGGGTAACGGCGTGAATAAACTCATTGAGCGCGCCTTGCCGGAAGGAGAGAAGACCGAAGAGACCGTACTCCGTGTGCGGGAGTTCTTTGTGCCCTATTACGATGCCCATAACTGCGATTATACCCACCCTTACGACGGCATCCCGGAACTGCTGGCCGCGCTTCAATCGCAAGGCCATCACCTCGCCGTTGCCAGCAATAAATACCAGGCAGCGACGGAGAAGATCGTCGCCCATTTCTTCCCCGGTATCTTTGACATCGTCCTCGGCGAACGCACCGGCATTCCCCGTAAACCCGATCCGCAGATTGTCAAGGATATTCTTTCAACATTAAACATTCAACATTCAACATTATATATCGGCGACAGCCTTGTCGATCGTGACACTGCCGCCAATGCCGGCGTGCCTTTTGTCGCCTGTTCCTGGGGCTTCGTCCCGCGCGAGACTCTCGTCTCCGCCTCCTGTCCCCGCATCATCGACCGGCCCGCAGACCTGCTCTCATTCGTATAAAGCTTCCCTTCCAGGGCAATGCCATTGCCCGCTCCTTTCTCCCATTCAATCATTCCACCATTAAGCGGCTTGCCGCGTCACCATTTCACCATTCGCACCATTATATATGTCTACTCGTCAGGATAATTCCCCCATAGCCCTATGCGTTGCGCGTATATTGTCCCTAACAGTAGCCGTATTCGGATGTTCTTCTCCCAATACTTTTTCAAAAATAGCTAAGGCTTTTTGGTAGTACTCCAATGCCTTAGGATAATCACCCATGCTATCGAAAACAAGCCCGATGTTATTGTAGGAAGTAGCGGTACTCGGATGTTCTTCTCCCAATACCTTTTCACAAATGGTTAAAGCTTTCTGGTAAAACTCCAATGCCTTAGGATAATCACCCATTTCCCCCAAAATACACCCTATATTGCTATAGGAAGTAGCGGTATCCGGATGTTCTTCTCCCAATACCTTTTCATAAATGGCTAAGGCTTTTTGGTAGTACTCCAATGCTTTAGGATAATCACCCATTGCATCGAAAACAAGCCCGATGTTACTGTAGGAAGTAGCGGTATCTGGATGTTCTTCTCCCAGAACCCTTTCTTGAATAGCTAAAGCTTTTTGGCAGTACTCCAATGCCTTAGGATAATCACCCATTGCATCGAAAACAAGCCCGATGTTACTGTAGGAAGTAGCGGTATCTGGATGTTCTTCTCCCAATACCTTTTCACAAATGGCTAAGTCTTTTTGGTAGTACTCGAACGCCTTAGGATAATCACCCATGCTATCGAAAACAGACCCGATGTCGTTATAGGAAGTAGCGGTTTTCTCGTGATCTGTGCCATACAACTCCTCGCACATTTTAATCAGACGTTCACACACTTGCAGAGCACGAGGATATAACGCGTATTTCTGCAAGAATTCAGCATAATCGAGGAGTAGCTGAACATATTTTTCTCTATCATAGTCCGTCTCCGCTGCCATCTCGTCTGCCTGAGCATAGATCTTTTCCGTGCGGGCAATGCGTTCTTCAATCGGAAGCGTAGAATCCGCCATGATAGTGGACGTTTTCAATACGAGTTCTTCGATGGAACTGATGACTGTTTGGCGCTTGAGTTCTGTTATCTCCTTGCTCTGTTTGTAATCTTCCAGATTACGACGCGCATCAGCCTCCGCTTCATCGAGAATAATATTGGCTTCTCGCACTTTACCTTCGTTAAAAGCATCCATGGCTCTGCGCATGCGTTCGGTCACACGTTCGCCTTGCAACCGCGCAACGCGCTTGGCTGTATTGAAGAGCAGATTTTGGAATTCCGCAAATTCTTCTTTTAGGTGGTTGTATTTGTTAAGTTTCGGCTGAAGCCTGTCTACCAATTTCTCAACTTCTTCTGACACTTCCTGATATTCTTCTTGGTAATCTTCATCATCCGGATCCTTCTCTAACTTTGCCTTTTTCTTTTCCAGTTTCTGCTGCTTCTTTTCGAGTTCAAGCTGCATTTCATCTATTTCGTCTCGTAGTTCACGAAGTTCCTGTTGGATTTTTATATAGTCTTCATTAGCAGCAGCAAACTGCAGTTTGTCCATGGGCGCAATGCGCAATCCGTCAATGGTAACATTGCCGTCTTCCACTTTTATTGTGTCCGCTTGCCCATTTTCCACTAACTGAAGTTGCATAACGATATGCAGTTGGAGACTTTCGCGATTATCATATCGGCACCAATAGTACCCCAGCTCCTCAACAATGCGTTTCTTGAACTCAATCAGTTCCGGCGATTCTACCTCATCCGGTTTCAAGTTCTTGCAATAGGTGTAGATCTTGGGGGATACATGCTTTTTAAACTCTTCGGTCGCAACATCGAATTCTTCTATCGTGAACTGCCCTGCCTTCTTATGAAACAGAGCTATAAACACATCACTTTGACGCACATAATCGTTGTACTCGTCCTGCTTACGGCGGTCGTTGAAAGCGGCATCATAATCTTCCCACTCGAACAGTTTGATTCGAATGCCGCGTTTCTCGTATATATCGTCCAAACGGCGCACCAAGTTACCCAACACTATTCTGTCGGTATCTAACTCTTCCGAAGAAGCAACAAATATTTTGATTGTCTTCATGATACAAGTATTAATTATATGATATACGTTTTCCTTTTTGCTTTATTTCTGCCATTCCATCATTCCATCATTAGCGCGTAGCGCGTCACCATTTCACCATTCCACCATTCCATATGAGTGGACAGGGCATATAATTAAAATTTATACAAGCTTATATTATATTTGGTTGAATTTATACAAGCTATTCTGTTAGCCTTCAAAGGAAGTTAGAGTTTTTGTACTGCTCCAAACCTTTGGCGGTTAGTTTATATGCTTGTTCGGGTTTGTTGGGCGAGTTGGGGTAAGCAAAATCGATGTAACCTTGAGAATATGCCGGCTTTAGGTAGTTGTCGATAAGTGATTTACGGCTCTTTTGCCGTAATCCCAAGTCTGCCATAATCTGACGACGAGGCAAGGCCTGTTTGCCGATGACTAACAGCAATTTCTGCACTCGTACGTCTATCTTGCTGGCTTTTCTATTGGGGTCCCCAATAATCTTTGATTCTTGGGGAGAGCGGAAGCACATGTCGCCTTCACCAATTAGCGGAGCGGTTTGGTCCTTGCGATCTTGTTGCTGAACGCGACTCGGATGTTGGATGGTTATTTCTGCTCCGGGAGAGGAAAAGTAGAACATATTGAGAATGACGGGTTTGGGACCTCTGTTCTCGCCCCGATGGATTGTGCCGATCACTTCGACCAGCGCTTCGCCTTCATGGAAGGTTTTTTCTGTTCCATCTTGGCAAACGATAGTCAAGTCACCCTGCTGAACGATGCCGTAATTGACTACTGAATGATGATGCCACCCTGTTTTGGCGCCTATTGGGAAATCCAATCGTACCACCCGCAGTTCGGGTTGTCCTTGTGGAAAATCCGGTAGCTGCGCACCATCCCAACTCTGGGAAGTACGAATCAGTTCCGTTGTCTTAATATCCTTTGTCATGGTCATTTTTATTTGCGAGTGCAAAGATACTGAAAAATTTGGACATGAGCAAATTTTTGTGCAAGTTTTAGTGCAAAATTTATACAAGTCAAGTAATATTAGCGTTAGAATATATACAAGCTACTGCTCTATAGGGCTTGTATAAAAAATACGGGATGCGGACTATAAAGGGAAGAAAATTTATACAAGCTAAGACAAGAGAGGTTGTTATTTATACAAGCCAAGATAAGAGCGATTGGAATTTATACAAGCCTGCTAGTTGTTGGTAAGAATTTATACAAGCCGGATAATAACTGGACGGAAATTTATACAAGCTAGTACTAATACAAGGCTTGTATAAAAAAATAGAATTGTGGGAAAGGCTTGTATAAAAAACTGATGATAATTGTGATGGGTTATTTTTCTTGCTTTATTTCTCCCAATCTATGCCGCGGAGGCAGGCGGGGAGTTTGGTTCCGTGTGCTCGTCTAATTTCATTCGGGGTCCCCAAACAATTTTAATTTTTGGGGAAAGCGTAGAGCAAGACGCAGTGTTTTACAAGCGCGGAGCGCGCAGTCACACAAGTCTTAGCTTAAGCGCGGGCAATCTATATGATTATGTGGACAGGGCATATAATTAAAATTTATACAAGCTAAGCAATATTTGTATTAGAATTTATACAAGCTATAGAGCGGGGGAAGGGAAATTTATACAAGCTAAGCAATATTTGTATTAGAATTTATACAAGCTATAAATAAA
>DEKW01000017.1:69530-69676 GCA_002354055.1 Bacteroidales bacterium UBA2712
AAGTTATGAATAAAAGATACAAGGTATGTTATTATTATGCGGACAGGGGATATAATTAAAATTTATACAAGCTAAGCAATATTTGTATTAGAATTTATACAAGCTATAGAGCGGTGGAAGGGAAATTTATACAAGCTATAAATAAA
>DEKW01000017.1:69725-89325 GCA_002354055.1 Bacteroidales bacterium UBA2712
AAGTTATGAATAAAAGATACAAGCTATGTTATTATTATGCGGACAGGGGATGATGGTTATTGTTTTAATTGTTCTTTTAATACATTTCTTAGCACTATACGGTTGCCTGTATCTTTGAGTAGATTTCGCAAGTCCTTATCAATGTATGTTGTTTTCGTTTTTTCGTCATAGTGCCAAAATGGCTCGCTAATCATGTGCTTCCACGGCATATTTATATCTTTACTCCAGAGATTTGAATGTACATTCCTTAACCAATACTGATCAAATAGGTTAATTAGAGCGGGTGATTTGACCAATATCTCTGTTTGCTGCTGAAAGGTATTTCTATATAAAGCAATGATTGCAAGCAACAATATTACTTTATGTGGTGCGCTCTGACCATTACGAGAACTTCTTTTCAGATTCCTAAAACATGATTTATATGTTTCTAATACTTCTGACGAAGCCTTAATTCGAATAAATTTTTTGGTATCTTCATCAAATTCAAGAAAACCTAATTTAACAAGCCGTAATTGAATTGCTAATTCTGAACGCGATAGTTGTTTTGCAATTTGTTCACAACTAACATCCTGCAGATACAGTTGCTCTACTTTATTTTCTTCTTCTTTGGTCCAATACATGCCAGATCTGGAAGTATTAGTAATATCTTTTGGCGGCTGTGGATTAGGTACAAATATAGGTAAACAATGGATTTTTTTGCGTAGATCCAGTAAAGCCCCCTTAAGTTCCAAATGAGTTTTTAAAGAAATTTCGTTTTTGTTTTTCTCAAGAACTGAATAATAATTATTAAGTTTTACCTTTTGCCGCTTCCATTCCTCAATTTCTTCTTGAGTTAAAAATACTCTACTTTGCCTATTTTCCAACCAATCATTTTGTATATTTATAAAGTCGCGTATCTCTGCTATTTGAATCTCTATTGCTGATTTTTCGATCTGTTCAACTGATTCCTGAACTTTGTTTATACCTATTCTCTTAATAGGTTTAAAATCGCCCAACACAATAGGTTCATCTTTCTCTTGGCTTTTGTACAACCCAATTTCCCTTGACATAACGTCGAGTTCGCTTTGCGATGGCAAGATTTCTCCTACATAAGTCTGTAGAATGTGACTGCGTTGCCCACTATTTAATTTTCGGATTGCTTTATCTTTGATCTGTCGTACCCGTTCCCTCGTGAGGTGCAATTTGTCACCTATTTCTTCAAGTGACTTTTCTTTCGTATCAATTCCCAAAAAATTCCGCAATATGTCAGCCTCTCTCGGGGTTAATGTGCACAAAGTCGAGGCTACTTCTTTTGATAAAGACTCATGTAAAAGCCGGCTATCAGGATCAGGGAAAAAGTTATCAATATATCCAACTTTATCTTCGTTAAATATTATATGTTGGTTTTTGCCTGTAATTAAATAACACGTATTTATTACGTCATCAAAAGGCAAACCAAGACTACTTGCGATATATTCTGCACTAGGTCTTTCTCCATATGTACATTCATATTTTTCTATGAATCGTTCTATTTGGGTAATGAGTTGTATCGATTTGCTTGGTACACAAAAGTTAGGGAAGGCGTAACCAACATACTTTGCCATGCGACTTTTGACCGCCGCCATAATATAGCCAATAATATTCCGGTATCTTGATTCATATAGCACATAGTTGTAAACAAAGACCTCAACTCCTTCCCCGAAAAAATCCTGAATATCTATATGAGGATACAGACTATGAAACTGTACTGCCATATTATAAATCAAGGGAAGATAGGATTCTATTATGGCATCCAATGCCAATTTGTCACCATCATGATAGCGTTTTAATAACTTCTTTCGCTCGGAAGATGTAGTCGGAGGGATGGATGATACGAGTGTTAGATATTTATCTTTACGAGAATAATAATCCGAAATTTTTACTTTTCTTCGTCGTGAATAGTTTAATGACTTGCTATCGTCTAAATATCTTTCATCTAATGCCTTTATTTTAGGGAGTAATGATGTATATTCCTCTACTTTTGATATAGCACTTGAAATATCATTGTATAATGCATCATCTATGCTATTCTCAAAATAATCTAACTCCAAACACTTACAAAGTTCCAGACATTCTTTATACTGTTTTGCCCATTTAGAAACTCCGTTGACAGTCCACTTTTCTAATGGGATAGATGAAGTATCTGCCCATTCTACCATTCTTTGAAGTTTCGATAATGCTTTTTCATACGTATCTTTAACGGAACTAACTTGTGAAGGCATGGGAGGAAGATATATATCTGATACTTCCTCCTCATCTTCGTTTTTGGGAATTAGGGATTTAACTAATTTACTCCAATCATTATACTCCAAATCAGGGTAGTCGTCGCCAAACTCGCTAATGCAAGACTCCACTATCTCCAAACGCGACGCCTCTTCGTCTATCATCTGGCGAATATATTCATATACTTCATTCTCCAGCTGCATATAGGACTTTGGTAATACACTTGCGCCAATCTAAAAAGGACCATTCAGGATGGGTAGAGCCATATTTCTCCATACACAATTCTACCATCTCTAAACGCGACAAATCTTTAAAAGAAAGATCGACAATAAATTTTGACAACTGACTTTCCGAGTGGATGTCATTAGTATGTTTTGGAAGCGGGACTTCGGTCTTAAAATAAGAAAGGGATTCAAGAACTGATGAAAGGTTTTCTGGAGTAAAGGTAACATACAACCCCCCATTAGGTAATTTGCTCCAAACTAAACCTTCGTTTTTTGCCTTAATAATAGAGTCCAACTCGCAGAATAAAGATACGGTATCTTTTTCATTTAGCCTTGGACGGAGAGGATAAGGATTCCACAAAACATATACATTATGCTCAGCAACATAACCAATAAACAAGAATACTCCACCATTATGTTTATAGGCTTCTAAGTAAGGCCTTCTGGGAAGTTGAGCTCTAAAGCGATGCAAGGGGTGAGGATTGCCTGCGTAAGACACAGAACGGAGCATAACATAGTAATCTTCATCTTTGTAAATGAAGTGAACGATGTGATTGATATTTGCGATTTCATAAATTTCTTCTGAAAGCGGAGAAACAAATATATCAATCAACTCTTTTTCTGTGTAATGTCCTTGTTTCAAAGTAATGAGTTTATCAAATCAGATTTATAGTCTTGTGAATTGACTTGTTTTAAACCAGACATATCTACCGTGAAATGAACGTTTGATATTTCATTTGGTATTTGATCGATTGGAATGCAGGGAATATCCTTGCTATCATACAAGGCGTAAGAATCCATAGAAAAACCATAGTCAAAGCGATATTCCGAAACCTCATTAAAATACTTACCAACGGTCGCAGTAATAGTCTCTCTTAAATAAAGTAATAATTCTAAATCATCTTGAACCCGAAGCGATATTCTATCCATCAACTCATATACATTCATACCAAAACCACTTTGAAGGATAAAGATAGATGCTATTACTAATTGAGCATCAGGAGGTGGTAATAATTGACGCAACGCAAATTTATGGCTTCGTCCTTCTTTCGTAGACGACTTCACTTCTATTTTATCTTTTCCATCGTTAAAATCGAATGGGTCATTGGTAGAGCTATGCCATGAGCGAAGCAAGTAATGTGGATCTCTGGACGCATCTATCACTAAAAGTTCAGCAAATAAACCACGTATGGCTTCTTTTGATGGCTTTTTCGCATTCGTAAAAAGAGTGATGATTTTCTTTATCTCTGCGTCAAGAACCAAATTCTCAGGACAAGAAGGCAGTTTTTTCAGGACTATGTACATAACATCCAAAAAGTATTTTTGAAACTCCTCTTCATCGGAATTCAATTGGATGACAGCGTATTTTGCTACTTGTCTCTCCTGTGTTGAGTGCTCTACAATATTACACAAACGATTATACATGACGGAAAATAAGGTTAACTTTATGTCTTGCGTCTTTTCTTCATCAGAGCATTCAACAAAGAATACAGGTGTACCGTCTTGTGAACAACCTAACTTATGAGGCATCTGCGGATCTATACTCTCCACCTCATATGTATTGTTTTGCGGTTTGTTTGCCTTTAATCGCAAAAATAGGTCATATAATTTATTATTCCACATACTTTTAGAATTCTAAGTAACTAAAATGCAATCCTTCGGGATAGTAGATTGCTAAATTACAGGTTTCCACGTTGTTATATTCTCCGCGCAATTGATCATCTTCTAACTTGATGTTATGCAATT
This sequence comes from Bacteroidales bacterium UBA2712, assembly GCA_002354055.1. Taxonomy (GTDB): domain Bacteria; phylum Bacteroidota; class Bacteroidia; order Bacteroidales; family Paludibacteraceae; genus Colicola. The sequence continues at coordinate 73,937 of DEKW01000017.1, forward strand.
GAACTGTAATCATATTATCAGACTTAAAATACGGATCTCCGGGATAAACACCATCTCGAGAGTGACCCATCTGCAGGTTAATCGGTCTAACTATGTCGCCTCGTTCCTCTAACTTACGTTTGCGCAACGAGAAGAAAGACATCTGGAAAAAACGAGCTTTTGAGTTATTCCCATTATCAAGCAAATACCTGAGATATTGTATAGTAGAGGTGCGACGAACACGTAATTCCAAATCGTAAAATTGGAAACGAGATAGCCAGTAAATAGCAGCCTCTATATCTAAGTCCACATATCGGTGATTTCTTGCCTCTTGAGGATATATCTCAGAACGGATAAAGTCATTCTCATATTGCGCAACAAATTGTTTAAATACATTCAGATTTTCTTGCGCAAAATCCACAGTCCTATATTGTTTCCATTCACTCATTTGGTAACGAATGTACTCATCTGATAATATATTTGACCGTGTAGCCTTTAATTTATCGGACAAAATAAGTTGCTTGGTTATTGCTTTGTATTCCGCCAGTTCATGATTCGGACAATCCTTTAAGGCCTTTCGTAAGATTTCTTCATGCTCCACATACTCTGCGAATTCATTTCTTGCTTTCTCAGATACATAGATGCGACACACATCCACATATTTCTCTTTATACCCGAAGAAACGACATCTTTGCTCAATAGTGTCAGCGGTAGCAACCCCTGCAGTGGTACGTGGCATAAATGTCATAGATAATTTTTCTATCGTGAAGCCACGATTGAGCATGTTTGCTCCCACTAATATGTGCCCCTTTGCTCCTTCCCAATTTATGTCTGATTCGGCTCCGCTTTGAACCAAATGAGTTTGAGTCATTAGAATTGCATCTGCTATATGGGCAAATAAATCATCTATACATGGACAATCAATAATAGTGTTCGCTAAATCGGAATAGGCATCCTTAAATTCGCTCTTTAACTTGTCTGAACTAATAGAATCTAAGGCAAGATAATACCAAGTCTCCAATTTTTTATCTATCCAGCGTTTGTATTTTTTATTTGTATCCTTTAGTCCGTCTATATGGATCATCATCGACAAATATTGTTCTTTCTGCTGGATATACACCTTGTATGCAATACTCAATATAAATTGTCGTAGTGCTTTATCCAAACTATTCGGGCATTTAGTAATTGGATTGCGTTTCGTCTCTACCTCCTCTTCCGGAATAATGCGAATATACTTTTTCTCATTCTCTTGAAAAAAATAACGTCCTCCGATATACCCTTCACCCGGGGTTAAAACAGTATGATATTTTGGAGAAAGTATGTCGTCTGTATCAATCAATAACAATGATTGGGGCGTAGCCGTATACTGAACATATGAATGATTGGGCAGTACTTTTTTTAATTGAATAATGCTCTCGTAAGTTTTACTTAAATCATTGGCTTCCCACTCCTCACGCCGCGCGTTCTTACGAGCAAATGTGTTCAAACTTGCTTGGTCGGCCTCATCGTCAACTATAAGCACTCCATTATTTGCCAAAAACGAGCGATTTTGTAGATCTCCGCACAAAGCGGCTAAATCACTAATATGCTTGTAGTGCTTGAGTATCGGAACCAAAACCACCACTTTCGGGTGAGAAAGAAACATCCGGAATGAACGTGAGTCGGTTAAATCATCAATCACCCTGTAGCGCATTACGGAAGAGTCGTCAATTCCAAGATCTTTTCGAAGACGCGCTGATGTTTGCCCTTGTAAGTTATTTTTTGTTCCGGTGAGGTATATAATAACCTTGTAGCCGTTATCGGCAGCCAATGCCGTCAAAGTAGTAAACGACATAGTTTTTCCACTTTGAACGTAACCAACCGCTAAGTTGGTAATACAACCCGATTGATTTGCGGGTATGCACCTGCTTAATATATCACATGCCTCATCACAAACAACCTTTTTGCCACTTTCTGATATAGAAAGCCGAGACATAAAATCAAGTGTGTTCTCGCCAACCACAATGTTTTGTGATTGTGAGGGTTGTAATGGCTGTATTTGAAGTGTTTGCCCCATATTAAATTAAACCAAAATAGTCATTAAAATATTTTCGGAATGCCCCACCATTTGAGTCCATAGAAATTTCTGTCGTTATCAGGACCTTTATAAAATAGATGATCCTCTTTAATTCATCTTCATTCCCATCGTAGCCTTCAAAAAACCTATTACTCAGATTTATTTGTGAAACATAAGTACCATCTGGCAGTTTTGTTAAATCGTACAAACCGGACTTTTGACCATCTGCTTTTGTCCTGATTATTAAATCATAGCGTTCTCCATCGATGGTAGTAGAACATTTCGTTTCGACCCGTGCTGCCTCTTGTACCTCTCTGGGCACAACAACGGTTGTTGGAACAGGAGAAGTGGTACCCGACTTCTCATTATTAGTTTTTTCTGTACTTGCAACAATGGGCTTAGAAAGTTCTTGTGCAAGTGAGGAGACAACTGTCTTAGCTGTCTTCTTTGTCTCTACAGGGGTTCTATCTTTGATGTAATTGATTGCTTGGCCGAATACGTCAGGTAATTCACCTCGACGGATTTTGGTTTTTAGATCATCAGCGAGGTCTTCGATAAATGCTGCAAATGCCTCATCTTCTTGAAAAGCATTCTTTTGGAAACTAACATTAAAACCATCAACGCTCAATTCTCCAAATATACGCTTGTATTGAGGAGAACCAATTTGACCACATAAAGGATATGGGCGATATTTTTCATCGCCACTATAACCGATTGCTCGTCCTCTTCGGAATAGTAAAAATCCATTATCCTTATCGGTACTCATGGTTTCCAATACTCCTATAAAACCCGAAACTTTATATTTGCTTCCCGCTGGAGCAAAAGATATATCAATGCGCCACGTTTGGGGATCTCCCTCTTTGGTAATCTGCCCACCAACTTTCCGGAAATATGGTGCAATCAGTATTTTAGGTTCAGAAACAGTTTGTAATTCGCCGTTAATAACAAGGTCTAAAATTCCTTCACGGATAAACTTTGTATATGTGCTGGATAGATGCCGTTTGATAGCAGCAAGTTGTTTGGGTTTATTCTGAGATAATTTGTTTAATGTAATTTTAGTATAATGTTCGGTTGAAGCAGCCTCTTTTTCTACAACATTAAGGGACGTTTCTTGATTATCTACAACTTCCTTAATATCGAACTTCACCGTTTTCTTAACTCTTTCTTGATATGCACAAGTTTCTACAGTCCATATATCAGAAAACCAAATAGAGGATACTTTCATACCCATACCAAACTCGCTTAAGCCGCTTGCATCTAATGGGATGTTTGCCAACTCAAACGCACGCTGGTAGTTCTCTGCTTCTATTCCCCATGCGTTATCAGTGATTACAATCTTGTCCGCATCCGTATCAATAAATATCTCAACTCTTAACTTTCCGCCAGGGTTGATCTTTGAAAGCACATCTTTGTGCACTAAAAAACTTTGCAAAGAATTGTCTATATACTCTGCAAGTGCATTCCATGTAGTATTAGCTATATACCGGAATGTGGAATAGACTAACGGTTTTGTTGCTATAGATACTTTATTCATTTTGTATTATTTTTAGCGCGATTAACTTTATAACATCTACGTCAACTGCATTTCCAAGAGCTTCATAAATTCGGCTTGTGGTCAATTTATCAAATGACAAATCTTGCATACCTTGAATCTTTGCAGCCTCCCGCGTGGTCATATATCGTCCCTTTTGAGGTGTTCCATCAGGTAGTGATGTTTCTATCCATGGAAACACAGGAACCTGTGTGCCCATAAATGTGAGGGCTGGTGAATAAGTTGGTTCTTTCACGCGAATGCCTGATGGACGGAACTGGATAATTTTCTTTTCTAAATTCATCTTTCCATTTTCGGGACAATTCCATTCAAACTTAATAAAACTATCTTCCCAACCAACGATTTCTTTCTTCCATTCATCAATCCATGTCTTATTCCGGTCATAGAATTCCCGATTTTCACGAATGAATTTTTGCTTCCATTCGGGAAATACTGTTGCGCGCTTAGAACGTGCATAATTGGGTAGATGAGTTAGACATTCCTCTAATGTGTTACCTTTTATTGTCTCTCCTAATACGCCATTACATCCCTCTAAATCTGCACGACTTAATAAATATGGCGCTTTGCCGGTATATGGATAAGTAGCTCCAAATTCCATTGCCCAAATAGGCGCATGAGGTAATTCCGCTTTATGTTTATTGCATTCATCCAAGAATTTTTGCCACACATCTAACCGCTGTCTATAAATATGCTTGATAGCTTCGCCCTTATCTTGATCATCTATTATGCTGTGAATATCACATGCAGCATTGTTTATGGGCTCGGGGAAACTGAAATCTTCTTTGAATGCAGTCCACTCTTTATAATCTCTATTTATTCCTACAATGTAGATGCGTTTTCGATGTTGTGGTATACCAAATTCATGCGGAGATAGTATAATATCCTTAACTTCATAATTCAGTCCTCCTTTCTCTTCTGGATCGCTCAAACGATGATATATCGTATCCCATGTATTCCCTTCGTCGTGAGTTTTCAAATTGGACACATTCTCCAAAAAGATATATTTAGGACGTCTAATACGAATGATATTAGCAATATAATTAAACAATACTCCTCTACCAGCCTCATCATCAAATCCTTGTTGTTTGCCAGCTTTGCTGAATGGTTGACAGGGAAATCCTCCACAAAGTATATCATGATTAGGAACGAGTGTTCTTATCTTTTCGTCTGAGTCAAGAAGGGTAATATCACTATTGATCTCTTCCAATGGGATTCCATAGTTGCTACTATATTGCTTGCGCAAGTCCTCTTTAAGTTCTGATGTAAATACGCATTGGGTCGGAATTCCCCATTCTTCACCTATCTTCTTTAATGCTAAATGAAAGCCTCCAAGTCCAGCAAATAGATCGATAAATCGCAAAGGCTTCTGTCCATTCCACTGAAAGTGCTCTACATTCTGAGCGATAAGCAAATCAAGACCAGTTAGACAAATAGGAGCAAACTTGTCAATATCAGGGTGTTTGTATTGTAGATATTTTTGAATGCCGGTTAAATAGAACGGGGGGATATTTTTTATCTCCTGACCTATACCATACAAGAAATAATTACCCCGAGGATTTGGGTAATCCATTCTAAGCATTTCTTTTTCTGTCTTTTCTGAGTGCTTGCCGTTATACTTAAACAATCGAATACCTGTGGAGTAATCGTTGCAATCATACAAGAAGATATAATCAGGAATTGCAAAAGAAGATTGTTCTCCTTCTCGTTTCGAGAACAAGTCTCCAGAAGCTCTAACATTGTAGTATTTATGCTTCAATATCCAACTTAACTGATGCTTGTCCGAACGATAAGCGCCAAAGAGGAATCGAGCATTCCACTTCGAATTAAAATCAAATATGCTATTTGCTTTCGCCATTCCCTTCAAAAATCAAAAAACCCGAATAGCGTGAACTATCCGGTTGATCTCTGATGAGAAAAAAGCACAGGTCAGCGGGGCAAGCAGCAAAGTCGGCAAACTTGAAAACAATACCCCGCTTCCCCATGCAACACACGGATAGCAGGGACATATATCTCCTTGTTTTCTGTTTTGTTTTGCCGACTTGCTGCCCAAGGTATATGCCTATTTGACTATGCGAATTTTATATGTTAGTTAATGTATTTCTGTTTTGTATTTTTAATCTAAAAATATCCAACTATTAGCAACATCGCTAATCTTATCAATATCAGGCTCTGGTTTGCCATCTTCGCCCATGCGAATCAGTTCCGGCATTGGATAAATACCGTCATCCTCTGCTCCTTGTAATCCATCTTCTGCGGCAGCCTTATAGGTCATGTCGTCGCGATCCAGATAGACGTGCAGCACAGGCATAGCATAAGCCTCCTGATTATTCAGGAACTCTTCTACGGCTTCGTAGATGCGTTCCTCTAATGCTTTTATGTCTTGCCAATTAGCCATAATTTCATCATATAGGTACATACACAAAAAGCGCAGGACCTGTGATTGTTACTTGTCCTGCACTTCTGAGGCCTTAGGATGCCCGTATCTATCATGAACAAGCAACACAGAGCCTACGCTGAAAAGTATATAGTACACCCATAGAGGGGTGTTTATATACCCAAAACGTAAGCATCTATCGTTGCATGTTTTGAACAGATACTTGAAAGTTCCTAAGTTTCAGAAGTGTCAAAACAAGCGTCAATAAACGCCTTTTATCTAATATGTACTCACTTTTTTACGCTGCTGAGCTCAGCGAGTTTTTTTGTGCGATTGTGGCTCGCACGCAAAATTGCGTGCAAAGATACACAAAATTTTTGACATAGGCAAATTATTTTTGCATATTGCACGAAATCAGCATGAAATTGCAGAAAACAAATACAAAGAAGATAGAAAAAACTGCTACGCGCGTAGCAGTTTTCAATTTGTGAGACGCGTCTCACTTTTTTAATTACGTCGCAAGTTGCGACACAATTTGGTACACGCGTGTTCCAAATCTTTGTTAGTCCTTGTTAATTATTTCCCAATGGCCACCGAAGTCGCCACCAACTCGACGAATACGGTCTATCTTTAATACATCAATATACCGTTGAATCGACGACGGAGCCATGCCCAGTTTCTCGCTTAACTCATCGCGTGTTATGGTGGGATTTGCTTTTATTAGGGTGAACACAATCTCTACTTTCTGGCCGATTCCTCTGACCGATTTCTCTGACCGATTTCTCTGACCGATTTCCCATTCCTCAAGACGGCGGGTCTTGGATGAGAAGTTGAGACCGATGAGGAAGATGGTACGTTTGTCAACCGACCATGGGAGCGGATAGTCTTTGCGTTCGATTTGGCGAAGGGCGATCTTGGCAGAAGCGTCTAACTTACATTCGATGATATAGATGTAATCGCTTGTGCGGATGAGAAGATCGATACGGCCGTCGGAGGTCATGTATTCAGCATCGACCTGCATACCTAACAGGCGGCACAAGATAAAGAGCACGTTGCGGAAATGCGATTCCGGCGTGGTCTGTGCGTCGTATTGGAAGTCGGCAAAGAAAGCTTGCAGGCGCGTTAAGAACGCTTCGGGTTGACCTGCACGGAGTTCTTCTACAAACTGACCGATAGCGAAAGCACTCTCTTCTTTCTTAACCGAAGTGTAATACGGCAGGATATAACGGAAGAAGCCCGAACGCACCTCGTCATTGGGGAAATCCATGTAATAGAGGTCGTTCTCCGATTTATAGTCGCGGATGGTGAGGTAACCGCTTTGGAAGAGAAGCGGCACTATGCTTTGTCCGTTGTCGTCCTTGCTGTCCAACGTGGTCGAATCAACCGGTTTAGTCGTCATATCCGAGAGCGTGTAGTTATTGCGCTTGAGCAGTTCGACGATGTAATTAGGTGTACCGGTCTCGAACCAGTAATTGCCGTACTCGCCTCGGTCGAGTGCCGAGAGGACGCTGAACGGATTGTAGATGTTCTGCTGCTTGGAGGACGTGAAACGATACCCGTCGTACATGCGCCGGAAGGCATCGTTGGTCTCGTAAACAGAGCAGTTGTTTGAGTCTGCAAAAGCTTGGATATAGGGTTGTAGCACGGTTTCCAACTCCGATTGTGAAATACCGCAGATATCGTAGTACCGCTTGTCGCGCGAGATGTCGTTGAGGTTGTTGAGGTCGCTGAAGATACTGACCTTGCTGAACTTCGTTACACCGGTAAGGAGCGAGAAACGGATATTCCCGTCTTGGCTCTTTAGCACACCATAGAAAGCTTTGAGGATGGCGCGGAGTTCGTTCTGCAGGTCGGGGTTTCCGATAGCAGAAAGGATGGGTTTGTCGTATTCGTCGATGAGTACGATTGCGCGGTTGCCTGTTTGCTGAACGGCACGCATTATACAATTCTCGAAACGAGTGGATAAGGAGTACGAAGTGTCATCTGCACCATATTGCTTCTCCCATTGCGTCAGGAACCAATCCAGGCGATTTTGGAGTACTTCGACCGACGAATAGTTCTCCGGACTGAGGTCGATATGGAAGATGGGATAGTTGATCCAGTCGTGCTCTTGCTGTTGGATATAGAGGCCTTCGAAAAGATCTTTCTTACCCTCGAAATAGGCTTCGATGGTCGAGAGCAGCAGACTCTTTCCGAATCGGCGTGGACGCGCCAAGAAATAATGGCGACCGGAATGGGTCAAGCGCCAAATCTGCTCGGTCTTATCCACGTACAGGTAACCATCGTGAATGAGCGATTCGAAGTCCTGCACCCCAACAGGGAGATTCTTGTGTAAATTCGTACTCATGTTGTTTTTAATTTTCCCTTGCACACAAATTGCGTGCAAAGGTACTGCGCTTACTCTACGGCTCAGTACGATTCCCGATACATCGGTCATATGAACTTTCGCCGTGAGCTATGCTTTCCCCACCGGATGCACTCCGTTAGCGTCCGTCGGGGACCCCGTAGTACTTTGCGGCTGCAAAGATACTATTTTTTTTTGACATAGGCAAATTTTTGAAGGGAAATATGCCACTTTAAGCAGAAATAGGCAGATTTAGGCGGAAGAATCAAGATAAACACACAATTTTGTGTGAATGTGTGAATATGTGAATGATACTCGGATGACATCCGAGAGAATAAAAGAAGAATGCCGGATACAATCCGGCGGCAATGAACAAAGTCAAAAAACGGCATTCAATGCCGGGGAATAGACATACGAAAAAAGCGAGCACCGAAGCACTCGCTTTCTCCGGACTGAAGTCCGTCGCACTTAACGAAGATTGTGGGTGGGCGGAAATTCCGGCAACGGAGGTGCCGGACACAGGACACCGCGGGCGGAACTATAGTTTGCGCCAAGTCGTATCGGACACTTTCTCGATTTTGTGGTTGGTTTTCCAGCGGTTGAGAACCATGCTGATAGCAGAACCTTTGACGGACTGACCTTTGCGGGCACGAAGCTTGATGAGGTCGGCAGTGGTGAACTCGGCAGGCAGCAAAGCGAGGAGTGAAGCCGCGGAACCTCTTTCGCCGGATAGGATTTCGAGAGCGCCGGAGAGTTCTTGCTCCATCTGTTCGCCCCAGAGTTCCATCTGATTGCGGAACACATATTCAGCTACCCACTCTGCAAAGGATGCGACGGTCTTGGTGAACTTACGGTTTTCGAGCAAGTAACAGAGCATCCCTGCGCGGAATCCCATCACACCGGCACGACGACGGAGCGTGTCCATAGCATGAGAGTCTGCGTCGATGGCTTGCTGACGCTTCTGTTCCAGCCAGTTAGCAATAACCGTGTTCAGTTGCGGACAAACGAGTGTTCCGCTTTCCGCATCCAATTGTCGCGCCCAACGGATGATCTCTGCTCGTTCCGCTTCGGTGTACGGTGCAAAGACAGGGATTTCGGTGAAACTGGTGTCCGGTAATTGTGCGAAACATACACGTGTTGCAAGTCCGTTTTCGAGGTCTTTGAAGAAGCGCTTCATGGAGTTGGGCGTGCCAGTCAGGAGCAGGTTATAATAGACCTTGATGTGCGCATTGAACGAGGCATCGGACATGTAGGCTTGACCATATTCCGCATTGTCGAAAGCGAGACGGTAGATATCACTCTTTTGGCTCCAAACGCCAGCACGTTCGGACTTGACCAACGTATCCATTTCCTCACCGATACCGATGAGATGTTTGCCCTCGGCATAGGTCAAGAGTTGGAGCAACTTGGCGATAGAGATGGCTACGCCATTGTTACGCGGACAAGCGTGCGGATCTTCCGGTTGGTTCTTGCTGTTCTTCGACGCACGGAGTTTATCCTTGTAGGCTTGCTCTTTCTCGCGTTCAATCGCGTCTTGCTCATTGATGGGAGTGAGGAGCAGATCGAGCGGTTTGCGGATGAATGACTTACCGGATGCAGCCGGTGCGGTGATACACGAGAAGAAGGACAGCGATTGCTCTTGGCGGTCGAGGTACTCGAAGCGTATGCGTGTGGCGAGTGTGCCGAGGATTGGCAACGAGGCGATGACCATTGCCGGACGGTAATCTTCGGGCAGACGACGGCATACCAGTTTGAGCAAACGCGGCAGTTCGGGCAGAGGAAGCGCGGTGGATTTCTCCAGCGGCGATTGTTCGTCCAGATGATGCTCTTTTTCGCAGATAGCTATTGCCGATTGGAGCACCATGGGTATTTGGCTTTTGCGCGGACGACCGATGGCGGAACTGATGACTTGGCGGCGTTCCGGTTCGGAGAGACCAAAAGTCGGGAGAATCTGGAAAAGCAGCGAAGCGTTGAAATCGGTGATGTAGCGCATGTAGTTAGCTAGTGTGAAATAAACGGTGTTGCGTTCGCCTTGCTCGGCTCCGTCTGCTGCTCCGATGGAGAGCATGAGTTGCTGCACGATGTCGGCATACGGAATGCCGCGATAGGTCAGCACTTCTATGTCGGAATCCGATTCCGACGCAATAGAAGAAAGCGGCTCGATATGCGGCGGTAATGCTTTCTCCGGATACAATCCGGAATCAATAGACGAAACTTCTCGCTCGGCAAATAGACCTGCCTCGTATATCCAAAGGATATAATCGCGGGGGACAACATAACTGGCGCGTGCCAAATCCTTTGTCACCGCGTCGAATTCCTTTATGCCTAACGCATTGGCCATGCGCAACTGCGCTGCCTCAATGCTCTCGGCACCCGAATTAAATTCGGGGCTAATTGACGAAGAAAGTCTTTCGCCGATGATGCGCAGACCTTTTCCGCTGGCGGTAATGGCGACCAAATAGATGCGATTATCGGAAAGCAGCTGCTTGTCGATAGAGTTGAACCACTCGCGGGGATTGTCCACATGATCCACGTCCAACATGGCGAGACCGGACGGGATAGCGTCGGCGGAGATGCGTTTGCCATTGGCAAATGATGAGGCGTGCGGAATGATGATTGGCAGGCGACGTTTGAGGGCTTGTTTGCGGTCGTTGAAGTCCTCAGCGGTTGGGTCGAGAGCTGCGATGCGACGGCAGATGTTAGACACTTCGGGACTGTCGATGAGTTGGTCCCAGATTTCGGGAGTGAGCGGAAGCGGTTGTCCGCTCGTTACAGATTGTTGATAACACATACGTGATTTCATATTAGTCAAAAATTAACGATATTAAACAAAAATTACTTTTAATCGCGCATAAATGACGCGATGCATAAACGCTATTTTATCGAGACGTCGAGTTATCGAGACGTCGAGATTTCGAAGACGAAGGGACGTTGTCGGATTTGGTGGCGTTCCAGCGGTCGTGTTTCTCTGCCGCAGGGGCGCGATTAACTACGTTTTTCCAGTTGTAACCTACGGGATGGATTTCCTCGTGATCTTCCGGCCACGGTTTGCGTTCCTTCTTGGCGCGTTTATGGACAGCTGCTTGCATTGCTTTCCATTGTTCTTCCGTGACTTGGAGTTTCTCGATGTTGTGCGGATTCCATACGTCGCAATCGACGATGACATCCTGCATGGTGGCTCGGCAATGCGTTTTGAGTGGCACATCGTTCACTCCGCGCACCTGACCTTTCTCCTCGTAGTACGGGCAGGCGCTACTACACTTCGCGCCGCCCTTACGTAATGCAATCAATTGAACGGACATACGTACTACTTTTTGAGGTTACGGATGGATTCCACCACTTTCGCCATGTCCATCTCGCAGAGGTTTTCTCCCATCTGGTCAACCTGCGATGCCAGGATATCTGCGAGGTCGCGACCGGTAGCGTAATCCTCATGCGGGATGTACAGCTCCAGTTTGATGTGATTGGCGTTTGCCGACACTTTGCCGTTCTTGGATTTGTCCAGTACCTGCCAGTGGAGTTCGGGATGAACGGTCTGTTCCCGTGCTCCGCGTTCGGTAAAAGTGAACTTGTCTTCCTCGCTGCGGAAGAGTGTTCCTTTACGGCTGTCCATCACTTGCAAGTCACCTTGCTTCATCAGCGTGACTAAGTCCACGCACAAATTAATTGATTTCTTCATTGTAGTAATTGTGGTGCGGGAAAACCGTAATCGACATTGATTATCGGTGTCGCATCCTACACCCTACGCTGAAAAAGGCCGTTTTTTTCGGGTGAAATTTCGGGTAAAATTTCGGGAACCCGAACGTAAAAGAATCTAAATGGCACAAAAAGAAAATCGGAACCCCTTGCAAAATAAGGGATTCCGAAGAATATATTTTTTTTGAAAAAAAGTTTTGCTTACCCGAAAGTTTACCCGAAATGGTTAATCGTCATCATCTCTTTTGGGCTTGGCTTCCAAGTCTTTTTTCCAAGTATCAATGAGTGATAGGGCTTTTTCACTTGGCTTGCCGCTACCACCCGCGATGTAGTCTCCTTTTTTGTTCACGAAATGCGAGCGTACAATTCGTTCTACACCATGACCTTGTGGCGCTTCGATGAATTGTTCATGCACCATCATGTAAAATAATGCATACAGATTATCAATTCCTTTACCTGTCCATGTGATAGTATCAGTGCTTTGCGAGCCACTGAATAGTGCTCCGAAATGATCCGGATTTCCATCTTCAATCCATTTGGCGTTAAGTAATCCTTGATAGAGGAGTGTAAGGTTATAGTTTGTAGCGCGCTTTTTGATAAAGGTTAAATGATTAGGCTCGAATGGTTCCGGTTCTTTAACCTTTTTCTGTTTTGGAGCGGGAGCAAACATATCGTCTATTTCATCGGAAAGATACTGCTCGTTCTCTAATTTCATATAATCGTTAATCCATGCGCGGAGCGGTTTGGAAAGATGGTTCGATGCTTTTCCTAGGTCGGTGAGAACGGACTCCCATTGTTCCTTGTTATAGCTGCTAATAACTCCCATTAGCAGTTGTCCCATATACTGATGCACTTCGTCAGAACTGAGATGGAGAGTAATGGCAGCGATGTCCAAAACGATGCTGGTAGCGAGCGAGATTTGCTCATCAGGGATGGTTTTGTCGTATTCTCGGAATCGCGGATAGATTGTTTTCCAAAGGTGTTGAATCTTGGGGATGTATTCATCTCCGTTCTCTTTGATATTATCAATGACGGAAGCCGATTCGTTAAATATATCTTCCGGCCATAGCACAAACGCCTGAAGCCGATTGTCGAAGAACTGACAAATGACTTCAGCTACCTGAAATAGAGGTTCTGAACCATATTTATTTCTTATGGCGTCCCTTTCTTTTTCTGTGAATTTCCGCTGCATCTTCAAAATTTTTCGTTTCTGCATAAACATAATCCAGCCACTGAACGAGTGCATATTCTTGCTTCTCCTCAGTCGTATCATCAATTACTTTCGCGCCTTTCTGGTATTCCTCTATTGGATCTCGATTGAGTTTAATGAGCGCATGTACTTTCTCGTCACACCGATAGGCTTTGTGGTTCTTGAAGTTGAGCACAAGATGGTAAGCTTGCGTGCCGCAGATGCGAACCATGTTCTTGAAGTCCTCCACTTTTTGGTCGAACTCGAATGGAGAAGCATTATCGGCAAATAGTTTGAACACGCCTCTGAGTGCGCCGGTTGCCTTGACTGTTTCCGTCATGCGATTTATCGCATCACTAATTTCGATTTCTTGCGATTGGTCAAACTCCTTAATCTTGTCGGGATTATCAATCTCAAACGTGACACTTTGCAGCACGTCTCCTTTAGAAATCAGTTGGCGATAATAGTCCCAAATGCGCGTTGGTTGCATTTTTGGCAAGAAAGAAACTTTGAGCCGGAAATGCTGCGTCATAAGTGCCGAGAGATAGTCCTGCAAGATAACGCCAGGATTATCGGGGTTATTTCCCCATACCGAAGATTTCTCCACAGCAATCTGTCCTCTATTGCCGCGGTTATCGAAAATAACATAGCAATAGGGATTGGATTCCTCCTGCTTTTCAATGCAATCCGGTGCTCCTCCCTCGGGATTTTCTTCTAACTTAACCAAACTTTTGATTTGGCTCTTATGTAATCGAATGAGATACACCTCCTTATCATCTTGACGCCAGATGTAATTGTTAAAGTGCTCTCCTCCTTGCAAGTCGAATAATCCAAGCGTGCTCGTTTCATGGAACATAGAAGCGAACAATTCACGTGCGTTAGCCAACGACTCATCAGGATTGATGTCTTGATTATAGGTGTTTAGCTCGTTCGATTTCTCAAACTTAATTTTATATATTGCGAACTGTGCCATATCGTTTAAATAGATTACCTTTCTGTTGTGCTGCGCGAATTTCGCGCAAAGGTACGAAAAAAATCTGATATATACAAGTTTTTAGAGTAAAATCGCGTGAATTTGTGAAAAAGCACTTTCACATTTTCACACTTTCACACAAAAATATGTGTTCATCAAAAGGGCATTATAAAATATAATAATATTATTATAATGAGGATTTTTTCGAGGTACACGAATGCGTGAAAGTGTGAAAGTGTGAAACTTTCACACGTCACGCTGGAGAAAAATGCATTTTTATGAAAAATTTTAGCGAAAAACGTCGAGGGCACCGACACGGCAAGCCGTTTATGTACAAGCACAACACGTCTAAAAGTCTACAATCCAGTAATTTTACAAAAAAATCACAAATTATGTAAAAAAGTTGCGAAAAAATTTGGAGAAGGTGGAATGTTTGACGTACCTTTGTCGTCGGAATTGGAGATCAACGACTTCGTTACTCCGTAACTCGTGTAGTTGTCTCAATTCCTCCTCTTCCCAAAAATTAAAATTTTCGGGAGCCCTAAAGACGTTCGGAAAATGGGCAAGATAAGGCAGAAAGATGACGTCTAACCTCTGCTTAAGGTCTGCTCAACTTGTGCTGTCGGCAAATGGATCGCAAAAACCAAACCGCTCCGCTAATTGGTAGGTGCGACCATTGCCTCGGCACTCCCCATCGCAAACACTGCGTTCGGTTTACGCTGGGGACCCCAAAAAGAACGCAAACTAACTTTTTATTAACCCATCCGCCATATATAGGCGGATACAAACCAAACCTAAACAACTATGGCAAAGTATGTTCCTATTGAGATGGTCAAGTCGTATAGCGGCAAGATCTGTGAACACAGCGATGTGTATTTCGCGAAGAAAGGTAATACCCTGTACACGGGTAAAATCTGCAATCCTCGCACCAAACCGTTCAGCGAACAAGAGTTAGCTCGTCAGACGAAGTTCCGTCAGGCAAGCGCAGCTGTTAAAGCGCTGACCGAAGAGCAAAAGAGCGCTTATGCAACTGCGTTCAAGAACCAAAAGAAATATGGTTCCTTGCGTGGCTACATGTTCGCACAGGAGTACGAGAAACTCGTTTAACGAATGAACGAATGAACGAATGAACGAATGAACGAATGAACGTTTAACGAATGAACGAATGAAAGATTAGCGATTATGACTAAGAAAGAAATTCTAACGCTTAGGCTAAGGCTCAGAAC
>DEKW01000017.1:89445-89616 GCA_002354055.1 Bacteroidales bacterium UBA2712
AACGTCACGCGGACTGTCACGACGCGGTCGGAGGCATGGCAGAAAGGCGACACCTCCGTCGTCATCCAAACCAAAACCGTAGAATCGTACGACGGCTCACGGAAGTATTAACCTATTGTTTAACCGTTAAACCTAAAATTTTATTAACTATGGCAAAAGTAGTTTATTCCG
>DEKW01000012.1:0-248566 GCA_002354055.1 Bacteroidales bacterium UBA2712
TCTGCACTTCCGGAAGCGGACATTAAATAAATATCAATATCACAATCACCATCCACTCTAAAGGAAAGCATTCGTGCATCATTTACTCCTGTTCCACCAAACTTGAGTCGGTGAGTGAAAGAATAACCATTTATTTCTCGTGCGTCGGCATCTACCACTATCGGTTTGTTAGCCGTGGCATGAATAGTTAAACCATTGATTGTCGTTTGAGATGTGATTGTGCCGAGAGAGTTAAACACAGCGTCGCTTATATTCCAGAACTTGGACTCCGATTGTGGTGTTGTTGATTGTTCAAAATAAGCAGTAAGCGAAACATCACTTGTTACCGTAAACGAGTACGGATTAGCAGTACTCCCATTGCTCCAGCGTGTGAATTTATATCCGCTCTTTGGTATGGCTGTTACGGTTGCTGTCTGTCCTTCTTCGTATGTGCCTCCTCCTGAAATGGTACCCATCGAATTATTGGCAGATGAAACGGAGATGGTATAGGTGGTTGTTTCATGCGTGCTGTTTGAAGTCACACGGATTGCATAGATATTTACTCCGCTACTTGGAGAATATAGATATATTGTAGTTGCACCACCTGCATAGTGTACATTTCCTTCGGAGATAGTGCTTCCATATGCCGGAATTTGTTGAATTGTATTTCCAAAACTGCCTTTATCTACATTAAGCGTACGGTCTGCACTTCCGGAAGCGGACATTAAATAAACATCTATATCGCAATCTCCGTCCACATGGAATGAAAGACAACGTGCATCGCTGGAACCGGTTCCTCCGAATTTGAGGCGGTGGGTAAAGGACAAGCCATCTATCTCTTGGGCACTTTCATCAATCACTACATTTTTAGAACTAGTGGCATAAATGGTCAAGCCGTTAATCGTTTTGTTAGAATTGATAGTGCCAAGAGAGTTAAATGCAGCATCGCTCATATTCCAGAATGTAGAACTTTCAGGCTGCGGTGTACTAGATTGTTCAAAATAGGCTGTAAGTGAAACATCACTTGTTACCGTAAATGTGTATGGATTAGCCGTGCTGCCATTACTCCACTTGGTAAACTTATAACCGCTTTTCGGTGTTGCTGTAACCGTTGCTGTTGCTCCTTCCTCATATGTCCCACCACCAGAAACGGTGCCCATTGAAGTATTCGCAGAAGAAACGGATACGGTATAAGTGGTTGTCTCACAATTTTCATCTCCGACGATATTCATACTCCCCCAACCGTAGGCATTAGAGAAATTTGCATTTTGATATGCCTCAACACTATTACACGGAACTACTACAGAATCCACATTGGAAGTCATAAAAAAACCAAACAATCCAATCCAAGGTGGTGTGGTCACATAACTTCTTATTTTCTTTAACTTCGGACAATTTTGAAAAGCATATGCTCCAATTCTTTCTACATTTTTTTGGATCTCCGCATATTCTAAATTTGTAAACGCATTGCACATCTTGGACGGAATTAATTCCACCTCTTCTCCGAAAAACACTTGTTTTATTTTATGTCCTGTTCCTATAGGATCCTGAGGGCTATTTGCTTCTTTGACATGCCAATACAATGTATGAAGGTTTGGACAATTGTGAAACAAATTATTATAAGTCTGATTTCTTCCATACACTATAGCTGTTTCTAAGTTATTACAACCAAAGAATATAGACATACTGTTTGCAGTAGTGTTTAGAGGCAAAGTAATTGACTGTATTCCGCTCCAAGCAAAGGAATAATCTCCTAAATATTTTAGATTATTAGGGAGATTAATACTTTTTAGTGAATCACATTCTTGAAAAGCCTTATCTCGAATAGTATCCAAAGAGAAAGGCAGCATGACATTTGATAATTGCGTACAACGGTAAAACAAACCTGTGGGTAGTATTTTTATTCCTTCTTGTATTTGAACAGTAGATAGACTATCACAAGCGTCAAAAATGTTTCTTCCAAACAATTTGACATTACCACCTATCGTAACATTTTTTAATCTGTCACAAGAATCAAAAGCATTATCACCTTCGATCATTACACTATCATGTATAATTAATGACTGCAAATTTCTGCACCCTTGAAAAGCGTATCGTCCTATTTTAATATTGCCAGATATAGTTAAACTTGTTATTTCTCTATTCCAATGGAAAACATATTCTCCTATTGAATAATTACCTGTAAGCTCCGATAGTATTATGTGCTCACTGCTATAAAATGCCTTATCTCCAATACTTTGCAAAGAAGTAGGAATAGATATGCTTTGAAGTTTGTAGAATTGCTTGAATGCTTCTTTACCAATAGTTGTTACTCCCTCCCTTATGACTAATGATTTCGCTTTGTCGGTGATACTTGAAGACCAAGGGCGGGATTGTGTATCATAATCGTCCATAGGCCCTGTACCACTAATTGTTAATACACATGATTCTTGGTCATATACCCAAGTTAGATTTTCGCCGCAAGTACCAGAATAGTCCACAGCAAAAGCAGTTGTCAGACATAATGCTGACAAAAAGCAAGATAAGATCAACTTTTTCATTGTATAAAATTTTTAAAATTGTACATTATTTATATTTAACGTGCAATGTGATTTTATTATCACACCCGACAGTTGCTTTGATTTTCATATCATCAATACTTTCATTGGGAATGTTACATTGAATACCCGCCGTATTTTCAATGGTCACATCCATTTCCGCGACATTATGATGTTTACCTGCTGCAATAATATCCGTTATTGTCTTACTCGACTCTTTAGTGAGTTTTAGATGTTTGTTTAACCAAATACTAAGGCCGGTAATTAGAATTACACCACCAGCTCCCACGATGAAACCAAGGGCTGTACTTTTTCCGGCTGGCGTTGTTAAGTCAAAATGTTTTTTCTCAGAAGGAATACTTAATGTTTCCATGTTGTTTATTGTTTATATTTTATAGTTTAAAATAAATAGTATAACACAAGAAAAGCGCGAACATTATTCACGCTTATTCTCTACATCGAGGTTCCGGAAATGACCCTACACACAAGAACAAACAATAACGTCCACGCCCGATATGCTTAACCCTCCCGCCCTATGAGGGCGCGAACGGATACTAACATACCCACGGAACGTCTATTGCACTATCTTGCTTTGGGCGTGTGAAATTTTCCGGATTTCGATGTACCAAAACAAGCGTCAATAAACGCCTTTTATTATGTCCTCCTGTTTAACGTCAGTGAGTGACGATATTTATTGGTCTTAGCCACAAGGGCACAATTCATTTTGCGACTGCAAAGGTACGCAAAAAAAATGACACTTGCAAATAAAAGTGCCATTTTCTGTAATTTTATTCTTTTGTCCCTTACTTCAGGCCTTCAATCAGTTTGTCGAGGGAGGGGATGAGGGCTTTCAGTTCCTCTACGGACACATGCTTGGTGACTTCGGTGCCTAATCGGTTCGGGATGTCCTTTGCCTTCTCCTCCATTGCCTTTCCGGCATCAGTCAGGCAGACGATGCGTTGCCGCGTATCCACTTCACCTTTGACGCGCGTGACTAATCCCTGACGTTCCATCCGCTGCAGAAGGGGCGTGACGGTGTTGGTCTCCAGATGAAGACGTTTGGCGATGTCGTTCACCGGCTGATGGTCTTTTTCCCAAAGGACGAGCAGAACCAGGTACTGCGGGTACGTGATTCCCAAGGTCTCGAAATAAGGACCGTACGCACCGGCAATCAACCGCGCCGCCGTATAGAGACGGAAACAGAGTTGGTTATCTAATTTCAGTTGTTCGTACATATTACTCGATTATCAACAATAGTACATACCGCTCCGTCGCAGAGGACATTCATAGCCGTAAGCGGTGCGTCCAGTAACACGCCCAAAGACAGGCACAATGCCTGCATCTCCGGCGTGAAGCCGAGCATACTTGCCATAACCGGCAAGACTGCCACAACGCCTCCGGGTACGCCCGGCACAGCGACACAAGTCATCGTCAGCATAATCATATAGGGAATGAACGAGCCCGGTTCTACAGGTTGCCCGACCATCATCATCACCGCGATAGCGCAGATGACAAAATGGATGCTGACAGAAGGGATATGCAGGTTGGCGCACAGCGGAATGACGAACGAAGCGGTGTTCTCATCGCGTGTCAGGTGTTTGGCTCTTTCGAGCGAAACAGGAATGGTAGCCGCTGAAGAACAGGTGGCAAAAGCGACCATACCGGCAGGCATCATCGCCCATAACAACTTGAACGGATTGCGATGCGCGAGAAGGCCGGCTATACTGTACAGGAACAATGTCCATACCACTAACATGGCAATCACCAACAGAATTACCCAAAGAAAATCACTTGCCAACTCTATTATACCGCCAGAAGCAGACATCTTCAGAAAAACGCCGAAGATATATACCGGCAGCAACGGAATAATCGCTTTCTCGATAGAAAGCATCACCAGTTTCTGGAGTTCGGATATTCCTTTGCGCAGCGAATCAGCCTGGACAGCACGCATACCTAATCCCAGCATCAGCGCCATCATCAACGCACTCATGACATCCAAAGCAGGAGGCAACTGGAGGGTGAAGAAGGGTGCCAACTCTTCGCCTCCCCGGGGCACCAGCACGACCTCTTCTCCGGTGGTGACAAACATCGGAATGATCCATTTGCTAACGCCCATAGAGGCGACTCCCGCCAGAAAAGTACTCAGCAGCACAACTGCCATAGTGACGCGCAGCATTCTGCCGGCACCATGGTGCGAGTTGGCGATAGAGGCTGTAACCAACGCCAGGATAATCAGCGGTACAAGGAATCCTATAAATTGTCCGAAAAAATCATTGAATGTCACAAAGATGCGGATAAACCAAGCCGGCATAAACCAGCCTTGTGACATGCCCAAAAACATCGCGAGGAAAACCTGCACGATAATAGGGAGTTGTGCTCTACTTCGCCGTCGATCCATTTTAAAAGTTAATTACAATAGTTTCAGGATCTCTGCCTCTATGTCTTCGGGTTTGGTGGTGGGGGCGAAACGGCCCACTACATTGCCCTCGCGGTCCACGAGGAACTTGGTGAAGTTCCAGCGGATGTCGTTCTCTTTCTTGAAAGTCTTGCTGATGCCTTTGAGCATCGTAGCGGTAGCTTTGGCTTTGAGACCCTCGTATTTCTCCTCCGGACCATTCTCTTTGAGGTATGTAAATACCGGGCTCTCATTCTCGCCGTTCACCTCGATCTTCGAGAACTGCGGGAAAGATACTTTGTATTTGAGCTGGCAGAAAGAAACGATCTCCTCATCGGAACCCGGTGCCTGCTGACCGAACTGGTTGCAAGGGAAATCGAGGATCACCAGACCCTTGTCCTGGTATTTCTTATAGAGGTTCTCGAGTGCCTCGTACTGCGGCGTAAATCCGCAACCGGTGGCGGTATTAACTACTAAAAGGACTTTGCCTTTGTACTCGTCTAATTTGACTTCATTTTTTTGGGTGTCAAGCACCGTAAAATCATAGATGTTCATAATTTTATCTGTTTTAGAGTTATTTTCTGTTTGTGCGCAGACCGGGAGGTATGATTTGTGTCGCTCGCGACTGAAATCGAGTGCAAAGGTACAACAAATATTTTAATATCGCAAGCGACATATCTGTAAATGGTGCATTTTCTTAATGAGAGTATATAAATTATTAAAATACATACTATATATTAAAAACAACATACGCGCGTACTAATTAAGGTACGCGCGCATGTATGCGTAAAGGGTACTAGGATACTAGTATCCTAGTGTCCTAGAGTGATTATACCACTCCGCTGAAGCCCATGAACGCCATCGCCAGGAGACCTGCGGTCAGGAGGGCGATCGGAGTACCTTTCATTGCTTCGGGCACTTTGTTGAGCGCCAGCTGCTCGCGGATACCTGCGAAGAGGACGAGCGCGAGCGCAAAACCGATTGCTGTAGCGAAGGCATAAACGGTACCGGAGAGCAGGCCGTAGTCTGCGCCGAGGGGCAGTTTAGCCAAGAGCTTGTTCTGGTCAGCTACGATAAGAGCCACACCGAGGATACAGCAGTTGGTAGTGATCAGCGGCAGGAACACACCCAGAGCCTGATAGAGCGCCGGAGACACTTTCTTCAGCATGATCTCGATCATCTGCACAAGAGCGGCGATGACGAGAATGAAGAGGATGGTCTGAAGGAACTCAACGCCCCAGAGGACGAGTAATTTCTGCAGCAGATACGTAACAACCGTAGCGAGCGTGAGCACGAACGTAACGGCGGCACCCATACCCAGCGCGGTGTCAATCTTCTTACTTACACCCAGGAACGGGCAGATGCCCAGGAACTGGCTCAATACAATATTGTTAACAAATATTGCAGAGATGAATATCAGAAAATATACCATAAAGCTATTTACAATTTAATCATTTACAATTTGGTCATTTACTTCTTCTGCAGTTTGTTGACAGCCGCCATGAGGTAGGCGAGGCAGATGAACGCACCCGGAGCGAGTACGAAGATCAGCGCTGCGAACTGGCTGCTGTAGAGTTGGAAACCGAAGACAGTACCTGCACCTAAGAACTCACGGATGATACCCAGCACGGTGAGGGAGAGCGTGAAGCCTAGACCCATACCGATACCGTCCAGCGCGGAGAGGCCGACGGTGTTCTTCGCTGCAAATGCCTCTGCACGGCCAAGTACGATACAGTTCACTACGATCAGCGGGATGAAGAGACCCAGCACATCGTAGATAGCCGGCAGGTAAGCCTGCATGACGAGTTGTACCATCGTCACGAACGTAGCGATGACTACGATGAAAGCCGGGATACGTACTTTATCCGGGATGAGATTCTTGAGAAGCGAGATCACTACGTTCGAGCAAACGAGCACGAAGAGCGTAGCCAAGCCCATGGACATACCGTTAACGGCACTGGTGGTAGTAGCCAGCGTAGGGCACATACCGAGAACCAACGCAAAAGTAGGATTCTCCTTGAGAATACCGTTGGTCAATGTTTTCATTGCGTTACTCATAATTATTCCTCCTTTTCTGCGGGTTGTACTTCAGTTACTTCAGCGGGTTGCTCTGCTGCCGGTTCTGCACCTTGCAGCTGGCTTGCGCCGGAAGCTGCCTCAACAGCCCCTTCAGCAACAGCTGCGTACGCTTTGTTGACAGCTTTCAGGAATGCGCGGCTGGAGATGGTGGCAGCGGTGATAGCATCTACGTCTCCGCCATCTTTGTTGACAGCCAGTGCGCCGGCTTTCTTACCGATGATAGAGCGGTTGCCGACAGCATCTTTGAACCAGTGGTCGATATGTGCACCCAGACCCGGGGTCTCGGTTTGCTTGAGCACTACGTAATCGAGCACTTCGCCGTCTTTGCCCAGACCCACCATGATCACTTGCGGGCCGTCGAAACCGACTTCAGAGGTCTCTACCGCGGTAGCTACCCATTCGTCGTTGATGTAAGCCTTGTAGATCGTCAGATCTTCTGCCTGCTCGGGTTCTGCGATAGTGCAGCCCTCCGGGAGCACAGCGAGGATAGCGGCCTGCTGTTTCTGAGCCTCTTGTTTAGCGATGGTGGCTTCGGTGACAGCATAAACGCCTGCCAGAGCTCCTGCGGCTACCATAGCGATGATAACCAGGGAGAGCACCATGTTCTTGAATGTACTTTCTAATTTTGCCATAGTTGTGCCTCCTTATGCTTTTTTCGGTTCGCCGAAGTGTTGCGGACGAATCTTGTTCAACAATGGAACGCAAGCGTTCATGATCAGGATAGCGAAGGACATACCTTCGGGGTAGTTACCCCACGTACGGATGACCATTACGATGAATCCGATACCGATACCGAAGATGATCTTTCCCCACGCGCTCATCGGGCTGGTGACGTAGTCGGTTGCCATGAAGAAAGCACCGAGCATCAGACCACCGGAGAGGAGTTCGTATCCCATGTAGTGCCATGTATCCAGTCCTTCAGGCAGCGCACCGGCAAGACCCGTGCAAGCGCAGAAGCAAGCTACGGTACCGAGGATCGCTACAGGGATGTGCCAGGTGATGACGCGGCAGCAGATGAGGATAATACCTCCGAGCAGCAGCGCAGCAGCACTAACCTCTCCGAGCGAACCGCCCATGACGCCCAGGAACGAGTCCATGAGCGACGGCAGCTGGTCAATGACGGATGAATCACCGGCTTTGACGATGTGCTTGAGATAATAGAGCGGGGTAGCGCCTGTCTCAGCGTCCACATACGCACCGTTGAAGCCTTGCGGCGTGGGCCAGGTGGTCATCTGTGCCGGATAAGCGATAAGCAGGAAGACACGACCTACGAGAGCGGGGTTGAAGGGGTTCTGACCCAGACCGCCGAAGGTCATCTTACCAATACCGATAGCTACTACAGCACCGATGATTACGATCCACCAATCGATGGTAGAAGGAAGGTTGAAAGCGAGCAGCAGACCCGTGAGGACGGCCGAGAGGTCTCCGATGGTCTGGCGTTGCTCTTTGAGCACATAACGGCTGATGACGTACTCGGTGCAGATACATGCGAGAACCGAGATGGCAGCCGTGATCAATGCGCCCCAGCCAAACTCCACTAATGCTACTGCGTAAGCAGGCATCAAAGCGAGAATGACCAAAAGCATATTCCGGCGGACGGTATCACCACTGTGGGCGTGCGGAGCCGGAGCGACAATCAATTGTTTCATAATTTATGATTTCAAATTTATGATTTAACATTATTTTTTCGCTGCAGCGGCACGCTCACGGAGGATGGCGCCTACTTTGGCTTTACCCGGACGAATACCGTCTAAGAGACGGCGGTGAGCAGGACAGGTGAAGACGCAGCAACCGCAGTCGATGCAATCCATAATGTCGTGCTTCTCCAGTTCGTCCCACATCTCCAGTTCGCTGAGACGTTGGAGCAAGTACGGCTCGAGTCCCATCGGACAAGCCTGTACGCACTTGCCGCAACGGATACAGTTCTCTTGCTCCGGACGGATACACTCTGCTTCCGGCAGGAAGAGAAGGCCGGAGAGACGTTTGTTAGCCGGCATGTTCTCTATATGATCCATGGCGCGTCCCATCATCGGACCACCGCCAATGACCTTTCCTGTATCTACCGGTACTCCGCCGGCGAGCGCAATCACTTCCTCGATCGGCGTACCGAAACGAACGCAGTAGTTACCCGGGTTCTTCACGGATTTGCCGGTAACGGTCATGACGCGGCTGATGAGCGGTTTGTTCTTCTGTACTGCCTCATAAACGGCATAGATAGTAGCCACGTTATCCACTACGGCTCCCACTTCGATCGGGAGAGCACCGGAAGGTACCTGGCGACCGATAGTGGCGTCAATGAGCTGTTTCTCGCCACCTTGCGGGTAACGGAGCTTGAGCGGCATCACCTCGATACCGAGTTGCTTCTCCGCCAGCTCGCGCATGTGTGCGATGGCATCGGGTTTGTTGTTCTCAATACCGATGATAGCGCGCTGAACGCCCAAGGCTTTCTTGAGGATCTGGATACCGATGATGATCTCCTCGCCGTGCTCCATCATCAGCTGGTGGTCACAGGTCAGATACGGTTCGCACTCTACGCCGTTGACGATGAGCACTTCTGCTTTCTTGCCCGGAGGCGGCAGCAGTTTGACGTGTGTCGGGAAGCAAGCGCCACCGAGACCTACAATACCTGCGGCTGCGATCTTGTCGATGATCTCCTTCGGCTCCAAGGTACACTGGTGTACGAGGTCCGGTTTGCGATCAATCTCCGGCAACCACTCGTCACCCTCTACGTCAATGTAGATAGCTTGTCCGGGAGCACCCCATGCGTCGGTCCAGTCACCGATCTTGGTGATCGTACCGCTTACAGGAGAGCAGATGTTTGCACTCACGAATCCACCGGCTTTCGCCAGCAGTTCGCCCACTTTCACTTTCTTACCAACCTCTACCACGGCTTGAGCCGGCGCACCGATGTGCTGCACCAGAGGAATGATGGCCTGCTTAGGCAGCGGGCACTCTTTAATCGCCTGGTGTGCAGAGTATTGCTTGTTGTCCTGCGGATGAACTCCGCCTATTTTAAATGTTCTCATAAGTCTTTTAGCTTTCAGAATTCAGTAATCAGCATTCAGCTTTTTTGAGCCATTCGGATGGAAGCGGGGAAAGTCGCTTTCGGCGTAGCGAGCGCTTTAATCTTCTCGGCGATTGCCGGATCGAAGCCTTTCTTGTCGCCGGCTTGAGCAGCAGGAACTGCTTCTTCGGCAGCGGCGGGCGTAAGGATCTTCTTTACTTCATCCATGGTCGGGTCACCACCCACAGGGCAGGCCAAACCCTCTGTACTACCGGCCTTGACGCAGGCTTCTGCGAAGTTGCGGCAACCGGCAAATCCGCAGCCACCGCAGTTGGCTCCAGGCAGTACCGCCTGTACCAAGTCGATGCGCGGATCTTCCTCTACTTTGAAGAACTGGCTGACAAAATAGAGCAGGATCGCTGCTACCAAAGCTGTCACACCAAGAACTCCCATAGAAATCAGAATCAGATTCATGTTGGTTGTTGTTTTAAATGTTTGTTATTAGTAATTTGTTGAAATCTTCTCAAATCTTCCTTGCGGTGAAGGAAAATTGTTTTTGCAGTTTGGATTTAAACTGATTGAGGACGAGATAGTAGAGCGCGATAGAGGCAAGCGCGATGGTGCCGACGATAGCTTCGTCCCAATGGGTCAGCAGATCGAGGACAGCGATGGTGGTCATCATTACGAGGAAGGGGAGGATGTATGCGAGCAGAACGGCTCTCCAAGCCAGGTGTTCGCGCACCTCGACCTCTACACGGTCGCCCGGAACCATGGGCTCCAGCATGAGCGCATCCATCTCTTTGGACTGGCTCTCTGAGGAGGAACACATGGCTTTCGCCTTGCAGGCCGAACACGCGGAAGATTGCACAATCTGAATGTGCGCCATCTTGTCATTCGTGCTAAGCACTATACCTTCGTGTCTGATCAATTCGTCCATAAAACTACAAAAAGCGCACAAAGGTACGAAAAATTTTTCATATGCGCAAGCGTGCGCGAACATTATTATAAAAAAAGTGTCTTTTTTTGCGCAAAAGGCTAAAAAATAATATTTTAATTTTTTATTACCGAATATTTTTTGTATCTTTGCACATTAATTTGAGTTAATATGCCCAGAACAGTATCCAAATCAAGAAATCCCTTATCGGACGACCGTCCGAATGAGCGCGCAATACAAGTAGAGAAAACCCCTTGGTGGGAGATGGTGAAAAGGTTCTTTGCTGCGCGTGAGACGCGAATGGTGGCAGGAGTCCTGCTGCTGGCTTTTGCTGTAATCGGCACGATCGCGTATGTGAGTTTTTTATTCACGGGCATGTATGATCAGTCGATTTTGTCGCTCGATCATGCGGGGCGTGTGGAAAACCGCGAGGCGATACGTAATCTGTTGGGTCTACCGGGTGCTATGTTGGCACATTTCATGATCGATGGCACGTTCGGTTTTGTGAGCGTGTTATTGATGCTGATGATCGCCATTTACGGTTTGCGGCTGATGCATGTTTTCCGGGATATACACGCCATTAAGCTGTTCTGCGGCGGCACGTTCTGGGTGCTCTGGGGAGCTGTCGTTTTGGGCTTTGCGCAACAGATTGTACACATGGGCATCTACCGGTGGGGAGGCGCTTTTGGTAGTATGACCGCCGCGTGGCTGGTGAGCTACGTGAACATCATCGGCACGATGGCTATCTTGTTCGTGACGCTGGTTATTTTCCTGATTGTGACCGATCCGCGGTTTATCGACCGCTGCAAAGCTTTTGGCGAATGGTGCAAAGGCTTATTCGCCAAGAAGCCCAAGGAGCCTATGGATCCGGGTACGTCAAGTGAGGAAATCTCCGAGGATACAGAGGGGAATGATAACGAGGTGACGATTGACCTGCCGATAGAAATCGAAGAAACACCGAAGGACGAGGAAGTGAAAGTAGAGATCGAGGAACCGAAAGTGGAGATCGAAGAACCGAAGGTGGAGATTGAGGAGCCTTTGGTAGATGAAGACAACGAGCCGCTGGGCGATGCACCGATACCCATGGACAAACCGGAGGCGAAGGAAGAGAGCGATAAGAAAGAAGGTGACCCGGATCTGGAGATCGAGGACGTGAACGAGGATGAGTTATATACGAAGGACCCGGACAAACTTCTGGAGAAACTCGGTCCGTACGACCCTCGAAAAGATCTGGAGTTCTATAAGTTCCCGTCTCTGAACCTGCTGAAGGTCTATGACAACGAGACCGCTCCGATCATCGACGAAGAGGAGCAGCGTAATAACGGCGCACGTATTGTGACGACCCTGCGCAACTATGGCATAGAAATTGATAGTATCAAAGCGACGGTCGGTCCGACGGTAACGCTCTATGAGATAGTGCCGAAGGCAGGTGTCCGCGTAGCGAAAATACAGCAGCTGGAGAACGACATTATGTTGTCTCTGAGCGCCACGGGAATCCGTATCATCGCGCCGATGCCCGGAAAAGGAACGGTGGGAATCGAGGTGCCGAACGAGAAACCGCAGGTAGTGTCCATGCACTCGGTGATCGCTTCCAAACGCTTCCAGGAAGAGACGAAGATGAAACTGCCGATTGCCTATGGACGAACGATCACGAACGAGGTCTTTATGTTCGACCTCGCGAAGACGCCGCACTTGCTCGTGGCCGGCGCAACGGGAACCGGTAAGTCCGTAGCCATCAATGCGATCATCACTTCGCTCCTCTATAAGAAACACCCGGCTGAGTTGAAACTCGTCATGGTCGATCCGAAGATGGTAGAGTTTGCGCCGTACAAGCCGCTGATCAAGCATTTCCTCGCGGCACAACCGGATACCGATCCCGAGCAGGTGGTGATTACCGATTGCGACAAGGTCATCAATACCCTGAACTCGCTGGTGATCGAGATGGAGAACCGATACAAACTGCTGATGGATGCCGGCGTGCGGAACTTGGAAGATTATAACGATAAGTTTGTACGTAGAAGGCTGAACCCCAATAAGTTAGTGGCGGAAAGTCTGCATCACCAGTACTTGCCTTATATCGTCATCATCATCGATGAGTACGGAGATTTTATCATGCAGGCAGGCAAGCAGGTGGAGACACCGATTGCGCGTATCACGCAGAAAGCACGTGCCGTGGGAATGCACATGATTCTGGCTACCCAGCGTCCGTCCGTCAACATCGTCACAGGTGTCATCAAAGCGAATATCCCGACGCGTATTGCGTTGCGGACGCAGAGTGTCATCGACTCTCGTACGGTGCTCGATGCGAAGGGAGCAGAACAGCTGATCGGTCGCGGTGACAGCCTTTACGCCGGTAACGCAAGCGTGACACGTATCCAGTGTGCGTTTGTCGATACGCCGGAGGTGGATGAGATCGTGAAGCATATATCAAAACAGCAGCGTTATACCGAACCGTACTTGTTGCCGGAGTATGTCGGTGAAGGCGGTGACGGCGATGCGGTAGCTCCGGGATCCGTGGATATGAAACGTCTCGACCCGATGTTCGCAGATGTAGCGCGTTACGTAGTAACGAAGCAGGAGGGATCCACTTCGCGTCTGCAGCGCGCCTTCGAGATCGGTTATAACCGCGCCGGCAAACTCTCCGACCAACTTGAAGCGGCAGGTATCGTAGGTCCGAACAAAGGTCCGAAAGGCCGAGACGTCCTGATTCAGGACCTCTCGCAACTCGACCAACTGTTGGAGGAATTGGGCGTCAAATAGAAAAATCAGACTGGCGAGACACTAACGAGAGAGAATCGGATAGGCACTAAAAGCCATCTAAACAAGAGGTAAATACTTATCAGAATGTGTACATTATTAACTATATTAACCATCCTTAGTTCGTTTTTGGCGAACTTGGAGACGAAGACGCTCAAATCGGATTTTATCGTCACGGTGGCAGAGGAGGTCAACGCACCGATGAACTATCCCGGAGAAATCATTATGCAGGGAAATAAGTTCCACCTCGAGATGTTCAATATCGAGGCGGCGTATGACGGCAAGACGATGTACATGTACTCGCCGGAGACGGACGAACTGACCCTGACTAACCCCACGGAGCAGGAACTTTTGGAGAGCAATCCGCTGTTGTACGCAAAAGCCTTAGTGCCGGTTTGTAATATCGTCGAACGGACTTCGCAAGACGGCTCGCAGACCATCGTGACGCTCACACCGAAGGACCAGAGTATAGGTATCAACCGCTTTGTGCTGAAGGTGCGAAACAGCGACCTCATGCCGCTCTCCGTGGAGATCAAAGAAGGCAAGAAGACCTCGACGCTGAAGATGAAAGAGCCGAAATTCGTACAAGGAGCAAAAGAGGCGTATGTGATCACGCCTGAGAAAGATACGTATGTAAATGATATGAGACTATGAATAAAGTAAAATGTTTGATTATAGGATCCGGCCCTGCGGGCTATACGGCAGCTATTTATGCGAGCCGCGCGAACCTGCAACCGGTATTGATTGAAGGACCGCAGTTGGGCGGTCAGTTGACCACGACCACCGAAGTGGAGAATTTCCCCGGTTATCCGGACGGCGTAGAACCCTTCCAGATGATGGACGATATGAAACGTCAGGCCGAGCGATTCGGTACGAAATTCGTTTCGGGTATTGTGACGAAAGTAAACTTCCAAACTTCAAACGCGGGCGAAGCCCGCAAACCCCACCAAGTCTGGGTCGAAGACACAGACCTCTACGAAGCGGATGCAGTAATCATTGCGACGGGCGCAAGTGCCAAGTACCTCGGTATCGAGAGCGAGCGGACGTATAAAGGCCGCGGTGTGAGTGCCTGCGCTACCTGCGACGGTTTCTTCTATCGCAAGAAAACGGTCGCTGTCGTCGGCGGCGGTGACACCGCGTGCGAAGAGGCAAACTACTTGGCAGGGCTCTGCGAGAAGGTATATATGATTGTCCGCAAACCCTATTTGCGCGCTTCGGAGATCATGCAACAAAGGGTTTTGAACAACCCGAAGATCGAGGTGCTCTTTGAGCATAATACGGTCCAACTGACGGGCGAAGGCAAAGTGCAAGGAGCAGATTTAGTGTACCGCAAAGGCGAACCGGATGAGGCGATGAAGCATATCGCAATCGACGGTTTCTTCCTGGCCATCGGTCATCATCCGAACACAGAATTATTCAAGGATTTCATCGCCCGCGACGCCGAAGGATACATCATTACCGAAGGTCATAGCACCCAGTGCTTTGCTAAGACAGCAGAGGACAACTCTCAACTGTCAACTGTCAACTGTCAACTATCAACTCTGCCTGGCATTTTTGCTGCCGGCGATTGTGCCGACCCGCATTACCGCCAGGCCATCGTTGCTGCCGGTTCTGGCGCGAAGGCCGCTATCGAAGCAGACAAATATATCAAGAGTTTGTGATTCTTTAAACGAAGAAAAATACAAAAAAGGCTTTCACTTTCGTGAGAGCCTTTTTTGTGGTGCCTGCGCTATCAAAAGTATTCATATGTCAGTACCACTACTTTGGAATCCTGTACTTTAAAGGACACGCGTATCCCTGCGTAATCCATCTTATAGACCCGCTCCGGATTGTCTTGATAACCCGGCCGCGGGTCTTGGCGTAAAATATACTCAATTTCGGTCTTTTTTGCATCCAAAAGCGCGTGATTACCGCGTGATAACCAGGTGATTACCGCGTTATTACCGCGATGTTCATATGACGAAGAGCCGACGACGTTGGAATCAATACCCTCTATAAGAGACCAATCGACCTCTAATTCTCTATCTTTTGTCTCTTCCGCAAAACCGTTTTTTGCCTCCGGATGGCTGTCGCTGAAACTCAGATACGGCTTGATGTCATAAATCGGCGTTCCGTCTAACACATCCGCCCCGCTTACGATCAACTCTCCATGCTCTATCCCCACCAGTTTGACGCTACTCAACCCTATCGGGTTCGGTCGAAAAGGACTTCGCGTCGCGAACACACCCATTCGTTTGTTTCCGCCTAACCGCGGTGGCCGCACGGTCGGAGACCAGGTGTCCACTTCGCTAAAGCCCCATAGCAACCATAAGTGGCTATAACCCTCTATGCCTCTCAATGCTTCGCGCATTGAAAATTCCGGTTCAAAAACAATCCTCGTCAGAATCGGACTCTCCTCTCTGCTCTGTCGCGGAATGCCGAACTTATCCGTGTGTCCGTTTCGGGCGTAAGCAATGACTTTTAGTTCCATAATTTTAATGTATCGACCTTGTATGGGCGATGAAAAACACCGCAAAATTACAAAAAATCACGCATATTTGCAAGAAAAATACACTTAAAACTAAAAAAAATGCAAAAAAATTTGGTCATGTCAAAAAAAAGCAGTACTTTTGCACCCGCTTTCGTCAGAAGAGTATTTTTTATGCCCTTTTGGGCGGAGGCCGCTTCTCCCGTTTGACGGGAGACCGCTCCGGGTGCCATAGCTCAGTTGGTAGAGCAAAGGACTGAAAATCCTTGTGTCACTGGTTCGATTCCCGTTGGCACCACAGTAAAGAGACTCACACGAGCCTCTTTTTTTGTACCCAAAATTAAATTAATTTTGCTTTTTTACATAAAAGTCTTGCGTATTCAAAAAAAATGTAGTATCTTTGCAGCAAATTTTAACATAGTTAAACCATGAAAAAGATTCTATTAGTATTCTCAACGATTATATTATGCGCGGGTGTGAGTTCGCTGCATGCGAAGAATGTCGGTGTGCCGGCGGAATGTGAGGATGTGATGTTACAGGCGTTCTACTGGGACAGCTATAAAGCGCAGAGTTCAACGAATAGCAAGTTCGGTTGTACAAAATGGATCGATCTGATCAAAGATACCGCAGCTATCAATGCGAATTTCGATGTCGTATGGTTTCCGCCGAGTGCAGGTCCGAAGGGTTGCGGAGTGGGTTATTCCGCAAAGCAGTATAGCAACCAGGAGAGCGACTGGGGAACCAAAACAGGGCTGAATAATTTGATCAATGCATTGCACAAGGGCAATACGAAAGTGTTGGCGGATGTCGTGTTAAACCACCGCGGTAATC
Organism: Bacteroidales bacterium UBA2712; assembly: GCA_002354055.1. Taxonomy (GTDB): domain Bacteria; phylum Bacteroidota; class Bacteroidia; order Bacteroidales; family Paludibacteraceae; genus Colicola. The sequence goes on from DEKW01000012.1 coordinate 16,984, forward strand.
TGACCAATTGGTGTAATTTCTTTACGGATAATTTTGGCTCGTACGGTACGTTTACTTTGACGCAGAAAGAGATTTGTCGTAACGATGAAGGTTTTACGGACTCGAAATCCAGCTGCTACAACGCGGCGGCGTCGGATCGCGGAGCATATGATACGGGTGATAATTTCGACGGTGCGCGTGATTTGGATCATCAGAGCGAGATGGTACAGAACTGGTCGAAGGCTTATACGCAGTGGTTGCTGAATACGATGAATTACGACGGATTCCGGTATGACATGACCTTGGGTTTCCATGGCCGGTACCTGAAGATGTACAACGAGGCGGCTCAACCGTATATGTCCGTCTCGGAGTTATGGCATAGTATTGACCGCCAGAAACAGCATTTGCAGGAATGCGACTCGAACACGATGATTTTTGACTTTCAGGCGAAGTACTCGTTGAAGGGAATCGTAACAGGTTCGTACGGCAAACTGAATGTTAACAAGGTTTTTGAAGGCTTGCGCAAGCATGGTCTGTCGCGCTATTCGGTGACCTTCATCGACAATCACGACACCTTCGACCGTGGCACGGCGTATGGAGACAACCAGTTTACCCCGACTACGGATCTGACGACTGCTACGAACAAAGATTTCGTCCTGCAGGCGAGTGCGTATATGCTGATGATGCCGGGTGTGCCGTGTGTGTTCTATCCACATTGGGTGAGTTACAAGGAAGAGATCAACGAATTGATCGCTGTCCGCAAGCGTGCGGGAATCCATAGTGAGTCGCAAGTGTTGGAAGAGGAAAGCGGTCAGTATAAGTACCATGCTACGATCCAAGGTCATCGCGGCAAGGTGATTGTGCGCGTGGGTAAGTATCGCAGCACGACCCAGCCGGAGGGGTATGAATTGGCGGTAGAAGGAGGAAGCAGAGGTGCCTATACGGTCTATATCCAAATGAATCCGCAAGGTGTGGAGCAGCCTGCCGCCGACTCCTCCCTAAAGGGAAGAGGAGAGAAGTTCCTGGAGGACGGGAAACTGTATATCCGCGTGGGTGAGAGAGTATATGATATAACTGGAAATAAAATACAATGAAAAAGACATTTTTATTATTGATGATGATGCTGAGCGCGGTGTGGTGCTACGCCGGCAGCTATGGCATTTTGGTGAACGGCACGACGTATTTTGCTGCTGAATACCGCGGCAAAGACAGCATGACGGGTATGTATGACGAGTATTTGGCGCATGTACAAGTGTCGAACGGTGATTTCCTGCAACTATATGATGCCGAATACGAGGCCGCTTGGGTTGTAGATCTGGACACATGGTCGGTAGCCGGTTTTACGAAAGGCACCGATCGTTATACCGCAAGCGTGACAGGATGTTATGATTTCTATATCAAGCTCAAGTATGGCGAGGATCAGTTGTATATCGGCAATGGTTCGAATTGCGGCGAGGGCGAGGATATACATGATATCTACAAAGGCGCTGTTCCTCATCAGTGTGAGGCGGTGATGATGCAGGCATTCTATAACGAGTCGTATAGCGCTACCGCTCCGGGTGTGAGCGAGTATGGCGATACTAAATGGACGACCCTGACGGCGCAGGCAAATGAGTTGGGGCAGTATTTCGATTATCTCTGGTTACCGCCCAGCGCGTATGGTGACGGAGCGGGTTATCACCCCAAGCAATACTCCAACCAGAACTCCAATTGGGGTACCCGTGCGGAGCTGGATGCGCTGATTAGTGCACTACATAACGCAGGAGCAAAGGTGGTGGCGGATATCGTCATCAACCACTGCGCGAACAAGAGCACGTGGTGCGATTTCTACGAGATGGACTTCGGCGAGTATGGAGTCTTCCAGCCGGATGAGACGTATATCTGTTCGAACGACGAGGTGAATCTGAATCCCGAGTCGGGTGATTGTTACGGCACTGCGTCCGGAAGTATGGACGACGGCGATAACTGGGACGGTGCGCGTGACTGGAGTCACGATAAGGTCTATGTGCAGGAGATGTTCATCGCTTATCTGCAATGGATGCGCAATGTGATGCACTACGATGGTTTCCGGTATGACAAAGGCGACGGATTCAATAACTGGCACCACTGGAACTATAACAAACATGCCAAACCGGAGATCGCCTTCATGGAATGTTATTCAGGAACGGATGAGATCCAAAACCGCATCAACGGCGCTAATGGCGATCTGATGGGCTTGGATTTTGACCTCAAGTGGCATGTGTTCAATTCGTTTGCGGGCTGGGATTACAGCCGTGGTCGTGGCGATTGTATCATGAGTCGCGGTGACGGCAAGCATTCTGTGACGTTTATTGAGAGCCATGACTGGTTCTTACGGCCGGACAATGATAATGAGTTCGGCGGCCGCGGCAACTCGATGACTCCGGCGCTGAAAGCACGTCTGATGCAGGCGAATGCGTTCTTGTTGTCTATGCCGGGTGTGCCGTGTGTGTTTTATCCGCATTGGGCGAAGTATAAAGAGGATCTGAAGCCGATGATTATTGCGCGTAAATGGGCCGGTGTGCATAGTGAGAGCGAAGTGAAGGACGAATATTCAACGGCTACGGGATACCAGGCGACAGTGGTCGGCAAGTATGGATGGCTGATTCTGTGTCTGGGAGATAAGGCGAACGGACAAGGATTCGAAGGCTATCAGTTGGCTGCCAGCAACTACAGCACGATGGAAGGTCATAATGAGAGTTTTGAGATCTGGGTGAATAGTTCGAAGGAGAAACCTATGCCGCAAGGCATGGAGACGATTAACTCCGGCTCCTCCCTGATGCGAAGAGGAGAGAAATTCTTCAGGGACGGTCAATTGATGATTCGGGTAGGCGACGAGATCTTCGACGCCTACGGACGAAAAATCGTAATCCCGTAATTACGTAATCCCGACAATAAAAAACAACCAATAATAATGAGAAAGACATTTTTGATGATGGCGGCCATGATGGTCAGTGTGTTGATGCAAGCCGCCAGTTATGGAATTTTGGTGAACGGCAAGATGTATTTTGCCGGTTCGCTACAGGATGAGTTTGAGGGTTTTACTCAGTACTTGGCACGCGTACAGGTTAAAAATGGCGATTACTGCCAGCTGTATGACTTGGACAACAAAGCGGCATGGGCAGTGCCGTTGAATACCTATTCGGTAGCGGGATTTGCGTACGACGGTACCAACCAGCGCTACAACGTGACCGTGGATGGTTGCTTTGATTTCTACATCAAGCTCAAATGGGAGGCGGACGAACTCTATATCGGAGCCGGAACTGCGGAGTGCGGCGAAGGTCAGGATATCAGCGGTGACACGCCGATAGATCCGGGTTATAACGGTTCCGCTCCGGCGCAATGCCCGGATGTGATGCTGCAGGCATTCTATTGGAACAGCACGACCGACCCTTCCGGTAACGGTTATGGTCGTACCAAATGGGTGGACTACGTGAATGGCAACAACGGTTCGTCGGCCGAAGAGATGGGACAGTGGTTCGACCTCGTATGGATTCCTTCGGTGAGTGCTGGAGATGGTTTGGGTTACCATCCGACCAATTACGGCAAGTTGGACAGTGGTCGCGGAACGAAGCAGAAACTGCTGCAAGTGATTAATACCCTTCATCAGAACGGAGCACGCGTGGTAGCAGATATCGTCATCAATCATGCTGACGCACAAGAGGGATGGTGTAATTTTAAGAGTTATACCTTTGGTAGTTATGGTACGTTTACGCCGGATGGCTCGTATATTTGCAATACGGATGAGATGAACACGAGTGCTCCGACTACGGCTTGCCGTGGTTATGCAGTGGGCAATGCGGATGACGGTTATGGAGACGAGGCAAACTACGCTGCTTCGCGTGACTGGGATCATACGAATCCGGAGGTAAATGCCATGTTCAAGGCATACTTGAAATGGTTGCGTAACGAGATTAAGATAGATGGTTTCCGCTATGACTACTGCAAGGGTTATCATAACTCGCACATCAACGATTACAATCGTGCAGCTGAGGCTTATTTCTCCGTCATGGAGTACTGGGATGGTAATGTAAACACGCTTCAGAGTCGTTTGACAGACGCTGGTTGGAATACCACAACCTTTGACTTTGCTACCAAATATACGGCATTTAATGATGGTATTGCTGCTGAAAACTACTACAAATTGAAGGGAGCAGGTCTGCCGGGAGCAGGCAAGAGCCGTTATGCTGTTACTTTTGTGGATAGTCATGATAGTTTCCAGCGTGACAATAATGAGTTGTGCGGCGAAGGAAACTCGATGACTCTCTGCCGTGACAAAGTGCTGCAATGTAACGCTTATATGCTTTCGATGCCGGGTGTGCCTTGTGTTTTCTGGCCTCACTGGGTAACGTTCAAGGACGAGATCAAGAAGATGATCAACGCCCGTTATAAAACAGGCGTTCATAGCGAGAGTAGTGTGAACGATGAAGCGGGTAATGGTTATTACAAAGCTACTATCTATGGTAAGAATGGTGAGATTCGTCTGCTCTTAGGTCCGAACTCGGGCTATAATACCACACCGCAGGGCTATACCTTGGCAGTAAAAGGCGTTAACTACGGCGTATATTATAAGACCACGAGCGCGCGCGGAGACAAGGATACCGAGCGTCAGCCTATTGTTCAGGGAATCGAGAAGACTACCTCCGACTCCTCCCAGAAGGGAAGAGGAGAGAAATTCGTCAAAGATGGTCAACTGCTGATTAAGGTGGGCGAGCAGGTGTTTGACGTAATGGGACGGAAAATACAATAATACTAACCAACAAATCAAATAACGAATTATGAAAAAGATTTATGCATTGATGGCTGCTATGCTTTTTGCAGCCGGAACTTTTGCCGCCAGCTACGGCATCTTAGTGAACGGAACTACCTATTTTGCGGGTGAACCTGCCGGTGAGTTCGAAGGTTTCCAACAGTATTTGGCGCATGTACAGGTGAAAGCAGGTGACTTCTGCCAACTCTGCGATGCGGAAAACAAAGCCGTTTGGGCAGTAGATATCAACCCGGCTTCTGTAGAGGGTTTCACCCGTAACGGGAATCAGTACAGTGTAACGACCGATGGCTGCTATGATTTCTATATTAAGCTCAAATACGAGCAGGATGAGTTGTATATCGGTCCGGGTTCGAACTGCGGTGCGGGTATTGATATCTCCGGCCAGGGTGGTCAAGGTGGTGACGAGGATGTCAACTACTATGCTATCGGTTGGATCAACGGTGCGGACCATGGTGAGGCAGCGTACGACACCTATGAGGATGACCTCCTTTTTGTGGACGGCAAGTTGACCATCAATTGTCAGATGGGAAGCTATATTGCAATCAAAGACCATCTGGGTAATTTCTATTATTCCAAGACGGAGACGACGATTGCCAACGAGTCAGTGACGATGGAGTGGGCAAACGGTTGGCAGGGATGCCAGAAATGGGCTATTCCTGAGGGCGTGAACTATATCATCATGCGTAGCGCTGCTTGCAAAGGTCAGATCCAACTTGAGCGTGTAGATAAAGCGACCTACGACGCTTATCATTTTAGCGGAAGCCAAGCTATCGAGAATACTGCGGTTAGCGAGAAAGCCCGCAAAGTGTTCATCGATGGTCAGTTGCGTATCGTTCGCGGCGACAAGATGTTTGACGCTACCGGACGTCAGCTTTGATTGTTCCGTAATCCCGTAATTACGTAATCCCGAAAAAAATAACAACAATGAAAAAAATCTATGTACTGATAGCCGCCGTGGTGTATTCGGTGGGGTTATTAGCCGCCAATTGGAATCCCGTAGCCGGTTTGACTCCGGAAGAGAGGCCGCGTCCGGCAGGAGTAACTAATGGTATCTACTATGGTGACGATGGCACGTCGGTGACTCTCTGCACGTACGCAGCCAGCAAGACAGCTTCGGCGAAACGCGTGTTCTTGTTGGGCGACATGACCAACTGGCAACTCTCCGGAGACTACCAGCTGTACAAGGATGGTAACTATTTCTGGATTACGCTTACGGGTCTGACTCCGGGGCAGGAGTATCGGTTCCAGTACGCTGTAGAGCGTGCGGATGGTGTGAAAAAGCAGATCTCCGATCTGTATTCGGAGAAAGTGTTGCACCCCGATGACCAGTACGAGCCGAGAACTATCGACCCGAACCTGCTGGCTTATCCGGCAGGCGGAGACGGTTACGTGACGGTTATCCAGCCCGGCAAGCCGCAGTACCAGTGGTCGGACGCTACGCTCAATTTCCAGCGACCGAATAAGAATAACTTGGTGATTTATGAGTTGTGGATCTATGATTATACGGAAGGTCGTTCTCTGAAGGGCTTAATGAAGCGTCTGGATTACATCCAGAACCTCGGCGTGAACGCGATTGAGCTGATGCCTATCTGTGAGTTTGACGGCAACTACAACTGGGGTTATTCGCCGAACCACTATTTTGCTCCAGATAAGGCGTATGGTACCGAGACGATGTACAAGGAGTTCATCGACGAGTGCCACAAACGCGGCATGGCGGTGATTCTCGATATGGTCTTCAACCATGCTACGGGACTGAACCCTATGAATAAGCTTTATCCGTACGGAACGGACTTGGCGAGCAACCCATGGTTCAATGTTAATGCTCCGCATAGCGATAACGTCTATGAGGACTGGAATCACGGTTTTGCACCGGCTCATGAGATGTTCATCCGTGCGCTCAAGTATTGGTTGACGGAGTATAAAGTGGACGGATTCCGTCTGGATTTGAGTCATGGCTTATGTTCCGACCAACCGAATACTTCTGTTGCTAACCTCAAGGATTACTATGACAAGAGTATCAAAGCCGTTTCGCCAACTGCGTATATGATTTGCGAGCATTGGGGAGGCAACATGGGTACCGAGCGTCCGAAGTTGATTAGTTACGGCATGCAATGCTGGAACAACACCTCCAATGCTTATTGCCAGACGGCGATGGGATGGCTCAAAGACGGCGATGGGTTTGGAGATGCCAACAAAGACGGTTATGTCTCTTATTGCGAGAGCCACGATGAGGAGCGTATGCAGTATAAGGCGAAGAAATACGGCAACGGAGACCTGCAGACCAATACCTCAGCGCGTCTTGGGCGTGTAGCAGAGAACGTGGCATTCAATGTGCTGCTCAACGGTTCGCATATGCTGTGGATGTGGGAGGAGATCGGATATGATTTCTCTATCAACTGTGATCTTGACCACCCGAACAACTATAATGAGAGTTACCGTTGCAACAAAAAACCCCGTCCGGAGATCCGCTCCTATTTTACCAATAAAGACCGTGTGGCGGCATTCACGAAATGTGCGCAGGTGATCACGCTGCGTACGCAGTTGATGCCTTCGGTCTTTGAGGGCAACCCGACCAGCCAGAACATCTCTTCAGGCAACAAACTGCGCAAGGTGCAGTGGGGTAGTAATGTCTTTGTTGCAGCAAACTTCGACGTGACGAGCAATCAGACAGTCACGCTGCCTTCCGGCACGTGGTATGACTACCTCAACGGAGCCACTCTGGCGAATAGCACTTATACCCTTGCTCCGGGCGAGTTGAAAGTGTTCACCGGCACGCCGGTTATTGCGCCGACTTTCGTTGATATCAACAAACGTGAGACGCAGGGTTTTGAAGAAGTACAAAGGGACCAAGCACAAAGTACCAAGTTCATTCGCGACGGTCAGATACTCATTCGCCGCGGAGATAAAATTTATACAATCATGGGCACACGCGTACAATAATGTATATAGCGATTGCAGGAAATATAGGTGCAGGCAAGACGACGTTGACAAAGATGTTAGCGAAGTATTACGGATGGGAGCCTCGCTTTGAGAGCGTGAGCTTCAATCCGTATCTGGAGGACTATTACGGCGATATCCAGCGCTGGGCATTTTGTTTGGAGACCTATTTCCTCAAGGAACGGTACAAAGACATGCTGGCCGTGCAGCGTGCGGGACACACGATTGTGCAGGACCGGTCGATCTTCGAGGGTGTGTATGTGTTTGTGAAGAATAATTACGAACGCGGCGACCTCAGTCAGCGGGATTTTGAGACGTTTATGGAGCTGTTCGACCTGATGAAATCGCAGATGAAGATGCCGGATCTGATGATCTATCTTCGCAAGTCCGTTCCGGCGCTCATCGCGCAGATTCAGAAACGCGGGCGCGACTATGAGCAGACGATGCAGATCGACTATCTCAAGGACCTGAATGACAAATACGAGGATTTCATCTATCATAAGTACGAAGGCCGCGTGCTGGTCATCGACTCTGACGGAATGGATTTTGAGAATAACCCCGGAGATTTCCGCAAAGTGATCGACAAGGTGGATGCGGAGCTGTTCGGACTCTTTAGCGAAAATAATAATAACTGGAAATAATATGCATATAGCAGTAGCAGGAAACATCGGGTGCGGGAAAACCACCCTGACAAACATGTTAGCCAAGCATTATGGCTGGGAGCCGCGCTTTGAGAGCGTGGAGTACAATCCGTATCTGAGCGATTTCTACCACGACATGGCGCGGTGGTCTTTTAACTTGCAGGTCTATTTTCTGAACAAGCGTTTCAAGGACGTGATTGAGATCGGCAAGCAGGACAAGTATATCATTCAGGACCGCACGATCTATGAGGATGCGCGGATTTTCGCTCCGAACCTGCACAGGCAGGGTTTCATGTCCGATCGTGATTTCGACAACTACAGAGATTTGTTTGATCTGATGATGTCGCTGGTGAAGATGCCGGATCTGCTGATTTATGTGCGTGCTTCGCTGCCGACGTTAGTAGCGCAGATTCAGAAACGCGGCAGGAACTACGAGCAGTCTATCCAGTTGGATTACCTGCAGGGTTTGAATGATTTGTATGAGAACTGGATCAAGGACTATAAGGGCAAACTGCTGATTGTCGAGGGTGACCGGATTAAGTTCGGCGAGAATCCGGAGGATTTCCGCTGGGTGACCGACCATATCGATGCAGAGCTGTTTGGTCTGTTCCCGTTTGAAAGCGAAGCAACGACCGGTAAGGAAATTTGATATCCGTGATTCGGCATTTTCTGGACTATATTGCCATAGAGCGGAAGTACTCTCCGCGTACGGTGGAGGCCTACCGCGATGACTTGCGGGATTTTGGTCGGTTTATAGGGTGGGCATCGAAAGACGCCGATCCTCTGGTGGTGAGTGCAGAACAGGTTCGTAAAGTAGGTGAGGATGATGTCAAGACCTGGATGCTGGAAATGCTGGAGCAAGATAAACAGTCTCCGCGTTCGGTAAAAAGAAAGTTGTCCGCGCTGCGTAGTTTCTATCGTTTTTTACTTCGTACGGGCAAGGTGACTCGTGATGTCACGGCGCGCGTCATTCCGCCGAAAGCGGATAAGCCGTTGCCGGTTTTCTTCCGTCCGGCAGAGATGGAGGCGGCGGTAGCCCCCTCCGGCTCCCCCATGAAAGGGGAGAGATTCGTGGATGGGGAGAGTTTTGAGAACCTCCGGGATCTTCTAATTATCGAGATGCTTTATCAGACGGGGATGCGTCAGGCGGAGATGTTGGGATTGCAGGATAAGGACTTGGATCTGCAGCAAGGGCAAGTACGTATCTTCGGTAAGCGGAGAAAGGAAAGGATTGTGCCTTTCGGGCCTGCATTAGCGGAGCAGATCAAGGAGTATATGGAGGCTCGGGATGCATTGTGTTCCACCACTCCTGCTGTTTTCTTCGTAAAGAGATCGAGAGGAGGTGAGATTGTGCCGATGACGAAGAACACCTTATATAATATCGTGCGCACGCGTATGGGGGAAGTGAGTACGCTGAAGAAGCATTCTCCGCACGTGTTGCGCCATACATTTGCGACGACGATGTTGGATAACGGTGCAGATATACGAACGATTCAGGCGCTTTTGGGTCACGCTTCGTTGAGCACGACGCAGGTCTATACACACACGACTTTTGAGCAGATCAAACGGGTATATATGGAGACGCATCCGAGGGCGAAGAAAGCTAAAAAATGAGGAGTTCGGGGCTCAAAAACAAGAAAAATGACTGAAAATTGCATTTTTTTTCAAAAATATTTGGTCATGTCAAAAAAAAGCAGTACTTTTGCACGCTTTTTCGTCGGAAGTGTATGGACGAACGCCTGAAAAAGGCTCAGTTCGTGCACAACGAGAATGCACACGATCTGCCTCTATAGCTCAGTTGGTAGAGCACTAGATTTGTAATCCAGCGGTCGTTGGTTCGAGTCCGACTAGAGGCTCTCGCGTTCGGCAACGGACGAGACGTTCTTTGAATAACGGGTGTGTTCCAGAGTGGCCAAATGGGGCAGACTGTAAATCTGCTGTCTTTCGACTTCGGTGGTTCGAATCCATCCGCACCCACATACAACGCGGCAGTGCTGCTCGCGACGCGAAAGTAGCTCAGTCGATAGAGCACTAGCCTTCCAAGCTGGGGGTCGCGGGTTTGAGTCCCGTCTTTCGCTCTTAATGCTGCTTTAGCTCAGTGGTAGAGCGCATCCTTGGTAAGGATGAGGTCCCGAGTTCAACTCTCGGAAGCAGCTCTTTCGCAAGCGCGAAAATCATATAAGGTTGGTCAACGGTCAAACTTGACCGACCTTTTTTAAATTGAAAATTGATAATTGAAAATTGAAAGTTAAACAATTTTTGTTTATTAACGTTAATAAAATTAAAGAATTACTATGGCAAAAGAAAAATTTGACCGTTCGAAACCGCACGTTAACATCGGTACCATCGGTCACGTTGATCACGGAAAAACGACTCTGACCGCAGCTATTACAACTGTATTGGCAAAGAAAGGTCTTTCAGAGCAGCGTTCGTTCGATTCTATCGATAACGCTCCTGAGGAGAAAGAGCGTGGTATTACTATCAACACCGCTCACGTAGAGTATCAAACTGCTAACCGTCACTACGCACACGTAGACTGCCCGGGCCACGCTGACTATGTAAAGAACATGGTTACCGGTGCCGCTCAGATGGATGGTGCAATCATCGTAGTTGCTGCAACTGATGGTCCTATGCCTCAGACCCGCGAGCACATTCTGTTGGCTCGCCAAGTAAACGTACCGCGCCTGGTTGTATTTATGAACAAGTGCGATATGGTTGACGATCCTGAGATGTTGGATCTCGTTGAGATGGAGATGCGTGAGCTGTTGAACTTCTATGATTTCGATGGTGACAACACTCCGGTTATTCGCGGTTCTGCACTGGGTGCACTGAACGGTGTTCCGCAGTGGGAAGAGAAGATCATGGAGTTGATGGACGCTTGCGACAACTGGATCCAACTGCCTGTACGTGCCGTTGACAAACCGTTCCTGATGCCGGTTGAGGACGTATTCTCCATCACCGGTCGTGGTACAGTAGCAACGGGTCGTATCGAGACCGGTGTCATCAAAGTAGGTGACGAGGTTCAGCTGATCGGTCTGGGTGCAGAGGGTAAGAAATCTGTTGTAACCGGCGTTGAGATGTTCCGCAAGTTGCTGGATCAAGGTGAGGCTGGTGATAACGTAGGTCTGCTCCTCCGTGGTATCGACAAAGATGAGGTTAAACGTGGTATGGTATTGACTCACCCGGGTATGGTAAAACCGTACAGCGAGTTCAAGGCTTCGGTTTATATCCTGAAGAAAGAAGAGGGTGGCCGTCACACTCCGTTCCACAACCACTATCGTCCGCAGTTCTACATCCGTACTATGGATGTTACCGGTGAGATCACTCTGCCGGAAGGAACTGAGATGGTAATGCCGGGTGATAACCTCGAGATTCAGGTTAAGCTGATCTATCCGGTAGCTTGCTCCGAGGGTCTGCGTTTCGCAATCCGTGAGGGTGGCCGTACCGTAGGTTCGGGTCAGATCACCAAACTGATCGACTAATAATCGGTCGAAAGTCAAAAGTCGAAAGACAAAAGACAATAACCGCTCGGGGTGTCGAGCCCCGAGCATTTTTACGGAAGTCCTCCAATGGTAGGAGAGCGGTCTCCAAAACCGTCAATGTGGGTTCGATTCCTGCCTTCCGTGCAAAGCTTGGAACTGTTACGCCAAGCCCCTAAAATAAAAATGACATAGCTTCCGATTCGACTTTAGCTGGCGCTAGAGCCGGATTGTTGGCGCGGAATAAGGTATAGTAATAAAAAGAAAAATCTACTATATATATGAAGTTTGTAGAATATTGCAAAGAATCGTACAACGAGTTAGTTCATAAGACGAGCTGGCCTACCCGCAAGGAGTTGGCACAGAGCTCAGTGATAGTATTGATCGCTTCCATAATACTGGCGCTGATCGTATGGCTTATGGACTATTGCTTTGAGTCGATCATGACCTTTGTTTACGGTCTGCTCTAATCATTAATTCATTAATTGTTATGGCAGAGTACAAGAAACAATGGTATGTATTGCGCGCTATCAGCGGCAAGGAGAACAAAGTAGAGGAGTACATCAACAATGCGCTCGTCTCTTCGTCCCTCTTCCGCGAGTATGTATCGCAAGTTCTGATTCCACGAGAGAAGATCGTTACCCTCAAAAACGGCAAACGAACCGAGAAGGAGCGCAATCTCCTGCCGGGTTATCTGCTTGTGGAGTGCTATTTGTGCGACGAGAGCTTCCCTTTGTTGCGCAACATCCCTAACGTGCTCGGTTTTCTCAGCGGCGGCAAGACCTCTGCGAAGCCCGAACCCGTCTCCCAGGAGGAGGTCAACAAGTTGGTTGGCATCGCTTCCGAGTCGGAGACGAGAGCGGCAAGCGAGATCACTTTCCTTGTTGGAGAGAGTGTCAAGGTTGTGGATGGTCCGTTCAACGGATTCAAAGGCACGGTTCAGGAGGTGAGTCAGGACAAGCACAAACTCAAAGTCGTTGTCACTATCTTCGATCGCCAGACTCCTCTGGAGCTCGGCTTCAATCAGGTAGAAAAAGAGTAGGAGACCTCTTACGGGTCGCTAGTCACTACTCGGTAGTTTTTTTAAATTAAGTATTAATCAGGCACGGAACCTCCATGAAGCCTTTCTAGGCGGAGGCCACTCCTTCCGAAAGCGGAAGGACGCTCCGGGCCAAAAACTATTAACAAAAGTAAAACTATGGCTAAAGAAATTGCTGGTTTTATCAAGCTCCAAATCAAGGGTGGCGCAGCCAACCCTGCACCTCCGGTAGGCCCGGCTCTGGGTTCGAAGGGTGTGAACATCATGGAGTTTTGCAAACAGTTCAATGCCAGAACGCAAGACAAGGCAGGCAAAGTGCTGCCTGTAATCATTACCGTTTACGCTGACAAGTCGTTTGACTTCATCGTTAAGACTCCTCCTGTAGCTATCCAGCTCCTCGAGGCGGCTAAGGTGAAGAGCGGTTCTGACCAGCCTAACCGTACCAAGGTGGCTTCGATCACCGAGGACCAGGCTCGCCAGATCGCCGAGGACAAGATGGTGGATCTCAACTGCTTCACCGTGGAGTCCGCACTCAAGATGGTCAAAGGTACCGCACGCAGCATGGGTATAACCGTTAAGTAATTCACTTCAATCATTATCAACAATTATGGCAAAACTGACAAAAAAACAGAAGCTTGCTGCTGAGAAGATTGAAGCAGGTAAGCTCTACACCATCGAAGAGGCAGCTGCTCTCGTAAAAGAGATCACTACCACCAAGTTCGATGCATCCGTAGATATCGACGTACGCCTGGGAGTTGACCCCCGTAAGGCTAACCAGATGGTTCGCGGCGTCGTAGCTCTCCCGAACGGAACCGGTAAGACCGTTCGCGTTCTCGCACTCTGTACTCCGGATCAGGAGGCAGCTGCCAAAGAGGCAGGTGCTGACTATGTAGGTCTGGATGAGTATATTGAAAAGATCAAAGGCGGATGGACAGACATTGACGTCATCATCACCCAGCCTCAGATCATGGGTAAGATCGGTGCTCTCGGTCGCGTGCTCGGTCCTCGCGGACTCATGCCGAACCCCAAGAGCGGTACCGTAACCATGGACGTAGCGAAAGCTGTCAAAGAGGTTAAGGGCGGTAAGATCGACTTCAAGGTTGACAAGTTCGGTATCGTACACACCTCCATCGGTAAAGTAAGCTTCACGGCTGACAAGATCGCTGAGAACGCAGCTGCGTTCATCGAGACGATCAAGCACCTGAAACCCGCTGTATCCAAAGGTGAGTACATCAAGAGCGTTTATCTTTCCAGCACGATGAGTCAGGGTATTAAGATCGATACCAAATCGCTTTAATCTCTTAAAAATCACAGACAAGTATGAAAAAGGAAGATAAAAATCTCGTCATTGAAGCCCTGGGCGCTCAACTCGCTGAGTACTCGCACTTCTACCTCGTGAATATCGAGGGCCTGGACGCTGCGAAAACAAGCGAACTCCGCCGCGCGTGCTTCAAACAGGACATCAAACTCTTGGTAGCTAAGAATACCCTCCTCCAGAAAGCGCTCGAGAAAAAAGGCGTGGAGGCTGAGATCTTCGGCGCTCTCAAGGGCAACACCGCACTCATGCTCAGCAACACCGGAAACGCTCCCGCTAAACTCATCAAGGAGTTTACCAAAGGCGACAAGACCGGAGAGGCTAAGCCTGAACTCAAAGCTGCATACGTAGAAGAGACTGTTTACGTAGGCAAGCAGAACCTCGAGTTCCTCTGCGCTATCAAGTCCAAGAACGAACTTATTGCAGAATTGGTCGCTCTGCTGCAATCGCCTGCGAAGAACGTCGTTTCTGCTCTCCAGAGCGGCCAGAACACCATCCATGGTGTACTCCAGACCCTCGGCGAGCGCGCAGAATAATTATTCCCGTAATCCCGTAATAACGTAATTACGAGTTACAAAAAAACAAAACTGATTTAAAAACATTTAAAATTTATAAGACAATGGCAGATCTTAAAGTTATTGCTGAAACATTAGTTAACCTTACTGTTAAGGAAGTAAATGAACTCGCTACTATCCTCAAAGAGGAGTATGGCATTGAGCCGGCTGCAGCTGCTGTAGCTGTTGCTGCTCCTGCTGCTGGTGGCGCTGCTGCTGAGGCAGCTGAGGAGAAGACCTCCTTCGACGTAGTTCTGAAATCCGCTGGTGCTAACAAGCTCCAGGTTGTAAAGGCTGTTAAAGAGCAAACCGGTCTCGGCCTGAAAGAGGCTAAAGACATCGTTGACGCTGCTCCTTCTAACGTAAAAGAGGGCGTTGACAAAGCTACCGCTGAGGCTCTCAAGAAAGCTCTCGAAGAGGTAGGCGCTGAGGTAGAACTCAAGTAATAACCTCCCTCAACCAACCACTCTATTTCGAGTGGAATAGGTTTAGATCCGCATGCAAATGTGGGTCTAAACCTTTTCTGCTCAATAGAACAGAATGTTTAAAAAACTGAAAATTTTGGTAATACAACATGGGCGAAGATTAAAATACTATAAATTATCTACCCTCCGATTTAGGTCTAAATTATTCATTACCAACAGTTTGATTCTGTTAATCATTTATTAACCATCCAAAATAATGGCTACATCTAAAAATCAACAGAGAGTCAACTTCAGCCGTATGCAAAAGCATATGCCGTATCCTGACTTTCTAGAAATTCAGCTGAAGTCCTTCCAAGATTTCCTGCAGATGGATTCTACTCCGGAGCAGCGTCGTAAAGAGGGACTCTTTAAGGTATTCTCGGAGAACTTCCCCATCCAGGATACTCGCAACAGCTTCACGTTGGCTTTCTTGGACTATTCGGTGGACCGTCCACGTTACACGATTGAAGAGTGTATCAAACGCGGCCTGACCTATTCTGTCCCCTTGAAGGCCAAGCTGCGCTTGTCGTGCGAGGACCCCGATCATGAGGATTTCGACACCGTCGTTTCCGATGTGTACCTCGGTACTATCCCTTACATGACCCCCAAAGGCACCTTCGTCATCAACGGTGCCGAGCGTGTCATCGTATCGCAGCTTCACCGTTCGCCGGGTGTGTTCTTCGGAACATCCATGCACTCCAACGGAACGAAGCTCTATTCGGCGCGTATCATCCCCTTCCGCGGTTCGTGGATCGAGTTTGCGACGGATATCAACAAGGTCATGTATGCTTACATCGACCGTAAGAAGAAACTGCCCGTGACGACCCTGCTGCGTGCTATCGGCTTCGAGTCCGACAAGGACATCCTCAACTGTTTCGACCTCGCCGAGGAGGTGAAGGTCAACAGGGAGACCCTCGAGGCTTGCATCGGCCGCAAACTCGCGGGATACGTCATGAAGCCCACCATCGAGGATTTCGTCGATGAGGATACCGGTGAGGTATCGTCTATCGAGCGTAACCAGATCGTCGTGGAGCGTGAGGCGGAGATCACTCCGGAGGTCATCGACATCATCATGGAGTCCGGTTCGAAATCCATCCTCCTCCACAAGGATCAGGAGCGCGAGAACGACTTCTCCATCATCTTCAACACCCTGCAGAAAGACCCGGCTAAGACCGAGAAAGAGGCTGTCCTCTATATCTACCGTCAGCTCCGTAACGCGGAGCCGGCTGATGATGCTACGGCGCGAGAGATGATCCAGAACCTCTTCTTCTCCCAGAAGCGTTATGACCTGGGAGAGGTAGGACGTTACCGCATCAACCGCAAGCTCAACATGTCGATCCCCGATGACACACGCGTCCTGACCAAGGAGGACATAATCGAGATCATCAAGTACCTCGTCATGCTCATCAACTCCAACGCCGAGGTGGACGATATCGACCACCTCTCCAACCGTCGTGTCCGCACCGTCGGAGAGCAGCTCTTCAACCAGTTCGGCATCGGTCTGGCTCGTATGGCCCGCACCGTCCGTGAGCGTATGAACGTCCGCGACAACGAGGTCTTCACGCCGACCGACCTGATCAACGCGAAGTCGATCTCTTCGATCATCAACTCGTATTTCGGTACCAACGCCCTGTCCCAGTTCATGGACCAGCAGAACCCGTTGGCGGAGATCACCCACAAGCGCCGTATGTCGGCCCTCGGACCTGGTGGTCTGAGCCGTGACCGCGCGGGATTCGAGGTGCGAGACGTGCACTACACCCACTACGGTCGTCTCTGTCCTATCGAGACGCCGGAAGGACCGAACATCGGTCTGATCTCTTCGATGTGTATCTATGCGAAGATCAATAACTTAGGTTTCATCGAGACCCCGTATCGTAAGGTCGAGAACAGCATCGTGGACCTCGATAACGACCATGTCATCTACCTCTCCGCCGAGGACGAGGAGAAGCAGGTCATTGCCCAGGGTAACGCGCCGCTCCGCGAGGACGGTTCGTTCATCCGTTCGAAGGTCAAGACCCGTCTCGGCGCAGACTTCCCTGTCGTAGCACCCGATCAGGTCAACCTCATGGATGTCGCTCCGTGCCAGATAGCGTCGGTAGCAGCTGCCCTCATCCCGTTCCTCGAGCACGATGATGCTCACCGTGCCCTCATGGGTTCGAACATGATGCGCCAGGCCGTACCTCTGATCACCTCCGAGGCGCCGATAGTAGGTACCGGTATCGAGCAACAGCTCGTCACCGACTCCCGTACGCAGATCATCGCCGAGGCGGACGGAACCGTCACTTATGTGGACGCAGATACCATCCGTATCAAGTACGACCGCTCCGAGGAAGAGGAGTTCATCTCCTTCGACTCCGCGGAGAAAGAATACAAGCTTCCGAAATTCGAGAAGACCAACCAGAACACCACCATCGACCTCCAGCCGATCGTTCGCAAGGGCGACAAGGTCGAGAAGGGCCAGATGCTCACCGAGGGTTATGCGACCCAAGGCGGAGAGCTTGCTCTCGGTAAGAACCTCAAGGTGGCGTATATCCCCTGGAAGGGTTATAACTACGAGGATGCTATCGTCCTCTCCGAGCGCATCGTGCGTGAGGATATGTACACCTCTGTGCATGTAGTGGAGCAGCTCCTCGAGGTACGCGACACCAAGCGCGGTATGGAGGAGTTCACCGCGGATATCCCGAACGTCTCCGAGGACGCTACCAAGGACCTCGACGAGAACGGACTCATCCGTATCGGTGCCTACGTGCAGCCGGGTGACATCCTCGTCGGTAAGATCACCCCGAAGGGTGAGACCGACCCGTCGCCGGAGGAGAAGCTCCTCAAGGCGATCTTCGGTGACAAGGCCGGAGATGTGAAGGACGCGTCCCTCAAGTGCTCGCCGTCCCTCGATGGTGTCATCATCGATAAGAAACTCTACACCCGTGCTGTCAAGGATCGTAAGCAGAAGATGGAGGATAAGGAGACCCTGCAGAAGATGGACCTCAAGTTCCGCGAGAAAGCAGACGCCCTCCGTGACCTCCTCATCGACAAGCTCTACAACCTCCTCAACGGTCGTCAGGCTGTCTCTGTCAAGGATATCCTCGGTACCGAGCTCATCTCCAAAGGCCAGCATTTCTCCAAGGAGCGTCTCAACGAGATCGACTTCTTCTCTGTCCTCCTTGAGGGATGGACGGCGGACGAGCACAAGAACCAGCTCGTGGCGCAGTGTATCATGAATTATATCGCCAAGTATAAGGAGATGGACGCGCTGCTCAAGCGCGAGAAGTTCAACCTCACCATCGGCGACGAGCTGCCTAACGGTATCATCCAGATGGCGAAGGTTTATGTAGCTAAACGTCGTAAGATACGCGTGGGTGATAAGATGGCCGGTCGTCACGGTAACAAGGGTATCGTCTCCAAGATCGTCCGTGTCGAGGACATGCCGTTCCTTGCCGACGGTACGCCGGTGGATATCGTCCTCAACCCGATGGGTGTGCCTTCACGTATGAATATCGGCCAGATCTTCGAGGCGGTCCTCGGTTGGGCCGGACAGGAGCTCGGCGTGAAGTTTGCTACCCCGATCTTCGACGGTTGTACCATGGAGCAGCTCGACGAGTGGACCGACAAAGCCGGACTCCCTCGTGGCGGTAAGACCCAGCTCTATGACGGTGAGACCGGTGAGCCTTTCGACCAGATGGCTACCGTCGGTGTCACCTACTTCATGAAGCTCGGCCACATGGTCGATGATAAGATGCACGCACGTTCCATCGGTCCGTACTCCCTCATCACCCAGCAGCCGCTCGGTGGTAAGGCGCAGTTCGGTGGTCAGCGTTTCGGTGAGATGGAGGTCTGGGCACTCGAGGCACACGGTGCCGCACACGTGCTCCAGGAGATCCTCACCATCAAGTCCGATGACGTCACAGGACGTGCACGTACATACGAGGCTATCGTCAAAGGCGAACCTTTCCCGACGCCGGGACTCCCCGAGTCGCTTAACGTGCTCCTGCACGAGCTGCAAGGTCTCGCTCTTAGTATCAACATGGAATAATTTTGGAGGACTAATATGGCTTTTAAACAAGAAAATAAGAAAACCGGTTTCACCAAGATCTCTATCGGTCTTGCTTCACCTGATGAGATCATGCAGATCTCTTCCGGTGAGGTCCTCAAACCGGAAACGATTAACTATCGTACCTATAAGCCCGAACGCGACGGACTCTTCTGCGAGCGTATCTTCGGTCCTACCAAGGATTACGAGTGCCACTGCGGTAAGTACAAGCGTATCCGCTACAAAGGTATCGTCTGCGAGCGTTGCGGCGTAGAGGTGACCGAGAAGAAAGTGCGTCGTGAGCGCATGGGTCATATCAAACTCGTCGTACCCGTTGCACATATATGGTATCTCCGCTCGCTGCCCTCCAAGATGGCAGCGCTGCTCGGCATACCGACTAAGAAACTCGACACCGTCATCTATTAC
Source organism: Bacteroidales bacterium UBA2712 (assembly GCA_002354055.1). Lineage (GTDB taxonomy): Bacteria > Bacteroidota > Bacteroidia > Bacteroidales > Paludibacteraceae > Colicola. Next base: position 36,634 of record DEKW01000012.1, read on the forward strand.
GAGAAGTACCTCGTCGTACAGGCAGGTGCCCTCCTCGGACAGGAGATAGGTGAGAAGCATGAGAACGATAAGATCCGCATCGAGATTGAGGATAAGATGCTCCTCGACGAGGATCAGTACCAGCAGATCCTGGCGATCATGCCGGAGGATAACGAGTTACTTGAGGATACCGACCCCAACAAGGTCATCATCAAGATGGGTGCTGAGGCTGTCTATGACCTCCTCTGCCGCATCGACCTCGACCAGCTCTCTTACGACCTCCGTGCTACCGCGGATAAGGCTACTTCCGCGCAGCGTCGTCAGGAGGCCCTCAAGCGTCTGCAGGTGGTAGAGGCTTTCCGTGCGTCGAAAGGTAAGAACCGTCCCGAGTGGATGATCCTCCAGGCTGTCCCCGTGACCCCGCCGGAGCTCCGTCCTCTCGTACCGCTGGATGGTGGACGTTTCGCTACCTCCGACCTCAACGACCTCTACCGTCGTGTCATCATCCGTAATAACCGTCTCAAACGACTCATGGAGATCAAAGCGCCGGATGTCATCCTCCGTAACGAGAAGCGTATGCTCCAGGAGGCAGTGGACTCCCTCTTTGATAACTCCCGTAAGACCACCGCGATGAAGTCCGAGGCGAACCGTCCTCTCAAATCCCTCTCCGACTCGTTGAAGGGTAAACAGGGACGTTTCCGTCAGAACCTCCTCGGTAAACGTGTGGACTACTCCGCGCGTTCCGTCATCGTCGTAGGTCCGGAGCTCAAGATGCACGAGTGTGGTCTCCCTAAAGAGATGGCGGCGGAGCTCTATAAGCCGTTCATCATCCGTAAGCTCATTGAGCGTGGTATCGTTAAGACCGTCAAGTCTGCGAAGAAGATCATCGATCGCCGCGAACCGGTTATCTATGAGATCCTCGAGCACGTTATGGAAGGACACCCTGTCCTCCTCAACCGTGCGCCGACGCTGCACCGTCACGGTATCCTCGCTTTCCAGCCGAAGATGATCGAGGGTAAGGCTATACAGCTCCACCCGCTCGCCTGTGCCGGATTCAACGCCGACTTCGATGGCGACCAGATGGCGGTTCACTTGCCTCTCTCTAACGAGGCGATCCTTGAGGCACAGCTCCTCATGCTCGGTTCCCATAACATCCTCGACCCGGCGAACGGTAACCCGATCACCGTGCCTTCGCAGGATATGATCCTCGGTCTTTATTATATTACCAAGGAACGCATGGGCGCGAAAGGCGAAGGACTCACCTTCTACTCCGAAGAGGAGGCACTCATCGCCCTCAACGAAGGACGTGTCGATATCCACGCGAAGGTCAACGTTCGTATCAACGGACAGATCATCGCTACTACCCCCGGTCGCGTTATTGTCAACCAATACGTACCCGAGGAGATCGGTTATCAGAATGTCCTCATGAAGAAAGGTGCCGTCAAGGCGATCATCACGCAGGTCATCAAGACCTGTGGTGTGGCACGCGCGGCGAAGTTCCTCGACGATATCAAGGACCTCGGGTACTACCGCGCTTTCCGTGGTGGTCTGTCCTTCAACCTCAATGATATCATCATCCCTGAGGAGAAAGAGGAGGAGATCGCTAAGGGTAACGCCATCGTCGATGATATCTACTTCAACTACGTCAACGGTCTCGTTACCGACGACGAGCGCTACCGCAAGACCGTCGATACCTGGAAAGAGATCGATGAGGAACTTAAGGGTATCGTCATGAAGCATATGCAGGAGGCGGACGAAGGATTCAACTCGGTCTACATGATGATGGACTCCGGTGCCCGTGGTAACTCCGACCAGATCAAGCAGCTCGCAGGTATCCGTGGTATCATGGGTAAGCCTCTGAAAGCCGGCTCTACCGATACCCGTACCGATATCGAGAACCCGATTCTCGCGAACTTCAAGGAGGGTATGTCCGTGCTCGAGTACTTCATCTCTACCCACGGTGCCCGTAAGGGTCTGGCGGATACCGCCCTCAAGACCGCCGATGCCGGTTACCTCACACGTCGTCTCGTCGATGTGTCGCATGATGTGATCATCAATGAGGAAGACTGTGGTACCCTCCGTGGTCTCGCTACCCGCGCTGTCAAGGATGGCGACCGCGTTGTCGCTTCTCTCTCCCAGCGTATCCTCGGACGTGTCTCTGTACACGATATCCACGACGCTGAGGGCAACCTCATCGTCGCTTCCGGAGAGGAGATTCGCGAGCCGCAATGCGAGGCAATAGAAGCAGCAGGTATCGAAGAGGTGGTCATCCGCTCCGTACTCACCTGCGAGTCCAAGCATGGCGTCTGCGCCAAGTGCTACGGTCGTAACCTCGCTTCACGTAGGATGGTACAGAAAGGTGAGGCTGTCGGCGTCATCGCCGCACAAGCGATCGGTGAGCCGGGTACACAGCTGACACTTCGTACCTTCCACTCCGGTGGTCTGGCCGGTGGTTCAGCTGCGCAATCGACCTACGACCTCCCGCGTGAGGGTATCGTTGAGATCGAAGATCTCCGTACCATCACTACCGCTGCTGGAGACGTCATAGCTGTATCCCGTAAGAACACCCTCTCCCTCAAGGACGAGAAGACAGGCGTCGTACTCGCTACCTTCGATATACCGTATTCTTCCAAACTCTTCGTCACCCCCGGTGAGAAGTACGAGAAGGGTACGCGTGTCTGCGAGTGGGACTCCTATAAGATCCCGCTCCTCATCGAGCAAGACGGACATATCCGCTTCGAGGACGTCATCGAGGGAGTCACCTGTAAGACCGAGACCGATGAGCAGACCGGCAAACGCGAGGTCTTCATCACCGAGTCCAAGGATAAGACCAAACTGCCGCAGGCACATATCCTCGACAAGGATGGCAATATCCTCCGTTCTTACAACCTTCCGGTCAAAGCGAACCTCGAGGTCAAGGATGGCGATGCTGTCAAGATCGGTGACACCCTCTTCTCTATGGCTCGTGCGAAGAACTCCGGCGGTGATATCACCTCCGGTCTACCGCGTATCACCGAGCTCTTTGAGGCGCGTAACCCGTCTAACCCTGCTATCGTTGCCGAGATCGATGGTGAGATCTCTTATGGTAAGATCAAGCGTGGTAACCGCGAACTCTTCATCACCTCCAAACTCGGTGAGCAGAAGGCATACCTCATCCCGCTGACCAAGCAGATCCTTGTACAGGAAGGCGACTTCGTTCGTGCAGGAGCACCTCTCTCCGACGGTGCCATCACGCCTGATGACATCCTCGCTATCCAGGGTCCGACTGCTGTACAGAACCATATCGTCAACGAGGCACAGGCGGTATATCGTATGCAGGGTGTGGAGATCAACGATAAGCACTTCGAGATCATCGTACGTCAGATGATGCGTAAGGTAGAGATCCTCGAACCGGGCGACACACACTTCCTCGAAGGAGACGTTGTCGATAAACTCGACTTCCTCGAGGAGAACGATCGTATCTGGGGACGCAAGGTCGTTACCGACGCCGGTGACTCCGAACTCCTCCATGAGGGACAGATCGTTACCGCACGTCGTCTCCACGATGAGAACTCTTCGCTCCGCCGCCGCGATAAGAAACTCGTCCAGGCGCGCGACGCTGAGTCTGCTACCGCTAAACAGATCCTCCAGGGTATCACCCGTGCTGCCCTCGGTACCAAGTCCTTCATGTCTGCCGCTTCCTTCCAGGAGACCACCAAGGTCCTCAACGAAGCAGCTATCCGCGGCAAAGTGGACTTGCTCGAAGGTATGAAGGAGAACGTTATCTGCGGTAACCTCATCCCGGCTGGTACCGGTATGCGTGAGTTCCAGAAGATCGTCGTTCATAACGCCGAAGAATATGCCGCTATCCAGGCAGCCCGCGAGGCTGCCGAAGCAGCCCTCAACGGCGAAGACTAATCCTCTTCAGCCTACACAAAAACACCTTGCCAACCGGCAGGGTGTTTTTGTGTGTCTATGTGTAAAAATTGACGAAAATACCCTTTTTTGTGTAAATTTCGTTCATCTCCCGCTCGTGCGCTTGCGTATGTGAAATATTTTTCGTACCTTTGCCCCGCAAAAATAAATAATAAAAACCAATTTTTTTGTTTGACTTTTAAAAATTAAATGCTTATGAATGCGCAGTTATCAACAAATCAATTGCAGTATGATGTCCTTGATTCTTCGGAGATGTCGCACTACATGACCTTAGACGAGATGCACGAACGCTTAACAGCCAAAATTCGTAAAGCATTTGAGAAATGAGAGTTGTTGTTCGTGATACAGTATATGAGGCTTTGGATGACTTCTATGCGGCTGCGATGAAACAACATCCAACATTGGATTTGCAGACCGTTCTTAAAAAGGAAGAGCGTTTGTATAGGGCTTTAGAGAGTTTAGGAAATACATATTACTTGTATCAAGAACCGCGTCATATATTAGCTTGGATACGCAAAGGCTACAAGGATTTTATTCATGAGGATTTTCATTTTGCGTTTCATGTAGTGGCTTTGCCATCCGGAGAATTAGTGGTAGCGGTAGAGGATGCACGTCATAGTTTGTTGTTCCATGATTAAACCAGAAATCAAAGTGATCAACAATCAATAAATAATAAAAAACCAATTTTTTTGTTTAACTTTTAAAAATTAAATGCTTATGAGTGCAGCGCAGGCAATAGCAAGTAGTCGTTTCCTCAATGCCATGGGACCGATGATAGAGGATGAGCAGAAGATGAATGAGGTGTTGAATTATATCGTTTCTCTTCGCGAAGATGGTGCGCCATGCCAATTTTCAACGGAAGAAATCATAGCATTTGCTAACAAAGCAGAGCGGGAATATGCCGAGGGCTTGGGTATGATGAGTCATTCGGATTTCATGCAGGAGGTTGCTACATGGCAGAGATAATTAACAATCAATAAATAATTAAAAATCAATTTTTTGTTTAACTTTTAAAAATTAAATGCTTATGCAGACAATGACAATACAATATAACCCGTCGAACGCGTTAGTACAGCCGATAATCGAGCTGATCCAGCAAGTGAAAGGCATTAAGATTATCAGTCGTTCGGATGAGTATGTGCCGACTAAAGAAACTCTTGCTGCTATGAAGGAAGCTCGGAACGGAGACCTGAAGACCTATTCGGACGTAAAAGAAATGATGAACGATATTCTGGACTAATATGTATGATTTGAAGCCAACCGGCCAGTTTCGTAAGGATTTGAAACTCTGCAAAAAGAGAGGCTATGATCTCTCGAATATAGAGCAAGTTCTTGAGTATCTTCATCAAGACGGACAAGTTCCGGAAGAATACCTTCCGCATAAGTTAGAAGGGAGAAACTATAAGGGATTTTGGGAATGTCATATAGAACCGAATTGGCTGTTGGTGTATGATGTGCAAGAAACAGTGTGTTTGGTAGCTCTCGTACGAACAGGTACTCATTCCGATTTGTTTAAGAAATCAAAATGATTTAAAATCAAAATAAATAATTAAAAACCAATTTTTTTGTTTAACTTTAAAAATTTAATGCTTATGAGAAATTTAACATTCAAAGCAGCGATGTTGAACGACAGTCGAACGACGGTCAACCGACAGTCAACCGACGGTCAAAGCCAACGTCACTACAAGCAAACCCCTCTATCGAAACGATGGAAGGTCTTAATGACGCTCGTCTTCCTCTTCACATTCGCCATCGGACAGATGTGGGGAGTGACCTACACGTATGATTTTGATGTAGCAACGGATTTTACAACACAAACTACCACAAAGGACAAGAACAATGTGACTCTTGCTCAAACGTCCTATACTTTAAATGCAACTGAAACGGGAGCTCCTTCGAAAACATTCGATGTTGTGATTTGTAGTGTGGAAAAGAAAAAGGAACGTAGCGTTTCTTATGAAAGTGGTAAAGGTTTAAAGTTTGATCGTTGTGGCGCATTGGCTTTTAGTTTATCTGAACCATCTATTGTAAAGATATTAGTCACATCTAAAGCTTGTGTATTTGGAAAAGATCCTGCATATGGAACAACATATACGGAAAGTAATTATCAAAGTTTTGGTTCTAATCCAACCACTGAGTTAACAGCGGGGTCTGAAATTACAATAAATTGTGATGCTGGCAATTACAAGATTTGCTGCCCTGATGCGACGGGTGGTGCATATCGTGTGAGATCAATTAAAATTACCCCGGCAGCAAAAGTAACATTTGATGGCAATGGTGCAACAAGTGGCACGATGCAAGCGGTATATCTGGAAAAAGGTGTAGCTGCAAATCTCCCTGCGAATGCTTTTGAAAAAACAGATAATGATTTTGGCGGCTGGAAAGATGCTTCAAATAATAGTTATACAGACGGACAGAGTGTAACACTTTCTGCAAGTTTAGCTTTGACAGCTCAATGGGTAGAACCTCTTCCTCGTTATGCCATCACTTATAACAAGGGTGCAAATGGTACTGGTTCGATTGATGCAGGTGAGAAGATAGAAGGTGTAGACTTCACTTTGTCTTCGGATATGTTTACTCGTGAGAACTATCTGCAAGTAGGTTGGACAAAGACAGATGGCACAAGTCGTGAGTATATGCTCGGTGGAACTTATTCTACTGATGCTGCTCAAACGTTCTATCCTGCTTGGGGAGAGAAAGAAACATATACTGCTGCTTTTGTTTATGAATCTGAAAGTCCTGCAGCTCCTGCAAGATGGGAGTTTTCGACAGGTGATCATACCGCAAGTTCGAATTCCGCAGATTATGTTCCAACATTCGGCTCTGCATATCCTTCTGATGGTCCATCCGATGATAATTTCATAGCTTTTGGCAAAGGCGGATCTGCATATGCTATATATGACTTAGGTTATATTACAACAGTATCCAAAATAACGGCTACTTTATATGGTGGTTCAAGTTCAGATGTTTCGATCGATATCCAATATTTGACTGCTAAAAATGACGCAACTCCTCAATATACATATACGGCAAAGGCAAAGAACTGGGCAACGTCTCATACTGATGCTGTTTGTACAGAAGTAGTACCAAATGTGCGCTACATTAAAGTAAAAGGCGCAAGCAAATGGGTTGTAATGTCTGCTTTCTCAGTTACCTATGGTTCGTTGGTAACAAAATACGACCTCGCTTTTGCCAAGAACGGTGGTAGCGGCGATGACATGGCAACGCTGAGATATGCTGAAGATGCTTTAGTAACGCTGCCGGGATGTACATTCATGGCTCCGACGAATAAGACGTTTGACGCATGGGTAGTTACAAAGACCGCAAGTGGTAACCCGATTACGGTAACAGATGGTAAATTTACCATGCCTGCAGAGGCAGTAACGGCAACGGCCACCTGGAAATTCTTGCCGAAACTGACATTGACAGCAGGCGAGGGTGCTACGGGTGAAGATGTAGAAGCGTATTATGCAGCAGGTACACAGATCTCTGTTCCTGAGAAACCGGCTGGTTTTAGCAACGGAACGAAAGACTTCACAGGCTGGGTTTATAGCCAAGAGACCGAGGTAACGGCTGGTAAATTCGCTATGCCTGCTACCGACCTGACGCTGACCGCTCAATGGGCAAGCGCTACCGCTGTGGCTCAGATTTTAGGAGGTGACAGTTACGAGACTTTCGCAGAGGCAATTGCAGCCGTAGCGGCAGGTCAGACGATTCAGTTGTTGGCTGATTGTTCGTATGACGCTGCATGGAATCTGACGTTAGCAGGTACCGTTACGTTGGATCTGAACGGTCATGACTTGACCTACAATGGTGCCGGTCGCGGCGTACAGGTTCATAATGGTGCCAAACTCATCCTCGAAGATGGTACAGCAACGACTGCTCCGACGATTGACTTAACGGCAGATCCGTTGAGCCGTTCTGCTATCACTTATACCAGCGGTACTTTCGATAGTAAAGATGGTATGTGTGCAACAGCAGGCGGTGAGATTGAGATCAATAGCGGTACTTATCTGGCAACCGAAGGCGTTGTGCTGGTAGTCGGTAATGCTGCAACCGTAACGGTTAATGATGGTGTGCTGATCAGCCGCGACAACGGTGTGCTGATGGGTAACGGCACTAATAGTGATTCTTACAGAAACTACGTAATCAATGTTCACGGCGGTATCCTGTTGGGCGAGATTTTCTCCGCAGGTTACGCTTCGATGGTTATCTACCACCCGAACGTTGGTGAACTGAATATCGACGGTGGTACACTTGTTTCGACGAATGGTCCGGCAGTTGTTTGCCGTGGCGGCGAGAGCAATATAACCGGCGGTACGATAGTAGCTCAAGGTAGCGGTAGCGGCAAGTGTGGTGACGCAAGTCTCGTTCTTCCGGCAGTCGGTGTAGCATACGACTTCAAGTCGGCTTATCCGGGTGTATCGAGTTTCGATGCTAAGATCAGCGGTGACGCAAACGTAAGTGGTGAGGCAGGTGCCGTTAAGGGTATCTATGCAGGCACTACTCCGACTACCGCAGAGGAGGACGCTGTGGTTATCTCCGGTGGTACGTTCAATAGCCCGGTTGCTGAGGCTCTCTGCGCAGAGAACTACGCTCCGAACAGTTGGACAGATGGTACAGGTACGCACTATGGCGTTAAGCCGCTGGCAGTAACCTTCGATATTGAGGCTTATGTTGTAGGTGATAATACGGTTGATTTGGATGACGTGAAAGAGCAACTGACTGCTAAGGGATACGCTTATAGCAATATTTCGGGTGTGGACCGCGGTCACACGCACAACTATATCTACGATGGTATCAAGTGGAGTAATGCCAATGATGGTTATATTCAGTTTGAGACAGCAGCAAAGAAGTTGGTCATCGTGAAGACCGGTCGTATGCAATCTGACGCATCGGCTAAGATGTCCGTGAACGGCGTTGAGTCTGCAATGGTTATTGAGTCGGCTGACGAATCTAAAGAGACGCACAAGTTGTATTATTGGTACAATGCAGATGCTGCGCTCTATAAATTAGATATCAAGTCGAAGACTACTGGTGGTACTTGCGTACTGAAAGCAATTACTATCACCGATCCGTATGAGGTTAGCTTCGATCCTAATGGCGGTGACCCAGTAGCTCCGCAGACATTCTATGGAACGGCTCTGACTTTGCCGACGCCGACTTACGGCACGTATAGTTTCAAGGGGTGGTATGATGCAGAGACGGGAGGTAATCTGATTGGCGCAGCAGGCGCAAGCTACACCCCGACAGGCAACATCGAACTCCATGCACAATGGGAGACCGTTTCGACTGTTAACACGCTGAGCGACCTGAAGGTAGATGGCGCAACTATTGATGGTTTCGATCCGGCAACTAACATCTATTACCTGGTTTATGAGTATGGCCAGCAGCCTGTGATTACTTCGGCTACTGCTACCAGCTCTGTCGCTGAGGTAACGATCAACAACACTCCGGTGGATGAAGGTACGTATAAATACGTTCAGGTTAAGGTCGTTCCTGAGTCCGGCGAAGAGGATCAGAAGTTCTATCAGGTTCGTTATACCAACAAACTGAAGAGAGGTGTTGAGATTATCAAGGTCGAGACAACTGGTGGTAACAACAAGACGGTAAGCGGTTTGTATGCCGGTGATGGTGATGTGAACTTGTCCACAGGCGGTAATGCACGCAAAATGGATAATGGCAAGTACATCGGCTTTATCTTAGACGGCACGGCCCTTGAAGCAGGCGATATTGTCAATGTACATACATCCGCTGCTGCTACTACCGGTGGTTCGCATATTATCTTCTATGATAACATGACGGATAAGACCGAGTTGTATGAGACCGGCGAGATTGGTGGTACGGGAGATAACCTCTTTGTTATCAATGCAGCAATGGAAGGCTCAACGACAGCTTATGTATATCGTTCGAATGCAGACGCTGCACATCAATGGAACGGTTTCGTGGACTACCTCTCCGCAGAGCGTTACATGGCTCCGTTCATTGAGTCCTTCAAGATTGGCGAGGCTGTAGGCACGATTGACAAAGTTAACAAGACGATTGCTGTTGAAGTTCCGGCTACCGCAGATCTGGAGCACCTGACACCGACTATCAAGGCTTACGCTAATGGTGGCGCAACGCTCGACAAGACCGGCGAACAAGACTTCAGCGCGGGCGCAGTAAATTACACAGTATCGAGCGCATACGCAGAAGATGGTGACGTGACTTATGCTGTTACCGTAACGAAGGCAGCTGCTATTAAGGAGGTTATCATCAGCGGTACACTGAGCGTGCTTGAGGGTGAGACGACTACACTGAGTGCAGCGGTTTATGACACGAACGATGAGTTGGCTTCTATTCAAGCTGTAGTATGGACGGTTAAGAGCGGCGACGAGTCGTTGGCAGAAGTAAGCGCAACGGGTGTTGTAACCGGTAAGGCAGTCGGTACGGCTCACATCATTGCAACGTCTGTTGCTGATGACACGAAGTCGGCAGAGGTAGAGGTCGCTATCTCCGTAAATCCGTGTAGAGTTTGGAGCAATCCTTCAACACGTACCGAAACGATTACTTTGGGTAATCTGAAGGTTAAGCCTATTAATATTGAAGAGTTGAAGAGCTTAACTCCGTATGCAGGAGCAGAGGCAGCTAACAGCTGGAAGTTGAATGCCCGTGACGATAAGTATGCTGAACTTTATTTCTCGGACGGTGCACAGTTTGATGCTCTCACTATCGGAGTTACCTCTAATCAGGCTGCAAGCGAGACAGAATACAAGTATGCCGTTGTATTCTCGGCCGCTTCTGGTGATGGATTCGACGCAGGTATCATTGAGACCCAAGTATTCAATGCAGGTTACAAGGATGCTGCAGAGGCGTTGGCAGATGTTGTGCTCCCAGAGCATACAAGAGCCGTACGTATCATGCGTCAACATCGCGAAGGAGGTTCCGATCTCGGCGGTGGAAGCTCTGTTTACCTCTATTATATCCGCGCTTGCAAGAAAGAGTTAGTTCCGCTGACTTCTGTAAGCTTAGCAGACATGTCTCTGGCTGTAGGCGTTACGGGAACTCCTGAGATTACTCTGAATCCTGCAGGAGCAGATATAGCATCTTATGCATGGAGCATCATATCTGACGAGACAGGTGTGGCAACAATCGACGCCGCAACAGGTGCTCTCTCCAGCGCAGCAACAGGTGCCGTAACGGTTAAGGTAACCGCAACGGATGTCTTAAGCAATGTACGCGAGTCGAATGTGGCTACCATCAACATCGTAAATAAGTATGTAGATGTAGTGCCGGTAAGTGAGACTACCACTTGGAGTTGGAGCGGACTGGCTACGGCGGACGTGAAAGTTACGGATGTTGATACCGTATTAGCTAACTACTTCGGCGGTGCTGAATGGCAGAAGATAGCAGGTAAGGCAGGTAATGATCAGTATGCATACCGTTCAGGCTCATCGTATGACTGCTACCAAGGAACGTACCTCTATCTTAAGGCAACCGTTCCGGGCATGCTTATCATCAAAGCTTGCTATGCAAGCAGTGGCGCAAAACTGAATGTTAATGGCCATGAGATTGCAACATTAGCTAGTGGGTATACTGAGTACAAAGTAGCAGTACCGGCTGGAAATGTGAAGATTGAGGCTATCAACCAGAAGATGCGTATCAAGACGATGACGTTTGACGCAGACCTTGCAAGCTATGATGTAACCGAAAATAAGTATAACGGTTACACCCGTAATGTGACGGAAGGTCGTTATGGAACGATCTGCTTGCCGAACGGCGGTATCATGGTTGGCGCTGAGCTGTACGAGGTAGCTTATTATGATGGTACGTACGAGAAGATCTTCTTAGATGAAGTACTGAATGGCGAGATGGTGGCCGGTCGTCCGTATATCTTCCTGACGAAGGAAGGTGTAGATAAGATCGCTGTCTTCTATACCGATGAAGCAAACGCTCCGGAAGGTGATTACCACGGATTGTTTGGCTCGTACTCGAAAATCCACCTTACTGCAAATGATCACATCTACATCCTGAAGGATAACAGATACTACTTTGTTGACAGCGACAATGTATATTGCGGTGAAAATCGCGCATACTTCAAGATGGGTGTTGCAGATGGAATCTCCGGTTCTTATGTAGCTCCGGCTCCGGGTCGCCGTCGTACGTCGATTGGCGCAGGTGCTCCGGCAGTAGCAACCGGCATTGAGAACACCGGCTTCGAGAGCGAGGCTCCGCGTAAGGTGCTGATCAACGGCGAGCTCTTCATCATCCGTGGTGAGAAGATGTACGACGCTAAGGGACAGCTGGTAAAATAAATGAATGAGCGTAAGCGTGCGCATGGTGGCGCACGCCTACGCAAAGCTCTTTAGTAAAATATATCGCAATTATGAAAAAGAAGATTTATAATCAACCGATTGTTGAGATGGCCGATGTGTTACAACCAATGGTGACTATATGCGCAAGCCTTCTGAATGGAGGTAATTCGAGCCAATTACCAAGCACCGGCGGAGAGATTACCAACGACTAATCCTCACTTACATCCGCAAGGATGCACAGATCATCAAAGGCAGCTTCACGGCTGCCTTTGGTGAAAAATTTAGCAACGCAAAAGACTATGGCGGAACACGAAGCAATAAAATTATTTGAGTCCCTGCGCGTGCGCGTGGTATGGGACGATGTACAGGAGAAGTACTTCTTCTCAATCGTTGATGTAGTGGCTGTCTTAACAGACCAAGCTACTGCGCGTAGTGCCAGTACTTACTGGGCAGTGTTAAAGAAAAGGCTTTCTACAGAAGGTGCAAATGAAATGCTTACAAATTGTAAGCAGTTGAAATTGACTGCTACGGACGGCAAGCAGCGCCTCACCGATGTGGCTGATACGGAGCAACTTATGCGTATCATTCAGTCCATCCCGTCGAAGAAGGCAGAGCCGTTCAAGAAATGGCTCGCGCAGGTCGGCGCGGAACGCACGAGAGGATATCGAACAGAGACTGGGGCATAGCGTGATTAGTGACAAAAAAGCTATCGACTATATCACGCCGGATGACGAGTTGCCGTTCAAGAAATAAGGGGAAATTGGGGCATTTGGCGACAAAATAAATTTATTTGCAAAAAGACTTGCATATGTCAAAAAAAATTACTACTTTTGCAGTCGAATTTCCAAAGAAACGTAAAGACATTGCCATCGTCATGAAAAAACAATACATCCATAGCATCTATTCGACAACCTCCCTGACGAAGGAGAGACATACTACACCCCTATACACGTGCGCGCTATCTATATAATAAGGTGGCGCGCGCGGCGTTAATAGAAATTTGGACTGACGAAAATAAACAATCCTTCCAAAGCGATAAACAGAAATAAAGAGAAGCAATGTCCAATGAAGTGGTGACATATCAAGGAACAGAAAACGTGGTGGTATATAGCAGTGCGGATAATGCAGTGCATCTAGATGTACAACTGGCGGATGAGACCGGTCTGGCTGACACAGCAACAAATAGCGACGTTATTCGGTGTACAGATACCCGCCATATCCAAACATCTAGCAAATATATTCCGAGAGGGAGAACTTGATAAAAATTCAGTTATTTCCATTTTGGAAAATACTGCCTCAGATGGGAAGAAGTATCGTACGATGTTTTATAATCTTGATGCCATATACCTCATTGGTGCATCGTTGAAAGATGCGGGCAAACGCCTTTTCGCTTTTACGCAAATGAATGCCGAGCAGATAAAAACAATCAAGGCTAGACTATAACAAATAGAATTAAATAACATTATTAACTTAAAAATATAAAAATTATGAGAAATTTAAACTTTTTAAGGAAGTCAGAGCGGAAGAGCGTCGGAACGACGTTGGCTTTGACCGTCGGTTCACCGTCGGCTCACCGTCGGTATTCGGCACTAAAACACCTTGCTTTTATGCTGCTGTTTTTGCTTGGCAGTCTGAATGTGTGGGGAGCGGAAACGGAATTGTTTTCGCAGAGTTATCCTGGGTCTCCGTCTAAATATGTGGGAAGTTATACTGGGTCATTTACAATTACAACGGATGGTTACACATTAACATACGCCAATGTTAATAATGGTCAGCAGTCGGGCAGTGGATATCCTTGGAGTATAGTCCGAGCAGGTCGTAATGGTTCTAACGCATCTATTGCAACGATTACTTCAGGACAAATTGCGGAGGAGGTATCAAAGGTATCTATTAATTTTACACAAGTAGACGCATCCAAAACTAATGAGTTGTATTTGGAGGTCGCTGATAATGCTAGTTTTAATTCTGCTACGAAAATTTCTAAAACCATTGCTACGGGGGCGATAAACTTTACGATTGCATCTCCGGCCGAAAACCAGTATTATAGAATAGTTATCGACTTAAAAGCGGGGTCGAGTAATGGTTTTACACGATTCGATGGAGTAACTTTTTATCAAAATGCGGGTGGCTCATCAGATCCGACCATTTCTGTTGAGCCAGTTGGAGCGAAGTGTGGTGTTGGCGATGAGGTTACATTGAGTCTTGAGGCGGCACCTCATACATCCGGCAAGACATTAAGTTACCAATGGTATAGCAATTCTTCGTCAAGTACAGAGGGTGCAAGTGAGGTCGGCACGAATAGTGCCTCTTACGTTCCCTCCACGGCGAGTGCAGTAACTACTTACTATTACTGCGTGGTTTCTGAGCAAGATGGTGGATCGACGACTTCTAATATTGTTGCGGTTGAAGTGAAAACACCGCAGGACATTGTACATATAATGCCGACTAGTAGTACTGAAGGCGCAGAGTTTCTTTTGAATGATGTTACTGTAACATATGCTAACGGAAAGAATATCTATGTGAAAGACGACAGTGGATATATGTTAGTGTATGATAATAATAGTGCTATTTCGGGTGCAGCGAATGGAAAAGTACTTCATGGCTTGTGGGGTAAAGCAAAATTATACAATGGGCTTCCTGAGATTTCAACGGTAACTCAGGCTCCGACTGTTACTGATGGTTCGGCAGTTGAGCCGGAAGATCTGGATGCTGATCCAACAGACGATGATTTGAATAAATATGTAACATTAGAGGGTGTTACTTTTGCATCAGCACAGACTTTATCAACTACTGGAAGTATCGAGAATATTACAGGTTCTTTTAAGAGCTCTAATTTGACAATTCGCAACAATTTCAAGATAGCAGCTTCTTTAGCAGCCGGTACCTCCTATCGAGTAGTCGGAGTAGTTCAAAAATATAATTCAGGTTATCAGGTATATCCAATCTCTTTTGAGGAACAAGCAGATCCTACGGTAACGTTATCTCCTGCTGCACTTGATTTTGGAACAATTGGAGTGGGTGACGATGCACCTGCTGTACAAACCTTTACAGTAAGCGGTTCGAATTTAACAGAAAATCTAACAGCAAGTGTAACTGCCGGTTCAGATTATTATGATATCGCAGTGACAGCCGGTAGCTTAAATCAAGACGGTGGTACTGTTTCTGCAACAATTACTGTTACTCCAAAGAGTGCGATAAGTGCAAGTGCAGGAACAAAAGCAGGTACTGTTACAGTTTCCGGTAATGGCTTGTCCGAAACGGTTTCTTTGTCCGCCGAGGTAAAGGCTAAACATACTGTTACATGGAATAATAATGGAACACTGAACACTACTCAAGTAATTGATGGCGAAAAGCCTTCCTTCCCTACTACTCCGGTTCCTTGCGATGCGACCAGTACTACTTTTGTGGGATGGGCTACTGCTCCGTGGGAAGACAAGATAGATGATTTGGCAGGAAAAACTGTTCATACATCCAATGCAACCATGGATGCTGTAACTACGGATGACATTGTTTATTATGCAGTATTTGCAAAGAGTGTAGGTGGCGCTTTTGATGGTACGACAGGTGGAGAGTTCTATATCTATGCGGACATTGATGACACAAAGTATTATGCAAAAGCATTTGCTAGCAAGATCGAAAGTACAACCGACATCGCAGAAGCAGTTAAGTACACTTTTGAAAAAATAGAAGAAGACGAGACGACGTACTTTGCTATCAAGAGTGGAGATTATTATTTGGGATGGTCATCTAGTACGAACTTTACAATTAATAATGCAGAGCCGGTAAAGTTTAAACCAGAAAGTGGTCAATATGGAACATGGCGTTTAATGGTGGCTTCTACAATAGGAGCACAAACCCCCCGTTCCTTTGTCTATAGAACAGGAACAACTAACAAATTTGCTCCCTACGCAGTATCTGGAATTGATGGCACTGAGTACTATGATGTTGAAATAGGCAGCGGAGCAAGTATGTCAGATTACATGACGACTTGTTGCGAGAAACATTCTATTACGATTGATAGCGAGATAGCAAATGGCAATGTAGTAGCAGATAAGGATGAAGCATGTGAGGGGAAAAAGGTAACTTTGACTCCGACAGCTGATCCCGCATATCATTTTGGTTCATGGAGTGTAACATACAATGACGGCGAAGAAAAATCCATTACTCCCGACGGAGAAGGCAAATTTGACATGCCGGCATATGATGTAACCGTTAGCGCAAGTTTTGTGCATGATCCTTGTACCAACCTTTCCGCTCCGACCTTGAACGGTGCTATTGCTGTTACGTACAATAGCGCGACCATCAATTGGAATTCAGTTGCACATGCTGTGTCATACGACGTAGTGATAGTTAGACATTCGGATAGCGAGCCTATTTTCAGCGGTAATGTGACGGCTACAGACAAGGCTCTTACCGGTTTGGATCCTGAGACACAATACGACTACAGCATTATGGGTGTAGGAGATGGTTCTGACTATTGCACAAGCGGCAATAACACATTGGAAGGCAACTTTACCACCAGTGCTTTGCCAGAAGTACAACTTTGGTTAGTAAAGAAACAAGGCGCAGCAGCTGTTGATGGAGGAAAGCACGCGTTGGGCGTAGAGTTTGATATTACTCCGAGTGACCTTAGTTGCACAAAGACTTTCGTAGGATGGACAGATGCCGCTAATAAGGATTACACCCATGCTACTGATGCTCCGAGTGTGCTGATTAATAAGTATACCTTCACAACCGAAGATGCTGTAACTCTCTATGCAGTTTATGCAGATGTAACTCCGGGTGCAACTACTTATACATTAACTCCTGCTACTTCCATGAGCGAGGGTACATACGTAATTGCTGCATATGACGAGAATTATAAAGCGCTAACAGGTGCAGTGTCGAGCGGTAAGTTAGTTAATGAAACTACCGGATCTGCTATAGATGGAGAAGGTAAGTTGGTATCTTTACCGACAGATGCATGTGAATTTACCTTTACTGCGGTTACAGGAGGATACTCAATCCAGAAACCCAATGACGATTACTTAGGGTATACAAGTACGTCTGATAATAATAAACTTGCATTTGGAGACTATTCAAGTCTTGTATGGAGTGTAAATGCTAACGCAAAAGAAGGAAGTCCAGTTAATGGTGTGTCTTTAACAACTAGTGCGTATAAAGTTAGTGCAAACGCCAGTGCAGGTTCTGATACTTGGGTTCGCGGATACAAATCCTCTGGAAGTATATATCAACCGATTTATCTCTTCAAGAAAGCCGCAGGTGCAAGTACAGCAACCAACTACGCCACAACTTGCGCAGATGCTCCGGAGGCAACTCCGAGCCCCACAAGCGTAGAGGCAGTTGCAGCAGGTGCAAGTGGAACTATCACAATGAGTTATGAGAATGTGAATACGAGCGCTCTGGATGTTACTCTCTGCAATGACGCTGCAGGTAAAGAAGCATTTACAGGCGATTGGTTAAGCGCTTCGCTCAGTTCAACGAATATCTCTTACACCGTCAATCCGAATACTACATATGAGGCTCGTACGGCGTATATCAAGCTGACTGCTCCTGAGACCACAGACGCAACGGATCCTGCAGTAGTTATCATTCCTGTAACTCAAGCGAAGTATATTCCTGAGTTTGCAAGTCTTGCAGATCTTGTTGCAGCCAATATCCCGACGGGAACGGATGTAAAGGTTAGTTTCTCGCACATTAAGATTAGCGCTGATATCGCAATTATTAGCGGACAACGCAAGGGTGTATATCTGGAACAAAAAGCTGCAAATAATAAAGATATTGAGATTTACTATGCTGCTTCGCCGTACGTACCTACTGAACCCACCGCATGGGTAAAGAATGGTTATGTATCTGCTACTAATTTGCAAGCAACATGGACGTACTATAATAGTAATGATGTTTGGGAGTTGATTCCTGCTGGTGGGTTCAATTGGGCGAGTGATCTCACTTATGAAGGTCCTGCTGCCTCTCAGATTTCTGTAACTCCTTCTGGAAATATTGAATTCGCAACTGTAGAACAAGGAGCAGATCTTCCGAGCGGAGAGACTCTTACCGTAACACTTACAAACGTTGAATCTGCTACAGCAACACTGGTAGGTGATAATTTCAGCATTGACAAAACAGATCTCACTGATGGCGATGAAATTACTGTTTCGGTTGTAAGCACAGCTACTGTAGGTGATTATTCAGCAACACTGACAATCTCTGATAATGCTACTGAGAATCCTGCAGATCCTGTTGTAATTAATGTGATATTTATAGTTGAGACTCCTGAGACTCCGGTTAGTACTACTTCGCAGTGGGTCGCAGCAACCGAAATCACTGAAGGAATGCAAGTACTTATTGTTGGAGAAAGAAACGATAAAGTTTATGCTGTGGGCGCACAGACAACTAATAACCGTACTGCAGTCGAAGGTTCTCTAAATGAAGGTATCTTCACGCCTGGAGAGAATACGATGGCATTTACCGTAGTTGCTCAAGATGGTGGCAAATTTGCTCTCCAAGCATCAAATGGTAAATATCTCTACGCTGCAGGTTCTGGTTCTGGCAAGAACTACTTGAGAAGCCAAGCAGAGGTAGATGGCAATGCTAAGTGGACGTTGAGTGTAAGTAGTGCTACGGCTAATGGTACTAATACGAATAATCAGTTGAAACTGAATAATAGTAATGACATATTCTCTTGCTATTCAAGTGGACAAAAGTCTATCGCATTCTATGTCCCGCAACCGGCTCCTGCGAAGGAAGTTATCCGCGGTGAACTTAGCAATGGCAAATGGGGAACGATCTGTCCGAAACAGACGGTAGAGAATGTAGAAGGCGCCACGTTCTATCAGATCTCGTATCTCGAGGAGCAAGGCGGTCTGCCTTACAATGTAGTATTCGACCAAATCAGCGGTACAACCCTTACAGCCGGTCAACCATACTTCTTTATCGCAGAGGGAGAAGAGATCCGCGGTATTAAGACAGGTGCGGAACTTACTGAAGCAGGTGACGGCGTGAACGGTTTCTATGGATATATAGGTGCAAGCTCGAAGGAACTCACTGTTTATAACACAGATTATAATGCGGCTGCAAATAACACCTTCGTAATCCACAACAACTCTGTATTCCGTATCAACCAAGGAGGTACGATGCTGAAGAGTGAGCGTTGCTACATTAATATTAACTCGACCGAACCGAGCCGTACGGCTAAGTCTTCGATTCCTGGTCGCCGTCGTATCTCGATGAGTGTACAGAATACGAATGTCGCTACCGGAGTGGATGCTATCAATGCTTCCGAGACGCCGATGAAGTTGATGATCGATGGTCAGCTGTTCATCCTCCGCGGAGAGAAGATGTATGACGCAACCGGTAGGTTGGTAAAATAAATGATGGTTGAATGTAAAACGATTAAAAAGAGAACAATTATGAAAAAGACATATAATCAACCGATAGTTGAGGTAGCACATCTGATCAATGGAGTACAAGCGTTATGCTCCAGCGGTAATGTAGATTTGGGTGGTGGTGGCGGAGGCTCCATCGATCCGGACTAAAAACCGGCTTCAAGTACCAAGCAGCCCTGTCAGAAATGGCAGGGCTGTTTGTGTTATGGCTCGCAAGGATAGCGCCGAGGGTTAGACCGGTGGGGAGGAACGAGAGGCAGCGGGGAGGGCTCGCGCAAAGATGCGCGAGAAATGCACAGAGAGGACCGCAAAGATGCGGGGAATGGATGCCGGATAGCATCCGGCGCAATGGACGAAATAGGCCCGCAAGGATGCGCGAGAACAGAAGAAAGAAAAAGCCGGATAGTATCCGGCATAACTACCAAGAAAGGCTCGCGCAAGGATGCGCGAGAAATGCATAGAGGAAAGCCGGCATCCGATGCCGGGGAAAAGAAGAAAGAAAAAGCCGGATGACATCCGGCATAACTACCAAGAAATGCTCGCGCAAAGATGCGCGAGAAATGCACAGAGAAAAGCCGGCATAATATGCCGGACAATGGACGAAAGGAAAGCCGGCATCCGATGCCGGGGAAAAGAAGAAAGAAAAAGCCGGATGACATCCGGCGGAATGGACACAGAGGGGAAGCCGCCTCTCAGGCGGCGCAATGAACGAAAGGAACCCGCAAGGATGCGGGGGGGGGAGAAAATGAAAAAAAACGGACAAAAACCCTACGGAGATGTACGTAATGGTAACGAGATGCTAACGGGAATGGACCGTAAATGGGCTCACGGGAGACTTAAAAAACGCTTGGCTTAGTGGCCAAGCGCTTTTTTGAGGAGAGGAACGATGTCGGAGTTGTCGTGCCATCCGGAGAAGAGTTCGGCGTTGGGGCCGATGGCGAAGATCGGAACGGCGTGTGCCGAGTGGGCGCGAGTGGTCCAACCGACGTGGGCTTTTTTATTCAGCAACGCGATGCCTGCTTCGCCAAGCGAGTTGATGGTCTTGTACATGTTCTTGGCATCCTTGCCCTTGCCTTCGCATGCCTTCTCGTAGAGGTCTTTGAGGTCATCCTCCTCATCGGAAGAGATCTCCACGGTGTCCCAGAAACCGAGGTTCTCGCGGTAGAGACGCTTCACATCCTCCCAGCGGGGTTTGGATGTCTCTTTGAAGAGCTTCGTGAAGCGGTCGGAGAGGACCCAAGAGGAGCATTTCTGGTTTCGGAGGATGTCCAGATGGAGGGTATAATCGCTGTTGCCGAGCGCCAGACCGCCTGTCTCATGATCGGCGGTGACGAGGATGAGGGTCTCGTCGGGGTGCGCGAGATAGAAATCATAGGCGACTTGCATGGCGTCGTTCATATCCCAAGTCTCGCCGATGGAGGTAGCGGCATCGTCGGCATGGCAGGCGTAGTCAATCATACCACCCTCGACCATCATGAAGAAGCGCTCGTAGCGGGCATTGAGGAAGGGTATGGCGGTTGAGACTATCTGCGTGAGCGTCAGGTCGCCGTCTTTGCGGTCGATGGCATAGGGGAGGTTACTTCCATGGTTCATCCCTGTGTCACAGGGCTGGACCATGATTAATTTAGGATTTAGGATTTCGGGTTTAGGATTTAGGATTTTAGATTTAGGATTTAGGAATTGTCGGGCTTCTGCGAAGCTGCGGACGATGGTGTAGCCGTTTTGCTCGGCTAAGCGGTAGAGGTTCGTGGACTTGTTGTCATGCTTGCCCTGAGGGTGATGGAAACCGGCACCGCCGAAGAAATCGAAACCGGAGGCGCAGAGCTGTTTGCCGATCTTGTAGTACTCGTTGCGTTCCTTGACATGGGCGTAGAAGGCCGCCGGCGTTGCATGATCGATGGCGACGGTGGTCATGATGCCGATGCCCCATCCTTGGGTTTTGAGGTCCTCGGCGATGGTCGTCAGGCGGTTGCCGTCGGCATCGAGACCGAGGGTGCCGTTGTTGGTCTTGGAGCCCGTGGCGAGACATGTGCCTGCGGCCGCGGAGTCGGTGATACCGTTGGATTTGGAGTACGTCGAAGCATGCCCGGAGTAGGGAAAAGTGGTCATCAGCGTTTGTACGCGGCCGAGGGGCTCGCCTTGGATTGCCGAGCGGTACATCTCTGCCGAGAGGACCTGGTTGGTGCCCATGCCGTCACCGATGAAATAGAAGATGTACTTGATTTCGGCGGAGGCGGAGAGGGAGTACAGAATACAGAGTACAGAGTACAGACAAATTAGGAGATGACGTTTCATTGCTTTTTCTTATTAGCAGTTTTACGATGGCGTTTTCGTTTGCGTGCTTCGCGTCTTTTGGCGGCTTGTCGTTCCTCGCGCTCCTCGAGAGTCAGGTGGGGCGGGGGCTCGATGCCTTGCTCGCGCAGACGCTGGTCCTGGATCTCCTGCTGGTGCTCGATCTGGCGCTCTTTCTCTTCGCGTTTGAGGGCGATGACTTCATCGGGGTCGAGTTGTTCGTGCGCGAGCAGATCCTCGTAGATGAGGAGTGTCGCCCATGCGTCCGTAGATGCGTAGCGCGCCTGCTCGGGCGTGAGGTGGGTGTTTTCCCAGTTGGTCAACTGCTGCGCTTTGGAGATCTTCTTGCCGAAACAGATGGCGTAGATCTTCTGCAGGCCGAGGTCGAGGATGCCGTATTGGGGCACCATATGCTGGATGTCCACACAGTTGGCAGGCGTGAAATTCCGCCTGCGTCGGAGTCCGTTGATATCATCGCGGAAAGCGAGTCCGACCTTGCAGACGGCAGGGTTGGCAAAGAAATCCGCGAGTTCCTGGGGCATGCCTATATGGGTGAGTCGGAAGAGATAGCACCGCTCATGGGAGGCTATCTGGACGAGTGCCGTGGGGTAATGGATGCCTCGGGTGAATGAAGGCCGTGACTCCGTATCCACGCCTACTACCGGCTGCGCCGAGAGGTATGCCACGGCTTCGGGAACCTGTTCCGCGCGATCCACAACAATCACTTCGCCGTCGAAAGCGACGACCGGCATCCATTGGAGCAGATCGGAGTTAATATGATGTGTCTGATATCTCATGCAAAGCCCTCATGACGGCTAAAAGTTTACGACCCCAGTGATTATCAAACGCTTCGCGGCAGAGCACCACGGCGTCGTTCATGACCGGTTCCTCGCCAGTCTGGAAGGCAGCGGCGAGGTCCTTGAGTTCCTGATAGATATCCGCGAGACCTTCGGAGATATAGGCAGTCTGGATCTCGTCGGTGTAGATGCCCTGATCGACGAAGACGTCGAGATAGGCATCGTCCTGCCCTAAGAGGTTGCGGATGCCCACCAAGGCGAAGTTATAATCTTCCTCCGTGACAAACCGCTGCGGCTCGTCGTCCATGACCGTCTCAGCGGGTTCGAGCAGTCTCGCCCGCAGATACAGGACCGGCAGAAGGCGTAACATCTGCTCCCGCCACTCCTCGCGATCGTGGTCTGCGGTCTGCTCAATGAGCAGGCAAGTTTGCGCCGCGGCGGTCACAAAAGCTATCGTAGAATCAGCATAAATGAAACTTTTCATATACGGATTTAATAAAAAACGTGCAAAGATATAGAAAAATTTTGACATTTGCAAATTTTTTAGTATCTTTGCAGCGAAATTCCGAAATAGGGAAGCAAAACTAACATTTAAAATCTTAATCAATATGAAAAAAATCTTTTTTATGGCATTTGTGGCTTTGAGCGTGAGCGCCATGGCCCAGCAAGTAACTCCGGTAACCATTTCGCTGGCAGAGTTTAAGGTAGATTCTCTTCGTACGCTGTATGGTTCTGAGCCGATCATGTATCGCGCGTCGCTGGACGCAGTGGCTCAGGGTCTGGAGAAAAACGCAGCCGAGCTGAAGGCCGCCAAGGCAGAGCTCAAGACCGAGCAGCAGCTCACGAAAGAGATGGAGAGTTCGCTGAAGGGTGCCACCAAGATGGCTGCTTCGATGAAGAAGCTCTACAGCAAAGAAGAGGGCGAGTTGAAAAGCATGCAGAAGGTCGTAACCGGTCAGCAGAAGATGCTGACGAAGCAGAAAGAGTTGAACGACGAGACCCGCGAGGCTTACACTGCATTCCTGGACAAGCAGCAGAAGGAGTTGGGTTATGCACTTCGTGAGTTGGCAGAGCGTCAACGCGCCGTATCGGATCTGGAGACCGCGATCGCCAATTACCAGACGAAGCTGCAGACCTACAATCAGGAGGTAGCCCAGAAAGCAGCCGCTTTGGCAAATATCGAGGCTGAACTGAAGGCTCGCGTAGCCAGCGTCAAGGCCGAGCAGAAAGCCGCAAAATCCATGCAATAATGAAAGTTATCAACCTCTCGGAGCACCATAGCGTGCTTCAGAATTTCCTTCGCGAGATCCGCGATGTGGATATCCAGAAAGACCGTATGCGTTTTCGCCGAAACATCGAGCGTATCGGCGAAGTCATGGCGATAGAGCTGAGCAAGGAGTTGAACTACCAGACCACAGAGGTGCAGACACCGCTGGCGAAGACGACGGTAGAGACCATCTCCGATGAGCTGGTGCTGGCCACTATCCTGCGCGCCGGCATGCCGCTTCATCAGGGATTTCTGAATATCTTCGATCATGCCGAGAACGCTTTTCTGAGCGCCTATCGGCGTGTGAATGCGGCAGGCGAACTGGAGATCGTAGCCGAGTACATGGCTGCGCCGGCAATAGACGGCAAGACACTTATCGTAGCCGACCCGATGTTAGCTACCGGCATGTCGATGGAGGTAGGTTATCTGGCGTTGCTCAAACACGGGAAACCCAAACATACCCATCTATGCTGCACTATCGCCACGCCGCAATCGATTGACTATATGCGTCAGATGCTGAACGACAGCGACGATATCACCCTCTGGTGCGCGGCGATTGATCCGGTGCTGAACGAGAAGAAGTATATCGTTCCGGGTCTGGGCGATGCCGGCGACCTATGTTACGGCACCAAGATCCACCTCTCCGACCGATAAGTAAAGATGCGTTATCCACTCTCTGTTTGGACGCCCCAAGACGCGGACTATCCGTATCGTCTGCAGTCATGCCCGGACAAGCCGAATCCGCTGTATGTAAGGGGAAATATCCCCGCGAAGAGCGGACATGTGGTGTCGATCGTAGGCACGAGGCGTCCGACCGAGCGGGGCAAGGAACTGACCGAGACGCTTGTGCGCGAGCTGCATGAGCGTCTCGATGATCTTGTCATCGTCTCCGGCGGGGCGTACGGCATAGATATCGCGGCACACCGTGCGGCCATACAATATGGCGTTCCGACAATCATGGTGCTGGCGCATGGTCTGGACCGGATCTATCCGTCCCAGCACCGGCCGGAAGCGGAAGCGGCGATGGAGAACGGCGGAGTGGTGTCGGAATACGAGTTGGGCGTCGAACCATATGCCCCCTATTTCATCCAGCGCAACCGGATCATAGCGGGACTGGCGGATGCGGTAGTCGTAGTGGAGAGTCATGCCCACGGCGGCAGTCTGACCACCGCGCTGAAGGCGAAAGCCTACGACCGTGCTTTGTTCGCTTTTCCGGGGCGTGTTCATGATGCTGCGTCCGAGGGGTGCAACGCCCTCATCAAGACCGGCAAAGCGCGGCTGATCACCGGCGCAGACGACCTCATCGAGGCGATGGAATGGAAGACGAAGAAGAGTGCTTCCGCAAGTGTGCAGACCAGCCTGATCGGGCTGATGGACAACCTGACGAAAGAGCAGCAGACGATCCTCGGCAAACTGCAGGAGGCAGAGGAGGGCATGCATATCAACCTCCTCGTTCAGGAGACCGGTCTGGCGTACGGCGAAGTGGCATCCGAACTGACGATGCTGGAGATAGAAGGACTCGTCCGTGCCCTTCCCGGCGGAATTTATCGCATTGTACGCTAAAAAGCAAAAAAAGATTTGCATAAATGCAAAATTTTTTGTACCTTTGCAGCGCAATTTAATATCGCATAAGAAAATGAGTAATGTAAGGAAGTATTTTGGAGTTTGTCTCCTGATTTTAGGTGTATTATTCCTGGTGGTGTACAGATTTGCTCTGCCGGAGAATAGTTTGCTGATCGCCGGTATGGTATGTGAGGTAGCCGGTATCTTAGCCTATATTTTCATAAACAGAAAGGGATAACCGCTGATGGCAGGTCAGGGTGGATTCAATGATGCTGTGAAGTATCACTTGACGGGAATGTACCAGGATTGGTTCCTGGACTATGCGTCGTATGTGATCTTGGAGCGTGCTGTACCGGCGATAGAGGATGGCCTGAAGCCCGTTCAGCGCCGTATTCTTCATGCGATGAAGACGGTGGATGACGGCAAATACAACAAGGTCGCCAATATCGTAGGTCAGACGATGCAGTACCACCCTCATGGCGATGCGTCCATCGGCGATGCGCTGGTGCAGCTGGGCCAGAAAGACCTGCTGATCGATTGCCAGGGAAACTGGGGCAACATCCTGACGGGTGACGGCGCTGCGGCTCCCCGTTATATCGAGGCAAGGCTATCGAAATTTGCGTTAGAGGCAGTATTCAACGCCAAGACGACGGAGTGGATGAAGAGTTACGACGGCCGTAAAAACGAGCCGATCCACCTGCCGGTGAAATTCCCGCTGCTGCTGGCACAAGGCGTAGAGGGTATCGCCGTAGGTCTGAACTCGAAGATTCTGCCGCATAATTTCAACGAGCTCTGCGACGCTTCGCTGGCGTATCTGAGGGGACAGGAGTTCCAACTCTATCCGGATTTTCCGACCGGCGGCGTGATTGACGTGACCAAATACAACGACGGCGAGCGCGGCGGTCAGGTGAAGATCCGTGCGAGGATTCAGAAGGCGGACGACAACAAGACCCTGATTATCACGGAGATACCCTTCGGTACCACCACCTCGAAGATCATCGAGACTATCCTCAAGGCCAACCAGAAAGGCAAGATCAAGATCAAGAAGATCGATGATTTCACCGCCGACCAGGCGCGCATCGTCGTGCAGCTGGCGCCGGGTTCGTCATCGGACAAAGCCATCGACGCGCTTTATGCCTTCACGGATTGCGAGGTGAACATCAGCCCGAACTGCTGCGTGGTGGAGAACCGCAAGCCGATCTTTACGAACGTGAGCAACCTGCTCAAACTCTCCACGGAGAACACCAAAGCGTTGCTGAAATGGGAGTTGGAGATCGAGAAAGGCGAGCTGGAGGAGAAATATTTCTACACCTCGCTGGAGAAGATCTTCATCGAGAACCGCATCTATAAAGAGGAGGGTTACGAGAACGCGCCGAACAAGGAGAAGCTGATTGCGTTTGTGGACGAGGCGTTGACGCCGTTCAAGCCCCAGCTGATCCGTGAGGTGAGGAGCGAAGATATCGAGAAACTCTTTGAGATCCGGATGCTGCGCATCACGAAGTTCGACTCCAAGAAGGCGGACGAGCTGATGAAGGAGCTGGAGAAGAAGATCAAGGCGTGCATCAAGAACCTCAATCACCTGACGGACTATACGATCTCCTGGTTTGAGATGCTGAAGGAGAAATACGGGGCGGCTTATCCGCGCAAAACGGAGGTGCGTAACTTCGGCGCGATCAACGTTCAGGCGGTAGTGGAGAACAACGTCAAACTCTATATCAACTATACCGAAGGATTTGTCGGAACGGGTCTGAAGAAAGATAACTACCTGTTTGATTGCTCGGACATAGACGACCTGATCGTCTTCCACAAGGACGGTAAATACAAGGTGGTGAAGGTAGCCGAGAAACTCTTCGTCGGGACGGATATATTGCATATCGCTGTGTTCCAGCGCGGCGATGAGCGGACGGTGTATAACGTTGTTTACCGTGACGGCAAGAAGGGTCCGTACTACATGAAACGCTTCTCCGTGACCGGTGTGGCGAGGGATAAGGAGTACGACCTGACGCAAGGCAAGCCGGGGTCGAAGGTGATGTATTTCACCGTCAACCCGAACGGCGAGGCGGAGGTGATCCGCGTGGCGTTGAAACCGGCGCTGCACCTCAAGAAACTGGAGGTATGCAAGGACCTGAGCGAGTTAGCCGTCAAATCCCGTACGGCGCGAGGCAACCTGCTGACCAAATACGAAGTCAAATCCATCACCCTGAAGCAGAAAGGGCGTTCGACGCTCGGCGGACGAAAGGTATGGTTTGACCCGGATGTGCTGCGCGTCAACTACGACGAACACGGAGTGTATCTGGGCGAGTTCTGGGACGACGACCGCATCCTCGTGATCAATAATGACGGCACGTACTATACCACCAATTTTGATCTCACCGCCCATTTCGAGGATAATATCCTGCGGATCGAGAAACTGGATGCCGACAAAGTATGGTCGCTGATTCTATGGAACGGCGAGTTGAAATACTACTACGGCAAGCGGTTTAAGTTAGACGACGCGCAAGCGAAGATCCAATCGTTCTTGGGGGAGGACAAAGACTCCCGTATAGCGGTGTTGTCCGACCGGGAGGAGGCAGTGTTCCGTGTGCTTTTCAGCGACGAGAAGCACGAACCGCTGGAGATCACGATGGCGGAGTTTATCGATGAGAAATCCGCCAAGGCCAAAGGTAAACGCGTGACGACTCTGGAGGTGGCGAGCATTGAAGATATCACGCCGGAGGCGGAGCCCGAACCGGAGGAAGAGGACGCTTCGCTTGAGGACGCTCCGCTGGACGAGGAAGGAGAGAAGGACGCTTCGCCGGAGGAAGGAGAGAAGGTACCGGAGGAGATTGAGGTAGAAGGTGTGAAGATGACCTTCGAGAAACCGCAAGATACACAATTGGATCTATTTTAGATTTATGATTTCAAATTTAGAGATCATTTTAGGAAGTCAGAGCCCGAGGAGGCGCGAGTTGATGGCAGGTTTAGACCTGCCATTTACGGCTGTTACTATCGATGCCGACGAACATTATCCGGCAGAGTTGCAGGGCGGCGACATACCTTATTATATATCGCGCGCGAAGGCGCACGCGTACGAGGGAAAACTCAAGGAGGGGCAGCTGCTCATCACGGCGGATACGATCGTATGGCTGGATGGGCAGATGTTAGGCAAGCCCCATGATGAGGCGGAGGCGTATGCGATGCTGCGCGCCCTCTCCGGCAAGACCCATCAGGTGTTCACCGCTGTCACTTTTGTCCAAAAAGGGAAAGCGATGGAGACGGTGGTCGATAAGACAGATGTCACTTTCGCCGAGCTGACGGACGACGAGATAAGGCACTATATACAAAAATACCGGCCTTTTGACAAGGCCGGTGCGTATGGGGTGCAGGAGTGGATCGGTTATATCGCCTGCACCGGGATGAAGGGGTCGTATTTCAACGTGATGGGATTCCCCGTGCACCTCGTTTACAAGGCCCTCAAGCAGATGCTGTAGAGCATTCCGAGGAACATCGTGAACTTGATGAGTTGCTGGCAGTTCTTATAATCCGAAGGAATCTTCGCTGCCCACAACAGCCATAATGCCCCGAGAAGGGGCGTTATTATTCCTAAGACGATATATCTCGTGCTGAGACTGTTCCATCCGATGGGGAACGGCAGAACGCGATACCAGAGATGACCGATGATGGCGAGGGTCAGTACCGCCAGGGCTGTCACGAAGATTTTCGTCCATCGGTCACCCCAGACGACCGGCATGGAGTGACACTCCAGTTCGCGGTCTCCCATCTGGTCCTGCATGTCCTTGACAATCTCGCGCATCCAGGTGAGGAGGAACGCGAAGAGGGCAAATCCGCCGAGCCAGGCGTAGAGGTCGTGCTCGAGGGAGGTGTAAGGCAGGATAGGGGCGAAGCGAAGCTGAAGCTGCGCCACGTTCGTCATCGCTACCAGCATCGGCGTCAGGCCTGCCAGCAAGGCGATGATGAGATTGCCGACCATGAAGAGACGTTTGTACGAAGAGGAATAGAACCACAGGAGTCCGGGCACGATGACAAACAGGATACCCAGGGTCATGCTACGCAGGACGATGGCGACGACGAGTCCGCAGAGGATACCCACGCCGCTCAGGCAGAGACTGAGGTGCATGGCTGTGGGTTTGGGGATGGTGCGGGTGACGATCAGCTCGTCGGGCCGGTTGATGCGGTCGATCTTGACATCGAAATAGTCATTGATGACATATCCGCCGGCGGCAATCAGGACGGTCGCCAGCGCCAAAAGGAGGGTGATGAACCACGGGAGTTGCTCCCCAAACGCCGCCGCATCCAAGATAGGCACGGCTACCCATTTCTCCATGAGGTATATCAGCGCGGCGAGGAAGAGCAGGTTGCTCCACCTCACCAGACGCATGATATCTTTGAAAGTATTCAGCATTCAGTTATCAGTATTCAGTTTATTTGATTTTTAAGACCACTCCGGTCCAAGCAGGCAGGGTGATGTCGAAGAATGCCTCGGGCGCAAAATCAATCGGATACTTACCTCCGCGCAGCAGGTCCGTGGCTGTCGCTTTGGCTTTGCCGTCCATCTCGAGATAGACGAAGGCGTCGTTCGGCAAGCGGAGATGGATCTGCCGCTCGCGGTCGTGGAAATTGACGACCACAAGGAGGGTCTCCCCCTTGATATGCCGGATGAAAGAGAAGTGCTGGCGTTTGTCGAAACCCTCCCCCTGCGCATAGGTGATGTCGTACATGCGGCCTTTCTGGATCGCTTTGTCATCACGCGTGAGGGTCAGGAGTTTCTGATAAAACTCGCGCAGTTCTTTTTGTTCCGGCGAGAGTTTAGCGCCGTCGAACTTACCTTTGTTCGCCCAAGCCTGGATGGATTTGACGCCCCAGTAATCGAAGATAGTCGTTCTGCCGTCGATGCCGGAGAAGCCTTCTAAATCCATGCCCCGTTCGCCTAATTCCTGGCCGGAGTAGATCATGACGGGACATTGATTGAGGGTAGCCGCCACGATCATAGCCGGCTCGGCGCACCGTCCGTCTCCACTGAAGAAGCCGCTGGCGAGACGCTGCTCGTCGTGGTTCTCAAGGAAATAGAGCATATGCTTGAGGCGTTCGTCGCCGTGCTGCATCCATTTGGCGGTGATACCTTCGGCAGGCCATCCCTTACTGAGAACACCGCGGAGGTAGTCGTACATGCCCACTTTGTCGTAAAGGTAGTCGAATCCCGCAGCGAGGTATGCGTCGTATTGGTTCGGGTCGTAACACTCGCCGATAAAGAGGAATTTCTTATGTCTCTTCCTAACGGCAGCAATCGCCCAAGCGAAGAACTCGACAGGTACCATCTCCGCCATATCAACCCGCACACCGTCGATACCTTTGTCCGCCCAGAAGAGCAGGATGTCGCGCATCTTGATCCAGGTCGATGGGATAGGGTCGAATTGCTTCTCGTGGCCGCCCTGATAGAAGACGCCGTAGTTCAGTTTGACGGTCTCATACCAGTCGTTGAGGGAGGGATGCGAAGTGAAACAATCATTACCGGTGACCTTGGCGGGGTATTCTTCGTAGCCCTGCAGGTCCTTGTCCATCGTGAATCGTTCGCCCGGCAGGTAGTAGAAGTTATTGAGCGGGGAGAATGCCCATTCGGGGTGGTCTTTCTCTCCGAGATCCTCTACGCCAGCGGGCTTGCAGAGGGATTTATACTCGCGGCTGACGTGGTTGGGAACAAAGTCGATAAGGACATCTAGACCGGCTTCGTGGGTGCGTTTGACAAGGGCTTCGAACTCCTGCATACGCTTGGATTCGTTCTTCGCCAGATCAGGATCGACATCGTAGTAGTCGGTGATGGCGTAAGGCGAACCGGCTTTGCCTTTGGTGATAGCCGGGTTGTTGTATTCGGCTGTAGCATGGCGGATGACGCCGGTGTACCAAACATGCGTGGCGCCCAAATCCGAAATGGACTTGAGCGCACGCTCGTTGATATCTACAAATCGCCCACAGCCGTTCTCTTCCTTAGTGCCGTTATGTTTGCGCGTCTCGTTAAAATTGCCAAACAGGCGAGGGAAGAGTTGATAAATAATGGGTTTATTCATGGTAGATAGTGGTGTGTTTTTATACCAAAGCTTGGGTATCGGTGGCAATCATGAGCTCCTCGTCGGTGGGGATGAGGCATACGGTTACTTTCGAGCCCTTCTTGGAGATGATGCGCTCTTCGCCGCGTACGTTATTCGCCTCTTCGTCCAACTCGATGCCGAGGTAACTGAGACCTTTCATTACTTCTGCGCGGATGTACGGATCGTTCTCACCGATACCGGCTGTGAAGACGAGGATGTCGATGCCGTTCATCGCTGCAGCGTACGCACCGATGTATTTCTTCAGGCGGTAGATGAACATCTTCCGTGCGAGGTCAGCGCGTTTGTTGCCCTCCTTGATGGCCGCCTCAATGTCGCGGCAGTCACTGGAGACGCCGGAGACGCCGAGGAGACCGGATTTCTTGTTGACGAGGTTGTTGAAAGCCGCTGTGTCCAGATGCTCTTTATCCATGATGAAGGTAGCAGCCCCGAGGTCGAGGTCACCGGCACGGGTACCCATGACGAGACCCTCCACCGGCGTCAGACCCATCGAGGTGTCCACGCTCTTGCCGTCCATCACAGCTGTGCAGCTTCCTCCGCCGCCGATGTGGGCGGTAACAATCTTCTTACCCTTCGGATCTACGCCGAGGAACTCGCAGACGCGTGCGGATACATAGCGGTGGCTCGTTCCGTGGAAGCCGTAACGGCGGATAGCGTACTTCTCGTATAATTCATAAGGAAGCGCGTACATGTACGCGTAGTCCGGCATGGTCTGGTGGAAGGCGGTGTCGAAGACAGCTACCTGGGGAACGCCAGGCAGGATCTTCTCAATCGCATCGATACCCTTGAGGTTAGCAGGGTTATGCAGCGGAGCGAGGTCGATACACTCCACAATCTGCGCCTTCACCTCCGGGGTGATGAGTACGGATTTGTTGAACTTCTCACCACCATGGACTACGCGGTGGCCGACGGCATTGATCTCCTTGAGGTCCTTGATGCAACCGATTTTCGGGTCCACCAGTTTCTCAAGGATGAGTTCGATACCCACAGTGTGTTCAGGCATGGATTTCTCGAATTTTACTTTCTCGCCGTTCGGCAGTTTGACCAGAAGGAAGGAGTCCGGCAGACCGATCTTCTCGATGCCGCCCTGCGCCATCACGGTCTTGCTCTCCATCTCAAAGAGCTTATATTTAATACTGCTACTTCCGCAGTTTAAAACTAAAATCTTCATAATTTTAATAAATTAAAATTTTGGAGCTTCGGCTACGTCGAGTAGCGTAAGCGAGCTTACACTCGACTTGCACGAACCTTCATATATTACTTAATAGCTTGGTTGGCAGTGATAACCACCATTTGAACAATGTCTTGCACTTTGCAACCGCGGCTGAGGTCATTGACCGGCGCAGCGATACCTTGGAGAATCGGTCCTACAGCGTCTGCACCGCTGAAACGCTCAACGAGTTTGTAGCCGATGTTTCCTGCCTGGAGATCCGGGAAGACGAGTACGTTTGCTTTTCCGGCTACAGGACTGCCCGGCGCTTTGGTAGCTGCTACAGACTCAATCAGCGCTGCGTCGGCTTGCAGTTCGCCATCGAGAGCCAACTCAGGCGCCATCTCTTTGGCAAGCTTGGTAGCCTCGGATACTTTGTCCACGAGTTCGTGCTTTGCGCTACCTTTGGTAGAGAAAGAAAGCATAGCTACGCGCGGCTCGATGCCTGCGATAGCGCGAGCGGTCTCTGCGGTAGAGATGGCAATCTCTGCGAGTTGCTTTGCGTCCGGATTCGGGTTCACGGCACAGTCCGCAAAGAGCAGGAATCCGTTCTCTCCCAGGTGTTTAGCCGGGGTGAACATCAGGAACGCTCCGCTGACGATGGAGCAGCCGGGTTTGGTCTTGAGAATCTGGAAGGCAGGGCGAATGGTATCTGCCGTTGTGCCGCGTGCACCTGCGAGCTCTCCGTCTGCATCACCCGCCTTGATCATCAGGCAGCCGAGGTACAAAGGATCCTGTGCTTTTTTCGCTGCCTCTTCCTCCGTCATGCCTTTTGCCTTGCGGAGCTCAAAGAGGAGATTCGCGTACTCAGGCATTTTCGGGTCGTGAATCGGGTCAACGATTTTTGCTTCCTTGATGTGCTCATAGCCCTTCTCAGCCGCCATAGCTTTGATCTTCTCCGGGTCGCCAATTAAAATAAGCTGCGCAATCTTGTCTCTTAACAGAATGTTGGCAGCCTCTAACGTACGTGGTTCGTCACCTTCCGGCAACACAATGCGCTGCGGATTAGCCTTCGCGCGCGCAATCATTTGATTTAAAATGTCCATAATATATAGCGTTTTGGTATCTGAAATACGATGTAACTAAATCGAGTGCAAAGATACAAAATAAATCCCATATATGCAATACTGAGTAACAAAAAAAAATTTTTTTGCCAAAAAGTTTGCATATGTCAAAAAAAAGTAGTACCTTTGCGCCCTGAATTGTGAATATTACGAAAATAATCTCTTTTTTTATCATGAAAAAAGTTATATACGTTTTATCTCTATTGCTTCTCAGCTTGCCTATGTGGGCGCAGGAGAGTGGAGAAGAAAAGGGTGCTCACCCTTACAAAGTGGAGGAGAATGAGAATATTCCGCCGGAGTTTGCACATTGGTCGATTATCCCTCACATCGGATTTAGTTCCTTCGATGGTGACTTTACCTCTGAGGCAAAGCATTCTGTAGCTGTTCCGGCTGCGGGTTTGGCGTTGGAGTATAACTTTACTCCGGTGTGGAGTTTGGGTATCGAATATATGTACGATATGTACACCGTAACGGGTGCAACAGGCCATGCAGATACCCTCTTGACCGGTCATATGCATAAGGCCGGAGGTTACTTGTCTATGGACCTGATTAGTATCATCTTCCCGCGTGCAAAGAAGAAGATTGTTTCCGTAATTCCGTACATCGGTGGTGGTGTGGCGTTCTATAGAAGGGCCAAATACCATATGGACGATTATTATGTTGATCCGCGTACGGGTATTGAATATAATCCGACACACAAAAGAGGTAATACGGCATCGTATATCAATGCGGATGGTGAAGTAGCCCCGGAGCGTGATAAGGGCTATAAGTCTATCGGTTATCTGCAGGCAGGTGTAAATGTGGAGTTTAACCTCAACCGAACTCTCGCGCTCGGTGTGCGTGCTAACTACTCCTATTTTACCCGTGACTACGTGGACGGACGTGGATATCATAAGTATAGCCCCTCTTCGTTCGCTTCTAAAAACAACGATGGTATCTTTGATGTAACGCTGAATATGCGTATTAAGTTTGAGGCACAGTCTAAGAATCACGTACGTAACATCAGCGCGTTCGATACCTGGGAGAAGAAACCAGAGGAGCAGAAACCTTGTCATGACACCGTTATCATTCGTCACGACTCGATCATCATACGTGAGACCTTCCAGCAGAAAGAAAAAGAGTTGGAGCAATATTACTACGTATATTTTGCTAACAACAAAGCTGATATTGATGACAAGGGTCTGATTACTATCCAGCAGGTAGCAGAGCGTCTGCAAGAGGATACTACGCTATATGCTATAGTAACGGGTTATTGCGACAACACCGGATCCAACAGTCTCAACTATGCGTTGGGTGACAGACGTGCGGACAATGTAGTGGATGAGTTGGCTCAGGAACACGGCATCGAGATGGAGCGTATGCATGCCGGTGGTATGGGTAAGGTTATCGGTCGCCGTAGCACTGCTTCGTACGGACCGAACCGCCGCGCAGCCATCCGTCTGGTGGATAAAGAGACCTTCGAGCGTATGAAGTATAATCTGGATGACCAGAAGGCCAACCGTCCTGAGGAAGAGAAGACTGTGCCGCTGACGGAAAGCAGCCGTCCGGTAAAGGCGAATGTATATAAAGAGCGTATCAGTGAAGAGATAACGTCAGAGAAGTCCACTACGTTGTCTAAGTTGGCACGCCAATACTATAATAATACCTATTGCTGGGTATATATCTACATCGCCAATAAGGAGAAGATCTCTAATCCGAATGCATTGCTCCCGGGTACTAAGCTGATCATTCCGGAGTTGACGGAGAAGGAGATGCAGATCACCAAAGACGAGAGCCTTGTGCTCTTCAGCAATGCTCGTCAGCAAAAGTAATACTGACTGCGGTCCCATAGCTCAGTTGGTTAGTAGCACCTGACTCATAATCAGGGGGTCCTTGGTTCAAGCCCAAGTGGGACCACGACAGGAGGGTAGTCCCGTGACTATCCTCCTGTTGATATATAATAGAAAAAAACAACGTTTTATTGCTCATGCGTTTTCGTATCGTAATATATCTATGTGCGCTGGCTCTGATGATAGGGGGCAGTGATTTGTACGCGGCTTCGAATGCGCAGAAACGAGCGAAACAGCGTGCTAAGACGGAGCAGAAGAGAGCTGCGGCGAAACGCAAGGCGGAGAAGAAAAGGGCAGCAAAACTGAAGGCGGACAAGAAAAAACGAATCAAGGAAGGCAAGCCTTTGTTGTACGTTTATTCCTATAATCTGAAGACCGGCGAACCGTTGCCTGCAACGCATATTACCGTACAAGAGCAGAATGCTCGTCCGAATAAGAAACCGAAGGTCAACAAGCCCACCGATAACAAACGCGCACGCGTCTCCCGTGGTCTGCCAAACGGTCAGTATTGGGCGGCGGCGGCGAAGACCGGTTTCTTCTCGTCAGACACTATCCGCTTCACCCATCGGGAGGATGAGGATACAGTCAAGGTCTATCTGTATCCGGAGACCCGTCTGACATTTACGGTGACGGATTCGCTGACCTCGCGTCCTGTGGCAGCCAATATTATTGTTCGCAATCATGAACGGAAACGTATCATGCAGACCACCTCGGACACTTTACATTCCGTATTGGCTGTGTTGTTGGACGATCGCGTGCCGTTTTATACCATTGATGCTACAGCCGTGGACTATTTCCCGTTCCGGGACACCATAACCGATCCCGAATTGTTTGGCGGAGTAGTGATGTCGCCGAAAGAGGTGAAATCGTTCGTGCTCCATAACATCTATTTTGCAAACGGAAAGACTCGTATTCTGGCTACTTCTGAGCCGGCATTAAATGAGTTGTATCAATTTCTGAGAATCCGTCCCACCCAGCGAATCCGCATTGTCGGACACACGGACAACATCGGTTCGGACCGCTCTAATCAATCTCTCTCGGAGGGTAGATGCCAAGAGGTGCGCCGCGAGATGGAGCGACGCGGTATTCATATCGGCAGGATAGAGATTGAGGGCCGGGGAGAAAGAGATCCTATTGTGCCTAATGACAGCGAAGAGCACCGTCAGATGAACCGACGGGTCGAAATCGTACTTCTATAAAAACAGCCTCGGAAGAGGCTATTTTTTTACCATTTGGCTACTGTGTCGTTGTAGATATTCTCCGCAATCTCCTGGATGATGATTGCGCATAACTCGTCTTGCACATCCGTCAAGAGGCGACTGGCGTCGAAAGTCTGCGACGCAGAATAAGTCTTATCGAACGAGTCTTCGGGGTTGATATTGTTGGTGAAATGCACGTTGACGCGGATGGTCAGTTTGCTCTCCGAAGCATAGCTGTCGGCACCGATGGCACCTTGGGTAATGTCGTATCCTACGATTTCGCCCTCTAACTCCAGATCACCGCCTTTTCGGAGAATCTGCAAGCGTGTCTGGCGTTGGTATAAGTCTCGGATGCCCTCCGACAGATTGTTACTGAGGGTCGGGTTCACCAACGGAGCATTGTTCGGGAAATCAGCGATGGAGATAGAGTGCGTAGTCTGGTAGTTGATGTTTGCTCCGTTGAACTTGTATGAGATGGAGCAGGAGGTAAAAAGGAATAAAAGTGTACAGCACATTGATAGCACTTTCCTCCAATTTACTACCGACTTACTCCCAATCCGATTCTGTCTCGATAGTGTCTCGCCAGTCTGATTTGCTCTATTATAGTCCATACTCTTTGATTTTGCGATATAGTGTCCGTTCAGAGAAACCGAGTCTTGCGGCGGCTTCTTTACGGTTGCCATTCGTTAGATCCAGGGCACGTCGGATCAGCTCTTTCTCTCCTTCGTCCACGCGCAAGCTATCTTCGATATCTTCTGCCTCGATGGTTTTGCGTGGCGTTGTGTCGGGCGACGGAGAGATGGTGATGGTCGCTGCGGGCGAGATCTCATGCTCTTTTGCCGGAGAAGGATGAAGTAACTCTTTGAGTTCCTCTATCTCTTTCTTATTCTGCATCACCATGTTGTAGAGGATGCCGATTTCATGGGAGTAGTCTTTTCCTGCGGACTCGGAGGAGGGCTGCCGTAAAACGATGCTCTGTTGGTTTTCCTCTTTAGGCAGATATTGCCGGAGGGTGTCGGCATTGATCTGATGATCCATCTCAATGACGGCGATTTGTTCGGCCAGATTCTTGAGTTGGCGGATGTTGCCGCGCCAATAGGAGTTTTGCAACAAGTGTG
This sequence comes from Bacteroidales bacterium UBA2712, assembly GCA_002354055.1. GTDB lineage: Bacteria > Bacteroidota > Bacteroidia > Bacteroidales > Paludibacteraceae > Colicola. The sequence goes on from DEKW01000012.1 coordinate 74,647, forward strand.
TGGCCTCTTCATTGAGCGAGAGAGGCGGCATCTGGTATCGGTTGCAGAAGTCCACGGCGAACTTACGGAAGAGCAAAGGGATATCTTCTTTACGCTCGCGCAGGGCGGGAACGCGTATTTCTACGGTGTTGAGGCGGTAGTACAGGTCCTCTCGGAATCGCCCGTCATCAATTGCTTGACGCATATTGAGATTGGTGGCAGCTACGACGCGGACATTCGTCTTACGGACTTGGCTGGAGCCCATGCGCAGGAACTCACCGGTCTCTAAGACACGCAGCAGACGAACCTGAGTCTGAAGAGGCAACTCGCCCACTTCGTCCAGGAATAAAGTACCTCCATCGGCTATCTCGAAATAACCTTTGTGCTCGTTTTTTGCGTCCGTGAAAGCACCTTTCTCGTGTCCAAAGAGTTCGCTGTCGATAGTGCCTTCCGGGATGGCGCCGCAGTTGACGGCAAAATAGGCTCCGTGTTTGCGCGCAGAGAAAGCATGGATGATTTTCGGGAAGTGCTCCTTGCCGACGCCGGATTCTCCTGTGATGAGCACGCTCAAATCCGTGCGGGCAACCTGCACGGCAATCTCTATATCTCGATTCAGCAACGGGCTTTGACCGATGATGCCGAAACGCTGCTTGATAGCTAATAATTCTTGTTGCGTCATAATATACCTGACAAAATGTCATGCAAAATTACAATATTTTTTGCATATATGCAAATAATTTAACAAAAAAAGTGTATATTCTTGTGTATGTCAAAAAAAATGTGTACCTTTGCACGCTTTTGAATACTTTTGAAGGACTATGTATAAAATTACTCGACAATTCTGTGTGTTGATTTTGGCGGCCGCAACGGCTGTGAGTTGTGTTACGCAGAAGAAATTAACGTACCTGCATGATGCGGATGCATCAAAGATGGACTCCATTAATGCGAAATACTCCCCGCGTACGGAGCATGTGCTTCGTCCAGGTGATGCGCTGACGGTTTTTGTCTCGGCGCTGGATAAAGAAGCGGTGGCTCCGTATAACCTCCCGACGGTGGTATATGCGACTCCCGGGTCGAACCAAGTACAAACGACGCCGATGTTGCAATACTATATTGTGGACGAGGCGGGATATATCGAGATGCCTGTTTTAGGAAAAGTGCACGTAGGAGGGTTGAGTCGCCCGGAAGCAGAGCAGGAGATTCGTTCGGTTTTAGCGCAGCAGGTGATTGATCCTACGGTCTTAATATCCGTGGTAGGAGCGAAAGTATCCGTAATGGGCGAGGTGAACCATCCTTCTCAGGTCCCGATGACGAGTGGTAGGATGACTATCTTTGATGCTCTTGCAGCGGCCGGAGATATGACCCCGTATGGCCGGAGGGACAATGTGTTGATTACCCGCGAGGTGGACGGGAAATTAGAGTTGGCGCGACTCAATTTAGGGAATGCAGATATCTATACTTCCCCCTATTATTTCCTTCAGCAAAACGATATTATCTATGTTTCGCCGAATAAAGTGCGCGCGATCAGTAGCACGAATTCCGGCTTGTGGCTGAGTGTGGTATCTACGGCACTAAGTGCCGCAACTATCATAGTGACGGTAGTAAAAAAATAACGGTGTATGGAAACAAATCAAAACGAGATAGATGTGCGCAAGATAGTGCGCGTGGTGCTGGAGCATTGGTGGTGGTTTGCGATAGGAGTGGCGTTTTTTGTACTCCTGGGTGTCTGCTATTATCTGCGTAAGACTCCTCAGTGGACTACTGATGCTGCCATTATGTTGCGCCAAAAAGAAGGCATGGGTGAAGAGATGGCTTCACTGTCGATGCTGGGCTTGACGGGCAATCAGGCGGCGGAAGACGAAGTGGTGGTTTTGGCTTCGCGGGGATTGTTGTATCAGGCGATTGATGCACTTAATCTATGGGATGCGCATGCGAAAAAAAGAGGGTTGAGATGGGAAGGAGAGTTTATGCATCCGGCCTTTACCGTAGATTATATAACGCTAACGGAAAGGGCTGAGAAATACGCATTCTCCATTACCGTCAAACCGACTTCAAAGGGATATAAGATTAAGACTAAAAACGGTTTCTTCCATCGTTCCACAACTCGTGTGGAGAACTTGAACGCGCCTGTCGAGACAGGTATAGGAACGATACGTATCCATGCGAACAGAGCCTTGAGCCAAGATACGATCTATCAGCTTGTTCATCGCCGCCGCGAGTTAGTGGTAGCCGGTTATGGCGAGATAATTTCCATCGCGCAATACAAGAAAGAGTCGAACATCATCCGAATGTCCATGCAATCCACGATGCCCGATCGAGATAAAGCTTTGCTGAATCAGCTGATCGAGCAATATAACCTGAATGCCGTAGTGGACAAAAACATGATTGCAACGAACACAGCGAATTTTATTGAGGAGCGGTTAGCAATCATCTCTAAGGAACTGGCCGATGCCGAAAATGCGGTGGCGGACTATAAGGAGAGCAATAACATCGCTGATATCCAGACCCAGGCTCAACTATTTCTCTCGGCCAGCAGTGCGGAACAGCGCGCTATGGCGGAGATAGAGACGCAATTGAGTCTCGTGGAGTATATCGACGAATTTCTGCAGGACGAGACCAAACGTAACAGTCTCATCCCTTCGAATATCGGCGTGACGGACGCTTCGCTATCCAGCGGTCTGTCGGAATACAATGCTTTGCTGCTACAGCGCATGCGTATTCTTCGTACCGCCACGGATGACAACCCCGTAATCGAGCAGATGAATGCGCAACTTGCTATCATGCGCCAAAATATCATTGCTACTATCGGGTCTGTGCGCGAGAGTCTGAAGATTCGTCAGCGCAATCTGCTTTCTCAGGACTCAAAATACAACCGCAAAATCAAAGATGCTCCCGAGCAACAGAGGGAATATGTACGAGTGGTTCGCCAGCAACAATTGCGCGAGCGTCTGTACGCCTATCTGTATGAAAAACGCGAAGAGAATGCCCTGATGTTGGCGGCAACGACCATGCCGGCAAAAGTGCTGGATGTCCCGCAGCGCGATGTTAAGAGTCAGTCGCCAAAACTGCCAAAACTGATGTTACTATGTATCTTCTTGGGTTTGTTAGTTCCGGCGGCGGTGCTATATCTTTACGTCCTCATAAATGACAAGATTGATGATCCGAAGGAGTTTGAGACGCGTATTCATGCACCTCTTTTGGGACAGTTGGTTCAAAATTCCAGAAATGCACATATCGCTATTCACGAAGGCGAATCAACGGTTTCGGCAGAGTTGTTCCGTCTGATCCGAACGAACTTGCGCTATGTGATTCCCTCCGAGGTGAAAGTGCCGGTCATTCTGGTGACCTCGTGCATCAACGGAGATGGAAAATCCTATGTGTCGAGCAATACCGCCTTGTCGTTGGCTATTCTCGGGAAGAAAGTGGCGCTGGTAGGTTTGGATATCCGCAAGCCGATGTTGGCTTCCTATTTCGGGTTGAGCAATAAAGGTCATCTGACGGACTATCTGGCAGACCCGGATGTCGCGTTAGAGGATATCATTGTGCCGAGCGGAGAGCATCCGAACTTAGACATCATCCCTTGCGGCACCGTGCCTCCTAACCCGGCAGAGTTACTGCAGACCGAGCGAGTTGATGGGCTCTTCGCTGAACTGCGCAAACGCTACGACTACATCCTTGTGGACACAGCGCCCGTGGCTTTGGTGAGCGATACTTATCTGCTGGATCGCGTCGCGGATGTCACCATTTTTGTATGCCGCTATAAGTACACGCCGTCGGAGATGATCGAGTATATCAATAATGTCATCGCCCAAAATCGGATGCATAATGTCACCTGCGTGCTCAACGGTGTGAAAGGTCTTCGTGCCGGGTATGGGTATGGCTATGGGGCTCAAAAAGATTAATTCCCTATGATAGTTTGTGTAGCGGAGAAACCCTCTGTGGGTGCATATATAGCAAATGTCCTGGGCGCAAAACAGCGCAAGGACGGCTATTTTGAGGGCAACGGTTATCAGGTGACCTGGACCTTTGGTCACTTGTGCGCATTGCTCGATCCGCAGGAATATACCGATCAATGGAAGGCCTGGAGCCTGAGCTCTTTGCCGATGATTCCTCCGCGTTTTTCTATCAAGGTCTCCGGAGACGAAGGCGTTCACAAACAGTTTAATGTCATCAAATCGTTGATCGCGGAGGCCGATGAGGTAATCAACTGTGGTGATGCCGGTCAGGAGGGAGAATTGATTCAACGATGGGTTTATCAGCAGGCCGGATGCAAGTGCCCGGTAAAGCGTCTATGGGTGAACTCGCTGACCGAAGAGGCCATCCGCGAGGGGTTTCGCCAACTCAAAGATCAATCCGAGTACCAACATCTCTATGAGGCCGGTATGATGCGGGCGATAGGCGATTGGCTGCTGGGGATGAACGCCACGCGCGCGTATACTATTCGGTACGCGCGAGGAACAGGTAAGGACCGGCAGGTGCTCTCCGTGGGGCGCGTCCAGACACCCACGTTAGCGCTTGTAGTGAAACGACAGGCGGAGATCGATCATTTTGTGCCGCGCACCTATTGGGAGTTGAAAACCAACTACCGCGACACCCTCTTTAATGCCCAACTGCCGGTGGAAGAAGGCGAATATGCCATTACTTCCGAGGAGCAGGGGCAAGCACTTGTGGACTCTATCAAAGACCTGCCATTAGTGATCACCTCAGTGGAGAAAAAGAAAGGTACGGAGTTCGCTCCGAAACTCTATGACCTGACTTCGTTGCAGGTCGATTGCAATAAGAAATACTCCTTTTCTGCGGAGCAGACGCTCCAACTCATCCAATCCCTTTATGAGAAGCGACTGACCACTTATCCCCGTGTGGATACGACCTACCTGAGCGATGATATCTACCCCAAAGTGCCTGGTACGCTGGCGGGAATAAAAGACTACTTCCCGCAGGTGGCTCCGCTTTTGGGCGCCAAACTTCCTAAATCGAAAAAAGTCTTTGATAACAAGAAAGTCACCGATCACCATGCCATCATTCCTACCGGTCAGCGTCCGGATGCCATGACAGCAGACGAGAAGAAGGTGTATGATCTGGTGGCGTTGCATTTTATCGCGGCGTTCTACCCCGAATGCGAGGTCAGCAATACGACCGTTTTGGCGAAAGCCGGTGAGATTGATTTCAAGGTGACCGGTCGCGAAGTTCTCGAACCCGGATGGCGAGCAGTTTTCGATAAAGATCCCGATCCATCTGATAAACCCGATGAAGCGGAGAAGTCCGAAGAGACCGAAAATGCCAAATCTCTGCCTTCTTTCACCAAAGGAGAATCCGGTCCTCACGCGCCGCTCTTGAAAGAGAAGACAACGACGCCTCCCAAGTATTACACGGAGGCTACGCTTCTGCGCGCGATGGAGACGGCTGGGAAGACGGTCGAGAACGACGAACTCCGGGAGGCGATGAAGGAAAACGGTATAGGTCGTCCGTCTACTCGCGCCGCCATCATCGAAAAACTCTATCAACGCAAGTATATCCAGAAGCAAGGTAAGTCGCTTCGTGCTACTCAAGTGGGTATCGATCTGATTCACACGATTATCTCTCCCTTGCTCAAGTCAGCGGAACTGACCGGTCTATGGGAGAAAAAACTACGTGAAATAGAGCGAGGCGAGTATCAAGCCCAAGATTTCTTGACGGAGCTCAAGGAGATGACTTCCGGCGTGGTGAAAGATGTCAAGACCAACAAGGCCGGCATGCTTTGTCCCGTTTGCAGACAAGGCTTGATCATCCGCGGCAATACACGTTACGGATGCTCCAGATGGCGCGAAGGTTGTACCTATGCAGAGCCGTTTTGACAACTCAATTTAGCAAAAAATTGTATATGTGTATTATTTACGTCAATTTTTCCACATAAGATTGACGTTTTTTGTGTACCTTTGCGCCGTTTTTTGAAATATGTTTACGTAAAACGTAATATCATTTAATTAACTATATCATAAAAACAAACAAAATTCTCTGTATGAAATTGAATTTCTCAGTGTTCCGTACCATGATGCTTTCGGCCTTACTTTTTGTGGGTATGGCTGCTCAAGCTCGTGTGATTAGCGGAACGGTAAAGGACCAGACGGGTGAGACGATTATCTCGGCTTCCGTGGTCGTGAAAGGTACCACTATTGGTACAGTGACAGATTTCGACGGTAACTACAGTTTGGACGTTCCCGATGATGCGAAAGTGCTGGTTTTCTCCTACATCGGTATGAAGACCCAGGAGCTGAACATCACGGGTAACACGATGAATGTGGTACTTTCTGAAAACACTGAGGTACTTGAGGAAGTGGTCGTTACCGGTTATGGTACGACGAAGAAACGCGACGTTGTAACGTCCGTGGCTTCCGTGGGTGCTGAGCAGCTCAAGGACATCCCTGTTACCTCTGCTGCCGAGGCGCTGCAAGGTAAGTTGTCCGGTGTGTCGGTTACGACAACCGAGGGTAGTCCGGATGCCGATGTCAAGATCCGTGTCCGCGGTGGTACATCTCTGACCCAGAGCAACGACCCGTTGTATATCGTCGATGGTATGCCGGTATCGAGTATCTCGGATATCGCGCCGAGTGACATCGCTTCGATGGACGTCTTGAAGGATGCTGCGGCTACCGCTATCTACGGCGCCCAGGGTGCTAACGGCGTTATCATCATCACTACCAAAGATTCCGGTACCGAGGATGACAAGATGACCTTCCATGTGGACTATTCCGGTTATGTGGGATGGAAGAAAATCGCCAAGAAATACGACGTGATGGATCCGCGTGAGTTTGCGTTGATGCAGTATGAGTGGGCTTCCATGAAATACAATACCACGGATGCCGGCAACTCGGATCTCCGCGGTCAGTTCTATGCATATTTTGACAAACTCTATAATAACACGAAGTATAAAGATCCCTCAGAGATAGAGACCACGCCGATTTCTTCTTTGCTGGATGAGTATGCAGACCCGAGCCAGCATGAGTTCATCGACTGGCAGGATCGTACCTTCGGTCGTACCGGCTTTAACTCCAATCAGTCGGTAAGCGTCAGCGGTGGTAACAAGAACGCGAACTTTACGCTTTCTTACAACCGCATTGACGACAAGGCCATCATGGAGCAGTCCAACTACACCCGTAACAACATCTCCGGTAAGGCGAAGTTCAAACCCTTCAAGAATTTCACGATTGGTTTCACTACTCGTTATACCAGTACCGAGGTGCTGGGTTCCGGTGCGAATGCCATCAAGGATAATGGTACTTCTACGGAGTCCCGTCTGCGTAACTGCGTGGTTTATACTCCGACAACGCTATTGTCCAAGGATGATGGTACCGGCGGTGATGAAGATGAGACCTTCGGTTCGCTCTATGACCCGTTGACCACTATCCGCGACAACTACAAGTTGAAGAAGGATAAGAAATGGAATATCCAGGGTTACATGAGCTATAAGTTTGCCAAGCATTTCACCGCTCGTGTGGATATGGGTTATGAATCCCGCCATATTACTACGGATCGTTACTATGGTCCTACCACTTATTTCTCTCGTAACACCGGTCGTCCGGGTATAGAAGGTGGTACCGCTCAGATTCAGGTGACGGATGAATACACATCTACCTTGACGAACCATAATACCCTCGAGTGGAAGCAGACCTTCCAATCCGACCATAACGTCAGTGTCCTGGTCGGTGAGGAGACTGTTATCCGCAAGGGTTCGACCCAGACCGAATATGGTTTTGGATACAAGGGTAGCTATGATGTCCTGAAAGGTGAGATCTTCAACTACATGGGCCAGGCTGCTTATTCGGAGTTTAACAACTATGTCAACCCGCGCGACAACCAACTCTCTTTCCTCGCTCGTGCGAACTATGACTATAAGGGCCGCTACTATCTGACCGCAACCTTCCGTGCAGACTGCTCTACGCGTTTCGCTAAAGGTCACCAGTGGGGTTACTTCCCCTCGGGCGCAGTAGCTTGGCGTATGTCGGATGAGGAGTTTATGCAGGATGCTGCAAGCTGGTTGAGCAACTTGAAATTCCGTCTCTCGTTAGGTATGGCGGGTAACAACAATGTGGACCTCGGATACCTCCATCCGGACTTCCTTTCTTCCCAGATGACCTATTTCGATATGGGTCAGGGTACCAGCAATATCCTGGTAGTCGGCGGTAGCGAAAAAATCGCTGCGAACCCGAACCTCAAATGGGAGACCACCATCACCCGTGACTTCGGTATCGACTACGGCTTCTTCAACGAGCGCTTGACCGGTACGATCGACCTCTATTGGAATACCACCAAGGACCTGATCATCCGTCAGAATATGCCGGCTCGCTATAACTTCCAATACCAGAATATCGGTTCTACCCGCAACATGGGTATGGAGTTCTCGGTGAAGGGTGTGATCCTCGATCATAAATCCAAGAGCCTGAGCTACTACCTCTCTCTGGATGCGAATATCTCCTTTAATAGAACGCGCGTGCAAGACCTGGGTAATATGTCTTCGATGCTCGCGCAGACCAGCTGCTTCGGTTCCTCCGAGTACTTGACGACTGCTGAGTTCCTCGTGGAGGTTGGCCAGCCGGTAGGTAATGTACTGGGTTATGTGACGGATGGTTACTATACCGCCGCTGATTTCCAGAGCTATCTGACTTCTACCCATACATGGGGTGTAGCAGCCGGCGTGCCTACTTATGGCGACGGCTTCCTGACGAACAAACCGGTTCCGGGTGCTATCAAATTTAAGGATATGAACGAGGATGGTGTCATTGACGAGAAAGATAAAGTGATTCTCGGTAATACCGTTCCGACTCACTCCGGTGGTTTCAACCTGAACTTCAATATCGGCGGCGACAAGTGGGGTAAGGTGGATCTGGCTGCTAACTTCACCTTCGCGTTCGGAAACAAGATCTTGAACCTCTCGAAGATGGAGTACACCACCGTTACGGAGAAGACCAAGATGCGTAACCTGATTACCGATATGGCTTTCAACAACCGCTATTCGCTCTATACCGCTCAGGGTCAATATATGCCTGACGTTTATGCAACGGGCGCTATGGTGTTCGGCGATGCTTATACCGAGTTTGCCAACCAGATTGATCAGGCGAATGCCGACAAGGGTGCTAAGAATTACAGCCCGATTATGTCGCATTTCGTAGTAACGGACAGAGATATGGAGGATGGCTCTTTCCTGCGTCTCAACCAATTGACAATCGGCTACTCGCTGCCGAAAGTATGGATGGAGAAGACCAAGGTGATCAACAACATCCGCCTCTATGTTCAGGGCTCGAACCTCTTCTGCGCTACCAAGTACAGCGGTCTGGATCCTGAGGTAGATACCCGTTCTTCCAAGAACCCGCTGACTCCGGGTGTGGACTTCTCGGCTTATCCCAAGAGCCGCGGTATCAATGTCGGTTTGAATATTCAGTTCTAATCCTTGTAAATACAAATCAATATGAAAGCAAAATATTTTATCTTAAGCATTTTAGCGCTCTCTTTGATTGCGTGCGAGAAGGATTTCTTCGAGACCGAATCGCCTTCCGCAATGGATGAGGCTGTGTTCAAGTCCGCAGATCTTACCCAGCAGGCTATCGGCGCTATCTACAACACCTTCGGCGAGGATAAATCCTTCCGTAACCGTCTTTGTGGCGGATATGTAGCCATGAATACGGATATCGAGCATGCCTCCAAAACGGAGGATGCGGAGTATGCCGCATACAATATGACCGGTGGTACGGGTAACTTGTCCACCTCGAATGGTAAAGACCCTTGGGCTTATTTGAACTCCGCTATTGAGCGCGCTAACGTAGTTATTGACGGTATTCGTCAGCATTCGGATACGACGAACGAGACCTTCAAGTATCTCTTGGGCGAGGCGCTTACTTTACGCGCTTTCTGCTATCTCGAGATGGTGAAGCTCTGGGGCGATGTACCCGCAAGCTTTGAGTCCTTTAATGGCTATAACTCGGAAGTCCTTTACACCAAGAAACAACCGCGTAGCGTAGTCTATGAGCAGTTGCGCAAGGACCTCAAAGAGGCCGCGGAACTGATGCCGTGGTCGGCTCAGTGCCCCGGTATGGCAGCTAACTATACCGGTCGTCCCTCTAAAGCACTCGCGCTCGGTCTTCTGGCGCGTATGGACCTGATGTATGCCGGTAAGGCTATGCGCCCGAATACGTTTGTGGAAGGCGGTACGAAAGACTGCTCCATCGGCTATCTGGTAGAGGATGCAAGCAAGCGTCAGGAGCTGTATCAGGAGGCTGTTTGGGCTTGTGCACAGGTGATCAAGCAGGAGGATTGGAAATTCAAAGACAATTTTGAGGATATCTTCAAAGACCTCTGTACCGATGTGACGGACTATTCCAAATCCGAGTGGATATGGGCGTTGCCGTTCCTCGATGGTGCGCGTGGACAGGTTCTCGCGCTGACAGGAAATAAGATTTCTACCAACTGTGCCGGTGCGCTGGTGAACACCATCTCCTATGGGTCGGGAAATACGAATAACACAAAGACCCAGGCGATGATTGAGATCGTGCCGACTTTCTACTACGCGTACGACAAGGCCGACAAACGTCGCGATGTCACCATTCTGCCTTGGACCTGGGAGTACGACGATGGTAGTGGTACCGCTCCCTCCGGTTATGTGGATGTAACCTTCCCGGGTGTGCCGGCTACGGATAAGAAGATTTATCAGAAACAGTCGAATATCGGTCAGATGTACTGCGGTAAGTTGCGTATCGAGTGGATGACTCGCAGCTATTCCAGCAACGAGGACTGCATCGATATGCCGGTGCTCCGCTATACGGATATCCTCTTGATGTTTGCGGAAGCTGCCATCGGTTCGAAAGAAGGCAACGCACCGTCCGAACTCTACGGAATTGATAAACAAGCTTGTTTAGATAAGGTTCGTGCGCGTGCGGGATTGGCAAGTGTGCCGGTTACCATCGAGAATATCATCAACGAGCGTGCCTTTGAGTTCTGTGGTGAGAATATCCGTAAGTATGACCTCATGCGTTGGGGTATCTTGAAAGAGAAGCTGGAGAAAGCGCAAGCCGATGCATACGATCTCCAGAATAACACCGGTGACTTCGCCGGACGTCCGGATTCGGTTTGGTTCCACTATACGCGTAACGATGACTACGCGCAGAATGGTGCGGCTTACGTATTTGACAAGTTCGTTGGTCTGGATAAGGACGCTACCAGACCTGCTGAGTTTGACAAAGAGACCGGTTGGGTGGCTAAATCTTTCTTCGATAAGGAAGAAGTGCCCTTCCTGACGCCGGATAAGTGGTATATTTATAAAGAAGGAACGGATATTGACATGCACCAGTACTGGCCGATTTTCGATGTCAATATTGCGGCTTCCAACGGAACTCTCTGGAATGATTATCTCTATTAAAAAAGCGGGATTTATCCTTTCTGCTCTCGCCCTCTGCCTCTCTGCTTGTAAGGGAGGCGGAGGCGATGAGCCGACTCCTTCCGGCATACCGGCTTTCCCCGGTGCCGAGGGAGGTGGCAAGTATGTCACGGGTGGACGCGAAGGGGTGGTGATACATGTCACGACGCTTGAGGACGCACGCGACGAGGTGACCAAACAGCCGGCCATCGGTACGCTCCGTAAGGCGCTCCAGATGGACGGAACACGCACGGTCGTCTTCGATGTCGCGGGTACGATCAATCTCACCAGCCAACTGGAGATCACGGGTGGTAACCTCACGGTTGCCGGGCAAACGGCTCCCGGAGACGGAATCTGTATTGCCGGCTATCCGGTAGTCGTCAAAGCCAGCAATGTCATCCTCCGCTTCCTGCGCTTCCGTATGGGAGACCAGAACAAGGTGGAAGGCGATGCGCTGACCATCTGTGAGCATAAAAATATCATCGTGGACCACTGTTCCTTCTCTTGGAGTACCGATGAGTGCGTCAGTGTGTATGGCAACGAGAATTTCACCCTCCAGTATTGTTTTATCACGGAGAGTCTCAAGGCCTCCGTGCATGCCAAGGGCGCACACGGATATGGCGGTATATGGGGCGGCAAGAACGCTTCTTTCCATCATAACCTTCTGGCGCACCACCAGAGCCGAAATCCCCGTTTCGACCACGATTACGTGAATTCGAAATGCGCCGGACCGATCGATTTTGTCAATAACGTCGTCTATAACTGGGAGAGCAACTCTGCCTATGGAGGCGAAGGATCTACCAAAGGTGCCGGTGGAAGGCATATCAATTATGTCAACAACTACTACAAGCCCGGTCCTTCGACCAAATCCGGCGTCAAGACGCGTCTGGTTGATCCGACGACTTCTTGTTCCAATTGTGTGGAGGGTAGCAAGGTGCTGGAAAAAGGTGGTTCGGTAGTGCCGCCGAAAATCTATCTGGTGGGTAATACGATGTACGGATCTTCCGAAGTAACTGCCGATAACTGGAAAGGTTCTACGAGATCCAAGAGCGTGGCAGGTGTCGATACCCGTTGGACAGACGGTCTTGTCGCACTCTCCCAAGAACAGTCTGCAGAGGCGGCTTACGAAACGGTCCTCGCAAAAGCCGGTTGTTCGCTTCATCGCGACGCGCTCGATACACGGATTGTCAACGATGTCCGTAACGGTAGCGGCAAACTGGTCAATTCGCCGGATGAGGCGGGTGGGTATCCAGCTCTGGATCCCGGCACCGCACTTGCCGACACCGACCGAGACGGTATGCCTGACGCGTGGGAGGACGCAAACGGACTTAACAAGAACGCTTCCGCCGACGGCAAAAACTATACCTTGGATAAAAATTACACAAACTTGGAGATTTATTTGAACTCTTTGGTTGCTGATTTATACTAAAATGCAAAAATTCTACATTTTTTGACAATATATACTTGTTTATTTCCAAAAATTGTAGTACCTTTGCGCCGTATTTGTAAATTGTATTTTACAATTAACATTAATATTAACTTTTAAAACTAAAACATTATGAAGAAATTTTTCCTCTTCGCTGCAGCTGCTATCGCAGCTCTGACTGTTAACGCTAAGGTTGTTGACCTGACAGCTATTGGTACTACCATCGATCAGTGGACCGTAGGTGAAGCTACTTTGAACGAGACCGAGTCCAAACCGGCTGATGGCAAGTATGTTTATGACATCAAGGCTAATGTTGCAAGCGAGAGCTTCATCAACGCTGAGCCGAACGTAGTATTCCAAATCAAGAATGGTTCGGACAAGGCAAAAGCATTCGTTGTTTATCCGGGCAAGTGCTATGAGTTCGGTGGTAAGAATGGTATTCTGATTATCAAGGGCACCGCCGCTGGTGACGCTATCAAACTGACCGTTGCTGCTAAGGGTAGCACTGCTGCTAACTTCGCAGATAAGGATGGTGCATATCCGAAACAAGCTCAAGCTGTTTCTACTGACCTCACTCTGCCGGCTAAGGGTAGCGAAGGTGCTGACGATCAAGGCTATGTTTGGAAAGTGCTCGAGTACGTCTCTCTCGGTGGTGATGTAGAGATCAAAGAGTTCGCTGGTGGCTATCGTATCAAAGCTATCCAGATTGGTGCAACTCAGGGTATTGACAACGTAGAGGCTGTTAAGGCTGAGAAGTTCTACCGCGATGGTCAGCTCATCATCCGCAAAAACGGTGTAGAGTACAACGCTCTCGGTGCAAAACTCTAATCACCTTTCCCAAATCGCATCAGTCAAACTTGGCTGATCCACAAAAAAATGGCTCGCACACGCGAGCCATTTTTCTTTGCCTTATGTGAGTTCATTTTTGGTCCAATTATGGTCCAATTATGGTCCATTCCCGCGACCTGATCGCGACCTGACCGAGACCTGTACGTAGGGTCAGAGTCCGGTTTTACTCCAGCGGTTTTCCGTTGAACTGGATGTTCTTGCTGTGCTTGATCTCGTTCTCCTTGGCGGGAGTGATGATGCAGTTCTGGAAGGTGATGTCCTCTGCGTAGTCGAAACTCATGCCCTCCCGTACGCCGTAGAAGCTCACGCCGTCGAAGAGGATGTTATGTACCGGCAGACCCTTCAGACCGGTCATGTCCACTGCCTTGCGGGAGTTGACAGCCGTGATGTTGCGGAAGGTGAAATTGCTCCACTCGGGGTAGAACTTGCTCTTGTCATCCGTATCCGTGGCACCGCGGCCACCTGCCGAACGGTCTGCGTAACCCGACTGGAAGAAGATAGCCGCTTCGCGGATATTCTTCATCGTGATGTTGTAGCAGTAGATGTCCTCACACCATCCTCCACGACCGGGAGCGGATTTGAAACGGCAGCCGATATCCGTGCCGTCGAACATACAATCCTTGACAATCAGGCGCTGCATACCGCCGCAGAACTCCGAACCGATGACGAAGCCGCCGTGCGCACGATAGACGGTGTCGTTAGTGATGAGGAAGTCGCGTTGCGGACCGGCAGCCACACCTTTGTCGCCCACGCCGCCTTTCATACAGATACCGTCGTCACCTGCGCTTACATGGCATCCGGCGATGAGGGCCACCTGTACGTTACCCGGGTCCATGGCATCGCCGTTCTGCGCCCACCACGGGCAATCGATTGTCACGTTCTCGATGATGAGGTTCTGGATACGGGTCGGCACGAGGTGAAATTTCGGGCTGTTGCGAAGGGTTACACCCTCTACTACGACGTTCTTCGAGTCGGTGATGTTAACCAGGTGCGGACGCATCTTCTCTTGGATCTCCGCAGTAGCTGCGATATTCGGGATGCCCAACTCCTTGTTGAGGTTGAACGGATACCAGAGGCGATAGGTCTTGTCGTCCTGTTTGAGCGTACCGCCGAGTGCCAAAGCCTCTTCCCATACCTCCGGCAGTTTGCCGTCACGAACGACTTTCTTCTCTTTGATAGGACGCCAGATGAAACCCTGACCGTCAATCACACCCTTACCGGTGATACCGACGTTCTCCAGTTTGGAGCCACGGATGAGCGCGTAGCATTTCTTGCTGCCGTCGCGCAGCGAGTCGTCTTTCTGGACGTACAACTCTTTGTTCTCGGAGCCCAGGATAGTAGCGCCTTTACTCAAATGGAGGTCGATGTTACTGCGCAGCTGGATAGGTCCGGTTTTCCATACGCCGCGAGGCACGATGACATGTCCGCCGCCCTGCTTGGAGAGCTCTTTGATGGCTTTGTTGAACGCCTCGGTACAATCGGTCTTGCCGTCCGGCACTGCGCCATACTGCGCGATGTTGACCGACGTCGCAGGGAATTTCACTTCCTGCACGCGCTCGATCTCGATAGGCAGATCCGTGTAGTAGTGGTCGTACTTACTTTGTGCGCTGAGGCTCAGCGCCGCGCCCAACAGGAGGGCGGAGAAGAAGATTTTTTTCATGATAGTTATTATTTGTTGTTTCTTCGATTTCTCGATATGTCGATATCTCGATATTTCGTTTGCAATAATCATGCCATTTCGGCAATCTTGTTGGCGGCGTTTATGCCGTCGAGTGCGGAAGACGTGATGCCGCCGGCGTAGCCTGCTCCTTCGCCGCAAGGGTAGAGACCCGGCGTGGAGACCGATTGCAGGGTCTCCGGATCCCGCGGGATACGCACCGCACTACTGCTGCGGCTCTCGACACCGACTATCACCGCATCATTCGTCAAAAACCCCGGGTATTTCTTGTCAAAATCCCGAAATCCTTGTTGCAGCCTCCTGCCGATCTCCGCCGGTAACCACTGGTCCAAACGGCTGGGTACAATGCCCGGCAGGTAGCTGCATTTCGGCAGATCCTTGCTCGCTTTTCCTTCTACAAAATCGCGCAAGCGTTGCGCCGGGGCGGTATATCTTCCCCCCTCTATGGGGGGATTGAGGGGGGCCTGTCCTTGCTTGAACGCTTCGCGTTCCAAGGCTTCCTGGTATTCAAGGCCGCGGAGAGGGTCATCGCC
Organism: Bacteroidales bacterium UBA2712; assembly: GCA_002354055.1. Lineage (GTDB taxonomy): Bacteria > Bacteroidota > Bacteroidia > Bacteroidales > Paludibacteraceae > Colicola. The sequence goes on from DEKW01000012.1 coordinate 90,495, forward strand.
GGGGATGTCCTCGGGGTTGATCTGTACGACCATGCCGGAGTTGGCAAAAGGACTATTCCGATGGCTGGCACTCATGCCGTTTACCACACACGTCCCCGCGCTGCTTCCTGCCGGTACGATATGTCCGCCCGGACACATACAGAACGAGTAAACCCCTCGGCCGTCCACCTGCGTCACGAGGCTGTAGGAGGCGTTGCCGACGTATTGAATTAACTGGGTGTCTTTGTCTTTGAGCGAAGCGGTCTTTTGTCTTTGAGCGGAGCGGTCTTTCTTCTCATCCAGATGATACATCAGCCGGTTAATCAACTCCTGCGGGTGTTCGGCGCGCACGCCCATGGCGAAGCCCTTCGTCTCCAACTTCACGCCTTCGGCGGCTAACATCCGATAGGTGTCATGCGCCGAGTGCCCGATAGCGAGGATAATAGGAGTCGCCTGTCTTTCGGCTTTTGACTTTTGACTTTCGACTTCTTTGAGGCTCTCAATCTTCGTCTCAAAGTGTATCTCTCCGCCGTGCTCCAAGATGCACTCGCGCATGTTTTTGATGATCGTCGGCAGCTTGTCGGAGCCGATATGTGCGTGGGCTTCGTAGAGGACGGTGTCCGGCGCCCCGAAGAAATGGAACAGTTCCATCACCCGTTGCATGTTACCCCGTTTCTTGGAGCGGGAGAAGAGTTTGCCATCGGAGAAAGTGCCGGCACCGCCTTCGCCGAAACAGTAGTTCGACTCAGGGTTGAGCCCTTCGTTCCTGTTCAGCAACGCTATATCTTTTTTGCGCTCGCTGACTTCTTTGCCTCGCTCGTAGATGATGGGTTTGATGCCGTGCTCGATGAGCGTCAGCGCTGCAAACAACCCTGCCGGTCCGGCGCCAATGATGACGGCAGAACGGGAGACATTATGCACGTCTTGAAACACAGGCGGCGTGTACAGCGGTATCGGCGCATCCTTCGCGATGGGTTTCCCTTCATCATCCGTAAGAACAGTAAGATGCACCTTCAGCTCGCGCTGACGTGCATCTACACTACGCTTCACGACCCGCCATTTCTGTTCGGCTTCGTGCGCTTCTTTGGGAGATAATATATATTGCAGGGTCTGCATAGCCAACCGGGTGTCGAGCCGCTCGACTATTTGCCAATTTTTGCTAAAACGGCCTCGAGACCGAGTTCTTTGATCTTCTCGCTGATCTTGCCTTCGAGCTCATCGCACAGGTCGGGGTTCTCCGCCAGTACATCTTTCACTTTGTCGCGTCCCTGACCGAGCTTGGTGTCGCCGTAAGAGAAGAACGAACCGCTTTTCTTGATGACCTCGGTAGCTACTGCGAAGTCGAGGATCTCACCGATCTTGGAGATGCCCTCGTTGAACATGAGGTCGAACTCCGCTTTCTTGAACGGCGGCGCCACTTTGTTCTTCACCACTTTGACGCGTACTTGGTTACCCTTGATGGTATCGCCGTCTTTGATCTGTCCCGTGCGGCGGATATCCAGACGTACGGAGGCGTAGAACTTGAGGGCGTTACCTCCGGTGGTGGTCTCCGGACTGCCGAACAGCACACCGATCTTCTCGCGCAACTGGTTGATGAAGATGACGGTCGTGCCGGTCTTGTTGACCGAAGCGGTCATCTTACGCAGCGCCTGGCTCATCAGTCGTGCCTGCAGGCCGACCTTGTTGTCGCCCATGTCGCCATCGATCTCGGCTTTCGGGGTCAGCGCGGCTACGGAGTCAATGACGATCAGATCGACTGCCGCCGAACGGATCAACTCGTCAGCAATCTCCAGCGCCTGCTCGCCGCTGTCCGGCTGTGCGATCAGCAGGTCGTTGATGTCCACGCCTAATTTCTCAGCGTAGAAGCGGTCGAAAGCATGCTCGGCATCGATGATTGCCGCAATGCCGCCGGCTTTCTGCACCTCTGCCATCGCGTGAATAGCGAGGGTCGTCTTACCGGACGACTCCGGACCGTAAATCTCAATGATTCGTCCTTTCGGATAACCGCCTACGCCTAAGGCGTAGTTCAAACCCAGACTACCCGTCGGAATCACGGGAACGTCCTCTATCTTCTCATCACCCAGACGCATGATGGCGCCCTTACCGAAGTCTTTGTCAATCTTTGCCATCGCGTTTTGCAGCGCTTTCAGTTTGTCTGCCGATGGTCCTTGTTTTTCTGCCATAATATATAAGTATTTGTTATTTTAACGGGGACCCCGACGGGGGCTAACGTAGTGCACCCGGTGGGGAGAGCGGAGGCAGGAGTTGCTTGTCGATTTAGCGAAGCGGTATCGACCGCCGCACACTCCTTGCCGAACGCGACTGCAAAATTACTAAAAAAAAACGACATACGCAAGCGTATGTCAATTTTTCTCAAAAAATCTACAAAATTCGGCAATCCCGCATTGTTCGCATTTGGGTTTGCGGGCCTGGCATACATACCGTCCGTGCAGTAGCAGCCAGTGATGTGCCTTCGGGATAACCTCCGCGGGGATGTGTTTGACAAGCTGGCGCTCGGTCTGCAAGGGGTTCTTGCTTCCTGTTGTCAGCCCGATACGTTCGCTCACGCGGAAGATATGGGTATCGACCGCCATGGTCGGTTGGTTCCAGATGACCGCACAAACGACATTAGCGGTCTTGCGCCCGACGCCTTGCATCGTCTGCAGTTCTTCTATCGTGTCCGGCACTTCGCCGTGATAGACCTCCACCAGCCGCTGCGCCATGGCTACCAGATGTTCGGCTTTCGATCTGGGATAACTGACGCTCTTTACGTATTCGAACACCTCATCGCTCGTCGCCTTGGCCAATAACTCCGGCGTGGGGTAGGCTTCAAAAAGTGCCGGCGTGACCATATTGACGCGCTTGTCGGTGCACTGCGCGGACAGCATCACGGCGACCAGCAGTTCGTACGGGTTGCGGTAGTTCAGTTCGCTCTCCGCAACCGGCATGTTCGCCTCAAACCACGCGAGGATATTTTTGAATCTATCAGACGTTTTCATTTTGAAAAGCCCTTCCTTTCAGGGAAGGGGTTGGGTTAGGCTTCGATAACTCTGGCTTAAAAACCTCAGCAACTTCGTTGCCTGCTCTTGTACGGACGCGGTCTCCGGGGAGATCTCGCGTTTCTGCAAACGCAGCATCATCACCTGATACAGCAGAATAAGACATGCCTCTATGTCACTCATCGTCGGTCGGTCGGTCTTCGCTTTGAGAAGGTTCAGCGAGGGCTTCAGACGGATGATAGCGGCGCGGTACATGGCGTCTTCGTCAAGTAGCGAGGCATGCAACTCCTCCAGCTCCTCTAATGCGTTTTTCGCCAACTGCAGATGACCGCTCTCGGTGATGCCTTCGCGGTGCATCATCTCCTTCAGCTCGCGCAACTCCTCATTGCCCTCCGCCTGAGCGGGGAAAGCTCTCAAGAAATCCTCCATCTGCCATAGATAAAGGATATATTCGGCAATATTGTCCTTCTTACTCTTCATCATCCTCCCAGTCTATTTCGTCGAGGTAACTGTCGCTCATGAAGGTCTCGATGTCTCGGCGGTCTTTCTTCGTCGGACGTCCCAGACCTCTGTCGCGAACGCCGTTACCCGCCATACGGGCTAACTCCAACAGTTCCAACTGCTTCGGATCCGTGCAGTCGCGTAGATATTCCGGCACGAGTTTTGCCCCCAAGCGGTTCTCGCTCAGTTGCAGTACCTGGTAGGTGTACGTGATGGGACCCTTGCGCACGGAGAACTGATCGCCGATCTTGAAAGTCCGGCTGGGCTTGATTTGTACGCCACCCATAGTGATACGCCCGTTCTTGCAGGCGTCCGCAGCAATCGACCGCGTCTTATAGATCCGCATCGCCCATAAATATTTATCTACTCTTACTTCTGCCATATAAAACTCCCTTCCCTCTATGGGAAGGGTAGGGGTAGGGCTTTATTTTCCGTTATACTGATTCATCGTGCGGTCGATGCCCGCGAGGCAGAAAGACGTAATGATCTCTGTCGTCACTTTCAGACGCTCGTCAATCTGTTTCTTCTCCTCTTCGGTCCACTCGCCCAGCACGAAATTGATTTGCGCGCCACGGGTGTATTCATTACCGATGCCGAATCGCACGCGGGCGTACGCGTCCGTTCCTAATACAGATTGTATATTCCCCAACCCGTTGTGCCCGCCGTTGGAGCCCTGCTTGCGGATGCGGATGGTGCCGAACGGCAGGTTCAGGTCATCCACCAGCACGAGCATGTTCTCGATGGGGATCTTCTCCTGTTGCAACCAGTACCGCACGGCGTTTCCGCTGAGGTTCATATAGGTAGAGGGCTTCAGCAAGACCATCTCCGCGTTCTTCACCCTGCATCTGGCGACGAACCCGTACCGCTTGTCCTCCCACTTGGCGTTGACCGACGCGGCGAACGCATCGATCATCATGAAACCGATGTTGTGCCGCGTACCGGCGTACTCGTCACCGATATTTCCTAAACCTACTATGAGAAATTTTGCCATCTTTTTCTAAAAAATAAGGAGCGGGAAAATCCCGCTCCCTCTGCTTTCGACTTTCGACTTTGAGCGAAAGCGGTCTTTCGACTCATTAGGCTTGTTTGCTCTGGCGGGTAGCCTTCACTTCAGCTACGCAAGCGTCTGCCGGGTTGACGAATTTCAGACCCTCGATCTTCACGTCAGCTACAGCAATCTTCTTGCCCAAACCGAGCTCGGTTACATCGATATCGATGCGATCCGGGAAAGCGGTGTAGATACCCTGTACTTTCAGTTTACGCATATCCTGAACCAGCTTACCACCGGCTTTAACACCCTCAGCGAGACCGTTCAACTGAATAGGAATCTCAACTACTACCGGCTTCTTCTCGTCAACGGCGAGGAAATCGATATGCAGTGTCTTGCCATCAATCGGGTGGAACTGAAGCTCCTTAACGATCGCTTTCGTCTTGGTGTCACCGATGGTGAGGTCAACGATCTGCGTGTCAGGGCTGTAAATCAGTTTACGAACGTCAGCTGCAGCAACGGTGAACGTGCAGTTCAGACCACAGCCATAGATGTTGCAGGGAACCAACTCCTCTGCGCGGAGAGCCTTAGCGGCTTTCTTGCCGTACTCGCTACGAGGAGTACCTACAAGTGCAAATTCTTTCATTTTAGTAAAGTTTTGTGTTACTCAATATGGGGCAATAGTTTTCTTTTGTGACGTTGCCCGTATCCCATCACACGAACCCCTTTTCATTAAATTCCCTCCCATTAGGGGGAGGGTTAGGGTGGGGCTGTTCCCTTTGTTGTCCACCGAGGAGTCGAACCTCGCTTCTCGGAACCAAAATCCGGTGTAATACCGATATACGAGTGGACACCACATTCACCTTTCAGCGAAAAGCGGGTGCAAAGGTACAACAAAATTTTGATATGACCAAATTTTTTAGCACTTTTTTTAAAAAATAGTACTTTTTAAGCGTGGTTTTTTGTCAATTGATTCGCACTTGCCTCCTTTTTGCCTCCTTTTAGCCTCCATTTACGGTCCAATCCCGTTCGCATCTCGTTCGCATTACGGACATCTACGTCCCGTCTTTTTCGGACTATAGCCCCAGATGGATGCGGAAGCGGATGCCCCAGGAGGTCGCACCGGGCGTGAAACCCCACACGGAATATAGATCGCATACGCGGAGGATATTACCGATGCCGACACCCACTTCGCCATATAGACCGCCCTGCGGGCTAACGGAGTACAGACCGTCCGGCGGACTGACAGACCGCTGCGCTGACAGATACCCATAGGCGATCTTCGCTTCCACGAGTTCGCGCAGGTGCAGCCAACGGACACCGGGGATGAGGTTGAAGAGGATGCCCTGGCCGTTCCACTCCGTTTGCAACGCGACATACTTATCCGCCATCAATTGGTATGCATGGAGGAACGTGAAACGGTAGGGGTCATAGGCGTAGCCTTGGTTGGCGGATGCCTGCCAGAGCAGGAACGACGGCACAGAACCGAAGATGGCACCTGCCTGAAACGCGTAATTCAGCGTACCGCCCATGCCTAACTGGGCATGCTGCGTGAGCATCAGGCGCAGATGTGCGTACAGGGAGGAAGTTACCCCCGACCCGGACCAATGCCCGGCTTCCAGACCGGCATACAAAACCGGATATCTTCCTGAATAAGCATAGCGGCGCGCGAAGAATCCGTCGTACTTGCGCTCGCCCCAACTCAGACGCGCAATCAGGTTGAGTGACTGATAGGCACACCCTCCTTGCCACCCCGCACGGATATAGGTGCGCGTCTCGATATTCTTACTCCAGTCAGCAAACCAATGGAACTGAATCTGCCGTTGCCGCATGGCGGTATTGACACACAGCGAGTCGCGATGGAGCGCCTCAAAAGCGTATGCCGTGAAATCGAAGTTGCCCCATCCCATGGAGTTCTCCCGCAGCAGCCGGTCGAAGTCATCGACCTCCGACCACACGTACCGGTCGTTGTACTCCAACTGCATATAGTTCCGCCGCGGGGTAGGCAGATTGACGGAGATGCGCCCCATGCCTTTGGGCAGCCGGTCCTTGAATCCGTAACCCACCGATGCCTCCAGCGAGACGACTTTGGAGAACCGCTCGTTCGTACGGAACGGCAGACCGATATGCACACCCTCGTGCTTGTTGACCTGCAGGATCTCCTCTATATGACCGATGTCCACCGGTGTGCCGGTAGGAATATAGCCGGTAGCAACAATCGTCGCAAACCATTTCGCTGTGCGAATAATCGGCATACTGTCCAGCGCCGCAAAAGCACTATCGCTCTGCACACTAGGACTACTAGTGAGACTAGGGCTACTAGTGATATTAGTCGGACTAATCGAAATACGCGGATTCGCCAGCCGTGTGGTCAGCAACAGAGTGGGGAATACAGTGCCGGGTTGTTCGCCCTGCACGGCGACATCTAATAGGACGGAGATCTGCTCGTCGGCAATCGCTCCGTCCGGCATGAGCGTTTGGCTCAAGTGGAGCGAGTTGACGTAGTTCACCGCCACTTCCGCCGGCACGTAGGCCTGAATAGACCGCAACGCAAAAGTGGCGGTGTCGATCACCATCTCACCGTTGAATGTGGCGTAAAAAGGATTGCGGGTCCGAAAATGAATCGTGTCCTCGCCTGCCAGGTAATACCGGTAGTAGAGGTTACCGGACGGCGCCAGCGGCGACAGGAACGCGTGACCCATGAGCGAGACGGAGGGTGCGTAGAAATTGAGGTTGCCTTCGCCTCCGATCAGTCCCGAATAATCGGTCGGCGAGAGGATGAGCGCCTGCGTCATCTGGTCATTGGCGGGCGTGAAATCTTTTCCCGCTGCGCGGAAAGACTGCGTCTCGCGGTAGAGCGGCAGGATAAACGTCGAGTCCTCCTGACTGAGCATGCCGTCCTGCAGGCTGCGCCAGAGTGCCCTTCTCAGATGCCGTTTGGAGATATGCGAGACGTATAACTCCTGCGTCCGGCGAAGGACGGCGCTGTTCTCCGGATGCAGCGTCCGGTCGTTCTCGGGGCGGTGGTCACGTACCTTCCGCAATAACTCTAACGCCGGGTTCTCATTCGGCGCCACGACGACCTCCGTCAGGGTGGCTACTTTTTCCCGCATAGCTACCTGCAGCCCCGCCATAGTACCCGGTTCGATCTCAAAACGCTGGGTGTAATACCCCACGGCAGAGAAAACCAGCTGCGCTTTCGCCTGCATATCTACCCGCAGGGCGTAAGATCCGTTGACATCGGAGGTCGTGCCGATCTTCGTGCCGCGGAAATGAATGTTGACATTCGGTATCGCTTCACCCGTCGTCTCGCTCACAATCTCTCCGACGATGATGGTCTCGACGGCCTGTGACGGCAGAAAGACCGACAAGGCTGACAGTAGAAGGATTATTATTTTTCGATATCTCGACATGTCGATATTTCGATATTTCGACTTAAACTTTATTTGCGGGATGACATTTTAATACCGCATTGCGCAGGTCTTGAACGTTCAGATGGGTGTATATCTCCGTGGTCGCGAGGTCTTCGTGCCCGAGCAGTTGTTGGATGACGCGCAGGTCGGCGCCGTTCTGCAGCAGATGGGTCGCAAACGAATGGCGCAGCGTGTGGGGCGAGACGGTCTTGGCGATACCCGCTTCGGCGCATAAGTTACGCACGATGGTAAAGACCATCGCCCGTGTGAGCGGACGACCGTAGCGGTTGACGAACGCAAAATCCCGCGCTTCTGGTTTGACGGACCAAGAAGCACGGTCCTGCATCCAGTACCCGAACCACTCTTCTGCCACCGGAGAGAGCGGCACAAGGCGTTGCTTGGAACCCTTGCCCTCAATCAGCATATAGTGTTCGTCCATATAGATACGGCTCAGCGGCAGGTTCACGAGCTCGCTCACGCGCAGACCCGATCCGTACAACATCTCCATCATCGCGCGGTTGCGATGACCCTCGTTGGAGGAGAGGTCGATGGCTGCCATCATGCGGTTCACCTCATCCAGCGTCAGTACTGTCGGGATATGTTTGGATTTCTTGGGTCCCTCCAGCAATTCCGAAGGGTCCTGGTCGATATAATCTTTGTATAGCAAAAATCGGAACCACGAATGGATCCCCGCTAACACACGGGCCTGCGTCGCCTCGGAGCGGACGGTCTTGAACTGCTCGAAGATAAACTCCTGTAGTTCATCAAAACTCATCTTCACGGCATCCAGACCGTGTTCCTCTGTATAGGACATGAGTTTATCCAGGTCCATCTCGTAGCCCTCAATCGTGTTCGGCGAATAGCCGCGCTCCAGACGCAGCCACCGGTGGTACTCTTGGCGGATGGACTTGTCGCTCATAGTTTCTGGTTGGGGTTATAGGGCAGTAACGAACCGCCGAAAACGGGGCGGTAAGTGCATTTCTCGCCGCGCGAGTTGCGGTAATAAAGGGTGAAGAGCAGGCTGTCTCCCCGATAGACAAACGAACCGGAGTCTAAGACCTGGATAGATGCCACCTTCCCGTCGCCAATGGAGAGGATGTACATCCCGTGCGGCGTGCCCTCATAATCGCGGCCGGCAAGGAAAGTGAATGGTTCGAAGGATGGATGGAGTGACGGGTTGAAAGAGCGGTATTCTCCTTCCGTCAAAAGACTGTCGGGCACGAAGATATCCGACAGATAGAGGTTATAACCCGTGCCTTCCATCTTGTGGTCCTTATTCAGCGTAAGCCCCTCCGAATAGAGGTCTAATGCTACAACCGCGTATGGCACCGAGTCGTAGAAATGACCGTAGATCTCCTGATAAGCCAAATCATACTCGACCGGGAACTCCTGCCTTACCGCAGGCGTGAAAGGTTTGCAGGAATTCAACGCAAAAGCGATGATAGAAAGAAGATAAAGGATCTTTTTCATGCGATTTTCATTTTTCTCGTGGGATACCATGCGGCTACAAAACCCAAAGTCAATACAATCAGAGCAACCAAAAGAATATCGACTGCCTGAACCTGAACGGGGTAGGCGGAGATGATATACTCTGCGCCTGAACCCAATTTGAGCCATTCGAAATGCTGCTGCCCCAGGCACAAGAGCACGCCGATGACGAGTCCGCCTATCGTGCCGAGTGTGGAGATCAGCCACCCTTCCGTCAGGAAAATCCTACGGATGGTTGGTTCGTCTGCGCCTAAATCTGAGAGGATACGGATGTCTTCGCGCTTGTCGATGATTAGCATCGAGAGTGAGCCGATGCTGTTAAACAAAGCAATCAGAAGGATGAAGACCAGCAGCAGTACCGTCAGCAGTTTCTCGATCTTGAGGATGCGGAAGAAATCTGCCTGCTGCTCATAGCGGTCGAGAACCCGGTATCCGGGACCGAGTGCTTTCGCTATTTGGGATTGGAGATTGGAGATTTTTACCCCTTCTCTGGGCTGGATGCGCAGAGCCGATGCAGTGTGCTCGTCGTACTCGAAGAGCCGCTGCGCCAACGGCAGCGACACGATCATCAGCTGGTCGTCGTAATCAATCTGGTTGACCGCAAACGTGCCGGCAATGAAGGCATGCTCGTGCAGCAGAGACAAGTCCGGTCGCATGAGGTTGATACGTTCCGTCCGCCGTGGCGCATAGAGATGGAGTGCCCCCGTGAAATGGGCATTGATACCTATCTGCGCCGCCAGACCCCTTCCTAACACCGCGCGCTCGAATGCACCGTCCCAGACGGAATAGAAGCCGTCGGTGATGATGGAGTCGATATGTGCCGTCTGTTCAAAAAGCGAGTCCACGCCCATGACACGCGCGGGCAGCTGATGATCCTTATAGCGGATGAGGGCGGTCTGCTCCAGCTGCATGGAGACGGCCTCGATATCCTCGCGCGCGTACAAAGAAACGACAGGCGCCGTGTCGGTGCGCAAGGTGGTGCCTTCTGCCGGAACAACCATCAACGCCGGATCGAACTCCGAGAACATACGCTCTACCAGCACCCCGAAACCGTTCATCACGGAGAGTACACAAACCATCGCCGCCGTGACAACCATCACAGCGGCGGCACTAATGCCGGAGACGATATTTATGGCGTTATGCCCTTTCTTCGAGAATAAATACCGCCAGGCAATATGGTTTTCGAGATTAGCCATGCAGCAACTCATCAATGCGCTCCATTCGATCGATGGTGGTATCCAGATGGAAGATGATCTCCGGAATAATGCGCAATTGATGGCGCTCCAATGTGCCGAGTTCACCGCGGAAACGGTGGGTGTTCTCTTCAATCAGCGTCATGGTCTGCTCTACTTTGTCCTGCGGAAAAATAGAGAGATAGATGTGCGCAATAGAGAGATCAGGCGACACGCGCACTTCGCTCACGGAAATCAGCGTTCCGCTCAGCGTGCGCGCGTATCGCAATAGGATGTCGCTCATGTCTTTTTGAATCAACCGAGCGATCTTGTGTTGTCTAGTTGACTCCATTAAAATTTGTGGCGTCCTTCGTCGGCTACAGTCAGTTTCTTACGACCTTTAGCGCGGCGTGCAGCCAGTACGCGGCGACCGTTTGCGGTTGCCATTCTCTCCAAGAAGCCGTGTTTGTTACGACGCTTGCGTTGGGATGGTTGGAATGTACGTTTCATTGTTTTATAAGTATTTGAGTCCTCTCACGAGGACGGGTTTATACGTCAAAAAAGCGTGCAAAGGTACTACATTTTTCTGAATTGACCAAATTTTTTTGCATTTTTTTTGCTTTTGACTGCATTTTTAGTCAAAAACCTCCATTAAAACATCCAAAGAACGGGGAGTTTTCCACGTTTCTACGTGTTCTTCGAAATATGCGCAAAGTGCACGAAGTTGTTTCTGACGCTCTGCCCTCGTTTGCGGCAAAGAGAGTTCTTCGCTCATCGCAAATCCCAATCTGGCGGCCAGACCTACCAGAAAACTTAGATGAAAATTCTGCGGCTCGTCTGTCTCATCCAACGCTTGTATGGATTGCGCAATAAAATCAAACATCGGTTCATCGCTCATGGGGTGTCTTAGTACATGGTACAGCACCTCGCTGATAAAGAGCGCAATGGTTCGTTTGTACGGATCTGTATCGATAGTGCGGGGGACAAAGGTTAACTGCGCCGTGCGGATCGACCGTTCGTCCGTCGTGAGTTGGAGAATCGACAAAGGGTTGTATCGGCCGGAGGTGTTTTTCTTTCCGATACCGTACACCATATAATTAATACGCCCGCCTGCGCGCGTGTACGCATGTAAGAGGTGGGCTTTGTCGGAGTGGGGTTGTAACGATAGTACTATCGCATCAGTCGTGGTGTACATAGAGACTATCGATAAGTACTCCGTCGGTCAGACGATAAGTCTTGAAAATGAGAGGGGTACTCGCAGAGGTCTTAGTCTCAATCACCGCATACGCGGGAACCGAGTCCACTACCTCGGGGGTGTAGAAGAATTTTTGTTTCTTAGGTTTGCCGGCTGTGTTAATGACTACAAACGGCGTACGGCGCATATAGTTGTGGTCATGTCCCGCAATCACCAGATCAGCTTCGCCTAAGGCATGGCGGAAGGCACTATAGACTAACACGTTCGCACGGCCTTTGCTCACGGACAGCACCGGATGATGCATCATCACTATGATATACCGCCCGTCTTTTTTTGCCTCTGCCATCACCTCGCGCAGCCAGGTCAGTGTTCTTGTCAGATGGACCAGACGATTCAGCGGGTTAGTGTCAATCGTGATGAACCGGATAGTCGGCAGATCGACATAATAAGAAGCTCCCGGCACGGCCTTCGGACCGTTCTCCGGATGCGCGAAAGCATGCTCCCAAACGGGTGAGAGTTCTTTATGAACACCTTTGGAGTACTCATGATTGCCCGGCGTGACGATGACCGGCATGCCGTAGAGCGCGGAGGCATTCCATTCGCGCAGTAGCAGCTGATAGTAATATTCCTGCCCTCTGTCCATCCAATCGCCCACTTGTGCGAGTGCTTCGGCTTCGGGTACCCTTGCCGCGAGGGTGTCGTAGTCGGCCTGCGTAAGCCTGTTATGTACGTCGCCCAGCACAAGGATTGTCGTCTCCTCGGGCGTCGTGTCTCTCTCGAAGATAGGGAAGGTGTAGTCCTGCTTCAGACCGGTCCATTGGGGCTCATCGGGCATGCCGAACCACGCCTGCCAGCGGAGGGCGCAGACTACTGCGCCGCCCGCTAACAGAAGGGTTAGGAATACTATGTAGCCCCACTTGCGCATTAGAACGGCAGGTCGCTTGTGCCGTCGCCGGCAGAAGCATCAAAAGGATCTACATTCGCTGCCGCATTGCTCTCCATTGGAGCTGCTGCAGGAGCAGCAGCCGGTTGAGCCGGAGCAGCTGCAGGAGCTGCGGCTGCAGCCTGGGTGGTATCACCCTGCTGGATGCGCCATGCGCGGATAGAGGTGTACCAACGGCCGTTGAACTCACGGCTCTCGATATCGAAACTCACGGTTACCAGCTGATCTACGTCGCAGGGGTTCTGCTTGATACGCTCCTCGCCGAACACCTCGAAATGCACCTTACGGGGGTACTGATCCAGGGTCTCGAGTACGTATGGCTGTACTTTCCACGGGTTGCCGTTACGGCCTACGCCTTCCTGCGCAGGCAGTACTTGGATGATTTTACCTACTACTTCCATTTCTTTAAACTTTCAACTTTAAACGTTCAACCTTATTCGCCTTTGATTGCTGCTACACCCGGGAGCACTTTGCCTTCAATAGCCTCAAGCAATGCACCACCGCCGGTGGAGATATACGAAACCTTATCTGCCAGACCGAACTTGTTGACGCAAGCTACGGAGTCGCCACCGCCGATGAGCGAGAATGCACCCTCAGCCGTTGCCTCTGCAATCGCGTTACCGATAGCGCGGCTGCCGTCGCAGAAGTTATCGAACTCAAACACACCTGCAGGACCGTTCCAGAGGATGGTCTTTGCACCCTTGATAGCGGCAGCGAAGTTCTTCTGTGCCTCAGGACCGGCATCCAGACCTTCCCAACCCTCAGGAATAGCGTTGGACGGGAATACTTTCTTGTTGGCATCGTTGCTGAAACTATCTGCGCAGATAGCGTCCGGAGCGAGAACAAGCTCTACGCCGTTCTTCTTGGCCAACTCCTCTACGCCTAATGCTACATCGAGTTTGTCGAGCTCTACGATAGAACCGCCGATCTCGCCGCCGTGTGCTTTAGCGAAGGTATAAGTCATACCACCGCAGAGGATCAACTTATCTACTTTGCCCAGCAGGTTCTCGATGATACCGATCTTCGAGCTTACTTTCGAACCGCCCATGATAGCCACAAACGGACGTTTGATATCTTTGAGGATAGCATCAACCGCAGCTACCTCTTTCTCCATGAGGAATCCGAGCATCTTGTTGTCAGCGTCGAAATAGTCAGCAATCACAGCCGTCGACGCATGTTTGCGGTGAGCCGTACCGAAAGCGTCCATCACGTAGCAGTCTGCGTACGATGCGAGGGTCTTGGCGAACTCTTTCTGACGTGCTTTCATCTCTTTCTTGGCGGGCTCGTATGCGGGATCCTCTTTCTCGATACCTACAGGTTTGCCTTCCTCCTCAGGATAGAAGCGGAGGTTCTCGAGCAACAATACCTCACCCGGTTTGAGAGCGGCAGCCTGTGCTTGTGCTTTCGCGCAGTCCTCTGCGAACTGTACCGGACGACCTAAGGCTTCAGCTACTGCCTCTTTGATCTGGCTAAGGCTGAACTTAGCCTGCACTTTGCCTTTCGGCTTGCCCATGTGGCTCATGATGATCAGCGCACCGCCTTCATCCAAGATGTGTTTGAGGGTCGGAAGCGCACCACGGATACGGGTGTCGTCTGTGATTTTTCCATTCTCGTCCAGGGGCACATTGAAGTCCACACGAACGATCGCCTTCTTGCCGGCGAATTTGTAATCTTTAATCGTCATAATGTATTATATTTTAGTTGTTTTTAGTTACTTTCGGTATTCCGTAATCACGTAATTCCGTAATTCCGTTATTTCCAGTCGATTGAGTTCAACCTTCCGCGATAGACGTCGCTGTAAGAGCTCGTCTGGTCCTGGCCTCCGAATAAATAAATATCGTTCCCGCGCACGATAGCGCTCTGTTTCTGCCGGGCCTGATAGACCTCCGGCAACCTGTTCTTCAGCGTGTCGGCTTTAGTCCAGGTCATACCCTCATTCGTAGAGACGAGGATGTCCCGACCGAAATAACTCATCTGGTCATCCACACCGCCGAAGAGTAGCATCTGGTTATTGTACCAAACGACAGACATTCCTGTCATTCCGGATACTTTCGGACGGTCGATTGAGAACTCCTCCAGCCTGTATTGGCCATCGGGTTGCGGGTGCTCGGAGTATTCCAAATGCCATTTGGTGCTCAGGCTCTTGCCGTTCTCCGCAAAACCGCCGATGATCATCGCCCGCTCACGACCGCTCGGACTGTTGAAACAGATCGTCGCAAAATCGCTGATAGGGAACTCATCGCGGGGTTGTAAGCCGCTCAGTGTCAACTCACCGTTATGGAAATATCCTAATTCGTATTGCCCCTCTTTCTGCGTCAGTACCCACGCTAAGCCGTTCCAGTAAAGCAGCATCGTCACTACCTCTTCTGCCACTACGTTCGGAGTCCAGGTGACCGCGTCGTCTGAGGTGTAAATAGTGTGGTCCTGCGCGTAATAAAGGGTCTGACCGTCGGAAATCATCTGCCTTACTTTGGTTCCGGTCGGCAGACCTATCGGAGCTACGGGGCTGCTCCATTCTTCGCCTTCCTCGGAGCGATAGACCGACAACTCAAAACCGTTCGATACCATCATCACGAAGTCGCCGTTCTGCTCCAATACGCGTTGTTCTGTCTCCTCTTGGTTGTCAAAGCCGCCGAAGATCTCCTCCCAGGTGAAGAGGTCCGGATCCACTTGATGCACCGTCGGACGGATCTCATAGACTTTGATATTCTTCTTGTCGGCCGACCGTATGGATAAATAGATAGGAGTCTTGGTGAAGTCAAGCGTGTCGTAGCCTGTCAGCAGGCAAACCGTGTCCGGGAAGATGAGGGACGAAGCGCTCGGTGTGGCCGCAAACACAAATCGAGGTACTACGCGGTGCAGGTCTGTGCCATAAAGCATAGAGTCTTTATTCCACACCAGACCCGTGTCCAGCCGTTCTTCAACGGTAAAAACAGCTTGCGCCAGACCAGGCATCGAGTCCGCTTTCGCAAACGAGAATGCGCTCAGCCTGGCTACTGAGGAAGGGGTGCTGTCTGAACCCGAGTTGTCGCAACTAACCATTAGAAGTGCAAAAAAACACGTTAATATATATAAAAATTTGCGCATTTCAAATATTTTTTGTACCTTTGCAGCCGCAAAGGTAAAACTAATCTAAATTATGTTGTTCGAGTCACAAATACATGATCTCAAAATGTGGTTGCCCTGGTGTCGTATTCGCCGTGAGCAATCGGCTCTTAGGGCGATCGTGGAGCAGCAACGTCGCATGATGAAGCCCGAAGATGTGGCATCTCAGTCCGCGCAGGTCATCAGCCAGATTGAGAAGATGACGGTTTTTCGCGAGGCGAAGACCGTGATGCTTTACTATCCCGTCCATAACGAGGTGGACCTGCGTCCGTTGCTCGAAAAGTATGCGGGTGAAAAAACGTTTCTCTTACCTGTTACCCATCGCCGCTCGATGGAGGTGCGTCCCTATGACGGGGAGGACATGATGCGGAAGGGACATTTAGGCGTTCCTGAGCCGCAGACGCCCACGTATCATGGGGCTATTGATTTGATTCTGGTGCCCGGTGTGGTTTTTGACAACCATCGCCACCGTATCGGTCGGGGAGGAGGATATTACGATCGCTTCTTGTCCAAACACAAGGCTACGAAACAGGTTGGTGTCTGCTATTCGTTCCAGTTACGCAAGCATGACATCCCGCATATGTTCTCCGATCGCCGGATGGACCGGGTGGTCACTCCTCTGTCGACCATTGAATAGTCGGTTGGCTATCCTGGATGCGTTTCAACTCTCGGTCACTCTCGGCCGAGAGTTTTCTTTCGCCCTTGCGGTAGTAGTAGATCACGCCGTACAGCTGACATTTCATCATTTTCGCGTACGGTAGTTGGTCCTTATAGTAGTCCTCCACGAGGTTCCATATATTCAGTATAATCTCGTCTGCCTGCGCGCGCAAGGGCTCCAGATCGCCATGCACACGCTCCGTGTTCTGCATGTGGAAGGCATGCTGCCTCTGGTGCTCGCAGAAAATATCATAATGCACCTTCACTTTGTTAATCGCAGGGTTGTAAATCGGAAATCCGCCGTTCGCCATACGTTTCTGCTCGCCCTCGATGATCTTCTTTCCCCACTCCAACAAGTACTCTTCCGTGGACAGATCCGGCACGATATGTTGGTGCGGATCCAGACCATAGAGCAGCTTCTGCTCTTTCTTGATCTCCCCGCGGATAACCGACAGGTTGAGCACCTGGATGAAATGCGAGATGTACATACGTGCGTTCTGAACGATGTGACGGTATTGTTTGTTGGCGTTAACAGTAGAGGCATAGTTGTCCTTTGATTGCATCACTATGTTCTCAAACTGAACCAAGAACCGTTGGGCTTCGCTTTGTACTTTGTACGGGATGACCTGCTCGGTATAGTCGGCTCCTTGTGCGCGCTGGATAGCGTTCTGCAAGGCGTGCAGACGAGCTAAGTCCGTGTTGGGTAATCGACGATAAGGCATCTTGTTATTTACGATTTAAACATTTACCATTTGTTCTTTAACTCTTTCTGGTGGCGAGTTTCTCTGCCAATTCGCGGAGCGTCTCCGTGGCGTCGTTCTGCGGCAGTTTGTCCAGTTGCTCAAGAGCAATCGCTGTATGCTCTTCCATCACCACTTCGCCGGCTTCGCGAACACCTAACTTGTTATAAATCTCCGTCACGGCAGTGATCTTCTCTTCGTCGCGGTCGGTCGCCATCATCCATTGCAGCAACTCTGCGCGGCTCTCTGCATCTGCGCTCTCCAGGGCCGTGAGAAGGAGGAAGGTCTTCTTGTTGGCGCATATGTCTCCGCCGATCTTCTTGCCGAAAGTCTTCGGATCGCCATAGACATCGAGGATATCGTCTTGGATCTGGAACGCTAATCCTAAATGCAACCCGTATTGGTACAGCGCCTCCTGTTGGTTCTCGTTCGCTCCGGCAATATAGCCGCCGATCTTCATCGCGTACGCCAAAAGCACCGAGGTCTTCTTCTCAATCATCATCATGTAATCCTCGATACTCACGTGGCTCGCGTGCTCGAAATCCACATCGTACTGCTGTCCTTCGCACACGCCGGTCGCCATCTCGTTGAACATCTTCAACGCTCCCGCTACTTTCTCTGCCGGCACTTGCGCCAACTCTTTGTACGCCTCGATCAACATCTGGTCGCCCGAGAGGATAGCTGTGTTTTCGTTCCATTTGACATGCACTGTCTCGCGCCCGCGACGCACAGGAGCTTTGTCCATCACGTCGTCGTGAAGCAGCGTGAAGTTATGGAAGATCTCCAGAGCCAGCGCTGCCGGAACAACATCATCCATCACGCTGCCGTTCAGCAGACCGCCGTTGATGATCGTCTCTGCCGCCAGGAGCGCCAAGGTCGGCCTTATGCGCTTGCCGCCGGATGCTAACGCATACGCTATCGGTTCATACAACCCTTTCGGCTCTTTCTCCCAGTTCAGGGATTCTATCGCTTGGTTAATATCAATCATGTTATTTACGATTTGGTCATTTACGATTTGACCATTTATTTGTTTATTGAGTCATTTTTTAATGGCTAAATTGCCAAATGGTACATAAATGGTACATGGTACATGACCAAATGGTACATTAATTTAATTTGTCTTCAATAATATCTGTGAGTACGTCTTTGATGTCGAGGCCTGCGGCGCGAACTTGCTGCGGGATGAAACTCGTAGCCGTCATGCCCGGCGTCGTGTTCACCTCTAACAAGTTGATCTGCTCCCCGGTGATGATCCAATCGACGCGGATGATGCCGTTAGCGCCGATGATGTCATAGATACGCAGGGTCTCCGCCTGAATCTTGTCGCGGATAGCATCCGGGATGCGCGCAGGAGTGATCTCCGATACCTGACCCTTGTATTTGGCGTCGTAGTCGAAAAACTCATTCTGCGTCACAACCTCTGTGATCGGGAAAGCTACCGCTTTGTCTTTGGTCTTATATACGCCGCAGGTCACTTCCGTTCCTTTCATGTACGACTCGCAGATGACTTCGTCGCCTTCTTGGAAAGCACGCTCGATGGCCGGATAAACATCTTCTACCGTCTTCACTTTGGTACATCCGAAGGACGAACCGCCCACATTGCTCTTGATAAAACACGGCAGACCTAAGGTGTCTGCAATCTTCTGCGCATTGGGCCATTTTTGTCCCGCGCGGAGCATCATGCTGTTGGCTATATGAAAACCGAAATAGGAGAGATAGTGGTTGCAGGCGTATTTGTTGAACGTCAGCGCCGCCGCTAATACACCGCAGCAACTGAACGGAACACCCATCATCTCCAGGTATCCCTGTAACAAACCGTTCTCACCCGGCGTGCCATGTATCGTGATATACGCGAAATCAAACGTGTGCTTCACGCCCCCGCGCGTAAAAGAAAAATCATTCTTATCAATCGAATAAGATTCACTGGATTCGAAGTAATCCTCTACTCCCTTCCCTTCAGGGAGGGGCTGGGGGTAGGCTCTCCACTCCTTCCCTTGCAGTCTTACAATCGTAATGTCATACCGCTCCTTGTCCATGAAGGAGTATAAACCCGCAGCGGAACGCAGCGACACCTCATGCTCGCTGCTGTCCCCTCCGGCGATAATGGCTATTTGTCTTTTCATTATTTCTTGCTTCTACGGAGTCCCTTTCACCCCTAATCTAAAATTCGCTGCAAAGGTACTAAAAAAAAATGACATACGCAAGAGCGTATGCCACTTTTTGTGATTTTTCAGCAAAAATGTTGGACTCTCGTAGGACGCCAATCGAATGCTCATCGTATGCTCATCGAATGCTCATCGTATGCTTCTTACGACGTTAACCCAAGAATACTTCCATGACCGCCCGATGCGATACCCCCTTTTTTACTCAAAACTCAAATAAGGTGCCATCCGTACTAACTCCTCTTCTGTCAGTTCAGGAAGAGCGCGCAAGTCCTCTATGGATTCCAGACGCACCTTCTTCCTGCGAAGCGTATAGATCGCCTTCGCTTGCTCATAACGTATATACGGATGCCGCTGCATACGGTCGATTGAACATTTGTTAACATCCATTCGTTGTACTGCCTCTACGTCCGCTGTGAAGCGGTATAACAAGGTGTCCAGACTCAGTTTGCCAAACACCTCATCCCTCAACTGCTCCGGGCTGTAAAAACCACCCAAACGTTCTCTGTACCGCACAATCTGTACTGCCGTATATCGTCCGATGCCACGAATGAGTTGTAACTCCGTTGTGTCGCAATGATTGAGATCCAGAACCGTATCTTTCTTCACCCGCGGCGCAAAATACTTCATCCCTACCGAATCCCGCCAGACGGAGTCTGCCTTTCGCGCCGAGTCCCATTTCGCGTGCCTCTCTACCCGCATCGAGTCCCATTTCGCCTGCCGCTCCACCTTCCATTGCTCGTGGCGTATCGAGTCCGCCCTAAAAAACGAATCATACCTCGCTTCCCGGTCGGCTTTCCATTGTACGAAACGCATCGAGTCTGCCAACCGAATCGAATCTCTCCTTTCCGCCCAGGGTTTCTTAGTTGGTTTCTTTTCCGCCTCATCGTCCTGAACGGGCCAAAGCGCCATCACCAGCCATACGACCAGCGTCAGACCAAAAAGAACCGCACCGGCTTTGCGTTGTTCTGGAGCAAGAATCATAACCTATAACCTTTCGCCTATAACCTTTCGCCTATAACCCTTAGCCTTTCACAATACTCTCTACCGACCCATCACCAAGGTGCGTAGTAATCCGGTCTCCGGGCACTAACTCTGCTACGGACCGCACAACCTTCCCGTCTTTTGTCAGCAGCGAATACCCCCTGCGATAGAAAGCCTCAGGGTTACAAGCCGCTAATCGTTGCTCCAACAACTCGACCCGATGCCTCCGCACCATGATCTGACGATCCGCCGTACGACCCAGTCGCACGAGGAGGTCCGCAATCCTCGTGGCTTGTATATCCATCCGATGGATGAGCCATTCCGCTACCGCCGTCGGCGTCTTCAGCGCCTCATGCGCCACCAGATCCAAGACGGAGACATCCCTCGTATGGCCGATGCCGGTCAATATCGGCAACTCAAACTGCGCGCAGACCGCACAAAGTTCATAATTGTCGAAACACGACAAATCTGAGGTGGCTCCTCCGCCCCGAATGAGTACAACGCAATCAAAGACCGGCTTTGCTGACAGACCGCTAACGCTGACAGATATCTCTTCCAAAGCCGCAATAATGGACTTTGGCGCTCCGTCGCCCTGCATGGTCGCACCGAAGAGGGTCGTCTCGAACCTGTACGGGCTATGCTCCAACTGGTGCTTGAAATCTTCATAGCCCGCCGCGGAAGGCGACGAGATAACCGCAATCTTCCGAATAAGAGTAGGCAGCGGCAGCAGCTGTTGCGCCTCCAGAAGTCCGTCTTTCTCCAACTGCGCAATCGTCTGCTGCTTGAGTCGCGCGATATCTCCTATCGTGAACGTAGGATCGATACCGATGATAGAGAGACTTAAACCATATACCGGATGAAAATGCACCTCGCCCTGAACGAGTACCGCCATGCCTTTTTGCAGTGGCATGCCCGTCTCTGACTGAAAATAGCCGCAGAGCATCTCTTTTGTCCCGGCCCAAAGAGTAGCGCGCATCTTCGCACCCTGACCGCCTGCAGAAGGCCCGTCAACAAGGTCCAGATACATATGTCCGCCACGCTCCATGAGCGAACTGATCTCCGCTTGCACCCAATAAGTCGGCGCGAGAGAAGAGTCCAGCGCTTCGCCTATCTCTGCGCAGAGTTCGGAGAGAGTAAATCTATTTACCATTTGGTCATGTACCATGTACCATTTAGTGGTTGGCTGGGTTACAGAGAATACATTTATCCTTCGGCCGGAAGGCAAAGAGGAATGACACGCGTATGCCCACATTGAGATTACGGAGCCAGCTCTTGTTCGCCTCTTCCGTAGAGAAGACATGATCTGTCGTATAGGTGGAGAAATCATAAATCGACTCCGTCGGTATTCCGTATAGTACACCTTTTGTCGATGGACATATATTGAGCAACGAACAATCGGCGTACGCCGCGATACGAAGCCTTCCGTCCAGACGGTCAGACGGCCGCGTACGATAGTTCTTTACCGACTGCCGGGTATTATATTCATATCCTATCTCCGCATGGGTTGCGAGATCGAACTTCAAAGCTAACTGATCACCTTTGCGCTCCAGCGGTACATCTTTGCGGAAACCGTGATTATCCATCTCTTCCCAGATACCTACGTACCGCTCGTACTTGCCGGCCGTAGAGACTATCATCGAGGTGGCGGTAGAGCCCTTGAACGCGTAGCCGGCGTTCACTCCGACAAGGAAGTAACCGATTCCGCGAGATCCGAAGAAATAATGGCCGACATTCAGCGGTATCCTTCCGTATAGTTGTTGCGCCATGTCGCGACGGTCTGCAAACGTGTGTTTCAGCGTGAAGGGCGCAGGGTTGATACCCGACCAGGTGTCCATCATGTTCTCATGATAGATATTGGCTTCGTGCAGATCTGTGAACACGCGTTGCGCCGAGATACCGACACCGGTCTGCACCATCAGCCCTGCGAAATGATACTCGTAGAGCAGATTAAACTCCAGTACACCGCCGCCCGGAGTGTTCTTCGCCTCCGGCATATTGTTCAGGAATGTGGACCATCCGCCGGACAGCGAGAGACCTACGAGGTGATGCGAACCCGAATACTCGGACGCATGCAGACCCATCAGCACGTCGGTCTGGTTCTCTACGTCTTTGGTAGAGAAACCTTTGACGGAGGAGAGTTCAAACTCTCGTTTCTCCGAGGCGGAGTAGCGGCGTTGCGCCATACCGGCAAGGGAGACCAGACAAAGGATCAGAAGGAAGATATGTCGCAGTTGGGGCATGAGGGTGCTACAATAACTTTAATGGCTCTATAGGGTTCCTCCGGCGTGTCGTTCGACCATAGCTGAACGATATACATTCCTTGTGCGGACGGGAGGGTAATCGGCGTGACGGGGGCACGGAAGACGCCTTCGGAAACGAAGGTACCGTCGGAAGTGGTGATACGGAAAGTACCGTCCTTCCGTGAGAGGATATGAGCAATCGGATTAGCCGAGACGATACAGGTCGGTGTAACGGAGAGGTAGCCTTTCTTCGGCGCAAAATCCTCATTGATAGGATTCGGTATAGCGACGATAGGACAGGTCGGGAAGGTCTCTTTCTCACTAACACGCGTGAGTTCGACATGGTACTCGGCTCCTACATTCAGACCCATCGGGAGATACAGATAGGGCTTGGTCTGACCTACCAGCATCGAATCGCCTTCATACCACTGGAAATCGCTCCACTGATAGCCGCCGTTGTACGCCGAGTCAAGGATGGCGATGACGTCGCCGTGGCGTTGCTCGGTCAGCCACTTGGGATAATTCATCGTCAGGGTCGTGTCGTTGATACAATCTTCCTCCATATGTTGGCATATGCCGTTGTCCAGCATCAGGGTAATCGAGTAGATATCCGGCCGCGGGTAATGACGCGGGTCTCCGTCGCGATAGGGGATCGGTACGGAGATGACCATCGGCGAGGTATAAGAGGTGATAGGCACGTCAATCTGATCCTCAAAGCCCATCTCTAACGCCGTACTGTCGAAGTAGAGCGAGTACGCGAGCGGACGATGTGAGGTATAAGTATAAAGCACGTCAAAGGCCGACTCATCCCCGCACATTGCCTCTTCTACCCATAGGGTAGGTACGGTCGGCGGAATGACGGTCAGATGGGTGTAGATGAAGTGATGGCATCCGACATCATTGAGGGTTGTGTCTTTATAATCGCCCGCCTGGGTGTATATATGGTCGCCGATGAGGAGAGTATCACCGATACAGATCGAGTCATAACGCACCTCCATCGTGGTGTCCAGCGCGGTGATATAGAGATGATAGATAGAGTCACAGCCGGTGATGACGGAGATGGCGGAGTCATAGTAGAAATACTCCTCGTCCTGCGGGATAAGATGAGCGATGTGCCATCCGTGCCAATCGAGCGAGTCGTCCGCACAAAGCGTCTGATGTTCCTCCAAGATGAACGATGGGCCGACAAACAGCCTCGTCTCGTAGATCGAGTCACAACCGTCCACCGTCAGGAAATTGTCGCGCAGGAAATAAAGCCCCGACTCCGGATTCACGAGTACGCTGTCCGGACGGCTGCCTCTTCCCGGCCATAAGTATGACTCGTTGGAGCAGATAGAATCTGTTACTATGTGCCTATACGCCGGGAAGACATGCGCCGCTAATGTATAGATCGAGTCGCAACCCATCTCTGTGGTGAGCGAATCAATAAAGAGGGTGTCATATGGACGAACAAACGTGTCCACGTCGTACTCAACCGCCCATGCGGTCCACGCGTGGTTCAAGTCTTCCGAGTAGAACGTATCGCCCGAGCATATACCGTCCGTCTCTGCGAAGAACGAGAAACTCGGACAGATGGTCAAGTAGTAGTTATAGACGATTGAATCACAGCCGTCCGCGCCCTTGAACCGCACTTCGATATACGGCATCTTGTCCGGATCCGGCCGTGGAGCACCCGGGTGCCATACCTCGGTCTCGAAGACCGTCTGCGAAACCGTATCGCGGTGGTAATAAGTCTTGTTGTCGCAAGCGAAATCATGTACCGGAACGGTGATGAACGGCTTGACGTAGAAATCCAACTGGTAGATCGAGTCACAACCGTCTTTGGTCTCCAGGTTGTCATAATACGTACCGGTTCCGCTGATGGTCCTGCCTCTCCATTCGATAGCCGTACCGGCGCATCCTCGTCCGGCATCGATGAACCGGTAGGTAGGATGAACGATCACCTGATACGTCACGAGCGAGTCGCATCCTTCACGGGTCTTTAATAGATGCGAAGGAGTAAAGGTGATATCCTCCTTCATCTCGCCTTCCACCGAAGGCGTGGGCTTGAATACTAACGAGTCGCGGAAATAAGCGCCCTGTGTGTCTTGGAAAACATAGATATGTGCAAACTCCGAATCGTCGTTGTCGCACACATGCCGAACGATCGTCGTATCATACGAAGGAGCGACGCGCAGACTCAGATAATGGATCGAGTCGCAGTCATGGATGGAGAGACGAGCTACGGTATCGCCATACGTCGTGTCCGCCTTATGCAGCACACGATAGCCCGCTGCAGGATTCGCTAACTTCGGGCCCGCGAAATGGTGACCCTGCCAGGTGATCGAGTCATAGTCGCACAGGGTGATGGACTCGTAGATATGATATACCGAATCGACATGAAGCGTGAGCATATAGACGGAGTCACATCCGCACTCGCCACTCTCGGGATCGCATACCGGACAGTCCTTCGTCTTCAGCGAGTCGTAGAAGACATACGTACCGCAGCGGAGGGTAGAGATCTCTTTGTCGTGCCACTCGAACTCCGAACTCTGACATACCCGTGTCTCTTCGGGCATGAAGTACGTGCGGTAGAGCGTCACGCGATGGTGTACTGCCGAGTCACAACCGGCTACGGTCTGACTGTTTCCGTAGAGGTCAAAGACCACCCACCGATCCGTCTCGCCGGGTACCGCATGACCGCTCTCGCCTTCCGGCAGTAGCGGCGATTTGGCACCATAGACGGGCTCGCCCAAGAAATGGATCGTATCGTTGTCGCACATCGCCCTTTCGGTGATCTCCACCGGCGTGGTATAGACCGTATCGATATGAAGCGTCAGATGCCAAGCCGAGTCACATTCGTGTACCGTATTGAAGTGCAGCGTGTATTGATAGTCGCCGGTACGATCTGTCGGAATGACGGTTATCGGGTTCTCATCCTCGTCATAAATAGAGATAGGCTTCGTGTTACCCGGCAGGTCCTCCCATGCGAAAGGCGAACCTTGGCAGGCCTGAAGCGACTCATTAAAGTCATAGTACGGATAGATATGCAGGTGGAGCACGCAGATACTGTCGCACTCGTAGCCTGCTGTGTGCATCGTGTCTATATAGTAGTAGTCGCCTTCCCAGGTGTTCGGTATAAAGGGCACCTGATTACCTGACTTGTCGTAGATCTTACGTCCCTCATGACCTTTCCATATATACGGCGAACCGGACTGTCGTTGCTGACAGGTAGTGACATGCGTCGTGTCCCTATACGAAGGCGCACGGTAGAGTTTGAGGTAGAAGACGGAGTCGAAGCCCAAGACGGTCTTGAAGGCTTGCTCGTAGGTCTTGGTTTTACCCGGTTCCGGCAGATCGGTGATGGTCATACGCTCAAAAGGCACGCCTTCCGGCATGTACTTCGCTCTGTCCTCCATCCATACGTATTCGTTTTCGTTACCGCACGCAAAATCTTCTATCTCATCGCGATAGACCGCGCCGACGCGCAGGAAGAGCACGTGCGTACTGTCGCAGGAATGGGTACCGATGGGTTTGGTCGGGTTGGAGACGGTGACGAAGAGGGTGTCTTGCGTAACCAGGACGTCATAGTGCTCTGTCGCTTTCGAGCCGCCGTAGGTAGTGTTGTTGATAGGCCATTTATAGACCTGCTCCTGGGTGATCAGGACCGGGTCCATCTTGTAGAAAGTGGGCATGACGGTCAGATGGAGCGCGTAGATCGTGTCGCAACCGGCCTCTATACTGCGGTAGATGGTCGAGCAACGCTGGTTCGCAGGGATCTTCATGTCTAATGAGATATCCTCCAGATGCTCACCCTTGGGACTTATCCATGGGAACGAACCGTTCTCATCGGTACAGATGGTATCGACTGTCAGGGCGTATAACTCTTGCGCTGCCCGATAGTCCAGCCTCAGATGGTAGATTGAGTCGCAGCCGTACCTCGTCGTATGACAAGAGTCGTAGTAGTCACCCGAGGTACGTAGCTCCACGTACGGTTCGCCGTCGCGGTGACCTTCCCAGCGGAAGAACGAATGGACGGTATCGTGGGTGACAGGGTCGTAATGCAGCTTGCACCACTCTTTGGTCTCTTCGAAATAATAGGACTGAGGCATAATGAGCGTGAGCTCATGAATCGAGTCGCAACCATGCTGCCCGCCGTTACACTCCGCGCAGGTCTGCGTGTACATCGAGTCCCGGAAGACGCCTACCAAAGCCCCATACGCCTCATCAAAAGTGAGGTCCGCTTCCGTGATTGTCCGGGTCTTCGTACCGTATTGGATGGGCCAGGTATAAGAGCCGTGCCCGTCTTTGTCGAGGCATACCGTGTCGCGGAAGGGAATGACATAACTCTCATGACGGATGAGCGTCAAATGGTAGGTCGAGTCACAACCCCTGAAAGGATTGCCTTTCTTATCCCTGAACCGATCAGCCCAAGGCCCGAGCTGGCACTCGCAGGCAGAAGTCTTCCAGGCTATATCCACATCCGTCGTGTCGCGGGTGAGGGTCTGGCCTCGGAACGTACGTTTCTGATAAACCGTATCCTGGTTGGTACAGAGATGAATCGTATCGAAATACTGGAAGGTGTCGCAGACGAAGAGGATGAGCGTCATCGTCGAGTCACAACCCGCCTGTGAGAGGTAGTTGCGGGTGAACGTATGATAGGTACCTACTTCCACCTGGTATTTCCACGGCTCCAGATATTGCGTCCCTTGACCTTGCTTCACGCCGACGAACTTCGTCGCCGCCGAGTCAGATTCATAGACGTGGAGGTCGGATTGATTGTAAAGACTGTCGTAGAAGAACTCTAAGGTGTCGCCGACGCACACTACGCGGTATAAGGTATCGTTGTAAATCCTCGTCACGCGGACGGTCGTCTTGAGGGTGTCTAAGTCTTCGCCGTCGCACATGATCCGCTCGCGGTGCAGGACGGTCTGCAACTCGTATTCGAAGAACTGATGTCTGTCCTCCATCTCCTCCTCCGGCAGGATGAACTCATGCTGCCAATTATGCTTGGTGGCCGTAGCAGCAGGAGTAATCGTCGAGGAAGCCTCCGGTGTACCGCCGGGTTTCTTGCCGTCGGTAACGTCATAAAGCAACCACTCTATCTGCGTCGCCGGACGCTCGATAGAGGTCTCCAATGCCCAATAAACGAACGAACTGTCGCAGACGATAGCGGTATCTAATTGCTCATGCTCTTCCATCCATTCGTCCCATTGACGCTGATACCAGCCGTGCCCGTCGAGGCTGTCGAGATCATACGAAGCTTTGGACATAACGACCTCATCCGTGTGGGTCACATAGAGCGAATCGGGATACGCTTCCGGCTTGAAACCGAGCGTGTAATAGTATCCCTGGGCCTCCGTCAGACCATAAACCATGCCGACAAATCCGTCTCCGGTTGTCTCTATGAGGTTAAAGTCTCTGGTCGCTGCGTCCGGTAGTTCCAGATGCGCGTAGGCCATCGTGTTATCGGCAAAGAAAGTTTGGAAACTCGATGCAGGTACCGCGGCGCCGTTGAGCGTAAAAGTATTGATATCGCTTGCCGCGGTCACTACATAGGCGTAGAAATGTTGCGGAGCGGTACCGCCTTGCGGGTCTAATTCTTCCGTGAAGAAAGTCATCGAGCTCGTCCTCAAGCCCCAATGGGGCATCACAGCCGAGGCCGGATCACCGTAGATATAACACTCGTCCGAGAGACCCGTATCGTCGCAGATCTTGTTCTCCGCTGCCGTCGTCAGGTACGAGATACACGATACCGGCTGCGTCGTGTGGATGACGACTTCCTTACGTGTGAGATCGTTCAGGCCGATGAGCGAATTAAGAGCCGATTTCTTCAGCGTCTCGCCGCGGTTGAGCGTCTGGGTGATGACGTTCGTACCGCCTGTGTTGGCATTGTAGATAGTGACGTTCACGGTCGTCCCGTCATAAAGCGCCACCACATCCGCATAGTTGGACTTGGTGTTCGTCAACCCCGACAGGTAAAAATCCGTACCAAACTGAGAAAGAGGTAGAGCTTGCTCTACCATGAAGTCCTGCGAGTAACCCTCTTTATTCGGGATACCGGTCTGTTGGTTGCCGGCAAAGACCGCAATGGGCTTGTCCGCGCAGAGGGTCGTTCCGCTGAAGTCGGCATTGAAATCCGTCGATCCTTCTTCGCGCCGTTTGGTAGCCACGAGGTAGGCTTGGCCTTTGCTCAGCGTCACGTCAAACGAGGTGTTCGCCGCCTTACCGCCGTCCGTCTGGAACGTCGGAGTGATGGTCACGGTCGTTCCGTCTTCCGTCGCTACGATGCCGAACTCCGAGGAGAACACGTCTTCCGGGTAGGTCTGGATGATATATTCCCGGCCTAAGAAACGTGTCGGCAGAACCAGCGATGCGTCGCGGCTGGTGATAGGCGAGTCGTTCGTACGGGAGTAGAGGAAGCAGGAGAAAACCTTCTTCTTGTTCTCCGGTGTGGTCGGAGCGGTATATACATGTACGCCGCTCTTACCGGGCTGCTCACTCTCGAAGAGGTAGATCTGCTGGGCTAAGGAACGCGGGATATCAAACACCTGCGTCGTTCCGGCAGCCATATTGAGGGTCGTTAAGATCGTATTGCCGTAGGCGATATTGACTACCACCGCCTCGCGCGCAGATACTGCGACCTTCATCTCAAACTTAACGGTCTGGTTCTCCGGCTTGTCCGGGTCGAAACTGTTATTGTTGATGTACGTCAACCAGAAATCATTGCCCTGCGTTGTACTGAAGGCCCCTGTGCCGCCGAACCAATAAGGGTTGCTACTGACCAACTCCGTACCGGCTGCCATCCATTGGGACAGCGCCAGAAGGCATACTAATATGATGGTACGAAACAGTTTCAAATCCTTAGTTTTTCCAAATCGGGCGCAAAGTTACTACTTTTTTTTGACATACGCAAGCGAGCGCGCATTTTATGCGAATTTTTTCGGGAGAAACAACATAAATAATAACAAAAAGATATAATATAATAACACCATGCCGGTATCTGCGTGGGCGGGAAAGGTACTTCCGGGCAGCTGCTCAATCCATCCCGCCGCATGATTCATCAGCCATGCGAAAGCGAAGGTGATGCGGCTGAAAAACACTCCTGCGACACTTCCGCCTAATGCGATGGAGATCAGCCCGCAAGGCACCAAAAACGTCGCTATCGGTAGTACAATCAGGTTCGTAATGAGAAAATACGTACTGACCTGACCGAAATAATGGATCGTGATAGGCAACGTGCCCATCTGCGCGGCGATGGAGACGACGATGATGCCCCCGAAGAAAGAACCGATCTGGCCTAAAATCGTATTTCGAAATCTCGATAACTCGATATCCCGATATATCGTCTTATTAACGATCAGTATGATCGCCGCGGTGGCAGCGAAAGAGAGTTGAAAACTCACGGACCAGAGATCCGTAGGACGTGCGACGAGGATGAGGAAGGCCGTGGCTGCGAGGGTGTTGAGGCTGAAAGCCCGCTGATAACTCATTCGCCCGACTTCAAAGATCGTCACCATAACGACGGCGCGGACGACGGAAGGAGTCATGCCCGTGAGCCATGCGTAGCCCCACATCGCTGCGATAGCAACGAGGCTGAGCGCCCATCGGCCTATGCGGTTCTCATGCA
Organism: Bacteroidales bacterium UBA2712; assembly: GCA_002354055.1. Classification (GTDB taxonomy): domain Bacteria; phylum Bacteroidota; class Bacteroidia; order Bacteroidales; family Paludibacteraceae; genus Colicola. The sequence continues at coordinate 120,670 of DEKW01000012.1, forward strand.
TCGGACGGAGCCGGCCGCCGAGCGTCAGAAGCCATACGATCACCCCATATAAGATACCTGTATGTAGCCCGCTGACGGCTAAGACATGCGCGGCACCGGAGACCTGAAAATGCTGCCTCAGTTCTTTGCTCAACTCCTCTTTGTAGCCCAAGGTCAGGGCACCCACCGTCGCTAACTCATCGCCTTCCAGACCCGAAGCCCGCAGACGGTCGTAAAGCCTTTCCTGAAGGACGTTCGGAGCAGGACGAGGACTGTATTTCGGAGGAGGGTCCACAAAAAACAAAATTGCTGCCACCAGCGGCAGCAGCAAGATAACCATCGGATAAGCCCGCACACTTTCCTTCATTCCTTCATTCGTTCACTCCTTCATCCTTCGAATGGCTTCAACCGGATCTTTGGCTCCGAAGACCGCACTTCCCGCAACGAGCGCGTCGGCGCCTGCGGCAAACAAAGAGGCAGCGTTCTCGGTGTTTACACCGCCGTCGATCTCGATGAGGGTCTTCAGCCCGCGGCGGTCGATCTCTTCGCGGATAAAGCGTATTTTGGATATCGTCTCAGGAATGAATTTCTGCCCTCCGAAGCCCGCAAAAACACTCATCAGCAGCACCATGTCGACCTCCTCCAAATACGGCACCAGACGCTTCACGTCGATGTCCGGATTGATGGTCAGACAGGTTCGCACACCTTTCTTTCGAATCATCTCCAAGATCGGCAGCGGGTCCTCTACGGCCTCTAAATGAAAGCCCACCGACCATGCGCCGGCATCGCAGAAACGCTCTACGTATTTCTCCGGATGAACGATCATCAGATGCACGTCCAGGGGCTTTGTGCAGTACTGCTTGAAGGGCTTCATCAGCGGAAAACCAAACGATATATTCGGCACAAAAGTGCCGTCCATGACATCTACATGAAGCCAATCCGCTTCGCTGCGGTTGATCATCTCCAAATCCTCTGCCAGGTGTCCGAAATCCGCGGACAATACACTCGGTGCTATTATTCTCATATCAAATCCTAAATCCTAAATTTGAAATCCTAAATCCTAAACCTCTAAACGTCGCTTTTAGCGACACTAAACCTCTAAACGGTGACGTCAGTCACCAACTTATACCCTTTATACCTTACGGCGATGATCTCGTAGCCGATGGGCCGGAGATGTCCGCGCAGATGGTTAATATAGACGCCTAAGGAACGTGCCGTGAAGGCATTGTCCTCTTTCCATAAGGCGCTGAGTATCTTATGTTTATCCACCACCTCTCCCTCGTTGCGGCAGAGCATCAGCAGCAGGTCGCTCTCCCGAGAAGAGAGGTGCGCGCCGTCGAGACTCTGATGAACCGAATCGAAGGTGTGGGTGCCGAGTTGGAAGACTTTCTGACGGTTCTCTTCGTAGGCTCTTATCCGCCTTAGGACCGCCTCTATACGGCAGATGAGCAGGTCCATGGAGAAGGGCTTGAGGATGTAGTCGTCCGCCCCTAACTCAAAAGCACGCATCTGGTCCTCGCGGTCCGAGCGGCTTGAGAGGATGAAGATTGGCAGTTTCGGAAGACGGTGACGGATCCCTTTGAGCAACTCGTATCCGTTCATGCCGAGACCCTGCAGCTCCATCAGAACGATGTCCCAATGCTCGCTGCTAAGACGGCTCAGCGCCTCACGTCCCATAGGCTCCATCGCCGCCTGATAGCCGCGACTGACGAGGTAGTCGCGCAGCACAGTCGAGAGACTGATATCGCCATCTATGATGAGAATACGGGTACTCATATTTCCAAAAAACGCTGCAAAGGTACACTTTTTTTTGCATATATCAAAATATTTTCGTAATTTTGCAGCGCAAAATAGGTTTCAGACGATGAATAAGGTTCTTTTGATATCCACAGGCGGCACGATCACGATGGTGCGCGACAAGGTGTCGGGTGCTTTGGTTCCGGCAGATATGGAGACGTTCAAAGCCTACCTTCCGGAGTTGTTCGAAGGCGAGGTGCAGGTCGATATAGAAGCGTTTCATCCGCTGTTTGACTCGTCGGACATCGGTCCGGAGAAATGGGCACAGATGGCGCAGATGGTGTATGACCGTTACGAGGAGTACGACGGATTTGTGATCCTGCACGGTACGGACACGATGAGTTACTCGGCGTCGGCGCTGAGTTTCATGTTAGAGGGGCTGAACAAACCCGTGGTCTTCACGGGCTCGCAGCTGCCGGTAGGTGTCCTGCGCTCGGACGCGAAGGAGAACCTTCTGACGGCGATTGAGATAGCTGCTGCGAAAGACGAGGACGGCAATGCCATCGTGCCGGAGGTGACGATCTTCTTTGAGGACCGGCTATTCAGGGCGAACCGAACTACCAAACGCAATGCCGAACATTTCTCGGCGTTCAACTCCTATAACTACCCTGCGCTTGCGAAGGCGGGTGTACATATCACCTACCAGCCGCACTTGGTACATTACTCCGATCCTGAAAAGCCGCTGACCTTACACACTGCTTATGACCCGAACGTAGCGGTGCTGAAACTCTTCCCGGGCATCCAGCAGCCGGTGGTGCGTGCGCTCTTGCGGACGAAAGGACTGCGGGCGGTGGTTCTGGAGACTTTCGGTGCGGGTAATGCGCCGTCGGACAAATGGCTGTACCGCGAGCTGAAAGCGGCGGTCGATCGCGGCATCCTCATCGTCAATAAGACGCAGTGTAACACCGGCTCGGTGGAGATGGGCCTGTACGCGGTGTCGCTGAACCTGATGAAAGCCGGGGTGCTCTCGGGTTACGACATCACGACGGAGGCATTGCTGCCGAAGATGATGTACCTCTTGGGCGAGCACGGCGATGATATAGAGACCGTCAAAAAATTGCTGATGACCGACCTTTGCGGCGAAGTAACTGTCGCTTGATCTAAGACTTCGCGCGACTCGCGGTTACACCGCTCGATGGCGCCTACGTCTTGATCTACGCTTCCCCCCATAGCAAAACAAGTTTTACTCTGGGGACCCCATAAAAAATCGAAATATCGAGATATCGAAAAACCGAAATAACGTAATCACGGAATAATATGAAAAACTTGGAACCTAAAGGTTTGTGGGAGAGTTTCTACAGCCTTACGCAGATCCCGCGTCCGAGCGGGCATTGTAAAGAAGTAGCCGCGTTCCTGGTGAACTACGGCAAGAGTCTTGGTCTGGAGACGTTACAGGACGAGATCGGTAATGTGCTGATCCGTAAGCCTGCGTCGAAAGGCATGGAGGGTCACCCGGGTGTGATCCTGCAGGGCCACATGGATATGGTGCCGCAGAAGAACAGCGACAAGGTGTTTGATTTTGAGAAAGACGCTATCCAGACGTATATCGAGGATAACGGCGAATGGGTGACCGCCGACGGTACGACGCTTGGTGCGGACGACGGTATCGGCGTAGCGACGGCGATGGCGATCCTGGCAGACAAAGACGCTGTGCATCCGCCTCTGGAGGCGTTCTTCACGGTAGATGAAGAGACAGGCATGTACGGCGCTAATGATCTCAAAGCCGGATGGCTGAAAGGCAAGTACCTGCTGAACCTCGACTCGGAGACAGAGGGCGAGCTCTACGTAGGCTGCGCCGGCGGTATCGACACCAACGCCACCTTCCGCTACCAGGAGGTAGAGACGGAGAAAGGCGACATCGCGCTGAAGGTCACGGTGAAGGGCTGCAAGGGCGGTCACTCGGGATGCGACATCCATCTGCAGCGGGCGAACGCTATCAAGCTCTTGTTCCGCTTCCTGAAGGATGCCGTAGCGAACTTCGAAGCCCGTCTGGCTTGTGTCGAGGGCGGTTCGCTGAGGAACGCTATCCCCCGTGAGGCGACGGCGGTGATCACCATCCCCGCAGAGAGCTATCAGGACCTGCAGGACCTCGTCGATCGTTACGAGGATCTGTACCTCAAGGAGTACGAGGGTGTGGACGACGGTATCTCCTTCACGATGGAGGAGGTGGAGTGCCCGAAGAAAGAGCTCCCGGAGGATGTACAGGACTACCTCATCCACGCTATCACCCTCTGCCCGCACGGCGTCTATCGCGTCCTGCCGGAAGCAAGAGACATCGTGGAGACCTCGAATAACGTGTCGATGATCAAGACCTTTGTCGGAGAAGAGGAGTCCCGGATAGAGGTACAATGTCTGACGAGATCGAGCGTCGAGAGCCGCAAAGAGGAGCTGGCGTCGATCATCCAATCGGCGTTCTCGCTCGCAGGCGCAGAGGTCGAGTTCTCGGGCGCTTACCCGGGATGGAAACCGAACCTGAAGAGCACCTTGCTCAAGACGATGAAAGAGACGTATATCAAGGAGTTCGGCTCCGAGCCGCGCGTGGTGATCATCCATGCGGGTCTGGAGTGCGGCATCATCGGCGCCAAGTACGAAGGCATGGAGATGATCTCCTTCGGTCCGACCATCGAGCATCCGCACAGTCCCGACGAGCGCGTGAATATCGCGACGGTACAGAAGTTCTACCGGTTGGTTAAGGCTGCGCTAAAAGCTCTATAGCCTTCTTCGTGATCTCGTCATCACGCTCGAAGAGCGGGAAGAAGCCCTCGTCGCCCAGCAGGTCGCGGACGATATAGGCATTCAGAAGTCGCGTCATTAAAGGACGCGATTTTTGTATCTCCGCGTCATTACGCTCTACGCCCTTGTCCTCCGCAAAACGGACGAACTCAGCGAGGACATCCTGCTTCAAGAGGTATTTCTCGAGCGACTGCCAGTCTTTGTATCTGGCAAGCTCCTTGCGGTGCTTGTCCGTATAGGAATACGCGAACTGATAGGTGTAGGCGAGGTTCACGCAGCGGTTATACCAAGGGGTGTTGAGGGTGGTGTCCCGTCCTACGAAGACATCCGGCATGATCCCTCCACCGCCGCGGACGATCCGTCCGCCTTTGGTGCGGTAGGTCGTGGTGTCGGTGAAATGGATGGAGTCGGCGGAGTAGAACTCCCCGTGCTCGAACCGCTCCATGAGGTCTTTCTCATAATCCTCCTGATCGCCGAGGGTGTAAGGCTTCTGGATGCACCGTCCCGAAGGGGTGTAGTAGCGTGCCACAGTGAGACGGACGGCAGAGCCGTCGTCGAAAGGCATCTGTTGTTGCACGAGCCCCTTTCCGAAAGAGCGGCGACCGACGATGGTAGCACGGTCGTTATCCTGCATCGCACCGGCGAAGATCTCCGAGGCGGAGGCAGAGAAGTTATCGATGAGCACGACCAAGGGCACGTCTTTGAACCGCCCGGAACCGTTTGCCGTAGCCTCATAACGGGGGTACGCGCGGCCTTCGGAGTACACGATCAACTCGCCGCGGGAGAGGAACTCATTCGCCATGCGGATGGCCTGCTCCATATAGCCGCCGGAGTTCTCCCTGAGATCGACGATGAAGGAGGTGGCGCCTTGCGCCTTGAGGTCCGCGAGAGCGGCGATGAACTCCTTATAGGTCGTCTCGCCGAACTTATTGACGCGGACGAAACCGATCTTGTCTTTCGACTTTTGACTTCCGGCTTTCGGCTCAATAATGAATTTCGCATCGACGGAAGTGACGGGGATGTCTCCTCGGGTGACGGTGAAGTACAGCGGTTCGGTCACGCCGGCACGGAGGACGCCTAACTTGACGAGCGTGCCTTTGGGTCCGCGGAGGGTCTTCATGACCTTCTCGTTATTCATCTTCTTCCCCACAAAAGCGGAGTCATCGACGGAGATGAGTTTATCTCCTGCGAGCACGCCCACGCCTGCACAAGGACCGCCGGCAATGACCGCCACGATGCGGACGGTGTCCTGCTGGATGGTAAACTGAACGCCGATGCCGGAGAACGAACCCGCCAGTTCGGAGTTCACCATCTCCAGGTCTTCTTTGGGGATATAGGCACTATGCGGGTCGAGTTTCTGCACGAGGTCCGCCATCGCCTCGTCGGTGATGGAGTCGATATTGAGGGAGTCCACATAGGCGGTGGACATGAGTTGCAGGAGCCGATCCACTTTGGATTGCTCGATGGACCACGAGCCGTTGTGGAAGACGATACGCTGCGCGTTCACTTTCTGGGTTAGCGCCGATCCTACGAGGATGCCCAACGCCACCGCAAGAACGGTTAGGGTAGGAAGGAGGTATTTTTTCATTTAGGATTTATGATTTATGATTTAGGATTTATGATTTAATCTTTTAAAAATTCCACTTCGACGCCGGCTCTCTTGAGGAGTTCGACGCCGTCCATGATACGATATTCCTCGCCGTATACGACGCGTTTGATGCCCGATTGGATGATGAGTTTGGAGCACTCCAGGCACGGCGAAGCGGTGACGTAGAGTGTTGCGCCGTCGGAGGAGTTGTTCGAACGAGCCACTTTGGTCAGGGCGTTGGCCTCGGCATGGAGGACATAGGGTTTGGAGACATTGTTCTCGTCCTCGCAGATATTCTCAAATCCCGAGGGCGTGCCGTTGTAGCCATCGGAGATGATCATCTGGTCCTTCACTAAGAGGGCACCTACTTTGCGGCGCACACAATAGCTATTTTCCGCCCACGTGCGCGCCATGCGCATGTAGAGGTAGTCGCGTTTTTGTTGTTTATCCATATAAAATTTCAAATTTCAGATTTCAATCTATATCCCTTCTCCGTTGGCGAAGGAAGGAGCCTCGACGGCTTTTTGTTGTACAATGCGGGAGTGAGGCGGGACGTCGTGGGTGAGCCAGATGTTTCCGCCGATGACGGTGTCGTGCCCGATGGTCACGCGGCCGAGGATGGAGGTGTTGGAATAAACCGTCACGTGGTCCTCGAGTATCGGGTGGCGCGGGAGGTTGAGGGGTTTTCCCTCCTCGTCGTACGAGAAACTCTTCGCGCCGAGGGTGACGCCTTGGTAGAGCATCACGTGATGACCGATGATGGCGGTCTCGCCGATGACGACGCCGGTGCCGTGGTCGATACAGAAGTACTCGCCTATCGTCGCCGCCGGATGGATGTCGATGCCGGTCTCGCTATGCGCCATCTCGCTCAGCATGCGTGGCAGCAGGGGCACTCCTAACTGTAAGAGGCAATGGGCAGTGCGGTGATGCAGCATGGCGGTGACAAAAGGGTAGCAGAGGATGACCTCTGCGGGTGAGGTGACCGCGGGGTCGTTATGCAGCGCCGCCTCGACGTCTGTATGCAGCAGCCGCGTCAACTCCGGCAGCGACTGAATGAACCGATCCGCCACCGCACCGACACACTCGCTGTTGGACTTGTCGCAGGATTGGCAACGGCACATGACCGTCGAGAGCTGCGAGTAGAGGAGACCACGAAGAATCTGATCCGAGAAATCGCGGTTCGGGTAGTAGTCGGGGAAGACGATGGAGCGCATGAGGCGCATGATCTTCTGTAACTCAGTATGCGAGGGGATATTCATTCGTTATAAGACTGACAGATAGCGTTCTCCGGTGTCGGGGAGAAGCGCCACGATGAGTTTGTTTTTGTTCTCCGGTTTTTGCGCCAGGGTATAAGCCGCATGGAAGGCTGCGCCAGAGGATATACCTACCAGCAGTCCCTGCTTGGCGGCTAACATACGTGCGGCAGCGTAGGCCTCTTCGTCGGTGACGGTCAGGACGCGGTCCACTGTCTTGGCGTCGTAGGTCTCGGGCACAAAACCTGCACCGATACCTTGGATCTTATGCTTGCCTGCCTGACCGGCAGAGAGAACCGGTGAACTGGCGGGTTCGACGGCGATGATCTCCACGGAGGGCTTATGCGCTTTGAGTGCCTGCCCGACACCCGAGACGGTGCCGCCGGTTCCTGCGCCGGCCACGAAGATATCCACCTGTCCTTCGGTGTCCTCCCATATCTCTTCACCTGTCGTCAGGCGGTGTATAGCAGGGTTGGCGGGATTGGTGAACTGGCCTAAGATAACCGCTCCGGGTATCTCGTCGCGCAGCTGCTCAGCCCGTGCGATCGCGCCTCTCATGCCTTCGACACCGGGCGTCAGCTCTAACTGTGCGCCGTACGCCTTGAGGAGGTTACGCCGCTCGATGGACATCGTGTCCGGCATAGTGAGGATGACGCGGTAGCCTCTGACGGCACCGACCCACGCCAAGCCCACGCCGGTGTTGCCGCTGGTAGGCTCGATGATGGTGGCGCCGGGGGTTAAGAGTCCGCGTTCTTCGGCGTCGGTGATCATCGCTAAAGCGATGCGGTCCTTGATGCTGCCGCCGGGATTGAAGAACTCGATCTTCACTGCCAGCCGGGCTTGCAGACTCTCCAAGCCTGAGAGTTCAAGGATAGGTGTGTGGCCTATGAGGGAAGTGAGGTCATTTACCATTTGGTCATGTACTATTTGGTCATTTATTCTCTTTCTCTTTGCGCAGGCGGCCGCGGTAGTGTGCCTGATGGGCACGTGATCGTACGCCGCGGTTCGCTACGTAGCGGTCGTAATAGCTGATGATGAGGGTGGTGAGGGGCAGGGCGATGATCATTCCGATGACGCCAAAGAGCGCACCCCAGATACTGAGGCTCAGCAGGATTGCTGCGGGGCTCAAGCCCGTGACATTACCCATGATCTTCGGCGTGAGGATGAGGTCCTGGATGGATTGCACGACGATAAAGACGATCGCCATCATCAGGAGTGTGAGCCAGATAGGTTGTCCCGTTTGCGCCGATTGCAGGATACACAGCACGATACATGGCGGGATACCCAATGCCTGCATGTACGGCACCATATTCAGCAAGCCGATGATGAGACCCATCGCGATACCCATAGGCATGCCTGTGATCGTGAAACCGAGGGCGAAAAGGACGCCTACGCAGGTCGCCACCATCGCCTGGCCGCGGAAATACGCGTTCATATTTCGGTCGATATCGCCCATGATGGTCACTACCTGCGGACGGATCTGCCGCGGGACGAAATGGCTGTACTTCGCGCGGATATTCGGGAAATCAATCATCAGGAAGATGAGGTACATGAAGCCGATGAAGACGACCAACAGTTCGCTCAGCCAACTCAGTCCGCCGGTGATCCAGTTTCCTATTTTCGGCAGCAGCTCCTTGATCGAGTTGGTTAACTCCGGGTTCGCCAACGCTGCCTGCCAATCCCATTCGGTCTTCCATTTCAGCAACTTCTCCTGGGTCTCGGCGGAGACGTAGTCGTTGATGTCGATGGTCGCTATATACGCCTGAAAACCCGTCCAGGCGGAGTTGACTTGCTCCGTGACGGGTTTGCGCAGGGCGGCGATGGCCCCCACGACGATTCCTACCGCCAGAAAGAGGGTCACAAAGACCGCCAGCGCGCGGTTGCGTACACGGCATTTGGTCTGGATGAACCCTACGATGGGGTCTAAGACGTATGCCAGAAGAAAACTGACAAAAAACGGCAGTAAGACGCCGTACAGACGACTAAACATGTCCTAATTGGTCATTTACCATTTGGTCATTTTTTATGGAACAGCGTTGAGAGCCAGGACCAAGCACGCCCGATGAAGGCGATGTAAAAATTCACCTCGCGGGTGGCATTCTCTACGCGGTTCTCGATGTGGAGGTAATCCAACTCCGCCTGATGCTCCGCCTCCATAATCTTCAGTGCCAGCTCTTCTTCGGAGCGCAGCTGCTTGGACATGAGTCGGATGAAGGGGTGGATGAACAGGGGTTTTCTACATGCAATCACCACGATGATGAGGAGGATATAGCCTGCGCCCAGAATCAGCGCAGCACCCCACAGCGGCATCACGTTGGTCATTGCGTTCAGGGCAGCTACAGAGGCAAAAGCCAGCAGCGCGAAGACGCATAAAACGACCGTGAAGATCAGCAGGAACAAGCCTAAGATACGGCTGATGATGCCGATGAGGCGCAGTCTGCCGACCTCGCTAAGGGACTTACCGCAGGCAGTGAGTTCTTGCTTGAGGGACTCGAAAAAATCCTTCTCCATCTCAGGCCTCCTTTTTTACAGCCGCTGCGGCTTCCTCCAGGTCTTTCTTCACTTGTGCGCAGTAGTCCTGAGCGCGCTTGGTGGCGTCTTGCGCCATGTCTTTCAGTTCCTCACGCATCTCTTCTCCGCTCTTCGGAGCCAGTAACAGTGCTACGGCAGCTCCTACGGCTGCACCGGCAGCAAAAATGAAAAATCTTTTCATGTCAGTCATTAGTTTTGGGTTATTTTTCGTTATTATTGGAGCAGCTCTGCGGCAAAGGACTTGACGTCGATGCCGTCGAACGTGCCCGAAGACATCATCAGCAGGGCGATGCCCTGATCTTCAGATTTATGATTTATGATTTCAGATTTCAACCTCTCTTGCAGGGCTTCGGAGGCTGTGAAAACCTCTACATTTTTCGTGCCAAAAGCTTTGCGCACGTCTTCTGCCGTGATGGGTGTAAGACGCTTGTGCTCAATGACTTTTGGGTTAAAATACACGTACGCGATGTCCGCTTCCTTCATGCAATCCTTGTATTGCGGCAGAAAATCCGCCATGAGGGACGAGAAGGTATGGAGCTCCATGCAAGCGATGAGTTTCTTTTCCGGGTACCGCTCCCGTACGGCGTTCACGGTCGCTTTGAGTTTGGAGGGCGAGTGGGCGAAGTCTTTGTACGCCACCGAACGGTTGTTCTCGAAGATCTTCTCCAAGCGGTTCGAAGCGCCGGTGAAACTGCTGATCTCGCGGTAGAAATCGTCCGGCGCTACGCCGATACAATGGCACGCGAGCATGGCCGCCTGCAGGTTCTGCATATTGTGGCGGCCGAAGACCTGCATCTCGACATCGCCGTCGTATTCCTTGTAAGGAATGGTCGATATCTCGAGATCCCGGCATTCCGATATCTCGAGAGCCAGCTGACGCAGGTTCTCGTCTCCTTCGAAGTAGATAAACGAGCCCTTGGGTTCGATCGAATGAACGAACTTACGGAAGGTGTCCACGTACTCCGGGAAAGTCGGGAAGACGTTGATGTGATCCCATGCGATGCCGGTGAGGATGGCTACGTGGGGGTGGTACCAAAGAAATTTGGATCGGAGATCGAGTGGGGAAGTGAGGTACTCATCGCCCTCGAAGACCGCGTACTTGGCGGTGTCGGAGAGGCGTACCATCCGCTCGAAGCCTTCTATCTGCGCCCCGACCATGTAGTCGGCTTCGATGCCGAGACGGTTGAGGACGTAGAGGATCATGGAGGTCGTGGTGGTCTTGCCGTGCGAGCCGCCGACGACGATGCGGATCTTGTCTTTCGTCTGCTCGTAGAGGTACTCCGGGAAGGAGTAGATCTTGATCCCTAATTCGCGAGCGCGCACCAGCTCGGGGTTGTCCTCACGGGCGTGCATCCCCAGGATGATGGCGTCGAGATCCGGCGTGATGCGCTCGGGATGCCATCCTATCTCATCGGGCAGCAACCCCGCATCACGCAGGTGGGACAGCGCGGGTTCGAAGATCTCGTCGTCCGAACCCGTCACTTGGTATCCCGCCTTGGAGGCTACAGCGAGTGCAAGATTATGCATCGCTGCGCCGCCAATAGCTATGAAATGAATTTTGGTCATTTGAATAATTTATCAAACTCCTCCTGACTGACGGTCTTGGGCTCGATCTTCGCGATACCTTTGACAGCGTCGAAGATCTTGTCCTCTACCACGCGCTCTACGATGCTGCGGAGTTGGTTCTCGTTTTTGAGCATCTCTTGCGCGTAGTTGGAAAGCATGGCGTCATCGACGTTCATCAGACCGTACTGCATAAATTGCATCCGGGCGATGCGTTTAGCGAAGGCCTCTACCTCCTCTTTCTCCACGTTGATGTTATACTCCTTCATCAGCTGGTCTTTCGCGAGATGCCATTTCAGTTCGTCGAGCATCTTGTCGAAGTCTTTGTCGAGCTCCTCCTGAGTCATCTTCTCGTTGGTAGCGAGTACCCAGCGTTTGAGGAAGTCCTCCGGGAAGGCGATCTTCTCCATCTTCTTCATGATAGCAGCCTTCACGTCCAGACCAAAGCGGTATTTGCTCTCCTCGGCGAGGGAACGAACGATGTCCTCTTTGATGCGCTCGCGGAAACCTTTCTCATCTTTCGGAGCGTCTGCACCATAAACTTTTGCGAACAACTCAGCATCTACTGCGCAGGGTTTAACCTCTGCTTTGGTGCCTTTCTCTTTGTCCTCGGGGATGTACTCGCCGAAACGGTTGGTGTAGGCCTCTACTTGCTTGTCGATCATCTCCTCGGTCGGCTCGATGGTGTACTCCGGCAGTTTGTTCTTGCCGTTGAGCTTAGCGTCGAACTCAGGCGCTACGGCGATGTCGAAGAGGAAAGTGAAGGTATCCTCGTTGTCGAGGTCGATCTTCGGAGACTCCTCGCTGGGCAGCGGATCGCCGAGGATCTGGATCTTGTTGTCCTCAATGTGCTTCTGGAGGTTTTCTCCAACGAGTTTGTTCAGGACATCAGCGAGGATGCCCTTGCCGTACATTTTCTTCACCAGTCCGGCAGGAACCATACCCGGACGGAAGCCCGGCATCTGAGCCTTGTGGCGTACTTCTTTCAGCTGTTTAGCTACTTCTTCCTGATAGTCAGCCGGCTCGATAGTCAGAGTCACTACTGCCTTCAGGTCTTTCAATTCAGATTGATTAATTTGCATAATATTGTTGATTTTTTTGATTTTTTCTAAGTAGTCCTAGGTTGTCCTAGGTAGACCTAGGTTGACCTATTATTTTTAGGCTCTTCCGGCGCGTTTGCGCTCGAGCTCGTCGAGGATGATCTTGCGGATACGCATCGCGTGCGGGGTGACCTCCACGTACTCGTCCTCCTTGATATATTCCAGCGCCTCCTCCAGACTCATGCGTACGGGTGGCGGAAGGACCGCTTTGTCGTCTGCGGATTTGGAACGCATGTTCGTCAGTTTCTTGGATTTGGTGACGTTGATGACGATGTCGCCTTCCTTGGCGTTCTCGCCAACCACTTGTCCGGCGTACACCTCTTCCTGCGGGTCGATGAAGAATTTCCCGCGGTCCTGCAACTTGTCCAGCGCATAAGCATAAGCCGTACCGGCCTCCATGGCGATGAGCGAACCGTTGTTACGCTTCACGATCTCACCTTTCCACGGCTGGTACTCGAGGAAACGGTGCGCCATGATGGCTTCTCCGGCGGAGACGTTCATCACGTAGGTACGCATGCCCATGATACCGCGGGAAGGGATGGTGAACTCCAGGTGTACGCGGTCGTTGACCATCTCCATCTTCGTCATCTCTCCCTTGTGGGTGGAGACGAACTCGATGATCTTGCCCGAGCACTCTTCCGGCGTGTTGACCGTCAGAGACTCTACCGGCTCGCACTTGACGCCGTCGATCTCCTTGATGATCACCTGCGGCTGGCCGACCTGCAACTCGTAACCCTCGCGACGCATTGTCTCGATGAGTACCGACAGGTGCAGTACGCCTCGTCCGAAGACGCGCCAGCTGCTCTCCTCCGCGCCTTTCTCTACGCGCAGAGCGAGGTTTTTCTCCAGCTCTTTATTCAGGCGGTCCTGGATATGACGGCTGGTTACGAACTTACCGTCCTGACCGAAGAAGGGGCTGTCGTTGATGCAGAAAGTCATCGACATGGTCGGTTCGTCGATGGCGATGGGTTTCAGAGCCTCCGGCTCGTTGGCGTCGCAGACGGTGTCGCCGATCTCAAAACCGTCGATACCGATCATCGCGCAGATGTCGCCGTTCTTCACGACGTCGGTCTTCACATGACCCATGCCCGAGAAGGTGTGCAGCTCTTTGATCTTGGTCTTGACCATCGTGCCGTCTTTCTTCGCCAGCGTCACCGCCTGACCGTCCTTGAACTCGCCGCGGTGTACGCGACCGATAGCGATACGGCCTACGTAGGCGTTATAGTCCAGACTCGTGACGAGCATCTGCGGCGTTCCGGGGTTGTCTTCCGGAGCGGGGATATACTCGATGATGGCGTCCATGAGGTCCGTCAGATCCGTCGTCGGCTTCTTCCAGTCGCGCGACATCCAGCCGTTCTTCGCCGATCCGTACAGGGTCTGGAAATCCAGTTGGTCATCTGTCGCGTTGAGGTTGCACATGAGGTCGAAAACCTCCTCCTGCACCTCGTCCGGACGGCAGTTGAGTTTATCCACTTTGTTGATCACTACGATGGGCTTGAGCCCCAGCTCCAGGGCCTTCTGCAGCACAAAACGCGTCTGTGGCATCGGGCCCTCAAAAGCGTCCACGAGCAGCAGTACGCCGTCCGCCATATTCAACACGCGCTCCACTTCGCCGCCGAAATCCGCGTGCCCCGGAGTGTCGATAATGTTGATCTTCGTGCCCTTGTACTCGATGGCTACGTTCTTGGCGAGGATGGTGATGCCACGCTCTCGCTCCAGGTCGTTGTTGTCGAGGATCAGCTCTTTGGGCTGGTCGCTGAACTCGGACTGCTGTTGCTTCACGACATTCGCCGTGTACAACATCTTATCGACCAGGGTCGTTTTGCCGTGATCGACGTGCGCAATAATTGCTATATTTCTGATATTTTGCATAATCGTTTGGGTATTGCCCTATTTAGGCAAATTAAATTCGGGCACAAAGGTACGATTTTTTTCTCATATATGCAAGCGCGCGCGGATTTTTTTTTATTTTGTAAAGTAGAATTTGTAAAACCGAGTTGACAAATTGTCAGTGCATTGCGTGATTTACTAATAAATTGTCAAATCGATTACACATTTTATAGAAATTTATCACTTTTTGTCAAAAATATTTGGTGGAGCAAAAAAAAGGCAGTAATTTTGCACCGGATTTCGGAAACGAGGGTTTTTATACCTGCCCGAACTCCCGCAAGCGGATGCGTTAATCCGGAAAAACGATCTTTTAAAGAAAGGTACAAAAATGAAAAAGGTATTATTTAGTCTGTTAACCATCGTATCGTTGGTAGCAGGAGTGACCTTAACCAATGCCGCCCAAAACACCAACGATAAATTCACTGTTCGCTTCCGCGAAAACACGCTTGTAGTAGCGTCCACCCAAATGGAGGAAGCCCGCATCTACTCGATGCAAGGCAAACTTCTCCAAAAGGAGAAAGGAAAATTCGCGGAGTTTCCGTTAGAGCGCGGTACTTACCGCCTCTACGCCAAAGTGAACGGCGACACAGTGACCCGGAGAATTGAGCTCCGTTAACAAAAGAAGAGACCCGCAAGGGCCTCTTTTTTTATCGGCATGCCCGCCGATACAGCGGGATGGAGATGGCGAGGAACACGAAGTTCGGCAGCCATGCCGCCATGAATGGGGACATGACATTGTTGACCGA
Source organism: Bacteroidales bacterium UBA2712 (assembly GCA_002354055.1). Taxonomy (GTDB): domain Bacteria; phylum Bacteroidota; class Bacteroidia; order Bacteroidales; family Paludibacteraceae; genus Colicola. Next base: position 135,851 of record DEKW01000012.1, read on the forward strand.
GAAAGTGGTGCTGACGGTGGAGAAAAGGATATACGCCGCGGTCAGCACAACGCCTATGCCGAGGTTCTTACCCATTCCTCCGCGCACCTTCCGGCTACTCATTGTCACGCCCAGAAGGGTCATGATGAACGCCCCTAAGGGCGACGCCCAGCGCTTATGGTACTCCACCTCAAAAGCCTTCACGTTGCCCGATCCGCGTTGCCGCTGCCGCTCCATATAGTGGCGCAGCTCCGGCGTGGTCATCTGTTGTGCCTGCTGGGCGGTGATGAACAGCTCATCCGGAATGATCGGCAACGTGATATCCTTCCGCTCACCGCATTCCAGAGACTCGCGCATGCCTGTGAAGGTGCGTTCGGTATAGTTCTCCAAGTGCCAGTTTTCCAGGGAGTCGTAATAGATCCTGTCCGCCGTCGTACGGGACATCAGGGTCTTGCCGTCAAACTGCTCGATGGAGCAGCGGTAGCCCATCTTGCTGTTCTTCCTGAACGACTCGATATACAGGATGGTGCCGGGTTCCACCTCCAGTTGCACGTTGCGCGCGTTCTCGGTTGTGAAATGTTCGATATACTTGTCCGTAAAATGCAGCATCCGTTCGCTGCTGCGCGGAATGACCCAGCCTCCGAGAAAAAAACTTAAGATAAACAGCACCGTCGCGGAGAATGCGTAAGGAACCATTAGACGGTGGTAACTCATCCCCGTGGCATGCATCGCGATGATCTCCGAGTTACCCGCCAACTTCGAGGTGAAATAAATGACGGAAATGAAGATGAACAGCGAGCTGAACATGTTCATGTAGTAGGGGATGAAGGGGATGTAGTAGTCGAGAATGATCTCCCGGAGGGGTATTTGTTCCTCGAAGAAGTCATCCATCTTCTCCGTCAGGTCAAAGACGATAGCGATGGACAAAATCAGCACGATCGAGAAAAAGAACGTGCCGAGAAATTTCTTGACTATGTACCAATCGAGTCTTTTCACTATAACCGTTGCATGAGGTTCGGCATCACGGCGGCCTTCCAGCTGCTGAAATCGCCTGCCAGGATATGTTGCCGGGCCTGCGTCACGAGGTCCAGGTAGAACGCTAAGTTATGGATCGAGAGGACCTCCAGACCCAACATCTCCTGCGCGTGAATAAGATGTCTTGCATACGCGCGGGTGTAGGCATGATCGACATACGAAGTGCCGCAGGGGTCGAGTTCGGTGAAGTCGTCCTCCCATTTCTTGTTCCGCAGGTTCATGACGCCGTTCCAGGTGAAGATCATGCCGTTGCGGCCGTTGCGGGTTGGCATCACGCAGTCGAACATATCGATGCCGCGCTCGATGGCCTCGAGGATGTTCCACGGGGTACCGACGCCCATGAGGTAACGGGGTTTGTCTTGCGGCAGGATATCGTTGCATACCTCAATCATCTCATACATCACCTCCGTCGGTTCGCCTACTGCCAGACCGCCGATGGCGTAGCCGTCGCGGTCGAGGTCACGCAGCCGTTTCGAAGCCTCCTGACGCAGGTCCGTATAGGTGCAGCCCTGTACGATCGGGAAGAGGTGTTGCTTGTATCCGTAGAGGTCGTCTGTGCCGTCGAAACGGGCTATACAGCGGTCGAGCCAACGGTGCGTGCGGTCCATCGAGTCCTTGGCGTATTTCTTATCCGCCGTACCCGGGCAGCACTCGTCGAAAGCCATCATGATGTCCGCACCGATCTCCCGCTCGATATCCATCACGGACTCCGGCGTGAAGAGCAGCTTGCGACCGTCGATATGGGACGAGAATCGCACTCCTTCTTCCGTCATCTTGCGGATGTCGGTTAGGGAGAACACCTGAAACCCGCCGCTATCCGTCAGGATCGGTCGCGTCCAGCCCTCAAAACGGTGCAGACCGCCGGCCTTATGCAGGATCTCGGTGCCCGGACGAAGGAAGAGATGGTAGGTGTTGCCTAAGATGATCTGGGCCTTGATATCCTCCTCCAGCTCCTTTCGCTGCACGCCTTTAACGGTGCCGACGGTACCGACGGGCATGAAGATCGGGGTGAGTATATCGCCGTGGTCGGTGTGGATCACGCCTGCCCGCGCACCTACCGCCTTCGCCTCGCTATGTAACTCAAAAAATGCCATCTATTTGTTTGTAGTATATAAAACTAAATAAAATCTTTTGAATGCTTTTGCGCTTCGCTCTTATGTATTTTGAAGCCAATAACCCCTTGTGAGTAAACTCCCGGATAGTTTTTGACTCCAAACTCCAGACTCTACCGAGTTAGAGCATTCAAAAGCGATAAATTTAGATAAAATTCTCAAAACATATACATCGTGCCATCCTTGTCCAAATAATAGTGTTCCGATTGTCCTTTTACAGGCCCGAAATTATATAAAATGCCTATCTTCTTGCCGGTAAGTCGCATATAGTTCCATAGTTGCTGCCTATGTTCAATACATAATTTTTCTACGGCTTTGCATTCAACGATTATACTTTCATCGATAAGGAAATCCAAATAATGCTTATGAGGAATCTTCTTGCCGTGATATTCTATATTGAAGTAGTATTCCCGTTGGTATGGAATCTGCTTTTCGTCAAGCAAAATCTGTAGCGCATCTTGGTATATATATTCATTAAGGAATGCGCCTAAATCAGAATGTACAGTCGTCAAGCAGCCATTTATGGCATAGCATTTTTGCTTCAGATCATTCAACCATTCCGGATGGCTATCTATGACAGTTTTAATGGTATATGCCATATTTTCTGGATATAGGATATATTTATTTCCTTCTATTGCTTTTGAATGATTTTACTCGTATGAGTGGTGTTTGGGATGGTAGGGCGGCTTGTGAGTTTACTCACAAAGACGCACTAACAGGCAAAGCACCAGAGCGCTGTGCGCTAAATCATTCAAAAGGTTTTTATATCTTTTTATTTACAATTTATTATTCTCCGGGAAGACGATAGCGGGCTTGAAGGCCTTCGCCTCCTCCGGCGTCATGAGGGCGTAGGCCATGATGATCACCGTGTCGCCCACGTGAATCAGATGCGCCGCGGCGCCGTTCATGCAGATACAGCCCGAACCCCGGCGACCCGCGATGACGTAGGTCTCCAGCCGGGCGCCGTTCGTGTTATCCACTACTTGCACTTTCTCTCCCGCGTAGATGTTCGCCGCCTCCATGAGCGCTTCGTCGATCGTGATCGAACCTACATACTCGAGGTTTGCCTCCGTCACCTGTACGCGGTGAATCTTAGATTTTAGTATGTTCAAATACATAATACTCCAAATTACGCCGCAAAGGTACTGCTTTTTTTCGAAATACGCAAGAAAAATCAATGATTTTTAGCCAAAAGTAGAAAGTAGAAAGTCGAAAGCCACAAAAAAAGAGCCCCGAAGAGCTCTCTTTTTACTGTCTGTGGGTCTAAAGTTGGTCCATTTACGGCTCATTTCCGTTACCATCTCGTTACCATTACGGACGTCACTGTCCGGTTCGGGTCCGGTTTTGGTCCGGTTTTGACCGTTTTTTTGAAAAGAACTACATCTTGCGCAACCATTCGCAGAAGAACGGATCTTCTATCTCATAATGGTCGGTATAGATCACGTATCCCATTTGCTGTAGCCGTTTGAGGGAGCTATAAAGCGTGCTGGTGCGATATTCGCCTGTTTGGAACGAGTTTCCCTTCGCTAAACGCAGAAGTAACCATTTGCTGGTTCGCTTAAAATTCATCCATATCCGCTCATAATCCAGATTATGGGTGAGGACAATCTGCTGCACGGCTGCCTCATATACATTTTCCTCCTCGGGTTGCAGTACTCCTATTTGCCACATATGGAAAGCTAATTGTTGCGAATAATAGGGATGACAATCCGTGTAATCCAATACTTGGCGGGATAGTTCGGCTGCTTTGTTCTTAAAAACAGGTTCAAAACGCGTCCGGAGGTATTCGTCAAATTCAGCCCTCGGCAATTTTTGCAGTCGCATCAATTCGCCAAAATGATAGAAGGGGGATTTGACGTTCTCAAAAATATCGGTCATCATACTCTCTTGACTTCCCAAGAGGATATAATTGATATGTCGCTGCTGTTGCATGATAGCCCTTAGTTGTTTGTCTAAGGCAGGGGCAATCTCCAAAATCTCTTGGAATTCATCCAAAATAACGACCAGCCTGTCCTGCTCAGTATGCATATTCTCAATCAATGCTAATACATCTTCCAATAAAACCCGCTGGTCTTGAGTAGGTTGGAACCCGATCTCGATTGCGCCTGTGAGCTGATTCGTGCTGATAGTCGGAATAACGCGGAACCGGAGTATCCATTGGCGGAGTTTCTCCATCGGATGGATGCGGTACACCTCGCGAAGCAGTTTAGCCGCAAAATCGGCAACGGAAGTGACTTCCTGCAAATTGAGATTTATGTACTGCCGTTCCGCTTGTTTGACCGCTTTTAATACCACGCTGCTTTTCCCGAAGCGGCGAGGACTGATTAATACGAGGTGGTTTCTACTCTCTATAAACTGGCGGATGTACGCTACCTCTTTCACGCGGTCTGTAAAGAATTCATTCTCTACTATGGACCCAAATTTAAACGGATTTTCCATATAATGCACTATTACGAAAAAAGTCGTTACGAAAAAAGTCGTAATCGAAATTCGCTGCAAAGGTACAACAAAAAATCGACATACGCAAGAGGTATGCCGATTTTTTTGTGTTAATTTGTTAATTCCTTAACTCATTATTGCACGCGTGCACCGCGGGCATCGTACATCTTACCGTCCTTGACGATGTAGAGAATGCCGTCGATCATCACTTTTCGTACTCCCGTAACCGGTAACCCCTCACCCGTAACCGTTTCCACTCCGGTAGGAGTCTGAGCAATCGGCGAGATCTCCAGGACGAAGCGTCCGGTGTAGTCGCCTGCGGTGAGGTTGACGGTGTAGCTCAGCGCGCTGAGGGATGTCCGTACGCCGGTCTCGTTATCCACGAGCGTGACGCCGATACCCTCCGTACCCTCCGGGATAGCGAAGGTGTAATCGCCTGTGTTCTTGATCGTCACGCCTACCGGCACTACCGTCGTCTGAGTTGTCGAGAGCGGGAGACTGTTTCCGCCCAGACTCGTGTTGCCGGCGATGGTGAAGATATTCGCCTTGCGCGAGTTGAACTGCTTGGTCATGTCTTCGCCGAACTCAAAACCGGTGGTGACGTTCTCGTCGTCCGAGAGGCGAACAAAAGTACGGTCGATCATCTGCTCGTCTTGTTGTACCTCGAGGCAGAACTCATATTCGCCGCGGTACTCGGTATTGCGTTGCGGCGCTGCAGCCGGCGAGACGCTGGTTGTCCAGGTCACATTGCCGTAATACTGAACGGTATAAGCATGCATCGCGTGGTACATGAAGCCGGTTCCCGAAGTAGCGGTCAGGGTGTTGTCATCCGGGTTCCAGGTATAGAGGAATTTCGGACAGCTATCATTGGCCAACCAAGAGGTAGTAGCCAGACTTGGGTTATCCGCGTTGACGTAGGTCGGTACGCTCATGATATTCCAGTGACTATCAAAGATTGTACGGTTGTACGATGTACTCGGGTAAGGAGTGTCCGGCAGACCTTCCGTCTCAGCCCTGTTGATGGTACATTTATGTGCCGGCAGGGTCTGCGTGATGCTTGTGTTGGTAATATTCGGCATGGTGCCGTACGACGGGAAGAACAACTCAATCTGGCTGGAACGACTATTCGGTCCCCATACATCCGAATTTTCGCCCAAGAGCTCGGTTTCCAAGGTTAGGATATATCCCTCGTTCGGTTCCAGATAAACCTCTCCGTTTCGATTCCAGATGAACTCCCAGAAGCCGCTGGACTCTGCCCAGTAACCTTGCTGCGCACGCAGGTCTCCGCGGTAGCGCTGGATGATCCAGTGTTGTCCGTAGGTGCCGAAACCGAATACCTCGCTCAATTTGACGCGGAACGGGAAGGATACGTAGTACAGCGACCGCTCGTAAATCGATGCCGGTGAAGCCAACGGGTTGTGCGAACCTGTCTTCTCTTTGTTATTCAGCGTCCACTTGTTGAATCGCATAACGGCGTAAGCGGTTTCGATATCGGTGATAGAACCGTCTTCTGTGAAGGTCAGTTGGTCGATGTCGCCCTGGTGCTCACGGATAAACATCACGTCAGCATGGATAGGCGTGGGGTCATTGATGTTTCCTGTCGGTACCATCGCGGCTACCAGACGGTTCGTCTTGAAATCGTAGAGCAGACGGATGTTATACCAATTCTTTCCGCTTCCATCAATCAGGTCTTCCGTAGTGCTTGATGTTCCCTTGAAATATTGGGTAATTTTATTGCTCTCACCCCAGTTGGAGAGAAGCTTGATGGCTGCATTCGGTTGCGCTTGGATATTTGCCTCGTAGATCCAGTTCTCGTTATCCGAGAAGAAAACTTTGTGATCATCCAGTGCTGATTCGTCCGCTTTCCGAATCTTATTATCCTCACTCAGCATGTAGAGGAAGTTATTCGAGCCTGGTCCTTGTGCACCATCCACGTATGCGCGACTTACTTTATTTGTAGATTGATTCCACATGAAGCGGACGTTTGCGTTGCGCAGAATATTTCCCTTCACATCAATGTAATTGTTTATATTTGTCCACGCCGGGTCACTATTATTTTCGCGAACCAAAGTATCAGATATTGCAGAACTATAATCATTGGCTATACAGAACTGAATATTCCTCTTATCATCGTTTTGAACCCAGTGCGCGTAATAGTGACTATAACCACCATGAGTAATTGAATACTCCGAGTAGGTTATTAAATGATCTGGCGAACGGAAGTTATTCCATTTCGTCTCACCGGCGCAGTCGGTACGGATGTAATAATTTCCGGTGTAGGGTTCTGCTTTTACCAAAGAGATAGATGCGCCTCCAGCCGGTTGCGTAACAATAAAGTTATATACACCCGAGGCTGTTATTGACGTAGGAAAGGTAATCGTTCCGCTTGGTACATCTTCCCATGTAATTTTACCATACGATCCTGCCGATTCGCTGATAGCACTAATGCGTTGGAACTTCATAGATGGCGATGACCCATGCGAGATAAAGAACGAAACGGTGTCTTCTTTTGCTTCTGTCTCGCTGGTATTCTTACCGATAATATCAGACGGGTGATACCAACCGGCGCCATGCGCTCCATTCGACCAAGTAGCATTATCGGAATACACAATGCGATAATCTCCTACAGTAGCCGGGAAATCCACATTGAGATAATAGTCGTAATTCTCAGGTGAACCTCCATCGCCACGGAAAGTAAGCGTAAAGGTATATATTCCGCTACCGTCAGAGATCAGTCGCATTTTGCTCGCTTTACTTGCATCAGCATTGCTTGTAATCTTCTTGTCTCCATGATCTGTCTGCTTGAAAGTATGCGATCCTTCCAGGTATTTGCCATCATTGCGATAGATGATGAACCAAGATTCGCCGGAGAAGTTCACTTCTACCTCTTGCTTCAGAGGCATTTTGACATCTTCGCTAAATGGAATCAAGAATTCTCTTGATGCGCCTGTAGCATTATTAGCACTAGGAGTGTCATAAATTCTCAGCGTGTAACCGCTATTTGCCGGATAGTTCATCCAGTAACCTTCGCAATAATAGTTGGCAGTACCGCCATTTTTGCTAACAGCCGGTTGGTCGCTTAACGGAACGAACAACGGCATTGTGGTTGACTGATAATCTGAGCGTCTGGCGACTTTGTTGTTCTCATAGAAATACCAACAATTATCTTGCTGTTTCTCTGTAAATGCCACATTGGTATAACTGGCAGGAATGGATGCTCCTTCTGCATCGAAGTAATAAATTTTCGAACCTTCGGTTACCGGTAACATTTGTCCCTTATGAGCGCTATTATGACTTCCACTATAATAACCCGGATCCGTTCCTGTACCTTTACTGCTATCCCAATAATTACCATCTTTGTAGAAGTAAACATATACATTCTCCCAATTCAGCGTGTTGTAGAAGTATATCATTCGCTTCTGGGTATAAACAGCGGTCAGTTTTCCATCATAGATGGCTTTGAAGTTGATGGTGGCGTCTGCTTTCTCACCATCTGTAGCACCTTCAATGGTAATACCATCTCCTTCTTCCCATCTCGAGAAGGAGTAACCGACAATTTCCGGAGCGGTTATCTCTGTCCACTGTAAAGGCTTTCCGGTGACGGTCGTAGATGGAGCAATGACTTCACTTCCGCACTTATACTGCACGGTTACAGTGTGGTCGCCGGCTACTTGGAACGGTGCGGTGAATGTATGAATCTCCTCTCCGCCACAACCTGTACCTTTGCGTAAGGTGGCTTCTACTTTGTATGAACCGCTTGCCGAATGGGCGGGGAAGGAAACTGTAGCTCCGGAAGCCTCAGGAGTGAAGGTCGGTTGCGGATCCAACGGGTTGTCATTGCTATACAGTACGCGCCAGCAGATAGTTGTCGGTCCTACAGGTGTCGGCTCTATAGTCGCTGTCACACTGACAGTTGCGCTTGGCGCAACAATATTTCCCGGCGAGAACGTAATTCCCGTAATCTGGGCCTCTTTGTAGTACGCGTAGAGGGTGATACCGCCATCAAGAATCCATTTACTATCGCTGATGGTATCACCTGCGTTGGCTACCCATTCACCGGAAGGATTGATGAACTGTCTTCCTTCGCCGTTCGCTGCGCTATAGAATCCCATGAAGCCATATCCTTGCGCCGCTGTCGGCATCGTTGCGCTCGGCAAAGTAGCATTGAAGGTAGCCGTTGCGGATGCGTCACCTCCGCTACCATAACCTTCCCCTGTCAGCGTGAGGGTGATCGGGTAGGTCTTCGGCACGAACTTCGCGTAAACCGTCTTGCCGGTAGTAATGCCGCTGATGACCATAGTGGTGTTTCCTTCGCCGCTAAACGATACATTCGTACCGGCGATGTAAGGAGTCGTACATGTGGCATTGCTATACCAACCGCCGAAAGTATAGCCGGTATTCGGTGTCGCAGAGAAAGTAACACTTGCATTATTGGCAACGAACTTACCTCCCTTAACATCATTACTGCTATCATCCTCCGCTGTAAACGAACCACCGGCGTTATCAGCCTGACCTTCCGTCTTCTGTCCGGAAGTAATGAACCATGAAGTGGGATAAACCACTGCGATCTTCTTGTCTGTTAAGTTCCAATTAAGCGTGTAAGAACCAGCTGCAGCGGAGTGGATAAATACACTCTTCGGGTCAGCCGTCGTAGCAATCGTGTACTCATTTTCGGCACCGCTGTGAGCATAATCTATATCTTGATTTGCCGAAACGCCGTAGAAAGTACTTGTCTCTCGATCGTAGGTCTTAATTTCGTATGTGGTGTTCGCGTCAAGAGTAATGGTGTTATACCCTACATCTTTAGAACTTACAACAGTGTATCCGTCAAAAAGGTGCGTGTCATAAGCGCTCCATCCGCCAAAAGCATCGCTTCCGAGAACCGACCACCGCGGGCTGAAGTTAGCTCTTAAACGTGCGTTATTGCCTAATTTGTTGCTCTTAATTTTGATGGTAGTCGAAGCAGTACTTGGACTATTGATAGTCAACGAATCCGAGAATTGATCCCAACCGGTAAAGTAATAGCCGGTTTGCGGAGTCGCCGTCAAAGTATTCGATGCTGTTGCTACATGTGCGGTGGTCGAGGTAACTATACTTCCGCCTTCGTACACATCACCATTGCCATTGTTATACATCTTAACGGTGTAGTTCTTCTCTCCAAACACAGCATATACATGCATGTCAGATGTAATAGGGTTTACATCATACATTGAAACTATGTTATTGGTATATCTGGTCAGTTCGTCACCTGCAGCATTATTGAAAAATCCCCACCAGTTATAACCCGGTTTACAGATGGTTGCTTCCTCTGCGCCATTTGCAGCCCAGAAATAAACTCTTGTTCCCGCCGCAACATATTTACCGCTTGTGACTTGATTCGCCGGAACAGTTGGATCGGTGTGAAAAATTTTCAGTGCATTCTTATTTCCCTGTACCGTACCTACTTCTAATTCTACCTTATACGAAGTGGGATACGTTATCGTTACTTTTTTATTGGTGATATCCCATGTGAAACGGTATGTGCCGGCGCCGGCTGACGTCATTGTTTGGTCGGGACTGCCACCGACCGTATTAGTCATAGCTCGAGCAGTAGCTTGGTTGGTATAGGTTATAATCGTCACGGCTCCGGTAACACCGTACCAAGTAGATCCGTTCTTGAACTTAAATGAATAGTCAGTATTAGCGTCAAGAGTTACTTCGGTATAAACAGAAGTGCTGCTGGTCGCGGTCATAGAATAGTCGCTTTCCCAACCATCCATTGAACCTTTCAATTTCCAATCGCATGTATAATTGGCAGTAAGAGTGTAGTCTCCAGATCCCTTCGAATTAATATTAATGGGATTAGTTGATGTGCTGGCCGAATTATTCTTTACACCCGACCCGACAGTCCATCCGCTAAAGGTGAAGCCGGAGATAGTAGGAGCGGTTACATTACGTGCAGTGGTAACTCCGACTGCACTTTCTGTAGTAGCAGTTTTTATAGTTCCTGTGCCACATTTGTATGAAACCGTTACGTCGTGTGTTTCTTCCGCAACGAAATTGGCAGTCACAGTGGCGTCGTTAGAGTAGTCATTAAAAGTGACTGTCGTTGTTGCGCTGGAGGCGTCCGCAATCGTGATAGAAGAACCACCACTTGTCTTTGTCCATCCATTAAAAGCATAGCCAGCAGTAGGAGTGGCTGTAATGGTGTAGGCTGTGCCCTTTGTAATACCACTAACGCTTCCAGAAACAGTATTACCATCTGCTGCACCTGCTACTGTTAAGTTCTTGGATGGTATAGTGAAGGTAATAGAATAATATCCATTAGTTGTGTTTCTATTATACCACCAAGAAGTTCCACAGCCTTTGTAAGATACATCGTCATAATAATCCGACGATTCTGCTCCTTTTAACTCTGCATAAATTCTTATTGTGTAGTCGCCAGGTCCTGTTGTCTTTGCTAAAAAGTCCAATGAGGAAGTAACAGTATATGTGTTATTACTCCCACTCCATGTTCCCATAGATGTTTGATCTCGGCTTCCCTCATCTATTTTTGTATCACCTTTGTATAGTATCCAATATACGTAGCCTCCACATACATTAGCACGATGGTCATCACTACGCCAAAATTTCACTACACTTTTTGTCATTGTTAAACCCGTAGTAATCGTTCCCAAACTACCACCACTGCCTATTGCATTATAATTTAATGTGGTTGTGGCGCTCGAACCGTTTTTCGACCAAGTGAGTTCAACTCCACCGTCCTTCCAGAACCCCATATATGTTCCTTGATAGGCACCCCACATCTGTCCAAAACCGAGGGTGAGGAAGGCAAAAATTAAAATTGGGATCCCGTAATTAGTCCGTTTTGAGTCCGTTTTGACTCCGTCTTGGGTCCGTTTCTCTGTTGTTTTAGAAAATATATTTTTCATAATTGGTATTTTTTCTATGGTTTTGAAATGTTCTATATTGGGTCTTTCTCGGGAGATGGTCCCGTGATGGTCCTGTTATAATGTCGTATTTTTCCTCTTCCTGAGGGCTACTACTCCCGCGAATGCGATGGCGAAAATCGCCAGCACCCATGGCTCGCCGATGGGCGAAGGACCTTGGTTGGTCTCGCTACCGCCGATAAAGGTCTTCACTTTTCCCGGTCTTCCGGGAGCTTGATTGGCGTTCGCTTCACTCTGCTCAGAGGGCGCGGACGCATCGAACGGAGCGTAAACCGTCCCGTTATAACCTGTGGTAGGCATCACTTGCGCGCTCTGCATCGGCTGAGGCTCAAGTTGCGCTGACGGAAACAATGGTTCCGCCTGGGTATAGGCAAAGCCTATCGACAAAAAAATAAACGTAATGATATGTGAAATTTTGTTTTTCATGATCGTTAATGCATAATTTGGCACAAAATTACACTTTTTTCTTCGAACGTGCAAATTTTTACACAAAAAATACACATTTTTTATACATTTTTGTTGAAATAGACTCAAAAAAGAGAGATTTCCACGCGGAAATCTCTCTTTTTGGGGGGAAGTACTAGGGCCCCAGAACCCTAGGGATCCTAGTGTCCTAGGTGATCCTACAACCAGCGGACGTAGCAGAAGTCCATGCGGTGGGGCAGGAGCTCGTTCTGCGGATACATACGCAGACCGAATTTCATGCCGCCGGCATAGTCGAGCTGATATACGTTCTCGAAGAACAAGTGGCTGCCCTCTGCCTTTTTCAACAACAGCGGCTCTACCTCGTACAGCTTGTCATTGTTGTGGGTCGAGGTGCGGATAGCTACGAGCTCTACGCCGAGACCCTTGTCGTTCAGACCCTTGGTGTCCAGCTCTACCTGTATCTTAACCTTGTCGCCCACATTGAGGTTTTGCAGGTTTTCAGATTTGTAAACCACCTCTATCTCGTCCCAATGCTCTACCATGTTCTCTTTCCATGCAGCGATCTCTTTGGCCACCTTGTAGTGGTCCGCACTGAGGAGCTTGTGACGCTTTGCGAGTTTGTTGTAGAACTTCTCGAAATAGTCATCGATCATGCGCTTCATGGTGAAACGCGGGGTGATCTTCGTTACGGAGTTCTTGATATACTGGATCCACTCGGGGCTGTAGCCCTTGCTGTTTTTTGCGTAGTAGAGCGGGATGATCTCGTTCTCGAGCATCTGGTAGATGGTAGCGGCATCGAGCTGATCCTGGTGCGCCTGGTTCTCGTAGGTGCGGTGCTCGGTCAGCGCCCAGCCTGCGCCCTCTACGTAACCCTCGTACCACCATCCGTCCTTGACGGAGAAGTTGAGTACGCCGTTCATCTGCGCTTTCTCACCGGATGTACCGGAAGCCTCCAGCGGACGGGTAGGCGTGTTCAGCCAGATATCCACACCGGAGATGAGGCGTTTAGCGAGACGCATATCGTAGTTCTCGAGGAAGATGATCTTACCCAGGAACTGCGGCATACGGCTGATCTCGATGATGCGCTTGATCAGGCCCTGACCACCGCCATCAGCAGGGTGCGCCTTACCGGTGAAGAGGAACTGTACCGGATAGTTCGGGTTGTTCACCAGCTTATCCAGACGCTCCAGATCGGTGAAGAGCAGGTGCGCACGTTTGTAGGTAGCGAAACGGCGACCGAAACCGATGATGAGGTTATTCGGGTTCATCTCGTTCAGCGCGCGGACGATACGGGCAGGATCACCCTGGCTCTTCATCCAATCCTCGCGGAACTTCTCCTTGATATAATCCATCATCTTGCGTTTCAGGCTCATACGCGTAGCCCAGATTACTGCATCAGGGATATCTGCGTACGGCTTCCACATCTCCATATTCGATTGGTCATGGATCCACTCTTTCGGCAGGTATTTGGCATAGATCTCTTTCCACTCATGAGCAGCCCAAGTAGGCATGTGTACGCCGTTGGTGACGTAGTCCACGTGCAGCTCCTCAGGGAAGTAACCCGGCCAAACGGGGCTGAACATCTTCTTCGATACCTCGCCGTGGAGCCACGATACACCGTTCGCTTCCTGGCAGGTGTTGAGGGCGAATACGGACATCGAGAACTTCTCGGTGTTGTCGTCCGGATTCGTGCGGCCCATGCCGATGAGGTCATGCCACTCGATACCCAGCTTTTCTGCGTACTCGCTCATGTATTTGTAGAAGAGCCCCTCCTCGAAATAGTCGTGGCCTGCGGGCACCGGCGTATGGCAGGTGTAGAGACCCGAAGCACGAACGACTTCTTTCGCTTGGTTGAAGGTCAGGCCGTCCTCTTGTACCAAGTCCACGAGGCGTTGCAGACCCATGAGCGCTGCGTGACCCTCGTTGCAGTGATACACATCCTTCTTGATGCCGAGTTTCTTCAGCGCCAACATACCACCGATACCCAACAGGATCTCCTGTTTGATACGGTTCTCCCAGTCACCGCCGTAGAGCTGGTGGGTGATCTGACGATCCCACTCGCTGTTGAGCTCGTTGTCGGTATCCAGCAGGTACAGGTCCATGCGGCCTACTGCTACGCGCCAGAGATATGCCTTCACGGTGCGGCCCGGATAAGGAACCTCGACAATCATGTTCGAGCCGTCTTTCTCCTTCACCTGCGTGATAGGCAGGTTAGCGAAGTTCTGCGCCTCGTAGTTAGCAATCTGCTGACCTTCCGGAGAGAGCGTTTGGGTGAAATAGCCGTAGCGATAGAGGAAACCGATAGCCGTCATATCCACGTTGCAATCCGATGCCTCTTTGATGTAGTCGCCCGCCAAGATACCCAGACCACCGGAATAAATCTTCAACACGTGGGTCAGACCGTACTCCATGGAGAAATAAGCGATGGTCGGTTTTTTCTTGTCTTTCGGGGTGTCCATGTACGCGCGGAACTCGGTATATACCTTGTTCAGCTGTTTCATGAACTTCTCATCCTTGGTTAACTCTACCATACGGTCGTAGCTGATGATGTTCAGCAGGACGATCGGGTTCGAGTTGGCGCGATGCCATGCGTCATTGTCGATGTAGCGGAACAGATCCTTTGCGTCTGCGTTCCAGCTCCACCATACGTTGTACGCGAGCTCTTGCAGCTTGCTCAACTCAGCAGGAAGCGTGGCGTGAATATTGCACTCCTTCCAAATAGGCTGGTTGACATTACTTACTTTTACTTTCATTATTCTATTTAGTTTTTTATTATAATTATCCGTTTTTACGCATATTTTCCCAGGCTTCCCGGGGCTTCCGGGAGGTCTAGTTCAAAAATCGAGCGCAAAATTACTATTTTTTTTTGAAATATGCAAGAATTTTTGTAATTTTGCACCCGATATTGCAAAATTATGTACTCTAAATGACAAACTATGATAGAAGAAAAAGAAATACTCCGGCGGCGCGACATGCGTGAGACCTTCACTTTTACCATCGATCCGGCGGACGCCAAGGATTTTGATGACGCGATTTCGTTTCAGGAAGTTGAGGAAGGATTCCAGATAGGTGTGCATATAGCGGATGTGAGTTTCTACGTGCGTCCGGGTACGAAAATAGATGAGGACGCGTACAAGCGCGGGACCTCCGTCTATCTCGTCGATCGCGTCCTGCCGATGCTCCCCGAGGAGCTGTGCAACGACAAATGTTCGCTTCGACCCGGCGAAGACAAACTCTGCATGTCCGTCATCTTCACGATGGACGCCGACGCCCGGGTGCTCAAGTATAAGATCTGCCGCACCGTCATCCGCTCCGACGCGCGCCTCAACTACGACGAGGCGCAGGAGATTATTATGGCAAATCAGACTGGCGAGACACTATCGAGAGAGAATCGGAACGGGGGGATTACGGGGGAAAAAGCGAGTCTGAAGCAGGCTCTTGCTACCCTCAACGCCCTCGCCGGTAAACTCCGCGCGGAGCGGATTGCCAACGGTGCGCTCACCATCGAGCAGGACGAGATGCGCTTCCGACTGGATAAAAACGGCTTCCCAACGGAGATCTATTTTGAGCAACCTAACGAGGCGCACCACCTCATCGAGGAGTTCATGCTCCTCGCCAACCGTACGGTAGCCAAAGCCGTCGGCTCCGGAAGACCCTTCGTATATCGTGTACACGACCTGCCTGACGGCGAGAAACTTGAGAACGCGAAACAGTTTCAGAAGCGCTTCCCGCAGCTCCGCAACGCCTACGACCTGCTCACCATCCGCGCACAGGCCAAAGCCGTTTATTCGACCTATAACATCGGTCACTACGGTCTCGCCTTTACCCATTATACCCATTTCACCTCGCCTATCCGCCGCTATCCGGACCTGATGGTACACCGGCTCGTGGACAAATATATCCTCACGGGCAAGAAAGAGACCATGACCCGCGAGCAGATGGAGGAGATGTGTGAGCATTGTTCCGCCTGTGAGCAGGAGGCCGCGCAAGCCGAACGCGACTCCATCAAGATGTTCCAAGCCATGTGGATCACCTCTCACGTCGGCGAGATCCTACCGGGACACATCTCCGGCGTGACGGATTTCGGACTCTTTGTCCAACTCGACGAGAGTCGCTGCGAAGGACTTGTGCATATCACGAAGATCGGCGCGCAGGGCGAGTACTGGCAGTATGACGAGAAGAACTATCGCCTTGTCTGCGAGCATGGGAAGAAAGCCTACACCCTCGGCGATCCCGTCGTGGTCCAAGTCGTTCGAGCGGACGTCAATAAAGGGCAGATTGACTTCGAATTTGTGGCCGAAGAGCCAATAATAGACCAAAAATCATAAATCAGGGCTAAAAATTTGCGTATTTGCGAATTTTTCTGTATCTTTGCACTCGAAATGAGAAAAATCGCCTTCATACTAACCCTTTGCGCCTTCGTCTTATGCGCGCACGCGGAAACCTTATTATTACACACGGGTGCACGCGTGCAAGGACAAATCATCTTCCAGAACGAGGAGGTGATCATCATCCGCAATGCCGACGGTGCACGGTTTCAATACCCCCGCGCGGATGTGAAGGCGGTTCTGACCGATGAGGAGGTGGCTGCCGAGAAAGCAGACCTTCCTGCCGTAACGGAGGAAGAGATCACGACCTCCAAGAAGGCTTCCATCCTTTTGGAACTCGCCGGCGGCGGTGCGTATCTGTCCGGCCCCGAGTACGGCGGCGCGGCGTCCGTCGATCTGCTGGTGGGATCTCATCATATCAAGGACCGCCACCTGTTCATCGGCGGAGGTCTGGGGTATCACGGGATCTTTATGGGAGAGAAGAAGGTCTATAACTTCCTGCCGATTCAGGCAGCCGTCCGAATGCCGCTGACGGAGGATAAGCATGCGCCGGTTTTCGGAGCTGCGTTGGGTTACGGCGTGGCGCTGTCCAAAGACTACGTAGGGGGGCTTTATGCCGGACTCGATTTCGGATATCGGTGCCAGATCAATCCCAAATCAGCGGTCGGTCTGGTCTTCTTTACCCATTACCAACAGGCGAAAATTTTAGCAGAAGAGTCCATAGAGGGAGTCAGCTTCGAGGGAAAAGTAGGACGGAACCTCTTTTCCTTCGGTGCGAAATTTACTCTTTATTTCTAATCCCCGATGAAGTCCCCGCGCGAACATAGAGTCTCCATTCTCCTGAACGCCAGCGAGCAAAAGATGCTGGATCGTTTCTGCGCGCAGTATGGAGTCAAGAACAAGAGCCGCCTCATTCGCGAGACACTCATGCGGGCAATCCTTCGCCAGTTAGACAAAGATCAACCGACACTGTTTGACTAACAGATACGAAAAACGCCTCCTTGCGGGAGGCGTTGTCTTTAACTCCTGAACTCGTTCATTCGTTCACTCGTTCATTCGTTATCATCCAAGGTAAGTCTGCAGGATGTGACTGCGTTGACCGGAGTTCAGTTTGCGGATGGCTTTCTCCTTGATCTGACGCACACGTTCGCGGGTGAGATGGAGCTCATCGCCGATCTCCTCCAGCGTCTTTTCCGGCGTGCCGATACCGAAGAACTTACGTAAGATATCCGCTTCACGGGGAGTCAGCGTAGCTAACGCGCGACCGATCTCGGTGGAGAGCGACTCGTTTATCAGGCCACGGTCCGCATTCGGCGAATCCTCGTTGACCATAACGTCAATCAGACTGTTGTCCTCTCCTTCTACAAACGGCGCATCGACACTCACGTGACGACCGGACATCTTCAGCGTCTCCGCAATCTTATCTACCGGGATATCCAGCATCTCAGCTAACTCTTCCGCACTCGGCTTACGCTCGTGCTCTTGCTCGAAACGCTGGTAGGCTTTGTTGATCTTATTCATCGAGCCCACTTGGTTCAGCGGCAGACGTACGATACGACTCTGCTCCGCCAGGGCCTGAAGAATAGATTGACGAATCCACCATACTGCGTAGGAAATGAACTTGAATCCGCGTGTCTCATCAAATTTCTCTGCAGCTTTGATCAGACCTAGGTTGCCCTCGTTAATCAAGTCCGGCAAACTCAATCCTTGGTTCTGATACTGCTTTGCCACAGACACTACGAAGCGTAGGTTGCTGCGAACCAGTTCTTCTAACGCAGCGCGGTCGCCATTACGGATACGACCCGCCAACTCTACCTCACGATCCACGGTAATCAACTCCTCACGACCGATCTCCTGGAGATACTTGTCGAGAGAAGCAGACTCACGATTGGTGATTGATTTTGTAATTTTTAATTGACGCATGTATAATAAGTAATATATACGATGTTTCTTTAATGTACCCCTCTTTACTTTTTTTGTCTTCTGGGGTCCCCGCAAATTTTAATTTGTGGGGAGAGCGAGGTGATCCGGTCGGGATTTCTGCGTAATCCCTGCTGCGCGCAGGGCGCTCAGCCCAACCATTCATCCCGCTTTACCTTACAAGCGAGCTTGCAGTTAAATCGCTATGAACGGTTGTGATCCGGTCGGGATTCGAACCCGAGCCCCACAGCTTAGAAGGCTGTTGCTCTATCCAGCTGAGCTACCGGACCGCGCCTAACGGCGCACAAAAAGCGTGCCCATTAGGGCAAAAAAGCGCGCAAAGGTACAACTTTTTTTTGAATTATGCAAGAAAAAAGTGATTTTTATACCTTTTTACCCGCATTTTTACAGAAGAGCATCAAAAAGTTGTGCCAAATCCTGCTTGCGGCAAGCGCCTACATGACGGTTTACCAACTCGCCGTTGTTGAAGAACAACATCGTCGGGATATTCATGATGCCGTACTCCTCGCAGGTATCGGGGTTGTCGTCCACGTTCAGTTTGCCGACAACAACTTTGCCTTCGTACTCGTTGGAGAGCTCCTCCAAGATCGGCAGCATCATCTTGCAGGGGCCGCACCAAGCTGCCCAGAAATCTACTACTACCGGTTTGCCTGACGCAATCACATCCTTGATGTTCGCGTCCGTAATTTCTACTGTCATAATTATATCTTTTTAATGGTTATTTTTTTCTGATTCGGTCGGCGCAGCAGGATATCTGTCAGCGGGTCCTCCAGATAGGTCTGGACGGCTCTCTTGACAGGTCTTGCGCCGTTCTTAGTGTCAAAACTGCGTTCCGCCAGTTTCTCCGATACCTCTGCCGGTACGACCAGATGATGGCCTTGTTTCTTCATCCGTTGTTGGAGCAGACTGATCTCGATCCGTACGATCTGGGCGATGCTCTCGCGGTTCAGCGGCTCGAAGGTAACGACATTATCGATACGGTTGACGAACTCCGGCGGGAACTGTTTCTGCAGCGCCTTGAGCAAGGTCGCGTTCACGCGCTTCTGATCCATCTCTGCGTTGTTGAAGCCGATACCCGCGCCGAACTCTAGCACCTGTCTCGTGCCTACGTTGCTGGTCAGTACGATGATCGTGTTGCGGAAATCGACGCTGTGTCCCTGACGGTCGGTCAGACGGCCTTCGTCCAGTACCTGCAGCAGCACGTTGAAGATATCCGGATGGGCTTTCTCGATCTCGTCAAAGAGGATGATGGAGTAGGGTTTGCGCCGCACGGCCTCCGTCAGTTTGCCGCCGTCCTCGTGGGCTACGTATCCCGGAGGCGCGCCTACCAGCAGGCTCACCGTGTGTTTCTCCATATATTCCGACATGTCGAATCGGATGAGGGCATCCTTGCTGCCGAAGAGTTCCTCCGCCAGACACTGCGCTAAGTAGGTCTTGCCGACACCCGTCTGACCTAAGAAGAAGAACGTGCCGATAGGTCGTTTCGGGTCGCGCAGCCCGAGCCGGCTGCGTTGGATAGCTCGAACGACGGTCTCCACAGCGGTGTCTTGACCTATCACGCGGCGTTTGAGGGTGTCTGCCATCGTGCGCAGCCGCTCGCTCTCGGCGGTCGCTACGCGTTGAACGGGCACGCCGCTCATCACGCTCACTACACCCGCTACATCCTCTACGGTGATAGCATACGGTGTCTCGCTCTCTCCCAACTCCTGCATGCGGGTCTTGCTCCGTGCACCTACCTCGTCCATCACGTCGATCGCTTTGTCCGGGAAAGCACGGTCGGTCAGATACCGCTCACTCATCTCTACGCAGGCCTTCAGCACCTCTTTGCTGTAGATCACATGGTGGTACTGCGCGTAATGGGCGCTGAGGTGTTTTAAGATGTTCAGCGTCTCCTCGCTCGTCGTCGGACGAACCTGCACCTTCTGGAAACGGCGCTCCAGCGCTCCGTCTTTCTCGATGGACTTGGCGTACTCGGCGGTCGTCGTGGCACCTACGCACTGTACCTCACCCCTCGCTAACGCAGGCTTGAGGATGTTCGCTGCATCCAACGATCCCGAAGCATTGCCGGCGCCGATGAGCGTGTGTATCTCATCTACGAAGAGGATCACCTCCGGGTGCTCGCGCAGCTCCGTGATCACCTGTTTCATCCGCTCCTCAAACTGGCCGCGGTACGTAGTACCGGCTACCATTGAAGCGACATCCAGCGTCACAATTCGTTTGCCTTTCAGCGCTCCGGCTTCATCACCGACAATGCGCAGCGCTAAGCCCTCTACGATAGCCGACTTGCCGACACCCGGCTCGCCGATCAGGATAGGGTTGTTCTTCTTCCTGCGGCTCAGGATCTGTACCACGCGTTCGATCTCTTTCTCGCGTCCTACAACGGGGTCTAACTTGCCTTCCTCCGCCTGTTTGGTCAGATCGCGTCCGTATTTGTCCAGCGCCGCGGTCTTGCTGCTCTTGCCTTTCTGCTGACCGCGCTGCGGCTGCCAGTTGGCGTCGTTCACCTCATCTCCCTGCTCGCCGCCGTTCTGCGGATACTCCAGGGTCTCATGCGGCTCGCCGTACAGATCGACCACCCGCGAATAAGTGATCTGCCATTCGTTCTCCAGATAGATAGCGGCCTTGTTGACCCGCTCACGGAGGATGGCCATCAGCAGGTGAATCGTCCCCACCGCCGGTGCATGATACTCACGGCTGATACCCTCCGCGATGCGGAAGATACGATCGGTGCTCGCGCTCAGCGAACGCGACTCATTCGGCTCCGTGCCTCGTAAGGACTGCTCGATAGCCTCTTTGGCTTCCTCCGGACGAAAATCCGCCTGACACAGTACTTCGTAGGCCGAACCGTCGCCTAACCGCATGATTGCCAGCAGCAAATGCCCCGGCTCGATGCTTTTGCTCATCAGCCTGGACGCCTCTTCTTGCGCGTACTGGATAATCTTGTTTGTATTAACTGTTACTACCATAAACATCTTTTTACTCTTAACTCTTGACTCTCGTCTCTTGACTAATTATAGAAGTGCCATGCCAAACCTGCCCGGAAGACATCCCTGTTGGTCGGATAGCCCGGCATGGTCAGATAGTTCGTGTTGGAGCGCATAAACAGGTGGTTTATGTGCTGATATTGTGCGAAGAAACGCAGACGAATCGACCGCACGTAGAAATTTGCATAAACGTTCATCCATGGGTAGTTACCCACGTTCACGTCCTGCTGGGTGCAGAACATACCTGTCGCCGGACAAAGCACCGGCGCGTGGTACTTGGTGAAATATCGAACATCGACACCTATCTGCGCGTCCAGCGCGCGGAACCACGTTCCGTGGTAGTACAGCCTGTGCTGCAAAATGACCGTCGGAACCGGCATCACGCTGTCGTTGGTGCTGTGTTGGATCACAGCTCTGTTCTCTAAGTTAATCCACGGGGTTGTGATATCTACTCCTGCCTCCCCCGTGATGATTTGTACGTTGCCGCGGTGCTGATAAGGCATGCCGTCCGCAGCCTTGAAATAGATAGGATTGGTGAAGTTCTCAAAACTAAAATCAATCCTGGGTTTCACCCATTTGGTCGGGTACGCGACCGTCGCGCCGCCGAAAAACCGATACGTGAACCCGAAGTTATTATCCCATACGAAATGGTTGGACCGGTAGTGCTGCAGGTACCTGTTCGGCGTCTCGCTCTTGGCGTACGCCTTCGCAGAGATATAAAACGGATACTTGCCGGCGTTGAACTTCGTCTCCAACTTGCCGTGTACGTCAAACTCACCAATCTTATATCCTAAGACGCAAACCTGCCCCTCTACATTATAGTGCACGTTCGCACCGCTATGCTTGTGAATCGCGCCGCCGACGAACGTGTTGTTGGTCCATACGTAATCGAAAATACTGTCCTTGTCGTACGGCACGCTGTCGTTCAGGAACCGCTGACACTCGTTCATCGCGAAGACCGTCGCGCCGAACTTCAGCTTCGTGTTATACGCCTCCGAGAACGTCACGGCGATCGTGTTGCGGATCGTCAGTACGTCCGTCGTGTCGTTCGTGCTGATAGTATCAAAATACGTCTTGTCGTAGAACTCTTGGCGGGCGTTTTTCTCGATATACCGCCTGTTAGAGTTGTTGGTCTCGAAGATGTGTGAGAAGGTCATCAGCGGGATATATTCCACTTTGATGGTGTCTTTCTTGACCCTTCTGTCATCTTCAATCACTTCGATTGAGTCGTGGTACTCGCGCTCTTTGGTGATGGCGTACTGGTTGTGCAAGTAGCCGCTGAGGTACCGATAGCCCGTCATGGCATTGAGCCGAACCGGTATATCTTCCGCGTTCAGCGAACTACTCAAATCTGCCACATCTTTCAGTCCGCCGTTGTCGTACGAATTCAGTTTGCTCCAGCTGAACGCGGCATGCATGCTATAGTGGTTGCCCGTGTAGCTGCCCCATACCGATCCGCGGAACAATTTACCCGCCGTGTTGGCATAGTGACCTATCGAACTCAGGTAGTCCATCTCCAGACCCAGGTTTAACTTTCGGTTGATATTGCCCGTAAAAAGAAAATCGATATCGTTCTCTTCATGGCCCGTCACGAAACCTTTCTTGTACGCCACGGTAGAGAAAGGGGTCGTGGTGTTAAAATAGCGTTGCTGCTGCGGCGTCGTGACGTACGGCGTGAGGCTCCACGCAAACGGGTCATCTATCGTCTTCAGCCTGTCGTTCACGACTCTCGACTCAATCGGCGAGACCAATACGTTGCCGTTCGTCGCGCTGCTGATCGAGTAGTTCTGCTGGACATCTACGTCGTGATAGTTCAGCATCAACGTGTCCATGAAGACCGTCGTGTCTGCTACAGCGCTGTACCCCGGCATTTGCCAGGTACGCACTTCAGTCCGCACACGGGGCGGCTTGGCAGCGGCCATAATGGTCGCTGCCAACAGTACTAATACTATTATACCCCGTTTGAAATTCAAAATGAAAATTTATTTCTTTGCTTTCTTGAGTTTCTCGTTCAGCTTTTGGATCTCCTCTTCCTGGTTGCGGATGGTCTTGAGCAACTCGTTCAACTCCTCGTTCTCGATGGTCGTTGGGTACTGCTCTTCTACCGTTTGCAGGAAATCGGACAGTACATTCATATAGTTGATGAACGCGTCGTAAGCAGACTCGTACTGCGTCTCGCCCTGGTCGATGTGGTTCATATAGTGCAGGTAGTTCACGTCCTGCAGACGCAGCCAGTTAGTCTTCAGATTCTTGTCCTGACACAGGTGTACGCGCTCTGCGACAGCGTACAACTTGTTAAGCGCCTCTTGTTGCAGGTCATTACCCGTATAGACGCTCAGGTCCTTTGCCTCACCGCTCCAGGTCAACGGATACGGACTCGACAGTACGTCCTCGGCTGCTAACTTCTTCGCTGCCTCGCTCGGCGTCATGAAGCCCATCTCGCGCTCCAAAGCAAAGTACGGCAGTGCTTTCAGGAAGTCAAAAATTCCACTTCCGGCGTTCTGACGGATACCGAAGGTCTCTGCGCCAACCCATATGTTGATAATATCTTCGCCTTCCGGCAACGCTTTCAGCTGGTTTGCGTATTTCTCTGCGTCAATCGGGAAATTACCCCATCCCGGATCGGAGAAATGGAAACTCAACTCGTCGCTGAGGTTCGTGTTACGCAGCAACACCTTCATCTTCGGTGCACCCGCGGACTGATAGACCTTGTTCGGCGTCTTCCAACTCAGTACGTGCTTGGCTCCCTCACTCAGGATCACTTTGTAGCCCATCTTGTTCAGGTTATAAGCCTCCTCGTCGGTGTATAGCAACTCGGTGTTCCATACGCTCTGTGCCTTTACTCCTAAGATTGTCTCTACCAGCTCGCCCTGGAACTTCAACTGCTCCTTGAACTCCTCTTCGTTGTACTCCGAAGCCAACGAATAGCTGTACGGCGTGGCGAGGAACTCTACTGCCTTGGTAGCCGCCAACTCCTTGAGGATATCGATCATCTCCGGGTTGAACTGCTCGAACATCTCGATCATCGTTCCGCTCACGCTGATGGCGCAATGGAACTTTCCCTTGCTGAGGTTGATCATGTCGCGGATGGTCTGGCAAAGCGGCAGGTACGAGGTCTGCACCAGCCAGTTAACGTGCTCCTCGGTAGCCATATCGTCGTAGTAGTAGTGGTCATGGCCGATCTCGAAGAAACGATAGCGCTTCAGACGGTACGGTGCGTGCATCTGGAAGCAAAAACATATATTTTTCATAATAATCTTAATTTTTAATGTTATTTTTTCGTCATCCCGTAATTACGTCATTCCGTTATAACGTATGATTGATCACTCCGTCGTAGATCCTGCGCACTTTGAGTCCGGCGTCGGACCACTTGATATTGTTGACCTCCGCCATGCCTAACTCATGCAGACTCTTGT
Source organism: Bacteroidales bacterium UBA2712 (assembly GCA_002354055.1). Lineage (GTDB taxonomy): Bacteria > Bacteroidota > Bacteroidia > Bacteroidales > Paludibacteraceae > Colicola. The sequence goes on from DEKW01000012.1 coordinate 160,440, forward strand.
ACATCGCCGGATACTTGACAATCGCGTAGATAGCGTCCGCCATGGCGTCGATGTCCCAGTAGTCGGTCTTGATGGCATGTTGCAGGATCTCTGCGCAGCCGGACTGGTGGCTGATGATCGACGGACAGCCGACCTGCATCGCTTCCAGCGGACTGATACCGAAAGGCTCGCTCACAGACGGCATGATATATACGTCGCTCATTGCTAACATCTCCTGTACCTGCTTGCCGCGCATGAAGCCCGGGAAGTGGAACTTATCCGCGATGCCGCGTTTGGCTACGAGATCGATCATCTCCGTCATCTTGTCACCGCTTCCGGCCATCACAAATCGTACGCCGTCCGTCTTGCTCAATACCCTTGCTGCGGCCTCTACGAAATACTCCGGACCTTTCTGCATCGTGATACGGCCAAGGAACGTGACAAGCTTGTCTTTGCGCTCAGGCTTCGTGAACTCCTCGGGATGCGCCAACGGCTCTACGGCATTGTGCACCGTACTTACCTTACGCGGATCGATGCCGTATTTCTCAATCACCGTCCGTCTCGTCAGGTTACTTACGCATATGATATGATCCGCTGCATCCATACCGCGTTTTTCAATCGAGTAAACCGTCGGATTTACATTACCGCGGCTGCGGTCGAAATCGGTCGCGTGAACGTGGATCACTAATGGCTTGCCGCTGATCTGCTTCGCAAACACGCCGGCAGGATAAGTCAGCCAGTCATGGCTGTGGATGATATCAAAATCCAGACTGTGCGCTAACACGCTTGCTACGGCTTCGTAGTTGCCGATCTCTTCGATCAGGTTATCCGGGTAACGACCCGAGAAACCCACGCAGCCCAAGTCATCCGTTCCGATGCGGCGGTAGTCGTAATGAATACCATTGCGGAAATGGAAATACTCTTCGGGGCTCATCTTGCCCTCCATGCGCTGCTTGACGTAGTCATAGCTGTTTTCTTTCCATACGATAGGCACACTGTTCGCACCAATGATACGCAGGAAACTCTGGTCCTCATCGCCCCAAGGCTTCGGGAAGACGAACGTGATCTCCATGTCAGGCTGCTGCGCCATACCGCGGGTCAGACCATAACTCGCCGTTCCTAAACCACCTAAGATATGAGGAGGAAACTCCCATCCAAACATTAACGCTTTCATTTGTCTGCCTCCTTTCCTTCACTTTCTTCTAATTGATATTTCTTCAGCGTATCCATCACGCTGATTACCGCTGCCACACTCGGTGCATAACTCATGCCGCCGTGGCCTTTGTAAGGCGGGTTGCCGTCGTACATCTCGTTCAGCGTTCCGATCGTCAGCTGGTCCATCTCAGCCTCGAATCCGACTAACAGTCGCTCCATGAAACTGATACCGCTGTACTTATAGACGTTCATGTATGCGCGGGCATATGCTGCAATCGTGAACGGCCAAACCGGTCCGTTATGGAAATTCCGGTCGCGTTCCTGCTGACCGCCGCGGTAGATAGGACGGTAGTCGCCACTCTTCGGACTCAGCGTACGCAAGCCTTTCGGCGTCAACAGCTCTTTCGTGCAGATATCTACTACCGCCTTCTGCTGTTTCTTGTCCAACGGGCTGTAAGGCAGACCTGCCGCCCATATCTGGTTCGGCCTTACCTCGCGGTTCTCGTATCCGTCCAGCACGTAGTCGTTCAGGTAAACACCGTTCCAGAAAGTCTTGACAAAAGCATCCTTTGTGATCTCTGCCTGATACTCCATAAGGTCCGCGCTGGTCTCTTTGCCCATCTCGCGCAGCATCTCTGCGGTGAACCGCATAGCGTTATACCACAGCGCATTGATCTCCACTACGTATCCGGTTCTCGGGGTGATCGGCCAACCGTTCTCCGTCGCGTTCATCCACGTTGCCGGACGCTGCGTGCCATCTACCCACAACAAGCCGTTCTGGTGCAACTTCGCCCGCGGATGGTTCTGCTTGCGGTACCAATTGACGATGTCCAGACAGAGCTGACCGTACAAATCTGCCGCCTCGCGAACCGAATACTTATGCGCATATTTCTGTATCGCCCGAACGAACCACAACAACGCGTCCGGCTCGTCCATGCCTGTCGTCTTGATCTCGTTGCCGCGACCGTTCATGAAACTCAGGATCTCGCCAATCGCCGTCTTGTTGATGATCGCATCCCAGTATTCCGGACGGTCGATATCCAACGTACAACTCGGCGTCGCGAAGAACGTGTTACGGGCGTCCGCATGGAACCACGGGAAACCGGCTAACAGATAGCACTTGTCGCCCTCGCGTTTATAAAACTGGCTCGCGCTGTTCTTCAGAGTCGAGAACATGTCAAGACGCTTGTTCCTACGCTCTAACTCTTTCTTCCAGGTGGCTTTCAGACTCGCGGTCTTGCATTCCGTCACGCCGGCTGCGAAGATAATACTCTCGCCTTTCTTCATCGGTAACTCGAAATATCCCGGTACCAGCAGATCCTCCTTGAAAGCATAACCGCGTTCCCTCTCTTTGCGATACTCGATATCTTTGTACCACTGCGGGTCGTGATGATACTCCACGGCCTTGCTGAACTGCATATACAAAGTCGGGAAACCCGGATACATCCGGTTGTAACGCCCGTTTTCGCACTCGTCCATGTTCGGATTAGCCAGTGGGTTCTCATGCGTCAACTCATTCACGCTGCGGAACGCTAGGAACGGACGAAAACGCAACGTCGTCGGACTTCCACTCTCCAACAGTGTGTAGCGAATCAGTACACGCGGCTCGAAGCTCACCAACATTCGCTCTTTCTCCAGCACCATCGCGCCCACGCGATAAACCGTCTTGGAGATCAACTCGCAGTCAAACTCGCGAATGTACTTGTGTCCGTTCGGACTGAAATGGTTCTCGCCGTACTCGTGCAGACCTAAGTTGAACTCCGCCCCGTGTTGGATGACCGTCTCGTCCAGAGAACTCAGCAGAACGAAATTATCGTCTCCGATCTCCGGTATAGGCATCACCAACTGGCCGTGGTACTTACGGGTGTTGCAATCGACCAAGGTCGTCGAGTTGTACACCCCTGCACGGTTCGTTCGAATCATCTCTTTCTGAAGCGACCGCTCCAGATTAACAAGTACTTTCTTGTCAAAATTCAGATAACTCATGATGTGATTTAATGTATTAAGTATTTTATTTGTTTTGCTTATAATTCGCTCACGAATTGCTTGATTCGCTGCTCTTCGGCTTTTTTGCAAACCAACAACGCGCCTTTCTCCTCCACAATAATCATGTCCTCCACGCCCTGCACGATTGCCTTCTTGCCTTTCTCCAGCACCACGATATTGCCTTTCGCCTCGTGGAAATGCGCCTCGCTATGCAGACTCACGTTGCCATTCTCGTCTTTCTCGCTCAACTCGTACAAGCTGCCCCAGGTACCGAGATCGCTCCAGCCGAAACTCGACGGCATGACGTACACATTGTCCGCCTTCTCCATGATGCCGTAGTCAATACTGATATTCGGGCATTTGGGAAACATCTCCTCGATGAAATCTTCCTCTTTGTCCGTTCCCATCAGTAACTCGCCCTCGCGGAAACGGTCTGCCACCTCCGGCAACAGATACCTGAACGCCTCGCTGATGGTCTGCAGGTTCCAGATGAAGATTCCGCTGTTCCATAAGAAATCACCGCTTTCTAAGAACACTTTCGCCATCTCCAGATTCGGTTTCTCCGTAAACGTCTTCACCGGATATATTCCATCATTAGTCTGTGTTCCGTCAGCGCAGCGGTCTTTTAGATACTGGATATATCCATACCCCGTCTCCGGCCGGGTCGGTTGCATGCCCAAGGTACAGATTGCTTTGTTTTGGCTTACGAAATCGAACGCTTTCAGGATAGTCTGGCGGAATTTCTCTTCCGCCAAAATCAGATGGTCACTTGCCGCCACCACGATATTCGCCTTCATCTCCTCTCTTGACCAATCTTGATTGGCAGCGGTCAAGCCGGCCCTGCGCAGACATAAAGCACGGATATGTGCTGTCGCATAAGCGATACACGGTGCCGTGTTGCGTCTTGCCGGTTCGCATAAAATCTGGCTCTCCTTGATGTCCGGCACCTGCTCCATGATCAACCGCTTGTACACGATGTTCGTCACGATGAACATGTTCTCAATCGGCACAATCGGTCTAAATCGGTCTATCGTCATCTGAAGCAGACTCCTGCCGGTGCCGAAAAAATCCAAGAACTGTTTCGGTTTCTCTTCTCGGCTGTACGGCCAGAAACGACTGCCAACGCCGCCGGCCATGATCACGCAATAGTTATTGTCTTTCATTCCCATGATGGTGTACTATTTCAAAAATTGTGCAAATATACAACATTATTTTAACATGTGCAAGCGCGCGCGAACTTTTTTAATAAAAAAGTGCGATTTTGTACAAAAAATGCAAAACTTTCTACTTTCCACTTTCAATATTCAACTATTTTTCGTACCTTTGTACCGTAATTTGGAGAAGAATGGACTTTTGGCAAAAAATACGACTTCGTGGTAAATGGTGTGTTATAATCTGCACACTCCTATTGTGCGTTTCGTGTGGAAACGTTTCTACGCCGCGTCCGTACGGTTACTATCGGATCACCACTCCCGATACCGCCTATACGGAATTTCTATCGCCTGTTTACTCCTTCGCGCTTTCGAAAAACGCAGTCGTCCAGCCTCGCACGGATGTCTCCGAACCGTACTGGATCAACCTCTATTACCCGGCTTTGGATGCCACAATTTATTGCTCCTACAAGCCGGTTCAGAACAACCTTCGCGAACTTACCAACGATGCCCTGGAGTTTGTCTATCGCAACGCTTCGTTCGCGACGGCAATCCCCGAGCAAGATTACTCGCATCCCGAAGCGTCCGTCTATGGTGTCCTCTTCGATCTGGAGGGAAATACCGCCTCGTCCTGCCAGTTTTTTGTGACCGACTCAATCCGTCATTTCTTTCGGGCGTCGGTTTATTGTAATTGTCCCCCTAACGCCGACTCCCTTGCGCCCGTATATAACTACCTCCGCGCAGATATTATCAAAATGGTAGAAACTTTCGAATGGACAAGAAATTAGCCATATTACTCGATCCCGAAAAAGCCGATCTGTCCGCGCTGCCCTTCACCGCGGATTGCCTTCCCGACTACATCTTCGTTGGTGGTTCCACCGGTGGGGACACCACGGCCTTTGTTCGTGCTCTCCGCGAAAAATTACCAATTACCAATCACCAATTACCGATTATATTGTTTCCTGGAAACGCAACGCAATTTACCCCGGAAGCGGACGCTATTCTTTTCCTCTCTTTACTTTCCGGAGATAACCCGGAATACCTTGTCCACCAGCAAGTTAAGTCCGCGCGGCGAATCCATGAATCTTCCGTTGAAGTCATCCCTACGGCGTACATCCTCATCGACGGTGGGGTAGAGACTTCTACCATGCGTGTGACAGGAACCAAACCCTTAAACCCTTTCAACACCGAAGGCATTCAAACCATCATCGACACCTGCATCGCAGCCGAAATGATGGGGAAGAAGATAATCTATCTTGAGGCGGGGTCGGGAGCCCAAATACCGGTCTCACCGGACATCATCCGCGAGGTGCGAAAAAACACCTCCATACCCCTCATCATCGGTGGAGGTATCCGTACCCCCGAAGCGATGAACGCAGCATACTCCGCCGGCGCAGACATCGTCGTTATCGGCAATCATTTCGAGTCCCATCCCGAAGAACTCCAAAAATTTCTGTCAGCGAAGCGGTCTGTCAGTGAAACGGTCTGTACTCCGTCAGCGAAGCGGTCTGACGATGAGCGCTTCATGCGCCTTGCTCTCTGCGAAGCAGAGAAAGCCCTCGCTGCAGACGAGATTCCCATCGGTTGCGTCATCGTCTCGCAAGGCCGGATCATCGGCCGCGGACACAACCTTACCGAGACCCTCTCCGACGTCACGGCACATGCGGAGATACAGGCCATCACCGCGGCTGCCCAAACCGTTGGAGGCAAATACCTTCCGGACGCAACCCTCTACGTTACCGTCGAGCCCTGCGCTATGTGTGCTGGGGCCATCGGGTGGGCTCAGATAAACCGCATTGTTTATGGTGCAACCGATCCCAAAAGAGGCTTCACGACATACGCACCGCGGGCTTTTCACCCCAAAGCAACCATCACTTCAGGCGTTCTCGAAACCGAGTGCCGCCAACTCATACAAGAATTCTTTAAATCCAAAAGATTATGAATCTGGATGTCAAAAATCTAAAATCGCAAATCACCACTACGAAAACCGCACAAACGGTCTTCCGTCTCGGCATCTTTGCTCTCCTCGCGGCGATCATCGTCTTGATGTTTCCGCGTTATAACAACGCCTTCCGCTACTACTACGAGGTGGGAAAACCCTGGGGGGCAGCGACGCTTACAGCGGACTTCGATTTTCCGATCTACAAGACCGACGAGCAGCTCCGGAAGGAGCAAAACCAACTCCTCTCGACCTTCACGCCTTGTTACCGCTATATTCGCGGTGTGCAGCGCCAGGTGCCCGTCGTCTCTCTCCAAGATATGGAGTGGCTCCAGGCGCAGTCGTTCTCACGTATATCCATCATGAACGGACGCGTGGCGAAGACCTACTCCCTCTCGGATGTCTATACCCCCAAATCCGCTTACGAGCGCTTTGGGTACGATTGCGCGCAGAATCTCGAGATGGATACCGCCCTCACCGAGACCATGCGTGAGCATCTCTTTGAAACCCTCTCGCCGACCCAGGGAATGGTGCAGAAAGGCGAGAAGATCATCGGTAACGGAGAGATCGTTACGGAGCGTTCGTACCAGGTTCTGCAATCTCTCCGCCGCGCCTATGACGACGAAGAGATTGGCACCAAGCAACGTACCATCTCCATCCTCGGAGAAGCGATGCTCGTTACCCTTTTCCTCTGTCTTTTCGTAATCTATCTATATGTCTTTCGCATCGCGTACCTGCGTTCCCTCTCCACGGTGCTTTTCTTCTGCCTCCAGATGTTTATCGTCATCGGGCTGGCGTGCCTCGCTTTGCGGTTCAACCTCTCGGTATATATCATCCCCTTCGCGTGGGTGCCTATCTTAACGCGCGTCTTCTTTGATTCCCGAACGGCACTCTTCTTGCATTTCACCACCATCCTCATCACTTCCATTGTCGTGCCTTCACCCGTGGAGTTCTTCTTCATCCAGATCGTCGTGGGTATGACGGCTGTCTCTTCGCTCTCAGACATGACGCGCCGCGCGCAACTCACCCAGACGGCCGCGTGGATCCTTCTCTCGCAGGTGGTTGCCTATACCGCTATCACCTTTGCGCAAACGGGCGCATGGTCGTCAATCAACCTCTGGATGTATCTCTATTTCGCAATCTGCTGCCTCCTCACCATCGGTTGCTACGGATTGATTTACGCCTTCGAGAAACTCTTCCGTTTCATCTCCTCGATCACGCTGGTCGAACTGACGGATATCAACTCCGACCTCTTACACGCCCTCGCGGAAAAAGCACCCGGCACTTTCCAGCACTCCATGCAGGTATCCAACCTCGCTGCCGAAGCGGCAAAGACCGTCGGCGCTAACGCGCTGCTCGTGCGTACGGGCGCTCTTTACCATGATATCGGTAAGATGACCGACCCGCTCTACTATACCGAGAACCAGAACGGCTCCGACAATCCCTTGCTGACGATGGATCCGCGTGACGCTGCACAAGTCGTCATCTCCCACGTGACCGAAGGAGAGCGTATTGCGCGCAAGAACCACCTGCCCGAAGTGGTGATCAACTTCATTACTACCCACCACGGCACCTCCCTCGTGCGGTATTTCTATAACACCTACTGCAACGCCCATCCCAAGGAGGCCGTGGACGAGTCGCTCTTCCGCTATAAAGGTCCCAAACCTTCTACCAAAGAAGCGGCCATCCTCATGATGGCGGACGCTATCGAAGCCCGCTCACGAAGCCTCGAGGACTTCTCCGAAGCCTCCATCGCCAAGGCCGTCAACCAGATGATCGACGCCCAGATAGCGGATGGTCAGTTTGCCGAGACGCCTCTCTCCTTCAAGGACGTAGAGGACATCCGTCGCGTCTTCACCACCCGCCTCACCGCCATGAATCATCATCGAATTTCTTATCCCACGTTGAATAAATGAAACCCCTATATCTCGCTCCCATGGAGGACGTTACCGATCCGGCGTTCCGTGCGCTCTGCAAACGCTACGGAGCCGATCGCGTCTATACGGAGTTCGTAAACGCCGACGCGCTCGTTCGCGACATAGCCTCGACGACCCGTAAGCTAACCATCTCCGATGCCGAGCGGCCGGTGGCGATTCAGATATACGGTCGTGAGCCCGAAGCCATGGCAGATGCCGCACGCATAGTGGAGCAGGCGCACCCGGACTTCATCGACATCAATTTTGGCTGCCCCGTGAAAAAAGTGGCAGGAAAAGGTGCCGGAGCCGGTCTCCTTCGTGACGTGCCGAAAATGCTGGAGATAACCCATGCGGTCGTTAACGCCGTCCATACCCCCGTCACCGCCAAAACCCGCCTCGGCTGGGACGAAAACTCGCTATACCTCAGCGATGGTACGCCGTTCATTGTAGATCTGGCGGAGAGGTTGCAGGACTGTGGGATACAGGAGCTCGCCATTCATGGCCGTACCCGTTCGCAGATGTATCGCGGCGAAGCGGACTGGACACTCATCGGCGAAGTCAAGTCCAACCCGCGCATACACATACCTATAATAGGGAACGGGGACGTGTGCACGCCCGAACGCGCACGCGAATGTTTCGATCGCTACGGCGTGGACGCCATCATGGTCGGTCGCGCTACTTTCGGTGCCCCCTGGCTCTTCGCAGAAATGAAAGGACTTCCGGCCCCGAGAACTATGTCCGAGAAAGTTGCGGTCTTGAAGGAGCACGTCCTCGCTTCGATCGCCTGGTGCGGCAACGATGAGCGAAAAGGCATCGTTCATTCCCGTCGGCATTTTGCCGCTTCGCCGGTTTTCAAAGGCCTCGATAACTTCAAACAGACCCGCATCGCCCTTCTCCGCGCCGAGACCGTCGAAGAGGTCTTTGCCATCATTGATGAAATAGTAGCCCGTTATGAGAAAATTCTTTGATTCCAACGCCCTCTGGCTCTCGATGCTCATCGGAGCCCTTGGCTATAAACTCTTCCTGCCACTCGCACCCACACTCCCGTGGCTCATCTTTTTTATGCTCTTCTTCACTTTCTGCAAAGTGAATCCCCTCGACCTGCGCCTCCATCGCTGGCATTGGGTCGTCTTGGCAGCACAAATGCTCTTCGCCTTCGCTTCGTACGCGGCCCTTCTGCACTGGACGGGAGATAAGATCCTTGCGCAGGGCATCCTCATGTGTTTTATCATGCCTACAGCTACGGCAGCACCGATTATTGCAGGCAAAATGGGCGGTTCCATCCAGAACCTCACGACCTTCACCCTCCTCTCGAATTTCGCGACGGCGATCATCGTTCCGGCTACTTTTCCGCTTATCAACCCTGCGGCGAACATGACTTTCTTTCCTGCTTTCCTGCTCATCCTCTCGCGCGTCGCACCGCTACTCCTCGGACCGTTCTTCTCCGCTTGGCTCCTTCGCCTTGCCTATAAATGGAAGGCCAAAAAAGAATTCGTCCTGCCCGTGAAAATTGCGGTCGTCCCCTTCTATCTCTGGGTCGCCTCTATCGTGGTTCTTACCTCCGTTGTGACGGAGACCACCATCCTCAATTTCCACGCCCAGATCTCGAACATCATCATCCTTATCATTGCCTCTTTCTTTGCTTGTCTCCTTCAGTTCGGGCTTGGCAAACTCATCGGTTTTTATCTCCCTGCTCCCTCTAAAGGCACTGACTATCAGGACGTTCTCATCAACCCTGCGGCGGCACCGAAAACTATGGCGGGTGTCTCTTCTATCACCGCCGGACAAGCTTTCGGACAGAAAAACACCTCCCTCGGCGTCTGGATGGCAAACACCTATCTCGACCCTCTGGCATCTCTGGGAGCCGCCGCGTATATCTTGTGGCAAAATATCTTCAATTCGGTTCAACTTTTTGTCGTCGCACATAAAAAATAATTTTTTATTTGCACATGTCAAAAAAAAATCGTAACTTTGCACCGAATTTGAGAAACCTCGATCTCTCGAAATCTCGAAAAAAAAATTATAACTAACAATATACTAACTTTAAAAAAATCAACATTATGAAGAAAATTTTCTCTCTTCTCGCTGCCGTCCTCTTCGCAGGTAGCATGATGGCAAAAGAGTACACGGTAACAATCAGTCCTTCTGATTTTCCCGGTAGATCTTATGCAGAAAACAATGTTACGCACACCTCGGATGCTGTAGCTTCGGATGAATCCTCCATTGAGGTAGAGTGGACATCTAACCAAATTATGGCGCAGGATAAGGGTGCTACTATTCAGGGTCAGAAAAACACGGGTTTGATTAAAAATGAAGAATCGTGGGGCACAATCATCTCCATTACGATTAACGACAACCAGAATTACTCCTATTCGATTGATGCAGAGGATGCAGGCAAGTTCGAAATTAAGGCTGGTACAGCTACTTCGAAGGCTTCTTCTATCGTGATCGTTTTTGAGCAAGAAGAGTCCACTACTCCGGCTATTTCTGCTAAAAATATCGATTTCGGCACGGCAATTATTAGTACTGACGAAGATAACTATGTTTTGGATACTACGCTTGCTGTCACCGGCGCTAATCTTACCGAAGCAATTGTTGCTGCAGGTAGCGAGCACGTAACCGTTTCTGGTACTCTGACCGCAGAGGGTGGTGCGCTGAACCTCCACATTGTGGCTGCTCCTGGTGATTTCTCCGAGACCATTACCTTGACCTCAGGTGAGACCGTAAAAGAAGTAGTTATCTCTGGTTCTGTTCTTCAGCCGGTTGTTCTCCCGGGTGAGCCCGCTACGATGACGGCGGATGCTGCAACCAAGTCGTACGCAGGTTCTGTTAACAGTGTAGCAGGTGTCAAGGCAGGTACAGGTTCCGCTGACGGATCCTTCGTTGTTACTGTTCCTGCAGGTGCTACGGTACTGCGGTTCTTCGCTATCGCTTGGACTAACGCCGCTGGTACGATCGCTCTTTCTGCTCCCGAAGGCGTTACGCTCGATCAAACAGAACTGACGCTGGAGGCTGACGCTGGAATCTCCGGCGCAAGCAATGACTATATCCTTCAGTCGCATGATCCGATGGATTGCCGTTTTGATATCAACCTCTCCGGTGTAACGGCAGAGACCGATATCACCTTCGCTTCCGGTACCGCACGCCGTTTCGTAGTTTGGGGCGCAGCTTATGAGTCTCCGGCTACCGCTATCAACAACACCGCTGACGAACTCAAGGCCTTCAAGACCATCGAGAACGGGCAACTCGTCATCATCAAAAATGGCGTACGCTACGACGCTACCGGCGCTGTAATCCGCTAATAGCATCGCGGCTCTGCCGCTTACCGCATTGTGCATTTCTCGCGCATCCTTGCGCGAGCCTACAGAGGGACGCTTCGGCGCCCCTCTCTTTTTTACTCCCGCGCCCCTCTCTTTTTTACTATTTTCCTCCATATCCATAGTATTATATACTTTGTATATAATACCGTCAAATACAAGAAAAATTTCATGTTTTTTTCTCAAAATTAGTGCGTGATTAGTGCGTGATAAGTACGTGATTAGTGCGTCATAAGTACGAGATAATACTATCCATGTACTACCTATGTAGTCCCCCTGTAGTCCACGGTATTCTCTTGGTTTGAATAAAAAACTGCACAAAATATATTTTTTTCTTGCATATTCAAAAAAAAATTAGTAATTTTGCACCCGATTTATAAAACCCGTCGATATATCGACTTTTCGTTATGTCGGTATATCGGAGAGCATAATATTAACTAACATTATTAACTAAAAATCAATTATCATGAGAAAAATTCTTTCTTTATTGATTGCTGTCGTTCTGGGCGTTTCAACCGCTTTCGCAACAACAGTGTATTGCAAAATGACTTATGGTTGGTGGACTCAAGACGGCGCTGCTGTCGCTGTTCACTACTGGGGTGGTGAATCCGCAGGTACTACTTGGCCCGGTGTACGTATGGAGGCTGTTACCGGCGAAGAAGGTACTTGGTCGTACGATGTTCCCGCTGACGTTACGGGACTTATGTTCGTCCGCGTCAAAGGTTCCGGTGACATCGCTGATTGGGGTGCTAAAACGGTGAACTTAACGCTCCCGACGGATGGTAAGAACCTGTTTACTATCACGAATGAAAGCGAGTCTTGGGGCGATCCCGGATGCAATGGCGAATGGTCCGTTTACGGCGAAGGCGGCGGTGAAGAAGCGCAGATGGATACCATCTACACTTGGTATGGTAAACGCGGTGAGTCTTCTGCTACCGAGGCTATTGAGGCAGGTGGTACTGCTGCCGCTTATGGTGGAAACTCCAATGTCGTTGTTGGAACGGCTCAGAAAACCAACTGGACGATTAAACTCAACAAGGGTTTCTCTAGCGGTACCTATTATGTAGGAATTACGCTCGATGAGGCACTCGCTGCCGGCGATAAGCTTCAAGTAGCGGCTTTCCGTACTTCAGGTTCAGATGCAATCTTCGGTATCGACTTTAGTGCAGACGAAGCAAGTGCTGCTACCACTTGCCAAGTTTTATTCCCGAATAACTTGCAGCAGATTACAACGAACGCGGCTCCTGAGGATACTACCTTTACTATCCCCGAGTGCGCAGCTGGTGCTAAGTTTATTCGTATCTATCGTAATTCCGGCTCTACCGGAGTGTATGTAGCTAACTTCACTATTCTTCGTGAGAAAGGCGAAACTCCCGAACCTCCGGTTGAGGATCCCGCTAAGTTCTACATCACTGGTGACGCTGCGCTCCTTGGTGAGTTAGCATGGAACCCTGCAGCAATCAAGGTAACCGAGGATAGCTATACCTTCGAGAACCTCGCAGCTGGCGACTACAAACTCAAAGTAACTTTGGATGGTACTTGGGGCGACGGAATGGTGAAGGGCTTCTCTGACCTGACCATCGTAGCTGACGGTCTGACCGCTGACGGTGACGGAAATATCTGCTTCACTCTCGCAGAGGCTGGCAATGTAGAGGTTACTTATACTGCTGAGGCATTCACACTTACCGGCAACTTCTACGTAGAACCGCAACCCCAAGGTTGCGACTGGGACAACATCGAGTTCCTCGGTGATGGCAGCCCTGAGCAAACCTTCGGAAACCAATTCAAGGTTTGCAAGCCGGAAGGAATGAGTGTGGTTAATATCCAGAAGCCGGAATGGGCTGCTGAATCGGGTATCTACATGACATTCCCGAGTGCTGCCTTTGGTACCATCTCGCTGGCAGAAGGCCAGTACGTTATCAATGGCGCAGGTATAGTGTTCTACTGCTCTGCATTTACGGAGGAATACACCGAAGTAACCGTTAACTGCGAAGGCAACGACATCGTCTTCACCGTATACAATGCAAAAGCTGTAACTCCTGTTGAGCATACTTATACCGTAGCAGGTGGCTCGGATGTAGCATTCGGTACCACTTGGGATCCTTCCAATACTGCCAATGACATGGCGCTCGTAGAGGGTCTCTATACTTGGGAGAAGACTGAGCTGACCCTTGCTGCCGGTTCTATCGGATTCAAGGTTTGTGAGGATCACGCTTGGACTACTGCTTATCCTGCTCAGGATTATCAGTTGAATATCCCTGAGGCTGGTATCTATACCATCACCATCACATTCAATGCCGATTCCAAAGAAGTTAACGCTGTAGCTACCAAGACCGGTTCTGCAGTTGTTATCCCGACCATAGCTATGCATGGTAACTTCCTCGGCTCATGGGCTGATACCGAGAACTTCACCGTAGCAGAGGGCGATGCTACCGCTTCCTTGACACTCAACCTCGCTGCTGGTAACTATGAGTTCGGTATGCGTATAGGTGGTTCGGGTAACTGGACGGCTAATGGCGCTGCCTTCACACGTGAGAATGCTGCTCATGTTATCGAGGCTGGTAGTGGCAACCTCACACTCGCTGCTGATGAGGCTGGCGAATATACCTTCACCTGGACATTCGAGACCAACACCCTCTCGATTGTCTTCCCGACAGCTACCGCTATCTCTAACACTGCTGCTGATGCTGAGGCTGTTAAGATCCTCAACAACGGTATGCTTCTCATCCGTAAGGGCGACAAGACCTATACCATCATGGGTCAGGCTGTCAAATAAACTCCCTTAGGGACAACAAAAAATACGGCTCGCACTTCGCGAGTCGTATTTTTTTGTTGGTTAGAAAGCTTTGTGCTTTTCTGTCATAATGCCTTCGCATTATTCCTTACTCTGCGCCCTCTGCAGGAACCTCAGCTGCAGGTACTTCTGCTGCCGGAGCACTCTGCTCTACTTGGATCACCGACTGATCGTCGCGTGCCTCTTCTTGACCTTTGCCAAAGCCGACTGCGGCAATACTGAATACTACGATCAGAGCGATCAACGTCCACGTTGCTTTCTCCAGGAAGTCAGCCGTCTTCGGGGCACCCATTACTTGGTTTCCACTGGCAAATCCGGCTGCCAAACCGCCGCCCTTACTGTTCTGTACCAATACCAGAAGCGTAAGCAAAATAGCGGCAATTACAATCAAAATAGTAATAAATACGTACATATGTTTAGAAATTTTAGTTTCATAAACCAAGCCTCACCAGGCTTTGTGGAGCATAGGGGAGTCGAACCCCTGACCTCAACATTGCGAACGTTGCGCTCTACCAACTGAGCTAATACCCCGTGGAGCTAACGGGAGTCGAACCCGTGTCCAAACAAGGAATACTTGTGCTTTCTACACGCTTATCTTGGCCTTGATTTTCGTCCGGCGGCAAGACCCAAGCCACCAACCACCGGCTTATCTGCTAAATTTTCAGTACCGCATCGCAGCCTGCGATACCTATTCTGTGAATTTCTGCGCCACTATATCCATTCAGCCCACAGACTCGGCTTGGAGTGACGTCTCGTTCAAGCGCCTTGCGCTCAAATAAGCCAATCTACTATACTTCGATTAGGCAGCGAGAGCATAAGAAGTGTTGCCAGTTATATTTTGAAGCGAGATTAACGAGCGTTGCCTCATTGCTCGGCGTGCTTACACAACCATTCTACCTGCTGTCAAAACCAGATAGCCCCCTTTTCGGCGCTCCGAAAAGCTAAATCGGCTGCAAAATTACAATAAAATTTGCATATATCAAAATTTTTTTGTACTTTTGCACGATTTTTTTGAGGAATTAGGTGAAAATGGCTTTGGAAATACGGAAAATAGGTACGAAACGTGAACTGAAAAAATTCATTCAGTTCGCTAACGACTTGTACCGGGACTGCCCGTATTACTGCCCGCCGCTCTTCTTCGATGAGATGAATTGCTTCAATCTGGAGACCAACCCCGCTTTGGAGGTCTGCGACTACCAGCTCTGGATGGCGTACCGAGATAATCAACCCGTAGGACGTATCGCCGGCATCATCAACCGTCGCGCGAACGAGAAATGGGGATTCAAGCACGTGCGTTTCGGATGGTTCGATTTCATCGATGATCTCGAGGTCTCCAAAGCCCTGCTCGACACCGTGGCATCATGGGGCAAAGAACGCGGCATGGATGGCCTTAACGGACCTGTCGGCTTTACGGATTTTGACCACGAAGGTCTCCTTCTCGAGGGATACGACTATCCCGCCGTCATGGCCTCGCTCTATAACTACCCCTACTACGTCCGCCACATTGAGGCGTATGGCTTGGTCAAAGAGGCAGACTGGGTAGAACTCCAAGTCTATCCTCCGCAAGGATGCCCCGAGCGACTCGTGCGCATCGCGGATATAGTTAAGGAACGCTCGCACGTGCACGTAGTGAAAGTCAAGAACTCCCGCGAACTCGTCCGCCGGTTCGGGATCCAGTACATGGATGTCATCGACGAGGCGTACCAGAAGCTCTATAACTTCCAGCCCATGACCGTCGCGCAGAAGAACTACTATAAGAATATGTACTTCCCGATCCTCAACTTCGATTTTGTCACCCTCGTGGTCAATGAGAAGGAAGAGATTGTGGGCGTCGGACTCGGAATGCCGGATATCTCGGACGCGCTTCGCAAATGTGATGGCAAACTCTTCCCCTTCGGTTGGTTCCATATCCTCCGGGCGCTCAAAGCAAAGAAGATGAAGTCCTTCAGCTTCCTGCTCATCGCCATCCGGCCGGACTATCAGGATAAGGGCATCAACGCGCTCTTCTTCCAGGACCAGATACCGATCATCAACCAATACGGCATTCAAATCCTGGAGACGACAAATATCCTGGAGACCAACACTAAGAATATTGCGAACTTCACCCAGTTCGACCATAAGATACATAAACGCCACCGGGCATATATCAAGACCATTTGATGAGCCATGATTAAAAGCGCTCGGGCATATATCCTCGCCCAGGAGAAATTGGTACGATTTTTGCATGAGCATGATAAGCGACCCTCCAAGGTGCGAAACATCGTTCTATCTCTCGCTTGCGCCTTGCCGCAACCCTTTACGGCGGAGCAGCTGCAACGGGCCTGCGAAGCGGAACGAATATCGGTAGGAACGGTCTATAACTCGTTGAATACCTTTGTGGAAGCGCAGATCTTTCGTGCTACAGAGCGCCAGCGAGGCAAAACGGCTACGGAGTACGAACTCATCACCGGATCGGCAAACCGACTGCAGATTGTTTGTACGAAATGCGGACGGGTGACGGACATCACCGACAAAGCGATCACAACCTTGGTACAGGAACGTAAGTACTCGAATTTTAATATGCAGCATTTCTCGCTCTTCGTCTATGGCGAGTGTAAGATATGCCGCAGAAAAATAAGAAAAACAAAAGCATAATGGCACCGACTGCTATATATTGGATTATCTTTATCGGCATCGCTTTGGCGAGCTGGTTGGTCTCCGCATCTCTGGAGCGTAAGTTCAAGCGCTACTCGCAGGAACCCCTCCGCATGACCGGAAAAGAAGTAGCGGAGAAAATGCTGCATGACCATGGCATCTATGATGTCCAGATCACCTGCATCCCGGGCCAACTGACTGACCACTACAACCCGGCTTCCAAGACCGTCAACCTCTCTGAGGATGTCTATCACGGAGCGAACGTAGCCGCTGCTGCAGTAGCCGCACACGAGTGCGGACACGCCGTGCAACATGCTACCGAATACGGTCCGCTCGGTCTTCGTTCGGCTCTCGTACCGGTTGTATCGTTCTCCAGCAAATGGGTCACTTGGCTCATCCTCGGCGGACTTCTTCTTTTGGGTTCCGGCCCCGGACAGGTACTCATGCTCATCGGTATCATCCTCTACGCGATGCTCACCCTCTTCTCCATCATCACCCTCCCCGTGGAGGTGAACGCCAGCCAGCGCGCGGTGAACTGGCTCCGGGAAGCAGGTATCACCGATAACTCGACTACTGAAATGGCGTCCGACGCACTCCATAGTGCTGCTTACACCTACGTCGTAGCAGCCCTCTCGTCTCTCGCCACACTGATATACTACATCCTCATCTTTATGGGAGGAAGTAGACGATAAAAAAAAAACTTCGGTGTTTAAAACTCGTTTTGAAACCCGAAAAAGCGCAGCATAACACGAAGGCGTAATCGAGCGGTAGCACCGCGAGTCACGCGCAGTGTTAATGTAAGCGCGGCCCCGTAGCTCAATTGAATAGAGTGTCAGATTCCGGTTCTGAAGGTTCTGGGTTTGAGCCCCAGCGGGGTCACAGAGCAGAAGCTCGCACCGCAGGTGCAAATTAACATAATTTGCCCCAGCGGGGTCACAAAAGGCAGCCAAACTAGGCTGCCTTTTGTATTCTAGTATTCTAGTATCCTAGTACCCTAGTTTGACATCCACCACTATCGGCTCATGGTCTGCGTATCGGTGCGCACTCTTGTCCTTCATCTTATACGCTCCGTGCGAGTAGTACCAATCGCAATTAACATGCCACGGCCGTACCTTCACTACCTGTCCTGCCATACTCGGACTGCCGAAACAGCGGTCCAGATAACCCACTTCGCTGCGGAAACTATACGAGTAGTCTCCCTCTCCGCCCATTGGCAGCAACTCCTGATACCCCGCGCGGACAATCGTCTGAATCGGTTGTTCCTGCGTGTAGCAGTTGTAGTCGCCTAGTAGCAATACATCCTCGTCCCCGAAAAACTCCTTCGCCTTCGGAATCATCGCCAGTAACGAATCCGCATTTTGCATCCTCCGCTCATTCGTATCGTACTGGTTTCTTCCGGGCCTCTTGGATTTGAAATGGTTCACGCTCACAATCAGCCGCTCGCCACTCTTCATCTCTTCAAAACCCACAGCGAACATCCGCCCGTAATAATGACTTGCACTGTCCCTATAAGCCGACATCGGCGCCTCGTACGTGCGCACGCGCTCCTTATTGTAAATAATACATCCGCCGATTCGGTCCTTGTCCCCTTGCGGCATAGTGACATACCCGTATTTCTCTTTCCTTTTGTTCAGCGCCTTCAATAACATCTCCGGTGCCTTATTCCCCACCTGCATCTCGCATAAGGCATAGATATCCGCCTTCATCTTTTTCATCGCCTTCACAACCTTTACTGTCTTTACTGCCTGCTGGGCCGGGGTAGTGCGTTTCGTCGCGTAACCGCCTAAGTCTGCGAAATAATTTTCCACATTCGCACCTACTATCCGTAACTCCCCTTTCTTCGGACCCGCCAAACGGTCTTTCGGCATATGCCGTGTCTGTAAAGTCTTGCCCGTCAGCAGATGCCGCTCGCTCGTCACGCGGGCTCTCACTCTCCGGATCTTATCTCCCGTGCGCACTTTGTAATACGCGTTGCGGCAATGAACGACGATACTCTTCGCCTTGTTTTCTTCCTCTATCTGAAAATATGCCGTACTATCCCCGTCCGCCAGACCCACAGCACGCTCTTCCGGACAGAACAAACGCTCGGTTGCTAACACCAGCGAGTCATAGTAGCTCCCGCAGACCACCAACTCATCCGTAATCTCCACCACTTGATTTTGATACTTACTCCAATCTCCTTGAAGTTCAGCCAAAGTCACACGCTCCACGGCTTGCGCGGAGAGAACACAAAAACTCACAAGAAAAAGCAATTTTCGCATACTGAATGTCGTTTTACGCCGCAAAATTACAAAAAAATCGGTATATATGCAAAAAAAACGCACAAAAATTTGCATATGTCAAAAAAAAGCAGTAATTTTGCAGTCCCTTTTGAAAAAGAGGTTGTTATATCGCGGAGTAGAGCAGTGGTAGCTCGTCAGGCTCATAACCTGAAGGTCGGTGGTTCGATCCCGCCCTCCGCAACAAGAAAAAATCTCGTGTACCCTTGCGTATGTGAGATTTTTTTTGTACCTTTGCACCCAAATTCTGAAAACTATGGCTAAAAACGAAGTTAATCGTGCCCTTGCGGCAAAGAAATATATCATTATGGCGGAGGAAGGTGAGCGCGAATTGCTCTCCAAAGCACGCGAACAACTCGGCTTGGACCTCTCGGACGCAGAAATCATCTTCACGGGCGTCGGAGCAATCAATATCATCCGCTCCCTGCAATCCCTCGACCGCGATGCAGAACTCTATAACATCGGCTACGCCGGAAGCGCGAATTTCGACTTGGGCACCTGGGTGGAGGTCTCCGAAGTGCGTCTCAATCACCCGAACGTGACCTATCCCGAACCCCGTCTCCCGCTGATTGACGAGTCCCTCGGCGCCGAGCTACCCCTCGTCCATGACACGCTTCGAGCGGTTTGTTACACCAACACGGATTTTGTGCTCGCTTCCGACTACAAGGACTGCGTCTTCGATATGGAACTGGCGTTCATCGCCGCTCTCGGATTCACGCATCTTCATAGCCTCAAGTACGTCAGCGACAACCTCTCGCTCCATGCCTACCACGAACTAACCCACGGCGTCGAATGACAACTATTATTCTAAAACCCCATAAAGAAGAATCCCTTCTTCGTTTTCACCCCTGGGTCTTCTCAGGCGCGATTGCCCGCGTCATCCTGGATGCCGGGCATAAAGGCGATGCTCCCGAAGAAGGCGAGTTAGTATGCGTACAGTCAAGCACCTCCAATGTGTTGGGCGTGGGACATTGGCAGGTCGGAAGTATTGCTGTACGCATACTTTCTTTTGGTACAGACGCCCTCCCCGCAGATTTCTGGCACACACGTATCCGCGCAGCCTATAAGGTTCGCGAGTCCTTGGGCTTGGTGAGAAAGGACAATAACACTTTCCGCCTCGTCCATGGCGAAGGAGATAATCTCCCCGGACTCATCGTAGATATCTACGCCGACACCGCGGTCGTCCAGGCGCATTCGGTCGGCATGCATGTCTGCAGAAAAGAGATAGCCGACGCCATCCTCGCGACCGTTCAGCAGGTCCAAAATATCTACTACAAATCCGACGATACCTTGCCTTTCAAAGCTCCCGTCACCGGTGATAAAATAGGCTGGCTCGTTCGTGATACCGAAATTCCGGAATCCCGTGATACCGAAGAATTTTGGTCCATCGAAAATGGTCTCTCTTTCCGCATCGATTGGCTACGGGGCCAGAAAACCGGCTTCTTCATTGACCAGCGGGAGAACCGTGCACTCGTCGAGCGCTACGCCCAAGGCAAAGATGTCCTGAATATGTTCTGTTACACCGGCGGTTTCTCCCTTTACGCCCTTCGTGGCGGCGCCAAAACCGTGGACTCCGTCGATGTCAGCCAGAAAGCGATAGACCTCGTCAATATCAATGTGGCGAAGAACTTCCCGAAGGCCAAGAACCATACTGCCGTTGCAGCGGACGCGTTCGAGTATCTCAGCGCACAAAAATCAGCAGGAAAAACGTACGACCTCATCATCCTCGATCCTCCGGCTTTTGCCAAACACCGCGATGCGGTGAAGAATGCCCTCCGCGGCTACCAGCGCATCAACGCCAAGGCGATTGAGATGATTCGACCCGGCGGCATCCTCTTCACCTTCTCCTGCTCCCAGGCGGTGGACAAAGAGGCTTTCCGGCTCGCCGTCTTCTCTGCGGCGGCGCAAGTGGGACGCTCCGTGCGCATCCTCCACCAGCTGCATCAACCCCAGGATCACCCCATAAACATCTACCACCCCGAAGGCGAGTACCTCAAAGGCCTCGTTCTCTACGTGGAATAAAACTAAACGTCGCGCAGCGACCATTAAACATTTAAACTCTCTAAACGTTCATTTATGAACCTCATCTGTTTTGATACAGAGACCACCGGTCTCGATGTGCAGAAAGAGCATATTATCCAGCTCTCTATGGTGAAAATTGACACCGCCGATTGGCATGTGATCGACACCCGCGATTGGTATATCCTCCCCGAAGGGGAGTTCACCATCCCTGCGGAAGCCGAGGCGGTGCATCATATATCCAAACCCTTCTTGTTGGAGCATGGTGTCTCGCTCCGTTCTGTCTATGACGACCTCATCGCCTTCACCGATGGTTGCGATTTTCTCTCCTATAACGGCAACGGCTACGATGCACCGATCCTTCACTACAACCTCGCGCGCCTTGGGCTTACCTTCGCTTTCGAAGGACGGACTTGGTACGACGCGCTCCTCCTGGAGCGTATTCACACAGCCGGCATGGTCGATGAGAACGGAGAGAAAGTGCATAATAACCTCACCGCCGCGTACACTCGCTATTACGGCCATCCCTTCGAAGGAGCCCATAACTCGCTCGATGACGTCATGGCAACCATCGAGGTCTTCAAGGCCCAGGTAGCCGCACACGGTTGGCAGTGGACCCAACGAGACGAGTTCTCCTTTATCTGTTTTGACCGATGGCTCACGAAGAAAGGCGACTATTTCTATCTCACACAGGGTGCCCACAAAGGCGAATCTATCGAATCAATGATGCGCATCGACCGCAGTTATCTGGAGTGGATCGTCGATAAATGCAAATGGACCGACGACCAGACGCGCGACATCATCAACCCGTTTTTGGGACGCTATACTTCACCCTTCAAACCGACAGCGGAAACACCGGTAGCGACATCTCCGCTTCCTGCCTCAAGAGGCAAAAAAAGACCCAAAGGGACCATCTCTGACGCCGATTTGTGCCTTTTTTAACAAAAAATCACAGAAAATACTGCAAATATTTGCATATTTCAAAAAAAAGTAGTACCTTTGCACCCGCTTTCCACGAAAGAAGGAAAAATATCGGGGAGAGCGAACGCGACGGCCGGTTGGATGAGCGACTTAGTCAGCGGTCTGCAAAACCGTATAGAGCGGTTTGACTCCGCTACCGGCCTCAGAGAGCCGCCCGACCAAGGGTGGCTCTTTTAATATGGAAGAAATTATTAAGGACATAACGGAACAGGAGTACAAGTACGGTTTTACGACCGACGTGGAGACCGATATCGTACCTGCAGGACTGAACGAAGACATCGTTCGGCTTATCTCTGCGAAGAAGCACGAACCCGAGTGGCTCCTCGAGTTCCGCCTCAAGGCCTTCCGCAAATGGCAGACCATGAAGCTCCCCACGTGGGCGCACCTTAATATCCCGGAGATTGACTTCCAATCCATCTCCTATTACGCCGCTCCGAAAACGAAGGCCAAATCTCCAAATGGCTCAATAAATGACCAAATGGTAAATGGCCAAATGGTAAATGATGAGATCGACGCGGAGATCATGAAGACCTTCGACAAGCTCGGAATCCCTCTGGAGGAGCGCGCAGCGTTGGCAGGAAACATGGCGGTCGATGCGGTCATGGACTCTGTCTCTGTCAAGACCACTTTCCGTCAGACCCTCGCCGAGAAAGGTATCATCTTCTGCTCCATCTCTGAAGCCGTGCGCGAGTACCCTGAACTCGT
The DNA here is from genome assembly GCA_002354055.1 of Bacteroidales bacterium UBA2712. Classification (GTDB taxonomy): domain Bacteria; phylum Bacteroidota; class Bacteroidia; order Bacteroidales; family Paludibacteraceae; genus Colicola. The sequence goes on from DEKW01000012.1 coordinate 183,295, forward strand.
TCAGAAATACCTCGGCTCGGTCGTTCCGCCTTCCGATAATTTCTATGCGGCGCTCAACTCCGCGGTCTTCTCCGATGGTTCGTTTGTCTATGTGCCCAAAGGGGTCCGCTGCCCGATGGAACTAAGCACCTATTTCCGCATCAATGCCGGCAATACCGGCCAATTCGAGCGCACGCTTCTGATAGCCGACGAAGGTGCGTATCTCTCGTATTTGGAGGGTTGTACAGCCCCCATGCGTGACGAGAACCAGCTCCACGCGGCGATCGTCGAGATCATTGTGCATAAGGATGCTGAAGTCAAGTATTCGACCGTCCAGAACTGGTACCCGGGAGACAAAGAGGGTAAAGGCGGTATCTATAATTTTGTTACTAAACGCGGCATCACCCACGAGAACGCGCGCCTCTCTTGGACACAGGTGGAGACGGGTTCTGCCATCACTTGGAAATACCCCTCCTGCATCCTCCGCGGCGATAACTCCTCGGCGGAGTTCTACTCCGTAGCCCTCACCAATAACTACCAGCAGGCAGACACCGGAACGAAGATGATCCATATCGGCAAAAACACCCGTTCCCGCATCGTCTCCAAAGGTATCTCCGCGGGCCATAGCCAAAACGCGTACCGCGGTCTTGTGAAGATGGGTATCCATGCCGAGAACGCGCGTAATTACAGCCAGTGCGACTCGCTCCTCCTGGGCGATAAATGCGGCGCGCACACTTTCCCCGACATGATCATCTCCAACCCCACGGCGACCGTCGAACATGAGGCAACGACCTCCAAGATTAACGAGGATCAGCTCTTCTACTGCCAGCAGCGGGGTATATCCCTCGAGGATGCAGTCGGACTGATTGTCAACGGCTACGCCAAAGAGGTCATGGACAAGCTCCCGATGGAGTTTGCCGTCGAGGCGCAGAAACTTCTGCAAGTGAGTCTCGAAGGCTCTGTCGGATAAAAAAGCAATTTATTGTTTAACCCTTAAATAATAAAACAAAATGAAATTATGTAATAAGTTTGCTGCAGAGTTCTTCGGAACGGCAGTTTTGGTTCTGGGCGGTTGTGGAACGGCCCTGTTTGGACATGTTGGTTTTCTGGGCGTAGCCCTCGCGTTCGGTCTGACGATCGTCGCTGCGGCTTACGGAATAGGCCACATTAGTGGCGCACATCTGAATCCGGCTGTCAGCCTGGGTGTTTTTGTCAACGGTCGTATGTCCGCGAAAGAGATGCTCTGGTATTGGTGCGCACAGATCCTCGGCGCTATCGCTGCGGCTGCTATCCTCTTCGGTATCGCTAAATCCGCAGGCATGGAGATCGGTACCTTCGCTGCGAACGGCTACGGAGATTTCTTCAGCGCTGCTGATGTAGAGGCCGGTTACCTCCAGACGAATGTATGGGGTGCTTTCGCTACCGAGTGCGTCCTGACCTTTGTTTTCCTCATGGTCATCCTTGGTGTAACGGACAGCAAGCACGCTAACGGTGCTTTCGGTGGTCTGGCAATCGGTCTGACGCTGACCCTCATCCACTTGATCTCTATTCCGTTGACCAACACTTCGGTGAACCCGGCTCGTTCGATCTCGCAGGCACTCTTCTCTGAGAACGCACTCGCTCTCCCGCAGCTCTGGCTCTTCATCGTCGCTCCGCTCGTTGGCGCAGCGCTCGCAGGCCTCTGCTACAAGTGCATCACTTGCGAAGGAAACTGCAAGAAATAAGAGTATCTTCGATTTATCGAAAAATCTCAAAAAAATGGCATACCTCTTGCGTATGTCATTTTTTTTGTGTACCTTTGCAGCCGCAAAGGTTTAGAAAACAAGAACGACTATGCAAACAGACGTTAAAAATCAACCCCAAGAAGCACCTATTACAACAGATGCAATAGGTACCGGAAATGTGCAGAAAAAGTACTATACTGCCGATGAAGCAATCGCTTTCCTTGAGCCGCGCATTCGCGCTATGTTCCAATGAAAGAAGTTGTTTACACCAAGCAAGCACTTTTGCAGTTTGAAGAAAGTGTAAAGGAGTTAGTAGAACAGGGCTATTTCGGCGAGGAAGACTACGCCGTTATGTACATGCGTGACATTTTTAGGTATTTTGCGCTAAATCTGCAAAATTCAGTATCTGTCGATGCCCCTGAATATTTCAATCGGTATTGTGTAGATGGCAAAACTCTGTATTACGTCCGATATAGGAAAAATGCGCATACTACGTGGTATGCCTTTTATGAAGAATTAGAGAACGTATATAGTATAGTTTATCTTGCTAATAATAAACTAATCGGCCATTTATTGGATATTAGTTTGTAACTCTCCGCTGGCACCGACAGCGTAAAAAGTGGTCGTCACTCACTGACGTAAAACAGGGGGACATAAAGGCGCGAGGGAGCGCCAAGAAAAGCGTAATATGCCAAAGCTTGATTTGTTGAAACTTCGACACTTTTAACAAAATCAAAATCACTCAAGTACGGTTTATGCACGCTCACGTAGTAGCGTGAGTTTTCCGTGCATTTATTTGAGTGATAAAGGTAGTCGAAGACCTCAACAAATCAAATGAAGCGAACGAAAACGCACGCTTTTTGTGAATTTATGGTAAAAAATGTTATAAACTATTGCATATGTCAAGAAAAAGCTGTAATTTTGCAGCGAATTGTTAATAAAACGTTCAAATTTATGAAAAAAAGATTTCTTCTTGTTCTGGCAGCAGTCTTTGCCAGCGTAGCGCTTCAGGCGCAGTTTATTACACAAATGAGCTTGCTCACACCTCATTATTATCCGGGGGAGGTGTATTTTAAGGACGGACATGTAGAAGAGTTTGCCGAAGTGGAATTGCCGCGAGTCGGAAAACACAAACTGGGTGTGAAGAAGAACTCCGATGACAAGGGGCATACGGATATTGACGCAGCGGACATCATAGGTATCAAGATCTGGCATAAGGACTTCCCGGACAAGCAACATGTGCTCTATTATATCCATGCCCGCAAATCCATGCTGCAGAGCGATCACCAGTGGGGAAATCCCATTATGGGCAGCGCCTGGGGTGTGGTCTTTCAATGCGAGATGAACTATCAAATGGATAAGAAAACAGGCGATTTGAATTTTATTAAGTTTGTAGGAGGAAACGGACCGGATACACCGACACTCTATTATCTGGTTCGACCGGAGTGGGAACAGGCGGAGCTGGTTCTGTTTAACGGAGCCTTCCCGCCGAAAATGAAATTAGCGAAACTGTTTGCTGAAAATGAAGAGATTGCTACGGCTATCAAAAAAGGCAAACTCAAAGGCTCGGATATGCAGTATATCTTGGACGAAATGGCGGGCGGCAAGAAAGCGGAAATGCCGGTAAAGGTGATCCCTGAGGAAGAAGCTGTTCCGGAGACGAAGACCGATTCTGTATCCAACGGCGTAGTAGGCGACGACGAATAATTTTACCTATATGAAACGTATTCTTTATTTGGCAGCTATGCTGCTATGTGTATGGATGCCGGCTTCGGCGCAAGGCTTGCGGCATAGTGTCTGTATTGTAGAACCGGAGTATTCCGAGGCGGACAAATCGCTCATGGGCGACTATGCCCTCTATACGGCGAGAGCCGGAATGAGAAGTGTCTCGCGGGCGTTAACCGCCTATAAAAACGAAGGCACTTTCGGTTCGGGTGTCGTAGTGGAGCAGGGCGGCAAGAAATATGTGCTCACCAACCTCCATGTCATCGGCTACGCCGAGAAAGCAACCCTCACTTTCCAGCTCCACGAGAAAACCATCCGTTACGAGCATTGCGAAGTGGCGAATATCGGCGAAACGGACTTGGCGGCAATTGCCCTTCCTGCGGAATGTGAGATGATCCCTCTGCCGCTTTATGCCGGTGAGATAGAGGAAGATCTCTCTATTGTGGCAGCGGGCTTCCCTGAGTTGGCGGACAAACCCTCTTGGCAGCTCACGCGCGGAAGCATTTCTAATGCACATGTGGACGTGGACAGCCATGAGCACGCTTCGCGTATCATCCAGCATACCGCTTCTATCGATCCCGGTAGCAGCGGCGGACCGCTGTTGCTCAAGAATAAAGACGGCAAATACGAAATCTTGGGTGTCAACACCTGGAAGGCTTTCTACCGCGAAGGAGTGGGTTTGGCGATCGGAAAAGAAGACGTGCAATCGTTTATCACTACCTTGGGAGCATCCAAAAATGATGCCGGCAAGGAGATAGAGCCGCTGCGGTCTCTCTCCGGCGAAGACTGGTTGTTCGTCTTCCGCCAATTGCCGGATTCGGTTCAGAAAGAGATAGGGGACATGGACTGGCATTTGCCGCTCGATCCCGCGTTGCGTACACTTGCCGTCCGTGACAGCCTGGTAACGAACAAAGTAAAAGACGCTAAAAAGTTCGAGCGCTCCGCAACACGTATCGTGACCGATATGGACAATACGAACCATGTGCGGTTAGTCTATGACAATTATCTGGGAATGAATCAGCAGGTGGGGGTGCAAGTAGGGCATGATTGGTTGGGCTATATCGTTACCGGCATTCAGATAACTGCGCTCATCGAAGAAGCCATGACCGAAGACGATGTTTATGGTACCAAGTTGGGATACAAAACCCGCGCGGGAGCGATGTTCGGGCTCTATGTCGGAGGCCAGCTGCCCATTCAGGTGGGTAAACACATGCTCGTTCCGCGCATCACCCAGAGTGCCGGAGCCGGACCGATGAAAACGGGAAATATATATGGCGGTTCTGCCCTTCTCACGGATACGCGTATAGGGCTCGATTGGCGTATCCCGTTCAATTCGGTGGACTTGGTTCTGGGACTTCATTACACGATGGATTGGCAGTGGACTAAGAATGACCTGAAGATCCCGGCGTTCAAGCCCAAAGCAAATTACGACTCCTTCAACCAGTACCTCCAGCACGGCCTTGGCCTAACCCTTGGCATCGCTTGGTAAATCAGGCTTGTTCATCCGAACTTGATAACCTCAAAACCACCAATTTCTCAAAAAAATGGCATACAAATTTGCGTATGTCATTTTTTTTGTGTACCTTTGCAGCCGCAAAGGTTTGATAGAGAATATGACCACTTTAACACATAGCGAAAAAGAAGCCATTATGAAGGATATGAAGTCCTTCGACGAGCCCATGCCGGCGGTGGGAATCTTCTGGTATGACCCCGAGGAGCACGATTTCTTCGGCGTCTATAAAAAAGAACTCACGCCAAAGATGGTAGAGGATGCAAAAGCTAGTGGAATAAAGGTCATTAACTACGAAGAACCTGATCATCGGCAAAATACTCGTGGCCGTGTATCTTGGGCTGTGGATCATTTTGTGGTCTTTGTCGGTCAGTGGGCAAAGGACATAGAGGAGGAGTTGACTGCATTGTTGGAAAAATACTTCGCCTTGCCGTACTTTGAGTTCAAATACGACGAACACTGGGACTTAGGTCACGGCTGGTCTGGAGACTTATAAAATATAGACATATATAAGCGCGAAGTGTCGCGCAATGACATATTAAAATAATAAGCATTACTATTATTTCATCGTTCGCCAGAAATGTAGGAAGTTTCATAAGAACCGGAAATAATAAGTAAAGGTGTCCATGTATGGATACCCTTTCCCGTATAGGTAATAGCAATGCTCATGCGATTAAGTGTGAGCATTTATCACGGGGACGGGTTTCCTACATACCTTGGCGAACGGATAAATTGTTCACACTTTTTATCTGTTTGGTGATTGATAGTTATGCACAAAACAACTATCAATCTATATGGCAAAAAATAGTAGTCTAACAGCAGCAAAGGATGCCAAACAAGATGAGTTTTACACTCAACTAGATGATATTTCTTTTGAACTAAAACATTATCGCCAACATTTTCGCGATAAGGTTATCTTATGTAATTGCGATGATCCGTATGAGAGCAATTTCTTTAAATACTTTGCCCTCAATTTTAATCTATTAGGTCTCAAAAAACTAATAGCCACTTGTTATGATGGTTCTCCTGTTTTAGGAAATGAATTGCTTTTGGATTTTGGAGATACTGTTGATGAGCCTAAAAAGATTGCCTACAAAGTAGAGATTACGGAAGTACAGGACTACAATAAAGATGGAGCGGTAAATCTTGCTGATGTGAAATACTTGATGCAAAATGATAAGAACGTTATTTCTATTCTTAAAGGAAATGGAGATTTTCGTTCAAAGGAGTGTGTAGAATTGCTCAAACAAGCAGATATTGTGGTTACAAATCCTCCCTTTTCATTATTTCGAGAGTTTATCGCATTGATGATGGAGTATAAAAAACAATTTCTAGTTATAGGTAGCCAAAACAATATTACTTATAAAGATGTATTCAGACATTTGAGAGATAATGAAATTTGGTTAGGATATAAAAGCGGAGATATGTCTTTCCGTGTACCAGATTATTTTGAACCGAGAGCAACGAGATATTGGGTAGATGAAAATGGTCAGAAATGGCGTAGTATGGGTAATATTTGTTGGTTTACGAACCTTGATATACAAAAACGTCATGAAGATATAGATTTATACAAGTTCTATACTCCGTATGAGTATCCAATGTATGATAGTTGCGAGGCTATAAACGTTGCAAAAGTATCAGAAATACCTATAGATTATAAAGGAGCAATGGGTGTTCCAATTACATTCTTAGATAAATACAACCCAGATCAATTTGAAATTCTTGGTTTAGATGACGATAAGGTAGAATGGAGAGGAAAAGGACCTGAGTTAAATGGGAAAGTAATATATCGAAGAATAATTATTCGCAATAAAAAACCACAAAAGCCATGAAAATAGAATTACATGAAATTCGCGTGCGGGAGTTGTGCGCGGGGTATAATGATTTGAGTATTCAAGAGGAAGGAATCGTCGGCTACGGCGGACGATTGAATATCCGCCCGAAGTACCAACGGGAGTTCGTCTATGACGAGAAACAACGAAATGCCGTCATGGACACCGTCTGGCAGAACTTTCCGCTCAACGTCATGTATTGGGTTAAGACAGATGGCTCCGACGGCATCGAATACGAAGTCCTCGACGGGCAGCAACGAACGATTTCTATTTGTTCGTTTATCGCCGGTGAATATATGATGCTTTTCGACGGAAACTTGCTCGGTTTCAATAATATGACCGAAGAGCAGCAAAACCGTATTTTGGACTACAAACTGCAAATCTATATCTGCGAAGGAACCGACGAAGAGAAACTCAAATGGTTCCAACGCATCAATATTGCCGGCGAGAAACTCAAAGATCAGGAGATCCGCAATGCCATCTATTCGGGTTCGTGGGTTACGCAAGCCAAACGCCGTTTCTCCAAGACAGGCTGTGTCGCTTATCGAATAGGCTCGGACTTCATGAACGGCTCGCCGATTCGTCAAGACTACTTTGAGACCGCACTCGGTTGGATTGCCGACAAACAAGGCTTGACGATTGAGAAATACATGGCGCTCCACCAGCACGATACAGACGCCGACGAGTTATGGCAGTATTTCCAGGATGTCATCCATTGGATTGAAAAACTCTTCGGCCGCCAGTATAAGAAAGAGATGAAAGGCGTGGAATGGGGTCTGTTGTATAATAAACACAAAGACACTCCATTAACCGCCACTTCAATCGGTCAACAAATGGCAAAACTGATGGCGGACTCCGATGTGCAGAAGAAAAGCGGAATTTTTGCCTATATCCTCGATGGCGATATTCATCATCTGGGTATCCGCACTTTTGATGCGAACACGCGCCGTGAGGTCTATGAACGCCAAGGCGGCAAGTGTGCTATCTGCGGAAAACCCTTTGATATCGAGGTCATGGAAGCCGATCACATCACCCCGTGGGTAGAAGGCGGACGAACGATTGCCTCCAACTGCCAGATGCTCTGCCGCGATTGCAACCGGCGGAAGAGCAGCAAGTGAAATTGACTTCGTTTCTTGTCAGGGATTTTATCCCGTCCCACACCGCTTGGCGTTCACCCGCCAAGCGGTTTTTCTTTCTTCTTTTCCCGGCATCAGATGCCGGTTTTTTGTATGTCCATTTCCCCATTCCTCCCGTCCTATTTTACATAATTCTTTAGTTCTTATTTAGTTGTTATTTAGTTCTTCTTTAGTTCTTATTTGGTTCATCAGCATACTATACAGACACGTTCTACTGGGGTTTAACCACTCGTAAACCCTTAAAAACCTTTTATAAATTTACGAAAATTACTCCAGATCGATGTGCTCCGCCTGGACGGGGGAGGAGAGGAAGAGCGATGCGGATTGCGAGAAGCGGTCCGCATTTTCTGTGGTCAGGTAGTGGCAGGAGCCCATAGGCGAGCTAGAAGAACTAGGCGAACCAGAAGAACTAGGCGAGCTAGACGAACTAGAAGAACTAGAAAAACTAGAGGGGGCAGAGGTCGTTTTTGAGAGTTGGGACTCGTATTCCGGGTGGCGGAGGAGGTAGTCGGCGAGGGAACGAGCTACCAGTGAGCCTTGGGAGATGACCTCGATTTTTCGAGATATCGAGTTATCGACAGATCGAGATATCGAGCTATCGATAGATCGAGAAGTCGAAGGGAGAGTCTTCTCCAGCCAGGCGTTGATCTTCGGCAGCAACAGCGGATAGTGGGTGCAACCCAAAATCAAGGTATCAATCTGCGGGTCTTTCTCTAAAATCTGCCGCAGGTAGAGATCGACAAAGTAGTCTGCGCCGGGGTTGAGGTGTTCGCCATTCTCGATAAGCGGCACCCACAGCGGGCAAGCCTGCTGCACAACCGTAAATGGTTGTGCATTTACCATTTGGTCATTTACCAATTGGTCATTTATTTGATCATTTGGTAATTTAGCTATTTTCTCCAATTCGAGGACGTAGCTCTCGGAGGAGACGGTAGCCGGCGTGGCGAGGATGCCTATGTGGCCTGTCTTGGTGATTGCCGGCACGGCTTCTACTGTGGGACGGATGACGCCCAAGACATTTAGAGACCGTCCTTCGGACTGACAGAATACAGACCGCTTCCAGGTGTGACCCAGACCGTCCTCCGGACTGACAGACCGAAGAAGAGGCAGGTCCTTTTGCTGAATGGTTCGCAAGGCTTTCGCAGAGGCGGTATTGCAAGCCAAAATGACCAACGCGCAGTCTTGGGAGAAGAGGTATTTGACCGCCTGAAGGGTATATCGGTAAATAACATCGAACGAGTGCGTGCCATAAGGCGCACGGGCGTTGTCCCCCAGGTACAGATAGTCGTACTGAGGTAACTCCCGGCGGATCGCTTCCAAGATGGTCAAACCGCCATAACCGCTGTCAAAAATACCGATTTTTGCCATAATTCGCTGCAAAAGTACTACTTTTTTTGCAAATATCCAAATTTTTCTTGCGTATATCAGAAAAAAATTGTATCTTTGCACGCTAAAATGTGAAAATTACAATAAATTGTAAAAAATAATTAAAAAGATACGTATATGAAATTCAATGTTTCGAGTTCAAAACTCTTTTCCCAATTGCAGGCTGTGAGCCGCGTGATTAACAGTAAGAATGCGCTTCCGATTCTGGATGACGTGCTGTTTGATTTGGCGGGCAACGAGCTGCGCCTGACGGCTTCCGACGGCGAGACCACCATTCGTACCTCTGTAGAGGTTGAGGGCGTAGAAGGTAGCGGCAAAGTGGCTTCGGCGGCTAAACTGTTGTTAGAGACCCTCAAGGAGTTCAGCGAGCAACCGCTGGCCTTCACCATCGACGAGAATAATTTTGCGGTGAACATGGTTAGCCAGAACGGTACCTATTCGTTTGTCGGCGTGAACGGCAACGAGTATCCGGAGATGCCGGAGGCTGAGGGTGACGCGAAGGTGGTGAACATGCCTGCCGGCGTGCTCCAGAGCGCGATTGAGAAGACGATCTTCTGTACTGCGGACGATGAGTTGCGCCCTGTGATGAACGGTATTTTCTTCGACATCGCCGAGGACAAAGTGACGATGGTAGCTACCGACGCGCACCGTCTGGTTCGTTACACGAACGAGGGTGTGAAAGCCGGCGTGGCTGCAAGTTTCATCCTGCCGAAAAAACCGGCAAGTCTCTTGAAGAACCTCCTGGCGAAGGCTGACGAGGATGTCAAAGTGACTTTCGGAGCCAAGAACGCGCGCTTCGAGTTCGGCAACACGATTGTGGTTTGCCGTCAGATCGAGGGCCGTTTCCCGAACTATAACGCCGTCATCCCGCAGGCGAACCAGAACGTCGTAACCATCGACCGTCAGACCCTCATCAACGCTTGTAAACGTGTGGCTGTCTTCGCCAACAACGGTACCGCACAGCTGCGTCTGGCGCTCAGCGAGAACCAGATCAAGATCTCCGCACAGGACATCGATTTCTCGACCAGCGCAGAGGAGCTCATCTCCTGCGACTACAACGGCACGCCGATGGCGATCGGTTTCAAGGCGCCGTTCCTCATCGATTTGCTCAGCTCCATCGCTTCCGCAGATGTCCTGCTGAAGCTGGCTGACCCGGCTCGCGCAGGTCTGATCCTGCCGGCGGAGAACGAGGAGAACGAAGATGTCCTCATGTTGCTGATGCCGATGTTGCTGAACGACTAATTGTATGTACCGTTCATTGACGAGCGCGGAGATCGCGCAGTTGGAGGCACAGGGCTGCTCGGCGGAGAACTGGGCGGAGATAGAGGTGGTGGAAGCGTTCGACGCGCAGTACGTGCATCACACCCGTTTCTCCGGTCACAACCGTCTGGGAGCGTTCAAGAGAGAGATCACGCTGCCGGGTGGGCTGAAGATCCATTCGGGCATCTATAACGCCACTTTGCATAACTGCGAAGTGGGCAATGATGCGCACCTCTATAACATCCATAACTATATCGCCAACTACCACATCGGTGATAACACCTGTATCGAGAATGTCAACGCCATCCTCGTGGACCGCAAGACGACGTTCGGAAACGGAGTGCGCGTGCCGGTGATGAACGAAGGCGGTGGACGGGAGATTCCGATTTTCAATGAACTCTCCGCCAGCCTGGCGTATATCCTGACGCTTTACCGTCACCGTCCGGCGATGATTCATGAGTTGGAGCGCCGCATCGACGAGTACGCCGAGGCGCAGGCCTCCGATCATGGCTACATCGGCAACAACGTACACATCCTCAACTGCGGTTCGATCAAGAATGTCAAGGTCGGCGATTTTGCCGAACTGACCGGTGTGAGCCGCCTCAAGAACGGAACGATCAACTCCAACGAAGCGGCTCCTGTACGGCTCGGCAGTGGTGTCAAGTGTACGGATTTTATCATCGCTTCGGGCGTAGAGATTGGCGACTCGACGCTGGTGGACAAGTGCTTCGTAGGGCAGGGATGTATCTTCGACAAGCACTACTCCGCGGGCGAGAGTCTGTTCTTCAGTAACTGCCAGGGCATGCACGGAGAGGCCTGTGCGATTTTCGCAGGTCCTTATACCGTGACCCACCATAAATCAACTTTGTTGATTGCCGGTATGTTCTCTTTCCTGAACGCCGGTTCGGGTTCGAACCAGTCGAACCACATGTACAAACTCGGTCCGATCCACCAGGGTATCGCTGAGCGCGGTGCGAAAACGACCAGTGATAGTTATCTGCTCTGGCCGTCCAAAGTGGGTGCATTCTCCCTCGTTATGGGACGTCACACCCACCACGCCGACACCTCCGATCTGCCTTTCTCGTACCTCATAGAGAACAACTCCGAGAGTTATTTGGTGCCCGGCGCGAACCTGCGTACTGTAGGTACGATCCGTGACGCGCAGAAATGGCCGAAACGTGACAACCGCAAGGATCCGCACAAACTCGACCAGATCAATTTCAACCTCCTGAGCCCTTATACGGTTCAGAAGATGTGGCGCGGACGCGAGGTTCTCAACGAACTCGAGGCGCTCAGCGGCGAGAACACCGAGGTCTATGGTTACAGGAACTGTAAGATCCGTAACTCGTCCCTCAAGCACGGACGCGAACTCTATACCATCGGCATCCAGAAATTCCTCGGAAACAGCCTCATCAGCCGGCTGGAGAAGAAGGAATGGAAGACGATCGAAGAGGTGCGTGCGGCCTTACAGCCCGACAGCCAAGCCGGCTTGGGAGACTGGGTCGATATGGCTGGTCTCATCGCTCCGCGTGGCGAAGTGAGCAAGATGCTGGACGCCATCGAAGCCGGACAAATGAGCCTCGAAGCGATCCAGACATGCATGGAGCAGATGCACGCGAACTACTACTCGTACGAGTGGACCTGGGCGCTCGACAAACTCGAGCAGGTGTGGGGTTGTCCGGTCAGCGAAGTGACCCTTCCGCAGATCCGCGAGACCATAGAGGCCTGGCGTGACGCGGTAGTCAAACTCGACAGGATGGTCTATGACGATGCCCGCAAAGAGTTTGACCTCAACAGCCAGACGGGCTTCGGCGTCGATGGCGACCGCCAACAAGCGGAAGCGGACTTTGAAGAAGTGCGCGGATCGTTTGAGTCCAACTCCTTCGTTAAAGCCGTCCTCGAACATATCGAGAAAAAGACCGCTTTGGGGAATAAAATACTCGAAAAACTATCCAAAGTAGCATTATAGTTTACCAATGAGCGAAGCAAAAGTTACGATATTAGGTTGCGGCAGCGCGAAGCCGACAAAAACCACTTCCCCTTCGGGGCAGTTGGTGGAGTTGTGCGACAAGTCCTTCCTCGTCGATTGCGGCGAAGGAGTGCTGCTGACCATGCAGCGGCTCGGTGTTCACACCGGGCGGCTGTATAATATCTTCATCTCCCATCTCCACGGAGACCATTGTTTCGGTCTCATCGGGCTTTTGACGACGCTCGGCATGCTCAAACGTACGCAGCCGATGCATATCTATGCCCACCCGGACCTGGAGAAACTGCTCACGCCGCTCCTCAACTATCACGCGAACGACCGTCTCTACGACATCATCTTCCATCCCATCAACCCCCGCAAACATGAGGTGATCTTCGAGGATCGCACCGTTTCTGTGGAGACCATCCCGCTCAAGCACGGGGTGCCGACTTGCGGTTTTCTCTTCAAAGAGACCCATCGGGTCAAGAACGAAGATGGCACGTTCAGTTATGAGACGAAGAAACGCTACGCGTACTGCTCCGACACGATGTACAGCGAGAAGATCGTTCCGATTATCGAAGGCGTCGATACCCTCTACCACGAGTCCACGTTCCTGCAAAGCCTCGCTGCACGGAGCAAAGAGGTGCAACACTCTACCGCTGCGGACGCGGCGAAGATCGCTTCGCTGGCGAAGGTCGGCAAGTTGATTCTCGGCCATTATTCCGCGCGCATCGAAGACCACTCGCTCTTCCTCGCGGAAGCCAAACCCATCTTCGAGAACACCCTCCTTGCCGAGGAAAATGATGTGATAGATTTATAAATCATAAACCATAAATCCTAAATCCTAAATGGCAAAGCCCTCCATCCAATATGTCTGCTCGTCCTGCGGTGCCAAAGCCCCGCAGATGCTCGGTCGCTGCCCTGTCTGCGGAGAGTGGGGGACGTATGAGGAGGAGATCTTACAGCGAAGCGGTCTGTCAGCGAAGCGGTCTGTCAGCGCACGCGGTCTGTCAGGCGAAGCCGCTCTTCCCAAACGCCTCCAAGACATCGTAGCCACCGACGAGATGCGTATCGACCTGCATAACGGCGAACTGAACCGCGTCTTGGGAGGAGGACTCGTGCCGGGAAGCCTTGTGCTTCTGGGTGGCGAACCCGGTATCGGCAAATCGACCCTCGCGCTTCAGGTGCTCATGCAGCAAGGCGAGCGGAAGACTTTCTACGCTTCGGGCGAAGAGTCCGTCCGCCAACTCAAACTGCGCGCCGAACGCCTTGCTGGAAACGCCGAGAACCTCTATATCTCTTCGGAGACCTCGCTGGAACGCATCTTGGAGCAGGTCAAGGAACTCGACCCCGACGTCGTGGTCATCGACTCCATCCAGACTATCGGTACCGAAGCCGTCGAAGCGACTATCGGCAGCCTCACGCAGGTCAAAGAGTGCGCAGCGCGGATCATGGAGTTTGCCAAGACGCGTAATATACCCTTCATCATCATCGGTCACATCAACAAAGAGGGCTCGCTCGCGGGACCCAAAGTGCTCGAGCACATCGTTGATACCGTCCTGCAATTTGAGGGCGATCACCAGTATATGTACCGCATCCTCCGGGCGCAGAAGAACCGTTTCGGCTCAACCTCCGAACTCGGCATCTATGAGATGCGGCAGGATGGTCTGCGCGAAGTGACCAACCCCTCTGAACTGCTCCTTTCTACCGCGCGCGAAGGCCTCTCCGGCATCGCTATCGCAGCAGCAGTAGAAGGTGTCCGGCCCTTCATGATCGAGGTGCAAGCCCTCGTCTCCTCCGCCGCGTACGGCACGCCCCAACGCTCCTCCACGGGCTTTGACGGAAGGCGTCTGAACATGCTTCTGGCCGTCCTCGAGAAACGTGTGGGATTCAAACTGCTGCAGAAAGATGTCTTCCTCAATATTGCCGGAGGGCTCCGTGTGGATGACACCGCTATCGACCTTGCGGTCCTGGCTGCCGTCTTGAGCAGTAATATGGACATCGCCCTCGATGCCGCTACCTGTCTCTGCGGCGAAGTGGGATTAGCCGGAGAGATCCGCTCCGTCAACCGCATCGAACAACGCATCGCCGAGGCGCAAAAACTCGGCTTCAAACGGATTATCATTCCCGCTGACCAGAAGGGTGATTTTTCACGTTTTTCCATCGAAGTGGTTCCTGTAAGGAAAGTTACAGACGCTTTTAGACTGCTGATTAAGGCATAAATCGTGCAAAAATGTCTTTTTTTCTTGCGTATGTGAGAAAAAATGTGTATCTTTGCACGCTTATTTTGTAATGATGTGTAAAAAGTGCCGCATAGTATGTCTATTTTTATTACTCGCGTGTGCGAGTATGAGCGCTCATGCGCAGGGGCAACCATACCTCTGCGAGTTCGGCTTGCAAGGTGGCTGCGGCTATTATACAGGAGAGGCCACGCCGCATATCTTCATGAATCCCCGAGAGGCGTTTGGCTTGCATTTCCGCTATAAGTTTACCAAAAGATGGGCGATTCAGGCAAAACTGTCGTCCCAGCGTATCACCGGAAACGAGTACTATTTCGAGACAGGAAAGATGCCTGTGAAGCTGGACACCAAATGGGAGAACCAACTCATCAACGCGGACGTCATGGCGGAGTTTAACTTCTTCCGCTTCGGCGAAGCGAACAAGTATGACAAGCGTATCAAACCCTATACCCCGTATATCTTCCTGGGCCTCGGAGTCGGCCTCTACGGAGCTGAGGGATACACGAACGCCAAGTATAACAAAGCGGCGGCGTACCTGCCTTTCGGCATCGGCTTCAAGTGGAAATTCCATGACCAGGTGGGTCTGAATATCGCTTGGCAACATAACCTCTATTTCGCTGATAATCTGGAGAATAGGGAGGACCTCAACAACCGCCATGATCTGAACGGCAGCAACATTATGAACTGTGACTTGACCGGAATGGTCACTGTTGGCATAGTTTTTGAGTTTGCAAGGGCGAAAAAAGGATGCAGAATCTGTAATTTCTGATACAATGAGTTATAAAGAACAAATAGACACAGCGCGTCTGCCACGCCACGTGGCGATTATCATGGACGGCAACGGCCGATGGGCGAAGAAGCAAGGCCTGGCGCGCATGTTTGGACATAAAAAGGGCGTCGAGACCGTCCATAATATAACGGTCGCAGCGACGAAATTAGGTATCGAGTATCTCACCCTCTATACCTTCTCCACCGAGAATTGGAACCGCCCCAAAGAGGAGGTGGACGCCCTCATGACCCTTCTCGTGGACACAATCGCCAAAGAGACGCCGACGCTGATGAACAACAACGTCCGTCTGCAGACCATCGGCGACATCAACCGGCTCCCCGAGGGAACGAAGCAGAAATTCCTGGCTTGTATCGACGAGACCAGCCGGAACACCGGACTGACGATGGTTATCGCTCTCAGTTATTCCGCGCGGTGGGAGATCATCGAGGCGGTGCGCGAAGCCGTTCGTCTGACTCAGGCAGGTCAACTGCGCCCCGAGGATGTCTCCGAGCAGATGGTTTCCTCCCTTATGACGACCCGCGAGATGCCGGATCCCGACCTCCTGATCCGAACCAGCGGCGAGTATCGTATCAGCAATTTCCTGCTATGGCAACTCGCCTATAGCGAACTCTACTTCACCGATTGCCTCTGGCCGGAGTTTACCGACGAGGAGTTCTATAAGGCGATCGTGGACTATCAGAAACGTGAAAGAAGATTTGGTAAAACGAGTGAACAGATTCATTAATATACTTTTATTGCTAGTATTCAGCCTGGGTGTGTGGGCGCAGAACGACTCTGTGCCTGTCTCCGATGTGCCCGAGATCGAATACGGCATGACGCGTAAGACATACGAGATAGCCGGTATCGAGGTAGAAGGCGCCGATAGCTACGAAGACTTCGTGCTTATCGGTTTCTCCGGTCTGGCGGTCGGCGACAAGATCGAAGTGCCGGGAGACCAGATCACCAAGGCCATCAAACGCTTCTGGAAACAAGGTCTCTTCTCGTCCGTCAAGATCAAGGCAAAGAAGATTGAGGGAACCAAGATATGGCTCGTCATCGAGCTCGCCCAACGCCCGCGTATCAGCGAGGTGCGCTACGAGGGACTCAAGAAGAGTGAGCGTGAGGATGTCGAAGTCAAAGCCGGTATCCGCCAGGGCTCGCAGATGACGCCGAACCTCGAAGATCACGCGAAGACGGTGATCAAGAAATACTTCGCGGAGAAAGGTTTCCACAATGCCGAAGTGCATGTGATTCAGCAGAATGATGTCGATCATCCGGGTTACGTCAAGGTCCTCATCGGCGTGGATAAGAAAGTCAAGACCAAGGTCGGCAAGATCTATATCACCGGAAACGAGAACCTCACCCATCGCCAGATCAACAAGGCGATGAAGAAGACCAACGATAACGATATCATCAACCTCTTCCGAACCAAGAAATTCGTTCGCGAGGAGTATGAGAAGGACAAACAGGCGGTCATCGAGAAGTACAACGAGCACGGTTATCGTGACGCATATATCGTGGCGGATAGCGTGGTTCCGAACCCCGAGGACCCGAACCGTGTGGATATCTATATGACCATCAGCGAGGGCGATAAGTACTACGTTCGCTCTGTCAAATGGGTAGGAAACACCGTTTATCCGTACGAACTCCTGGACGCTACCCTGGGTGTCAAACCCGGTGATGTCTATAACCTCAAGACTCTCAACGACCGTCTCACCAACGATGATGACGCGGTCTCCAAACTCTATACCGACCGCGGCTACCTCTTCTTCAACGTCGAGCCCGTCGAGGTCAACGTCTCCAACGACTCCATCGACTTCGAGATGCGTATGTACGAGGGCAAACCCGCTACCATCAACGAGGTCAAGATTGTCGGCAACACTCGCGTGTACGAGCATGTCGTTCGCCGTGAGTTATACACCAAGCCCGGTCAGCTCTACTCGCAATCGGATATCATGCGTTCGCTCCGTGAGTTGGCGCAGATGGGCCATTTCGATCAGGAGAAACTCGTGCCGGACATCCAACCGAACCCAGAGGAGGGAACGGTGGACATCACCTACCAGCTGGAGACCAAGTCCTCCGACCAGATTGAGTTCTCACTCGGTTGGGGCGCTACAGGTCTGGTGGGATCCTTGGGACTCAAGTTTACCAACTTCGCCATCCAGAACCTCTTCAACAAGAAATCTTACCGCATCGTGCCGCAGGGCGAGGGTCAGACCTTCTCTATTAACGCGCGCACGAACGGTATCTATTATACCTCCGCTTCCATCTCCTTCCTGGAGCCTTGGCTCGGAGGTAAGCGCCCGAACAGCTTGAGCGCAAGTATCTATTTTGCCAACCAGACGGGTTACTCCAGCCGTTACCAACGTGCCTACCAGAACCTCTATAACACCTATTCCAACTACTATTACTACTCCGGAAACAGCAACTACTACCAGCAGCTCGCGGAGTCTGAGGCGGATAAGGATAAATACCTCCGGACGCTTGGTGTCTCGGTGGGTTACGGTAAGCGTCTCCGCTGGCCGGATGACTACTTCACTTTCTACGGCGAGCTGAGTTATCAGTTGTACATGATGAAGGACTGGCCCTATCTGCTGATCTCCGATGGTACCTCTCATAACCTCGCCCTGAACCTCCAGATCTCCCGTTCGTCCATCGACAACCCGATCTACACACGCCGCGGTTCGCAGTTCACCATCGGTGTCAAACTCACGCCGCCATGGTCGCTCTTCAACAAGAAAGACTACTCCCAACTCTCCACTTCCGAGAAATATCACCTCATCGAGTACCACAAGTGGAAGTTCTCCGGAAAGGTCTTCACGCCGCTTACCCGCGATAGCAAACTGGTTCTCATGACCCGTGCGGAGTTCGGTTATCTGGGCCATTATAACGAAAACGCCAAATCGCCGTTCGAGTCCTTCTATATGGGTGGTGACGGTATGTCGAGTTACACCAGCTACGCTACCGAGTATGTCGCTATGCGTGGTTACTCATCCGGTTCGCTCACCCCGTACGACGTGGCTACCGGACGTAACATGGGTTATCTCTATAACAAATTCACCATGGAGCTCCGCTATCCTATCTCCCTTGAGCAGAGTGCTACCATCTGGGCGCACGTCTTCCTCGAGGCGGGTAACTGTTTCTCGGATATCCGCGACTACAACCCCTTCAACCTCAAACGGTCAGCAGGTCTGGGTGTGCGTATCTTCCTGCCGATGTTCGGTCTTCTGGGTATAGACTGGGGATGGGGATTCGACGAGATCAACGGCTCCAAACAGTACGGCGGAAGCCAGTTCCACTTCGTCCTCGGACAAGAGTTATAAACCTCGATATCCCGAAATATCGAAATATCGAAAACAATAACAACAATGAAAAAATTATCAATTATCAATTATCAATTATCAATTATAATAGCAGCTCTGCTGTGTTGTGGCACAACTTTTGCTAAAGACCAATCGATAGCCTATATCGACATGGCGTATATCCTCAAAAACCTGCCCCAATACGAGCAGGCGAATGAACAGCTGTCGATGCTCTCCAAGCGGTGGCAGAAGGAGATCGATGCGGCGCAACAGGACGCACGCGTCATGGCTACCAACTACCAGACGGAGCAGATCTTCCTCTCGGAGACCATGCGGACCCAACGCGAGCAGGAGATCGTGAAAAAAGAGCAGGAAGTCTTGGAACTCAAACGCAAGTATTTCGGACAGGAGGGGGAGCTCTACAAAAAGCGCGAAGCGCTCATCAAACCCATCCAGGATGAGATATACACCGCCATCCAGGACCTCGCTAACGAGAAACGAATCGACATCGTCAAGGACCGCTCTGCAGACCCATCCCTGATCTACATGTCCTCCAAACTCGACATCTCCGATCAGGTACTCCATAAATTGGGAGCAAAATAGGCCTAAAAACGACGGTCGAACGACGGTCAACCGACGGTCAAGGCTAATGTAAAGCCTCGATTGAATCCCTATAAGACCCCAAAAATAACCCGAAAAAACTATAAAACAATACAACAATGAAAAAAATTATTATCGCATTGATGCTGGCTCTTCCGATGCTTGCCAGCGCACAGAAATTTGGTCACATCAACACTCAGGAACTCTTCGCGCAGATGCCCGAAATGGCTCAGGTTAAGTTGAAAATGGATACGATCCAAAACCAGTATGAGACTCAACTCGCTTCGATGAACGAAGAGATACAGAAGAAAGTGCAGGACTATCAGGCTCAGGAGGCTACTATGGCTGACGCCATCAAGCAGATCCGCCAGCAGGAACTTCAGGAGATGCAGCAACGCATCCAGCTCTTCTATCAGACCGCAGAGCAGGATATCCAGAAGAAACAGCAAGAACTCATCGCGCCTGTTCACGAGCGGATGGCAAAGGCTATCAAGGCGGTTGGCGAGCGCGAAGGTTACACCTATATCTTCGACACCGCGGCCATGGTTCATGTCGGGGCTGATGCCAACGATGTTACTCCGGCTGTAAAAAAAGAATTGGGTATTAAATGACCAAATGGTAAATGACCAAATGGTAAATTTTTATGGCTGACGGCTATCTGGAATCCCACTACGCCGAGTATGAAAAGAAAAAGGCAGAGTGGCTAAAAAAGAAAAATTCATATTCCTACAATTATGGTAGAAAAACTCCAAAAGACCCTTCGCGATAGCGCTGTGGCGCGTTGGACAGTCCTGGTCCTCGTGGCTTCGATGATGTTCTTCGCATATATGTTTGTGGACATCCTCTCGCCGCTGGCTTCCCTCCTCAACGACACGCTGGGATGGGATCAGGGCGTGTTCGGTACTTATGCGGCAGGTGAATTCCTGCTTAACGTCTTCGGTTTCCTCATCATCGCAGGTATCATCCTCGATAAGATGGGAGTCCGTTTCACCGGCTTGCTCTCCGCTTCACTCATGGTGATCGGCGCAGCCATCAAGTTCTGGGGTATCTCCTGGGCGGACGCTAACACCGTAGAATGGCTTAACGCCTGGTGGCCTTCCATGCCCGGTTCTGCAAAACTGGCGATGTTCGGCTTCATGATCTTCGGCTGCGGCTGTGAGATGGCTGGAACGACAGTTAGTAAGATCCTCGCCAAATGGTTCAAGGGCAAGGAAATGGCACTCGCTATGGGCTTGGAGATGGCGATTGCCCGTCTTGGAGTCTTTGGAGCGATGTGGCTCTCCCCGATGATCAGCCAGCAGTTTGCGGTCGATGGCGTGAACTCTATCAACGCACCGCTGCTCTTCGCGTCCGCGCTCCTTGTCATCGGTCTGCTCAATTTCTTTGTCTTCACGATCATGGATAAGTCCTTCGATGCCCAACTCGTGGCTATCGGAGAGGCAACTCTGGAGAAAGATCCCGAGGATGAGTTCCACGTTTCCGACCTCAAGCAGATCTTGACTTCAAAGATGTTCTGGATCATCGCACTCCTCTGCGTGCTCTACTACTCCGCCATCTTCCCCTTCCAGCGTTTCGCTACGAACTTCCTGGAAGAGACACTCGCTATCTCGAACGCTGAGGCTGCCGGACTCTTCAAGTGGTTCCCGATACTCGCAATGGTTCTCACGCCGTTCCTCGGAGCCTTTATTGACTACAAGGGTAAAGGTGCGTCGATGATGCTTTTAGGCGCAGTGATCATGATCGCTTGCCATAGCGTCTTCGCGTTCGTCTTACCGCTTTATCCCTCGAAAACGCTCGCGTTGGTTACCATTTTGGTACTCGGCGTCAGCTTCTCGCTCGTTCCTGCATCGATGTGGCCCTCCGTGCCGAAGATCATCGACGAGAAAGTGCTCGGTTCGGCGTACTGCCTGATTTTCTGGGTTCAGAATATTGGTCTCTGCCTTGTGCCGCTGCTCATCGGCAAACTGCGTGTGGCTACAGACGGATACCTCGTTCCTATGATTGTCTTCGCTTCGTTCGGCGTACTGGCATTCTTACTGTCCCTCGCCCTCAAAGTGGAGGATAAACGTAAAAACTATGGACTGGAACTTCCTAATAAAAAATAAGGAATCCCTGCACGTAACGACAGATAGCCGGAAGGTCACTTCCGGCTCTATCTTTGTTGCGCTCAAAGGGGAGCATTTCGACGGCAATGACTTCGTGGAGCAAGCACGAAAAGACGGAGCGGAGTATATTATCTCCGGAGAGAATGCCTTGAGAGATCTTCAAGACCTCGCTCGTGCTTGGCGGCGTGAACTCGCCCTGCCGATCCTCGGCATCACCGGCACGAACGGCAAGACGACGACCAAAGAGCTCTGCGCTGCAGTCCTTTCTACGAAGTACAACCTCTATTACACCCAAGGCAATCTCAACAACCAGATTGGCGTGCCCCTCACCTTATTATCTATAACGCGCGCGCACGAGATGGCGATTGTCGAGATGGGCGCGTCACATCCCGGCGATATCAAAGAACTCGTGGAGATAGCCGAACCGAATTACGGCCTCATCACCAACGTCGGCAAAGCCCATCTGCAGGGATTCGGTTCTTTCGAAGGCGTCATGCGCACCAAAGCCGAACTATATGATTTCCTCCGCGCGCATAATGGTTTCTGTTTCCGAAACATTGATAACCCATACTTGGCGCAGATGGCAGGAGACTTGAAAACCGTGGAGTACCATACCGGCACGATGCCTTCTGGTACGCATCTGGTAGGGGGCTACAACGCCGAGAACGTCTCGGCGGCAATCTGTGTAGGACGCTATTTCGGTGTGAGCGAAGAGGCGGCTCTGGCGGCTATCCGCGCGTACATCCCCTCCAATAACCGTTCCCAACTCATGCAGACCGAACGCAACACGGTTGTGGTGGATGCCTATAACGCCAACCCCACCTCCATGACCGCAGCTATCAATGCTTTTGACAAATCACAAATCATAAATCATAAATCACAAATGCCGAAGGCCTATATCCTCGGCGCTATGCGCGAACTCGGCGAGTACAGCCATCTTGAGCATCAGAATATCGTCAACATGCTCCTTGAACGCAAAGCTGACCGCGTGTTACTCGTCGGAGAGGAATACAAAGCGACCACAGCCCCGTATCCCATCTTCAACAATGTGGATGACCTCTGCGCATACCTGCAGGCCGAACCCCTTAGCGGATACACGATCCTCCTCAAGGGTAGTCGGTCGAACCAATTAGAAAAAGTAATTCCGTTCTTATAATGAAAAAATCACATATCATTGTTTTAGCCCTTTTAGTGGCTGCCATCATCGGCCTTCTTATCTGGAACCTCTCCCAGCGGCAGGAACTCAACGAAATGGTGGAGCAGATGACCATCGAGAAAGAAGAACTGCAGGAGGAATACGAAGATCTCGCCCTTCAGTTCGACGGCTATCAGCAGATGGACATCCGTAACGACAGCCTCCAAGATCTCTTGAGCCGTGAGCAGCAACGCGTACAGGACCTTCTCGAAGAGCTGCGTACCACCAAGGCTTCCAATGCCCGTAAGATCGCGGAACTGAAAAAAGAACTGGCTACCGTACGTGCCGTCATGCGCGATTATGTCCGCCAGATTGATTCTCTCAATGCCACTAACGCACGCTTGACGGAGGAGAATATCCAGGTTCGGCAGGAGAACCAGCAAGTACGTCAGCATAACGAACAACTGGCTCAGGCAAACACCCAACTCACCGAGACCGTTACGCGCGCCTCGATGCTGGAGATCACTTCTTGCGCGGTCACGATGCTCAATAAAAGCGATCGCAAGACCCGCATCGCCAGCCATGTACGCAAACTGCAGTTTGATTACACGATTGCGAAAAATATTACTTGCACACCCGGTATCAAAGACCTCTATGTACGTGTGATTACACCTGACGGAGACCTCATCGGCGAGTCCGAGACGAAACTCTTTGCCTTCGAGAGCGGAGAAATACCCTTCTCGATGACCCAGCAGATTGAGTTCACCGGCGAACCGTTTGACGGCACATGTTACTGCCCGTTCGACGAAAATACCAAAGTGGAGAAGGGATTCTATACCATCGATTTCTTCTGCGAAGGAAATCTCATCGGCTCCTTTCCCTTCCAACTTAAGAAATAATCACTCTCCCCTCCTTCTCTCCAACCGAAGGACGAGATGACTTTATTGAGGGATTCGAGAAATGCGCAGCATTAATCGACAGAGCGCAGCGGCGGAGACCCCCCGACCGAAAGATGAGATGACTTTATTGAGGGATTCGAGAAATGCGCAGCATTAATCGACAGAGCGAAGCGGCGGAGACCCCCCGACCGATGGGGTGAGAAGGCCCTGCCTTCTCAATAAAATTTATAGGGACACCCCTATGGAGATGTCCCTATGAATTTTAAAGCGGAAAGAGAGGGATTCGAACCCCCGGTACCTTTCAGTACTTCGGTTTTCAAGACCGACGCAATAGACCACTCTGCCATCTTTCCTCAAAAGCGGGTGCAAAGGTACTACAAAAAATTGAATTATACAAATATTTTTGATAAAAAATGAAACAGCAGGCTACTTTTTCTATGTTAGCGAAGACTTTTAAAGGTCTCGAAGAGGTTCTGGCGCAGGAGTTGATAGCTCTTGGGGCCAACGAGGTGCAACTCGAGCGCCGCGCTGTTTCTTTTCGCGGTGACAAAGCGCTTCTCTACCGCGCGAACCTCTGTCTGCGTACCGCGCTACGCATCCTTGTGCCCATCGCCTCTTTCAAAGCCAAAGATACCGACGCGCTCTATAATCAACTCAGAAAAATCAATTGGAGCGCGTACATGCAATCCTCCACGACCTTCGCCATCGACGCGACTGTCTATAGCGAGACGTTCAGAAACAGCCGTTTCGTCACGTACCGCGTCAAGGATGCCATCGCCGACTACTGGATGGAGAAAGAGAACCAACGCCCCTCGGTGAGTACACGCGAACCCGACCTGCTCATCAATATCCATATCGGCAACGAGCAAGTGACGGTCTCTTTGGATAGCTCCGGAGAGAGTCTGCACAAACGCGGCTACCGCGTCGCAACGACCGAAGCCCCCATCTCAGAAGTGCTGGCGGCAGGCATGTTGCTCATGGCGGGCTGGAACGGGCAATCCGACCTCTATGACCCTATGTGCGGCTCGGGAACTTTCCTTATTGAAGCAGCCCTCATCGCCCGTAACATCGCCCCGGGTGTCTTCCGTTCGGCGTACGCCTTTGAGAAATGGCCCGATTTCGATGCGGATCTCTGGAGCGACATTTACAATGACGACAGCCATGAGCGGGATTTCACCCATAAGATCTACGGCTCCGACGCCTCTTTCTATGCCATCCAGCAGGCTGCTAAGAATATCAAAGCCGCCGGAGTGCAGAAAGATATCGAACTCAAACAGATCCGCATCGAGGAAATCAAATGGTCCAATGACGCAATAAATGGGCAAATGGTAAATGACAAAATGGTAAATGCCTTGGTGATGCTCAATCCCCCTTACGGCGAGCGGCTACATTCCAACAAAGAGATGGAGGACCTCTATACTGCTATCGGTTCGACCCTCAAGCACCAGTTTGCAGGCTCTACCGCCTGGATCATCTCTTCTAACGCTGCGGCGATGAAGTGTATCGGGCTCAAACCCTCCAAGAAATACCACCTCCTCAACGGCGAACTCGATTGTCAGTTTAACCGCTATGACCTTTTCGCCGGTAAACGTAATGACCAAATGTCTAAATGACCAAATAAATGAATAAATGGTAAATGACCAAATGGTAAATAAACCGCTTTATATAGCTGATTTTAACTACCCGCTGCCGGACGAGCGCATCGCCAAGTATCCGCTGCCCGAGCGAGACCACAGCAAACTGCTCATCTATCGCGATGGCGCAGTCAGCGAAGATCATTTTTACAACGTGGGGGAATACATCAATCCCTCCGCACTCCTTATATATAATAATACGCGCGTGATACAGGCGCGTCTGGAGTTTTATAAAACCACCGGCGCTCGCATTGAGGTCTTCTGTTTGGAGCCGCTCACGCCTCATGACTACCAGCTCTCCCTCTCTTCTACGACCGGTTGTACCTGGAAGTGTATGGTGGGCAACGCCAAGAAATGGCACGACGAACCGGTTACTTTGACCATTAACCGTTCATCTTCAGCCATAACCCTTCGTGCCTATAAAGAGGCGCAGATGGGTAACACTTTCGCTGTGCGTTTTGAGTGGGACGGAGACGACATCTCCTTCGCGGAGATTCTCGATGCCGCAGGCGAACTGCCCATTCCTCCGTACTTGAACCGCAAGACCGAAGCTTCCGACCTCAAGACCTACCAGACCGTTTATTCGCGTATCAAAGGTTCGGTAGCAGCTCCCACAGCCGGACTGCATTTTACCGAATCCGTCCTTGCAGACCTCCATCGCCGGGGCATCGAGACCGACGAACTGACCCTTCATGTCGGCGCAGGAACATTCCTGCCGGTGAAGACCGCCGACGCCAACGAACATACCATGCACACGGAGATCATCGCCGTCCCGCGCGAGACGATTGCACATATCCTCGCCAAACTCGGTTCCATCGTTGCGGTCGGAACAACCTCCATGCGCACCCTTGAATCGCTCTATTTCATCGGCTGCCAACTTCGTAATGCCGAAATGTCGGAATATCGAAATATCGATTCCATCCACGTGGACCAGTTTGAGCCATATGAGAACGACTCTCAGCACTCGGCTCTTAGCTCTCGACTCTCAACTGCGGAGGCCTTGCAATCCATCCTAGACTACCTCGATGCTACGCATCAGCAAACGCTCCATGCCGAGACGCAGATCATGATCAAGCCCGGCTACACCTTCCACGTCGTGGACCAGCTGATCACTAATTTCCACCAGCCGCAATCGACCCTCCTCCTGCTCGTCAGCGCATTCGTCGGCGGCGATTGGCATACCATCTACGACTATGCCCTCTCCCATGACTTCCGTTTCCTCTCTTACGGCGACAGTTCCATCCTTACGAGAAAAGTGAATGTGTGAATCTGTGAATCTGTGAAAAATGACCAAATGGTAAATGCCCAAATAAATGACCAAATGGTAAATGACATGATAGATACCCATATCCATTTAGATGAAGAGGCGTACGCTCCCGACCGCGAAGAGATGATTCTCCGTCAACGCGAGAGTGGAGTAGAAGCAATGCTCATTCCGGGCGTAAATGCGTCCTCCGTCGGACCAATCCTAGACCTTAGCGCTGCTTTTACAGGACTGTGCTACCCGGCTTTAGGGTTTCATCCGCAGGAAGTCAAAGAGGGTTGGAAAGCCCAATGGACCCTCATCGAAGCGGCTATCCGTGAGCACCGCGACAAACTGGTGGCCATCGGAGAGATAGGACTTGACTACTATTGGGATACGACCTTCAAAGCCGAGCAACAGGAACTCCTCCGTCTCCAACTGGCCTTGGCGCAAGAGTTGAACCTGCCGGTGATGATTCATAACCGCGAAGCGACCGAAGATACACTCCGTATCCTCCGAGAAGCGCAAATGACGCATGGTACAAGCCCAAATGGTAAATTAACCGGTGTCATCCATTGTTTCAACGGTAGCCGCGAAACGGCGCAGCAGATTCTGGATATGGGTTTCTATTTGGGGATTGGAGGTGTCATCACTTTCAAGAATTGCAAACTCGCCGACACACTCGCAGGTGACGAACGTTTTGCGCCCATTCCTTTGGAACGTTTGCTTTTGGAGACCGATGGCCCGTATCTGGCGCCCACACCTTTCCGCGGACAGCGAAACGAAAGTCGGCTGATGAGTTATGTGGTGGAACGACTTGCGCAGGTATATAATAGTTCCCCTGAGGCAATAATTGAAGCAACAACTGCGAACGCAAAAGCACTTTTTAGGCTAAAATGACGAAAATTTTCAAAAAAAATGCATAAATGCTTGCGTATGTCGTAAAAAAGCAGTAATTTTGTACCCGATTAGCGAAAATGAGTTAATCATAAGACGAAGGAGAGATGCTCGAGTGGTTGAAGAGGCACGCCTGGAAAGCGTGTAAACTCCAAAAGGGTTTCCGGGGTTCGAATCCCCGTCTCTCCGCAAAGATTTTAACAAGGTTTGAACGTCCAAGCTCGCTTGAGCGGGCAAACATAGTTAAAAGCTTCGCACAGGATGCCTGTGGCAGACATTAACCGAAATACAATAAACACAAATAATCAATTAACAATTTATCTCATGAAAAAAGTATTTGCAACCCTTACCGTGCTGGCTATGCTTACTTTTGGTAGCGCAGCAGTAATGGCACAAGAGGCAGCAGCTCCTGCTGAGGAAGCAGCTGTAGAAAACGTAGATGAAGTAGCTGCTCCTGAGGCAGTAGAAGAAGTAGCAGAGGCTCCGGCTGAGGAGGCTGGCGGTCTCGTGGCTCTCCACAAAACCCTTAAGACGAAGTTCATCGAAGGTGGTGCAGGCTTCATGGCGCTGACCCTCGTTACTCTCGTATTCGGTTTGGCTCTCTGTATTGAGCGTATCATCTATCTCTCCCTGAGCAAGACCAACACCAAGAAACTTCTTGCTGACGTAGAAGCTGCTCTCAAGCAGGGCGGTATTGAGAAAGCTCTGGAGGTTTGCCGCAATACACGTGGTCCGGTAGCTTCGATCTTCTATCAGGGTCTCAGCCGCTACGACGAGGGCATCGATGTAGTAGAGAAAACGGTAGCTTCCTATGGTGGCGTTCAGCTCGGTCTTCTCGAGAAGAACCTCTCTTGGATCACCCTCTTCATCGCTATCGCTCCGTCTCTCGGATTCTTGGGTACCATCATCGGTATGATCGAGGCATTCGATAAGATTCAGCAGGTAGGTGATATCTCCGCTACCGTTGTGGCTGGTGGTATCAAGGTCGCTCTGTTGACTACCCTCCTCGGTTTGATCATTGCTGTTGTTCTGCAGTTGTTCTATAACTATATCCTTTCGCTCGTAGAGGGTCTGGTTAACGAAATGGAGGATAGCTCCATCAGCCTGCTCGATATCGTAGTAGAGTACGACAAAGCTCAAAAAAAGTAATAAGCTGATCGCTGATCGCAGATCGCTGAACACTGATGTTTAATCATTAAACAATTTTGAGCAAAATGAAAAACTATAAAATGATCCCTAAGATTGCCCTCTGGTCGCTGTTGGGTCTGGGCATCGTGTTTATCGCGTTGTTCTTCCTCGGTGGTTCGAACGGTAGTCTGGAGGTGGCTGGTGATTTCCTGGATATTCCTCGCTTCACCGATGCTTTCCTCATCTGGAACTACATCCTCTTCGGTATTGTAGTCCTGATCACACTTGCTGTAGTGATCGTAGATTTTGTGAATAACTGGAAGACCAATCGCCGCAAAGCATATATGACGCTCGGCGTAGTTTGCGGATTCATCGTTTTGGCATGCGTATGCTGGTTCCTCGGTAGCCCGGAGAAAATCAATATCATCGGCTATGAGGGCACGGATAACGAAGGCTTCTGGGCACAACTGGCTGACGCTGTAATCTATGCTTGCTATTTCCTCATCATTGCTACTATCGGTACAATGATCTGGGGATACTGCTACACTAAAAAACTATCGAAGTAAATCACATTTATCATGGCAAAGAAAGTCCCACAGATCAACGCCAGCTCCATGGCGGACATCTCGTTCCTGTTGCTGATTTTCTTCCTGGTAACCACCTCTATGGATGTGAACCAGGGACTGGCTCGCCGTCTGCCTGCTCCTATTCCTCCTGATCAGAAAGTGGAGGACAAGGATATCAACAAGCGTAACCTGTTGGTTGTGAAGATCAACTCCGCTAACCAACTCATGGTGCAAGGCCAGTTGATGGATGTGAAGCAACTTCGTGAGAGAGCCAAAGAGTTCATCAAAAACGAGAATAACGCCGACTACTATCCGAAACTCGTAGAGGAAGATTTTGGCGCTCCATTCGGTATCATCAAATATACCAAGGATCACGTCATCTCCGTTCAAAACGATGTGGATACCCAGTATCAGGCGTACCTTGATGTTCAGAACGAACTCGTAGCGGCGTATAACGAACTGCGTGAAGAATGCGCGCAGAAGTATTTCCACAAGAGTTACAACGAACTCGAAGAGGATCAACAGAAACAGATCCAGAAGATCTATCCTCAGAAGATTTCGGAGGCTGAACCTAAAAATTACGGTAATTGATATGGCTAAGATTCGTAGAAATGAGAAACGTGAGATGCCGGCGTTGAACACGTCGTCTCTCCCTGATATTATCTTCATGCTGCTCTTCTTCTTCATGTCCGTTACGTCTATGAAAGAGGTCAGCTATAAGGTGCAGTTCAAGAACCCGCAGGCGACGGAGCTCACCAAACTGGAGAATAAATCCCTTGTACGATACATCTACGTTGGTACCCCGACTGCTGAGTTTCGTAAGCAGTACGGTGCAGAGACTCGTATCCAACTCAACGACCAGTTCGCTGAGGTAAAGGAGATTGGCGAATATATCATTAATGAGCGTTCGTCTATGAAAGAGTCTGACCAAGGTATGATGACCGTCTCTATCAAGGCCGACAAGGAGACCAAGATGGGTGTCATTGCGGACATCAAACAGGAACTCCGTCGTGCGTACGCGCTGAAGATTAGTTATGCCGCTACCCAGCGTACAAGTTACTAATCCTATGTGTACAGCCTTTGTGAATAGCAAAAGCCACTTCCGAGTGGCTTTTGCTGTCCTTACCGCCCTGTTAGTGGCTTGTACCTCGTCTCCAAAAAGCGAAGAACAAGCTATCCGTACGATGTGTACTCAAATCGCGGAGCGCTATCCTTCGGCTACGCTGCAGGATGTCTATAAGACCTGCTTTCAGGACTTCTTCGGAGCTGAGCATCTGCTGCATGACACCGCCATGGCGCATAGTTATCTGGCAGCAGAAATAACCCTCTGCAAGAATCAAGACTTGAGCGCTATGCCGTCATACGAACCGACAGGTTTCCGCCATCGTTTCGTTCGCATCAACCTCTCGGAAGTGTTCAACGGGCAGATGAGCGAGGAAGAACTCTTTGCGCGTTTTGCCGATGCTGCCGGCACGGATAATGCGTTCTCTAACAACTGGACGGAGGAATGGCAACGGATAGAGAAAATAGCATTGGAGGTGCACCCTGCCTGGACGGATACTACACTACAGGCGGCTTTGCAATTCGCTGCATCCACCGCCTCGCCCGTACGGCATAGTGAGGCCTTCCGACAAGCATATAATCCCCATTACCGAATAATAAATAATAAACGATAATATGAAAAAGATTCTTTTATTTTGCGCATGTGCCGCACTCTTTGCAGGCTGTTCTTGCAAGCCGACAGATGACCAAAACCAACGGTCAAACGACAAACCGGTGGTCTATATGACCAAAGAAATCTCTCCTGAAGCGTTGGTTCATATCTACGAAGCTTTGGGTCGTCCGGCAGAAGGCCGCGTGGCAGTAAAAATCTCTACCGGTGAAGCAGGTGGACATAACTACCTCAAGCCCGAACTCATCGCATCGCTTGTTCAGAAAGTGAATGGCACGATCGTGGAGTGCAATACGGCGTATCCCGGCAAGCGCAATACTTTTGATGCACACTGGCAGACCATCAAAGAGCATGGGTTCTTAGATATCGCCACTGTCGATCTGATGGACGAAGAGGGCGATATGCGCATTCCTGTTCAGGATACTACATGGATCAAATATGACATCGTTGGAAAGCACCTTGCGAACTACGATTTCATGATTAATCTCGCGCATTTCAAAGGCCACGCGATGGGCGGTTTCGGAGGTGTGCTCAAGAATCAGTCTATCGGAGTTGCCTCTGCGGCCGGCAAGGCATATATTCACTCTGCCGGCGTCACGGATGATGTGAATGAATGTTGGAATCATACCGATAACCAGGACGCTTTCCTGGAGTCCATGGCAGCAGCTGCCCAGGCGGTGCATGACTATTTCGGTCACGGCGAGCGTATCCTCTATATCAACGTAGCGAACAATCTCTCCGTGGATTGCGATTGTGACAGCCATCCGGCGGACCCGGAGATGAATGATATAGGCATCCTCGCTTCTCTGGATCCCGTAGCATTGGATCAGGCTTGCGTGGACCTCGTCTTCCATTATCCGTCCAAAGAGGGCGATGACGCCGCTGCACTCATCGAGCGCATCAACACACGTCATGGAATTCATATCCTCGAGCATGCCGCGCAAATAGGCCTTGGCTCGCGCGAATACCAACTCGTTTCCTTGGACGAGAAATAATTGCATCATTAACCACTTAAATCATCAAATGGTATGAAAAAGTTCTTTGCATTGATGCTTGTCAGCGTTCTCGCTTTGAGTGCGATGGCACAATCCCCTGTCTATCGTGTGGGAGACAAGTATATGATGGACGGCACGATGATGAACAAACGTGAGTTCAAAGGCTACCTCCAGAATACTTGTCCGGAGGCCTTCCAACTCTTCAATAATGGTTATAAACTCAGTATCGCCGGTTGGACATGTTTTGGAACAGGTCTGGCAATCAATGCGGCGGGCAGTTCTCTTCTGAGAAGTTACCTGCGCGGCGATTCGAAGCAGTCATATGTCTTCGATATCGGTACGTCCTTGAGTTCTTTAGGTTCCGGTCTGACGGTAGCCGGTATTGTTTGCGTCAGTGTGGGTTATACGCGGATGCACAAGGCCGTTAATCTCTATAACATCGAGAAAGCGCACCGCCCGGATCTCAGATGGGTGTTCGCCGTGAATGGTAATGGCGACATGAGTATCGCTATGCAATTCTAAATATGACACACTTGGAACTCTCCGATAAGACATTGGTAAACATCCTCTCTGAGAGACATTATACACCGGGAGAATTTGCGGAGGCGTTGGGCTCTCCGTCCTTTATGGAGTTTTTGAAAGGAGTCAGTTCCTTTGCTCCTGCGGGGCTCAGGGCGCTTTTTAAAGCTACCGTCTTCTCGCATGTGCCGAAACTCAACCGACGCTTCGCCAAAGAGTGCGGGCTCGGACGGTTCGCCGGACGATGCTGGGAGATACAGAGTTACACCTTCTCGTACCGCTCGCTGACGGTTGACGGGCGCGAACAAACGCTGTCCGGCCGCGTCACTTTCCTCCATCATAAGGATGCCACTATCCCTCATCAGGCGAAAACGATCTCATTGCATACCCACCAGGCGTTTTTTGACCCTCAGTGGGCACCGCTGCATAACCTTATGTTCGTGCCGCTCAAAGTGCTGTGGGATTCCGTGGTTATTGAGCCGGATCTGCAGAAATGGGGTATCACCCACGGCGTTGAGTATGACGGCGGCGGATCCGCTTTTCACATGGCTCATCAGCTCGCCGACTGTATTGTAGCCGCCTTGGAGATCATGCGCCGACATGGGGTGTCTCTCGCTCCTGACGGCTATACCACCAGCTGGGGCGGCTCGCAAGGCGCTATGCCGACGCTCTACTTCGACAAATGGTATGACACCGAGGCACCACAATGGTTCAAGGATGCCTTGCGACTGCGGTCCTCCTTCATCGTGGAAGGTGTCTCGGTCGTTCCTGAGTTGACGAAATATATATACCGGGATGCGAAGGATTTCCATCTCAAACCCGTGACCGTCGTGGGCTATCTCAAAGCCTTCACGAAAGAGCAATTAGGCGGATATGAGCCCGAAGAGTTCGTTCCGCAATGGTGGCTCGACTCCAAGTTCCAAGTGAACGGAAAGGAGATCACCTTCATGGATGCCGTGTGCCATTATATCCCCGAGGCGATGCATCCCCTCTCCGAGACGATCGAGTCCTATGCAGGTCTGGTAGCTCCGGATATGCTCAAGGAAGACGGACAGGTGGATCTGGACTGCCCGAAGATACAGGCGTGGCTGGCATGCCTCAGGAAGTATAACGACCTATCCGGTTGGACTCCGGCGCATGATGTGTATATTGCCCATTGCCCGGAGGACGACATGCTGCCTTACAAATATGCCTATGACCAATACCGCGCCATTAGTAATGAGGGGCAGAATCCCATGGCGCACATGCTCGCATTTTCTTCCATGCGTCTCGTGCCGCACGGAGGCATGAACCCGCATTTTATTATCGCCTTCATGGGCTTGTTGCTGATGAGTTTTGTTGAGAATCCTGAAAATATGAGACGGATATGCAAGATCGTACGATAGAAACACTCTGGCAATTTATGGAGCGCGGTATTCTTTCTGACGGTAACCGCCACGACGCCCTCGTGTATTTCGGGCGCCGGATCAGCCGACAGACTTTTATAGAACAGGTACATCTCTGGGCGCGTGTCATTCGGGGAATGGGACTCAAAGAGGGCGACGAACTGCTGCTCTTCGGACCGTCCTTACCGGAGTTTGTCTATATCATGCTCGCCGCAGACATGACGGGTGTGACAGCCAATCTCCCGAACCTGATGGTCACGACCGAAGCCTTGGATTCGATGGTCGGCAAGAGCCGCGTCGCTTTCGTCTTCGACGGGATGGAGAAGATGATACGTCAGACCCTTCTTCGCAAGCAGTTTGAGCAGGTCGTCATCATTTCCGCTACGCGCTCGATGGGCTACCCCTTCAAGATGATCGCTTCGCCTCTCAACGGCATCAGGCATTTCTCTTCCCGTCACCAATCCAAATACCTGACGGCCGATGCCGCTATCCGGCGATTCGGACATTATGACGGTCCCTTGGAGGCAGACCACGTGGCGGGCAATGCAGCGTTCATCTTCTGCTCTTCCGGCACCTCCAACAAGGGCGTCGCGAACCAGATTGGCATGAGCGACGAAGCGATGATAGCGATGTTTCAAAATGCCTTGGTATTCAACGAGAACGGCAATCCTTTCTGCGAAGGAACAACCTCTTACTGCCAGCTCCCGCCTTTTGTCTGCACAGGGTTCTTTGTTCTCGTGCTGGCTCCTCTCTACCGGCGCATGACCGTCTATCTGGACCCGCGGCCGGATGTCCGCCGGTTCACGAAGAATATCCTTGCACTCCGTCCGCAGACCACTCTTGCTACCGGCGCATCATGGGTCCACCTGATAGATCATATCGACCAACTGATCCGGAGTGGTAAACGTCCGGATTTGAGTTTCTTCCGCTTCCCCGTCATGGGCGGCGAGGGATGTACTCCCCAAGCCTTGCAACATATCAACGACGTCATGCAGGCCTGCGGCAGTCCCGTAGCGCTTACCTCCGGATACGGGCTGAGCGAGACTTTTTCGGTCTGCACCGTGGATTACCAGCCGACAGGGTTCGATAAGGACTACTCGCGACACGCCGTCTCTGTGGGAGCTCCTTTCCCCGGCGTCACCGTCGGGATCTTTGACGAGGAAGGCAAGCAGTTAGGCTGTAACCAACGCGGAGAGATTCGGGTAAAGACCCGCTCTCTCACGATGGGATATATCAACAATCCCGAGCAGACCCGAACCCGCCTGCAGGACGGGTGGCTGCATACGCAGGACTTTGGTGAACTGGACGAGAACGGAAGACTCTTCGTGTATGGACGAATGGCGCAATATATACCTGCTCCGAACGGGGAGAAAGTGTATCTCTTTGACATAGCCAACCGCCTTCGCGATGACCCTGCCGTCAAAGAAGCTATCGTCTGTCCTTTAGTGGAAGAAAACAACCCGTTAGTGGCATGTATAGTGCTTGAAGACCAATTCTCCGGGAGTCCGGAAGAAGTCCTCCGACGGCTGTCCGGCATCATGAAGGACTACCTCCCTGCCGGTCTCCGTATAGCGGGTTTCCACCTGGAGCATAAACACCTGAAAATCAATATCGTCGGCAAGATCGACCGACATTACTATACCCACCTTTGCAAGTTCATTTCAACAAAACAACAAAAAAAATGAAAAAGTTATTTATCTTTTTAGCTGCGGCGATGGTAGCCGTGGGAATGATGGCGCAACCGCCACATCGTCATGAAACGGGACGTGGGCATGGTCACGGACCCGGTCATAATCACGGCTCTGAGAGGCATATCGTTTGCGCTTCTCATGATCAACTGTCGATGACTTTGCAGGTGGTTGGAAATCAGTCGTTTGATGATAAAAAACTGGAGATAGCCAAACTGGCTGTCACCCTTGGACATTTCTGTACGGACGACCTGGCGCGTGTGGCACAACTCTTCTCGTTTGATGACAACCGATTGACTTTTCTGTTGTATGCCCATACCTATTGCGAGGATCCGCAGAACTATCCGCTCCTGCGCGATGTGTTCGCGTTCCAGTCCAACTACGACAAACTCATGCAAACCCTTTACCCCGGCAGGAGGTAAAATGGATAATTGCCGGCGTTTGCCAAACGCCGCTCCTTCTCCGTCCATTTCGTCGGGATTTGATCCCGATATCTGTCCTGCCGACAACTATCCTCGGTGTCTCGTGCCATCGGTGTCCTGTGCCCGCGAGCGATTCTTAGCGTCTATGCGCCGCGCATCCATGCGCGCTTTCCTTCCAATCCCTAACGCGGATTTTTGTTTCAAAATGCACAATTCTGGACGAATTTGGAAGTAAAACTTGCATATTTCAAAAAAAAGTAGTACCTTTGTAGCGATTTTTGATAAATGAGTCTAATTACTCACTTTGAAAGTATGATACTGAATCATTTTCTACCATATAACCTCTTAATGGCAGGCGCGGCGGCGAATGTATGTATGTGTTGCGAGACCGGCACACAGGAGGTAACGGATCAGGCAGATAAACTGACAAACAAGCGGCAGGTGCTTCGTGCACTTGCCGCTTTGTCGTATATATAGAAACAAATACAAACAAATTAATATTATTAACAATTAAAAACAAAAACATTATGAGAAAACTATTTACATTTCTTTTTGCCGCAATGATGTTGCCTGCGGCAGCACAATGGAATCCGGGCGACTACAGTCAGACCAAAATCGAGAAAATAGGGCGCCTTCAGTATTATTCTCCGAAGATGATCCGTAAGGCAGACGGAAGCACGATTCTTGCTTACAGATCCTTCGGAGTACAAACGGATCCGACAACAGGTGAGCCGACCCCGGATCAGTACTTCTATCTGCATCTGCAGATGTTGGACAAAGACGGTAACAAGCTGTGGGGCGATCGCGGTATCCTTGTTTCCACCAAGAAGACGGGTCCTTCCTCTTTTGGTAACGTTAATCTGGACACGCTTCCTAACGGTAATATTATTCTGACACACGAGGACTCGAGAGATTTAAATTCCGATCATGCCGGTCTTTCTATCCTCAACCTCAAGGAAACCAAAATCATTGCCTACTGCTATGACCAGCAAGGTAATTCGGTATGGTCCCCGGACGGTGTGATGCTGCCCTTCCATAGGATGGACGAGGAGTCCCTTGTGACTGCTTATGCCGCCGAGAAGATCGCCATCAGCGGAGACAAAATCTATATGGCGGCGAAAATCCTGGAGCAGTATGAGCATTCAGAGCCTGGCGAAGGAGGAGGATTAGTTCCTACGGATACTTACGTGCATTATTTCGAAGTAGCATGTTTTGACTTCAACGGAAACAAGATCGGAGAGGAGCGTATTGATTCGACGAATAACGCCTTTATTTTCGAGCTTGCTCCCGCGCCGGACGGCGATGCGTATATCATCTATGTGAATGAGCAAGACGGTTATAGCGCACAGCGTATCGGTTCCGACTGCCAGACGAAA
The DNA here is from genome assembly GCA_002354055.1 of Bacteroidales bacterium UBA2712. Classification (GTDB taxonomy): domain Bacteria; phylum Bacteroidota; class Bacteroidia; order Bacteroidales; family Paludibacteraceae; genus Colicola. The sequence goes on from DEKW01000012.1 coordinate 220,388, forward strand.
TGGACATCTGTCGTTGAGACCGACAATGTTGTTGCCCGTGAATCGAGCGGTGCTTATGCTGTTCCACCATCAGACGTGATTCCGATGAGTGACGGTAGTGTGGGAATGATCTATTATGCCTTCATTGGTAGGAGTTGGTCGAAGTTATGTTACAACCGTCTCTACCCGGATGGCGCTTTGCTCAATAACCACGTCATTATCAGCGACACCACAGGCACTCACCATGCCTACACGATGATGGTAGAAGGCGATACTCTCAATATCTTCGAAACCTATGCGCATAAACGTACCGAACTTGGCGAGTTCTACCTGTATTTCAACCAGATCAAGCTCGATGGAACACGAATCCTGCCTACTGTTTACGGCTATTGGTTGGACGAGACCACGGGTTATGATCTCGAACCGCTTTGCATGGTAAAAGCAGATGGCAATTATAACATACTCGTTTCCGCGAATGATTGCTACGCAACGACCTATCCGGCTTACTGCTACACCATCTCTCCGGATGGTAAACTATTCCAACGCAAACCGATTATCAGCGACGATTGGTATATCAGCGCCTATGACTGTGTCATTGATAATAACTATGTTTACCTCGCTCACACTCGAGATGAGTTTGGCACGGGTGGTCTCTGGATCTCCTGCATCGATGCTACCGATTACACGAACTCGGTAGAACTGACGGGCGAACTGCCAGGTAAGTTCACCGTGAGCGCTGACGGCAAACAAGTCAACTTCTCGAAAGGTAACCTCACGTATCTGCCTTATCGCCAAACCTATAATTTCGCAGTTAACCAATTTGACACGCGTGTCGGATACAATAAATGGATTGCAGTGAACAGCATGGACTGGATGGACCTCTTCGGCTGGGGCACCGGTAACAATCCTATCTTGACCAGCACCAATGATGCGGACTATCCTTCTTTCAATGACTGGGGTGATAACGCTATTATGAACTCTACCTACGAATCGGGAACATGGCGCGCCATGACCAAGGACGAGTGGGATTATCTGCTCAACGGTCGTGCGGGCGCAGCCCAAAAACGCGCTATCGGTCAAATTGAGTTAGAAACCTTCGACGGGGTAAGAGGTTTGTTCATTCTGCCCGATGATTTCGAGATGCCGCAAGGTCTGCAGATGGATATGGATGCGCATCAGTATGAGACCAACACCTATTCGGACGCTGACTTCCATAGACTGGAAGCAGCAGGCGTTGTAATGATTCCGGCAGGTGGCTATCGTAGCGATACAACGGTGTACGAACTTAAGCCCCTGTATCCACGTGGCGTCAACGGTTACTACTGGATGGCTACGGAGTCAGATGCCAACTACGCACAAGCGATGATTATCGATATGGAAGGACCGTCATTCATCGCTCAGCCCCGTAGCCGTGGTCTGTCCGTCCGTCTCGTCAAGGACGCAGATAGCGAACAGGGTATCGAGGACATCATCGCTGACAAGAAGGACAACCGCGCTCGCAAAGTCCTCATCAACGGTCAACTCTTCATCGAGAAGAACGGCAAGATCTATAACGCACAAGGCGCAGAGGTTAAATAAATAACTGCCGGAAGGCTAATTGTATCTCAAGAGGCGGTTCACAAACATTGTGAGCCGTCTCTTTTTTGTCAATTACCTACGGTCTGCCGATTTTCTGTCACGTTTGTTCGCCCAGACCATGCATCGCGACTGGATCATGCTGACCGATTCGCCAACAGGCATTGTGAACGTGCAACCAATTCTGGATGCCATCTGGCTTTTTCTTCTTGGCAGTTGCCGGCGTTTGGCAAACGCCGCTTCTTCTCCGTCCATTTCGTCGGGATTTGATCCCGATATCTGCTCTGCCGATCCACTGGCGTCTATGCACCGCGCATCCATGCGCACCTTCCTTACAATCCCTACCACGGTTTTTTGTTTCAAAATGCACAATTCTGGACGAATTGCTAACCCAAAATTTGCATATTTGAAAAAAAAATTGTAATTTTGCGCTGCGATTATATTAAAAATAGAGAATGGCTGAATTTATCGGTTACCACCAATCTAAAGAAAATTTTATTCGGTCTCTTTTAGAGGAAAATAAAATTAAAAATATTATTGACCAACTAAAGACTGTCAATACATCTAAATCAGAAGAGCACTCGTGGCAGACTTCTCTTCCGGCCATTGCTCATGTATTAAATACTATCACAATACCTCAAGAAATAACAATTGCATTAGAATATAAAATTCCTATTACGGAAAGACGGATTGACGCGCTCTTAACAGGTTATGACGACCAAGGTTGCGCTCATGCAATAATAATAGAGTTGAAGGCATGGAGTGACGAAAATCTTATTATTGATAAGAATTCTATCATCTATAATGAAAATAGCTATACCCACCCTTGCTATCAAGCGTTTTCATACAAACAAATATTTAAAGACTACAACCAAGCAGTCCAAGAAGGAAATATTAAAATTCATTCGCTTGTTTTTATGTACAAAATGAGCGATGTTTCTGCGTTGCAAGGAAGAGATGGTATTAATGTTTTCGGAGAACGTGACGAGCAGCGATTAAGGCACTACATAGCTAAATATCTACAAAAAGGTGATAATGGACAAGTATTGAATACGTTATATGAAGCAACAATAAATCCTTCTTTAGATTTAAGAAAGGCGACAAAAAAAATACTACAAAATAATTTTCTATTATTAGATGAACAAAAAATAGTATTTGACAAAATATGTGAAGCGATAGATAATACCAATCAATCCTGTAAAAAAATTATTGTAGTGCAAGGAGATGCGGGAACAGGGAAAACGATTATAGCAGCTTCGTTATTGGCTAAATATGCAGATCAAGATATTCAATATATCACTCCGAATCCTTTTATTCCTACGAGATGGATTATTGGAGATGTTTTGTCCAAATATAGGCCAAGCGCGAAATCCCAATTGATGGATTTAAATGAATGGCTTAATGCCTCAATCAAGATTCCAAATATTCTATTAGTTGACGAAGCTCATAAAATTGAAAATGATTTCTTGTATGCGGACACAGATTCTACATTTCATTGCATCATTGGGAAATCTAGAATTTGTGTATTCTTTTGCGACCCCAATCAAATTACAAAGAGATATGATGAGGGATATATTAGTAGTATAAAAGAAGAGGCAGATTATTTTGAAACAGATTTTCAATTATTACCTTTATTCACTCAATACAGATGTAATGGATCCTCAAAATATATAAATTGGTTATTGAGTATCCTGGAAATAGAAAGTGAATTACCTAAAATGATACTCAAAGCAGATGATTATCCATTTGTTATTTGTAATAATCCTTCAGAAATAACTGAATATATTACGCAAAAACAAAAAGAGGGCTATTCTGCCAGAGTTGTGATTGGTAATTGTTATGATAATTTACAGACGGGTAATGGAAATGTATTCAACGACCCAGATTTTCATTGGGAACTAACTACATGTAAACGACCTAATATTTGGGGCGAAAGAAGTGAGTATAATCATTCTGTTGGAGAATTATTCCATTGCACAGGATCAGAATTTGATTATATAGGTGTTATTATTGGACCAGACTTATATCTGAAAAATGGAAAAGTAATGGCTGATTCGCGCAGGAGAAAAAAAGAAAAAGATTTAGATTTTGAAACCAGATGGTACGATGCAGAGTATCGAATGCGTAGCGAAGACTATATTTTAAGAATAAAGAATTTGTATTACACTCTATTTACTCGCGGAATGCGAGGATGCTATGTCTATTTTTGCGACAAAGCATTGGAGATGTACTTTCGACGCTATTTGAGTGAATAAAAAATGAAAGGAGAATTAATATGACTGATAATAAGAAAAATTTCTTTTACTTGCATGACAAGAAACTTTTCAAGATTTTTTGGTGGGTTACGTCTGCATTCTTGGCTATTGCTTTTGTGGCATTTATCGTTATGTATGGCGGCATGATATATGACCATTTCGCAGATGGTGATGATATCGAGTCAGTATTCCCTGCCTTTGAGTCTATTGTTGGAGTACTCCTCATAGCCTTATTTGTCGTTTTTATAGCATTTCTCACAGTATTTATTTTCAATTACGTTTCAAATGCTGCTCAATACGCGGAAGAAAATGAGACGGGAAAAGTAATGTGTCCCCTTAATGAAGATGGACTGAGGCATGAGGCGGATATATACGCCATGATAAAGACGATAGCAAAACCCGATCCCGGCACAAACAATCTCAATCGTGCCAATACCGTCCATTTCCTCCGCACTTTGAAATCAATGGGTCTCATTGATCAGAATGAGAATAGCAAAATTTTGATGTTGTGGGTTCAGCAGGTTACCGGCTATGATGAAAAGTCATTTTCCGCTTTCAGCCAAGCTATGACTAAACAGAAAGATAATCCGGCTCTTGTAGCGGAATATCGCAAACAGTTGGAGCATATCCTTGCGGATTAACCCATATACGCCTTTGATATATTTGATAGTCTTGATAATCAAAAATATCAAGGCTATTTTTTTGCCCGTTTCGTTCTAAAGCAGTAATTTTGCACCGCAATTCAAAATTTACAACTTTATGAAACGATTTATTTATTTTCTTCTCCTCGTGGCTACGATAGTGGCTACAGGATGCTCAAAAAACGAGCCCAAGTTGGCAACTTCTATTATTGGGCACACTTTTCGTGCAGACGATGGTTCTGATTATGTCAGCTTCTATTTTGCACCCACATACACTTGCGTTTATACCTCTCAAATAGACGGCGAATACATGAATGTGACGCAGCTAACCTATCGCATTAGCAGCAATAATGTTGATGTTTATTTTGATAACTCAACCACTTGGATTGAATCTAAACGAGGTACGTTATTCCTTCATCTTGTTTACTATCCTTCTTCTGATGTTATCATGATGAATGATGTAAAACTGAAACGTGTTAACTAAGGAGGTAAGATATGATTAGTACTAACGATAAAGTAGTGGACGAGCTGGTTACAAAGCGCATTCGGCTAACTCCTCAGGAAGCCCAGTATTTCATGTTTACTCTCCACGAGTTGGTTGAGGTGTATAATGGGCTTCTCGAGATGAACCCTTGGCTTGATTTGGAAAGTGAAGATCCAAAGAAGACTGTCGTTAGGGATGTTGATTTTGTTGATATTGGGACTATCTGGGTATGGGGCGATACGCTTATGCATTATTGCCATCGAGCAATAAATCGCGCTGCGAAAAAGAAAAACATCATCGGTGCGAGCAGAATAAGTGAGTTTTATACATACACTGAAGACGAAGGTTTGGTCTATGACGATGGGAAATTGCGCTTGACGCATCATCCCGGAGTAGAAGTATTATTATGAAGCCTAGAGTATCTCTTCCTTGGCATTGGATGCGATAGTTTCAAGTCCCGGCCCTTAGATGTCTGTTTCTGAGTTTTTCTTCTTTTATCCCCGATACGATCGGGTTTTCCGCAGCGTTCATTGTGCATACACCGCTTTTTTTCTTCTTTTCCCCGGCATCCGATACCGGTTGTTTAATCCGGTCTAACTCTCGCGGCTACTCCCGCGAGCCCCTCTTTTTTTAGCGTCTATGCTTTTCGTCGTCCATTATGTCGGATATCATCCGACGATTTTTTTCCAAAAATCTCATTTTCCTTACTTTTCCATCCTCCAAAATTTGCATATATCAAATATTTTTTATATCTTTGCACTCGATTTAAAAAGTGTTCATTTTCCCGTTTGGAGCAACCGCCTGTGGCCGTGCATCCCAATGTCCTACAACATCCCGCTTTGCCCCATAACCGCTTCGCCCCGCAACCACCTCGACCAAAATCGAGGTTTTATAGGACTCAAATCATACCAAAAGCGCGTGATTAGCGCGTGATAACCGGGTGGTTACCGCGTCATTAGCACGTTGTTTATATGACGTAAACGGGAGGAAAACTTGACGAACATTCGAAATCCTAACTAAAGTTAGAAATCTTGAAAACCTATATTATTAACCGCAAAAATCATGCCGTTTTATGACAAAAGTTAAACTACATGCCCCCGTGGCGGAAATGCACGGAGAATTTGAGAAAAACAGCGGAATTATCATGCGCCAAAAGAAGTATCGCGCACTCAACGGCACGGTCCTTAAAGTCGGCGTTCAGGAGTCCTATAAGATTGCCTATCCGCGCGATTTCGACAGAACGCCCGCACAAGGCGCCGAACTTGCCAATATGCGCTCTTTCGGCGAAGTCAGCCGGATGACGACCGAAATCATCCGTTCCGAGCGCTACACCGACGAAGAACTTGCCGCAATGACACCCGAAGAGCGCGCGCATATAGCCGAACTCCGCCTCCGGTTGGAGAACTATCGTACCCGTTTCTATGCTCAGTTCAAGAAGCCGGACTCCGAAGCGCCTTTCGAGAAAAAACTGCGTCCCAACGCATCCAAACTCTACCGCAAGCAGTACTCCAAACTCGACACCTTCATCCAAGCTCTCCTTCGCCAAAAATCAGCAATAAACAACTAAAAATCCCGCAAATCCTTGTATAAGTGGGATTTTTTTTGTACCTTTGCGCCCGAATTATTGTACTAAAGAGACATGAAATTGATAGACCCTACAAATATGTGCTCGCATCTGCAACGGAAGTTATTCGCCTCGGATGGCGAGTATCGCGCTATCCGTGAGCAGATAGAGAACGACCCGACGCTGATAGCTGTCGTCCGGTCGCGGCAGTTACATATCTATCGCAACGGGAAGAAGATCCTTGTGCTGGCAGGCAAAAGCGCGCCGAAGATCATTCAAGAAGATAAATTGACAGAATTATTATAATAGACAACGAAATAATTAACTAACATATTTATATTTTTATGAAAGAGCAAGTATTGAACGCCATGCGCGAAGCAGGCAAGCCGGTATCGGCAGGTGAAGTAGCCAAGTCCTTGAACGCAGACCGCAAAGAGGTAGACAAAGCCTTTGCAGACCTCAAGAAAGAAGGCGCCATCGTGTCCCCCGTTCGCTGCAAATGGACAGTTGCATAAAAAAACATCTGTTAAAAGAAAAAAATCCCACAAAAACTTGTACATGTGGGATTTTTATATGCGATTATTAAGATTTACCATTCTACCAAACGCTTATGTTATTTGACGACTAATATATATTTTTCAATAAATATCTTGGTGTACCTGTTCGGTTCCCGCATGTCTTCTTCTATTATCCAGTTCCCTAAATCCCGGTTGTCAACCGGCATGGCATCCATGATGGTATCGCCTTGCTGATTCAATACATAAAAGGATGAATAGGTACGATGCAGAGGTTCACACACGAAGCCGTTGGGGAAAGTGAGCGGACGTACCGATTTAGCCGGAATAACTGCCAACTGATGGACTCCTGTATGCAGCGTATAATCAGTTGTAATTTCGTCTTGTGTACTATTTAATACATAATAGCAAAATTCAGTTCCTGTCTGCGTGCAGGAAAGCATACCAAGTGTGACTAACAATAACAATACCTTTTTCATAATAGTTTGTTTCAAAAAACTGCTGCAAAGGTACTGCTTTTTTTCGATAAATGCAAAAAAAAATTGCGTATGTGGGATTTTTTTTGTACCTTTGCGCTCGCTTTGGAAGGAGACGCCGAGATTGTCTTGCAGCCCCGATTGATGAATTTGACAATATCGCGCAACCGTTGATATGACTAAGAAGCAGAAAACAGTCCTCGGCTTTGCAGCCGGAGTGGCGGCGGGTGTCTCGTACGGACTGAATCCGCTGTTTGGCAAACCGCTTTTGGACAGCGGCGTGCCGGTGTTGTCGATGTTGTTCTTCCGATATGCCATCTCGGTGGTCCTCTTAGGTGTGTGGATGGCGTTCAGGCATGAGTCCTTCCGCGTCAACGGTAGAGAAATGCGATTGCTGATTCTGCTGGGCTGTTTGTTTGCTGCTAGTAGCGTTTTTCTGTTCGAATCGTATCGTTTTATTCCTTCCGGACTGGCGACCACGTTCGTCTATCTGTATCCGGTGTTTGTGGCGCTTATTATGGTCGGACTGCATGTCTATCCCAAATGGCAAGTATGGCTAAGTATCGTTGCTACAATTGTGGGCGTGGTCTTACTCAGTTGGCCATCGGCAGGTGTCGAGATTCATTGGATAGGAATCGTGCTTGCCGCTTTGTCTGCCTTGAGCTATGCGATCTATCTGGTGATTGTCAACCGCTCACAGCGAATCAAACATATCTCTGAACACCTGCTGACGTTCTATGGTTTGGTGGTTGGAGCTATCGCTTTCCTGACATACCTGCTTATCGACGGAACGCATGTGCTGCAAGGAATAGACACAACAGCCGAAGTGCTGAACCTCATCGGTTTGGCTATCTTCCCGACGATGATAGCGATGCTGACCATAGCTCTCTCAACGCGCCTTATCGGGCCAACCAAGACCGCAGTCATGGGAGCTTTTGAACCCGTAACGGCAATCTTAGTCGGCACGATTGTCTTTAGCGAACCGCTGACAACGAATATCATCGCCGGTATAGCTATCTGCATCGCAGCTGTGTTGTTTATGATCATGAGCGAACGCAAATAGGAGGAAATCAAATAATGGCGCAAAAAATACAGAAAACGAATATGTGTCAACTCCGCCTCGCGCCGCAAGACCTGATAAACTATGTACCATTAGAAGTAAGTGATTTGATATGAAAAAGATTATTTTTATGATGGCATCGCTACTGATGTTTGTAGGATGCACAACGAACAAGCCCGCAGAGGCGAGTGTTGTGAACGTGCCTTTTGAGGTGGCAAAGAACTATTTCTTTAAGAATGGTCAGACGATTCCGACGAGCCCGAAGATAACTGCCGCAGAAGCGTTCGACCAACTCTTCGGCATGGCTGCGTTCATGGGCAAGGATGGTCAACCGACGGCTATCGATTTTGACAAGCAGTTTGCGCTGGCAATCGTGCTTCCGGTGACGGATGTAGCGACGGAGATCATTCCGCAGAAAGTTGAAGCCCAAGGCAATCAGTTACTCTATTCTTATGAGGTGAAGACCGGCAAACAACAATCATTCTCCATTCAACCCGTTTCTATCATCATTTTGGACAAGCAATTTGAAAACCACGAAGTTATACTTATCAACGAACAACTTATGCAAGACAACATGAAAGAGGTACAAGCGTACCTGAAGGAATGCAGTGCATTCTTCATCGCCACAGTGGATGGCGACCAACCGCGTGTGCGGCCGTTTGGCGTGTCGGAAATCATCGACGGACGTCTGTATATCATGACCGGCAAACGCAAAGAGGTATTCAAACAGATGGCTGCCAACGGCAAGTTTGAGATCTGCGCACTCAAGCCATCCGGAGCAGAGTGGATGCGTCTGAGTGGCACGCTGGTCAACGACGAGACGCTGGCTGTCAAGGAGGAGTTTCTGAACCGCAACGAAGAGCTGAAATCGATGTATCGCGCCGACGATGACAACATGGCTGTGCTTTACATCCAGGATGCTACCGCTCGTTTCTGCTCTTTCTCTGCTCCTGAACGCAAAGTGACGTTCTGATATAAAAAAATTATAGCTATGGAATTTAGACCAATGCGCCGGCTTCGGCAAGAACTCCCGAAAGAGGAGTGCGAGAAGATTTTAAATAATGCAACCGCCGGAGTGTTGTCCGTCTTGGGCGATGGCGGCTATCCGTATGGTGTGCCAATGAGTTTTGTCTATGCAGAGAGGAAGTTGTATTTCCATTCGGCGGTTGAAGGGCATAAGTTGGATGCCATCGCCAAGAACGACAAGTGCTCGTTCACAATTATCGACCAAGACGAAATCCATCCCGATGAGTACACCTCTTATTTCCGCAGCGTGATAGCTTTTGGAAGGATTCAACGGCTGGAGAGCATGGAAGAACTGATCCATGGTCTGCGTCTCTTGGGCGAGAAATACAACCCCGGCGACCATGCCGGCTTGCAGCACGAGATCGGCAAGTCGGTCGCTATGCCAGGCGGCATCAGCCATACTCGTGTGGCAGTCCTCTGCATGGAGATTGACCACCTGAGCGGCAAAGAGGCAATTGAGTTAGTAAGAGCACATAAATGACATGCCACACTACGAGATACATAGTTGCGAGCAGATGATGGAACTCATCCAGCAGCTCGGATTCCTGCCGCTTTTAGCAAGCGGTATATCCGGCTATTCGGCGGAGGAGATGGCGGATGAGGAATGTCGTTACGTCGTCTTTCCGGACGGCGGATGGGACTGGCCGTTATGGAAATGGAAAGGTATCATCATCAACGAGAGCGATTGCGTCTATGGCAAGTTCTTCAACGGTAAGGCCGGCTTCATCTGTCGCTCTTGGTGGCCGCATTTCTGCAACTGGCGTCGCAGTCTCTATCACATGCCGGAGGACGGCAGTATAGAAGGTATCATCTACCAGACGCTCTGCGAACAAGATAGTATCATTAATCGGGACTTGCGCGCGGCGTGCGGCTTCTCCGGTGCGAAGATGCGGAGTAAGTTCGACGGTTATGTGACGCGTCTTCAGATGGCAACGCGTGTGGTGACAGAGGATTTTGTCTATCCGCGTGACAAGCATAATCGCGAATACGGATGGGGATGGTCTTTACTTACCACTCCCGAACGCTTATACGGCAAGGAGGCTTGCACCATTGATTGTCCGCCGGAGGAATCGTACCGGCTGATGACCAAGCATTTGCGCACCATTCTTCCGCACGCTACCGACAAACAAATAAGCAAACTATTGAAATAAGCATGACCATCCGACTTGCGACATATGAGGACATTCCTGCAATCATGCCGGTGATTGATGCGGCGCGGGAAATGATGCACGCTTCGGGTAATGTGAACCAATGGATCAACGGTTATCCGTCGGAGCAGGTTATTCAAGCAGATATCGCTCGTGACGGCGGCTTTGTGGTCATGAATGACGAACCGTACTATGTCATTCATCGTTTGGCGAGTTGGCCGGATGTGCATGGGATATGGGATTGTGTGCTCGAATGGGCTTTTGAACGGACAAGCGCATTGCGTGTAGATACCCATCGTGACAATCATATCATGCAGCACAATATCCTCAAGCACGGTTTTACGTATTGTGGAATCATTTATTTACTTTCAGGCGACGAGCGCCTGGCATACCAAAAGACGATATAATAAGATAAGTTTGTCATATGCAACGAATATGTAATTTCATAGCCAAATGGATGGGAGTGATGGTGCTGATGGTGGCAGCATTAAGCCTCATTGTGCCGGCATCGCTTGCGTGGATCGGTACGTGGGTGATCAATCCTATGTTGGGCATCATCATGTTCGGCATGGGACTGACACTTTCGCCGCAAGACTTCAAGATTGTGCTGAGCCGTCCGAAAGATATCCTGATCGGTTGCCTCACGCAGTTCACCGTCATGCCGCTACTGGCATGGGGACTGACTTGGGCTTTCTCGCTTCCGCAAGAACTGGCGATAGGTGTTATTCTGGTAGGCTGTTGCCCGGGCGGAACAGCATCGAACGTGATTACCTATCTGGCGAAAGGCGACCTTGCGCTATCCGTTGGCATGACTGCCGCATCCACCGTGCTTGCGCCGCTGCTGACACCGCTGCTCGTCTGGTTATTGGCTGGCACAATGGTCAACGTGCATACAACGGGTATGCTGCTGAGCATCGTGTATATCGTTATTCTACCCATCGTCTGCGGGCTGCTCTGTCAACGGTTTATCCCGAAGATTACGCAGCGCGTTACTCCTTACCTGCCGGCGTTCTCGTCTATCGCGGTAGCAATGACCGTAGGCATTGTTGTAGCGCATAATGCCGACCGGCTGATGACCGCAGGGGTGCTCATAGTGCTAGTAGTGATGCTGCACAACATGCTCGGGCTAGGCGTAGGCTATTTGGTAGGTCGGTTGTTGCGTCTGCAACGAGCCAAGAGCGTGGCACTCAGTATAGAAGTCGGCATGCAGAACTCAGGTTTGGCAACCTCGCTGGCTGTGATGCATTTTGCAGCATTCCCGTTAGCAACGATCCCCGGTGCAGTATTCAGCGTTTGGCATAATATCAGCGGCGCAATCATTGCACGCATCTATGCGCGAAACAACAAAATTTAACAGATATATATCAAGGCATTTAAGGATAACTAAAGACTATAATGGATAAGTTTGAAGAACAAATACATGGCGACTTGCAGCAGTATTTGCTGAGTGTGAATGAAGTAGATGAGCGTCTTCCCGAATGCCCGGATGTGGAGGGTAAATGGGAGGCGATTGCTAATGCGTATATCCCAGACGGAGTGCGTGAGTTTCAGAATTATCCGCTCGCGTCGCTCGGATGGATGATGTATATCGGCATGGCTCTGGCAAAGATGTGGGATGATGATTGGCAGTACTATGCTGCGAAGGACGATCTGTATGTTTATCTGCATGACAAACGCGGCTACGACGCCATGGACGAGTATATCCGCAGAGACGTGCTCAAACTCAAAGGCAAGGATTTTGCTGCGACCGAAGAACTCGTCAGCGAATGTGCCTCACGTGTGCATAACACCTTGATGCATCAGGACATTGAACCGGGTACGAAAGAGGCTTTCCTTGCCTACGTCGCTTGTTTGCATCAGTTGTACCTCTTTGGCGCAGCTGTACAACTCAAGCGCATGGGCTATCACATGACGAGAATATAAAATATAGTGATTATACTATGACACGAAAAGAAACAATCATAGCAACGATCTTGCTAATCATTTTCGGAACAAGTATGCACTTTGTGCATCATGTACCGTTCTTCAATCATTTCCTGGGCTATATCTTTCCCGTGACGGAGAGTGTGATGGCGCACATGAAGATGGTGTTTTACCCGATGCTTTTACTGAGCATCTATCTGTGCATTTCGCGTTGCGACATCCGCGAGATAGGCGCACCTATATTGGGCGCATTGGCTGTGATGCCGCTCATCGTAGCCGCGTTCTTTAGTTACTGGGTCTTCGTGCGCCATGAATTGATGCTTTTGGATATCGTTATCTATATCGCTTCGATGGTCGGCGCAGTACATCTTGCTAATCGTTGGCGGACTTGTTCGTTTGTGCAGCGCCTCTGGCCGTTATGGATAGTGCTCATCGTGCTGGCTATCATTGCTATCGGCGTGTTGACCTATCACGCACCTAACTGGATCATCTTCGCAGATTTAGGATAATATGAACTGAAGTATGACACCCAAACTATTCTTACAAGCTCTAACGAAGTTCGTTATCGGGCTACTGCTTATCGGACTACTGTTATTCCTTCCTGCCGGGACGTTTGACTTCTGGCAGGCGTGGCTGTTTATCGGAGTGTTGTTTGTGCCGATGTTCTTTGCCGGAATCGTGTTGATGATTCGCCAGCCGGAACTACTGCGCAAGCGACTGGATACTAAAGAGCAACAGCAAGAGCAGAAATGGGTGGTCGCATTAAGCGGATTGATGTTCATTGCTGTGTTTGTTGTGGCAGGACTAAATCGCCGTTTCGAATGGTTTCTATTACCCGATTGGGCAGTGTTGGTTGCTACAGTTGTCTTCCTTGCTGCCTATGCTTTGTACGCTGAAGTAATGCGTGAGAATGTGTGGCTGTCACGGACGGTCGAAGTACAGGAGAACCAACAAGTGGTAAGTACCGGTCTGTATGGCATCGTTCGCCACCCCATGTATGCAGCCACATTGCTGCTGTTCCTCTCTATGCCGTTAGTGCTCGCCTCGCCGTGGTCATTTGTCATCATGCTCATATATATCCCTATCATCGCGCTCCGGATTCGGAACGAGGAACAGGTGCTTGAGCGTGAACTGAAAGGTTATACCGATTACAAGCAACGTGTTCGTTATAAAGTAATTCCGTTTATTTGGTAACGTTTGTATATGAATTTTCAAGTCTTTGGCAAGAAACAAGCCCCGACATTACTGCTCATTCCTGGTTTGGGTGTGTCGTACGAGATTTTCCTTCCGCTCATTCGTTTGGTGGAAGAGCGGTTTCGTATCATAGCCGTGGAGGTGGACGGTTTTACGCTTGGCAAGCACACACGCTTCACCTCTGTGGACGACCAAGCTTCGCAAATCATTGCCTATGTGCAAGCGCATTGCGACGGACATTTGGATTGTGCCTATGGTCTGTCGCTTGGCGGCAAAGTCCTATCACGTATCTTGGAGCGCAACAAACTAACCATTGACCATGCCATCCTTGACGCGGCTCCTTTGCTGCCCTTGCCCAATTGGCTTGTCAATCCTTTGCGGCACTACCAGGCAATCAACGTGTGGACATGCTACCATTGGACGGGATTTTGGAAAGCAGTCTTCCGCAGTCACTATTTCGATGTGCTCCTCGACGAGTGCAAGAAGACTTGGCCGTGGGGTGGAAGACAAGCCGTCTTAGATGGCTACAAGTCCGTTTACACCAATAAGTTGGAATCCATCTCCGGCAATGATATCCATTTCTGGTATGGCACGAAAGAAGCGTTTGTCGCCAAACCGCAAGCGAAACATCTCCTTTCGCTTTATCCCAAGGTACATGTCGAGATTTTCGAAGGCATGAACCACGGTCAACTCCTTGTTGACCACCCTGAAGAAATAGTCCAACGAATCATTGAGATAGAGGCTTGCGGACAAATGAAGTTGGAACGCTTTGAGTTTTGACGGTTAATTATAATTTCCATCAGCGGCACAGCCGTTGTGATTGAATAAGTGATGACGAAGATATGACAATAGACCAATTTCGTGAACGGATGGCATCGGACGAGCCGATTATTGGCGGATCGGACTTGCATAGGAAGTTCCATCAATATTCGCAGGAAGCCCTGCGTATCACCGCCGAGATCAACGGCTCGTACCACACACCCGAAGAACTGCGACGGTTGTTGAGTGAGTTATGGGCGATAGACGTGCCGGAGTCGTTCGGTATGTTTCCGCCGTTCTATACCGACTGCGGCAAGAACACGCATGTCGGCGAACGGGTGTTCATCAACATGGGCTGTAAGTTCCAAGACCAAGGCGGTATCTTCATCGACGACGATGCGCTCATCGGTCATAATGCCACGCTCTGTACGCTCAATCATATGCCTGACCCGGCGCAACGGGCAGGTATGATTGCCAAGCCGATTCGTATCGGCAAGAAAGTGTGGCTTGGCGCAAATGTGACCGTCCTGCAAGGAGTGACCATCGGTGACAATGCCATTGTTGCCGCCGGAGCGGTAGTCACCAAAGATGTCCCTGCCAATGCCATCGTCGGTGGTGTTCCGGCGAAAGTGATAAAAATGATTGAATAATAAAATCATTCCTTCTAATCCAAAAAATCCCACAAAAACTTGCATATTTGGGATTTTTTTTGTAATTTTGCACTCGATTTCCCTAAATAGGGTCCCCAAATAATTTTAATTTCTGGGGAGAGCGGCGCTTACGAGGATAGTGACCGCGACCGCCTTGGTAAAGGCAAGGGGCAACCCGAGAATATTCCAAAGAGTATTAACTAAAAGGGTTGCTTTATTTATGCAAAAATCCCAGATTTTCACGTATTTGTACAACGCGGTTATCGTGTTGCTTCTTCTTCTTGCAGGCATAACGTACGTTGTGCTGCAATTCACTCATTTCGGTCACATCGAGTACACGGACAATGCCCGCGTGTGCCAGTACATCGCGCCGCAGAACACGCGCGTGCAGGGTTTTATTAAGGAGATTCGTTTCGAAGCGTATCAACACGTGCGCGAAGGCGACACGCTGGTCATCATCGAGGATAGCGAGTTTCGTCTGCGCTTGGCGCAAGCCAAGAGCGATCTGGCTCGTGCCCAGCAGCAAAGTAAACAAGCCGGTTCGTCGGTTCGTACGGCTTCATCGAACATCTCTGCTACCGAAGCGTCCAAAGCCGAGGCGAAAGCCAATCTGGACAACCTCGCTCGCGAGGACAAACGCTGCGAGCAGTTGCTTCGGACGGGTTCTATCTCGCAACAGATAGCCGACCAGACACACTCGGCTTATCTCGCCGCGCAAGCGCGTTATGAGCAGATTTGTCACACCATCGACATGCAACGCAGCATGGCTGATGAGACGAGCCATAACCGCTCGGCGGTGGAAGCGGCTGTCAAACTGGCTGAGGCGGCGGTCGAGTTAGCCGAACTCAATCTCTCCTATTGTTACATCATCGCCACGCACTCGGGTTTTGTGGGTTCGCGTGACATCAATATCGGCGAACTGGTCAACCCCGGTCAGACGCTTGTCAGCATCGTGGATGAGAACCAGAAATGGGTGGAAGCCAACTACCGCGAGACGCAACTGCCGCATATCCACGAAGGTTCCGAGGTCTCTATCCGTGTAGATGCTGTTCCCGACATCGAGTACAAAGGCCGCGTCCTCAGTCTCTCCGATGCCACCGGCAGCGCGTTCTCCCTCATCCCCATTGACAATGCGACGGGCAATTTCGTCAAGGTCGAGCAACGCCTCACCATCCGCATTTCTTTGGATGAGAATAGCGCAGAAGACTTGCAAAAACTCAAAGCCGGCTATTCCGTTGAGTGTGAGGTAAAGTACTAAATGGTCAAATATTTAAATAAATGCCCAAATGGTAAATGACCAAATGGTAAATAGAACGGCGATGCCGTTCCTTATGCCTATGTTCCGCGAGTGGGTGCCCAAACGCATCCAGCCGTGGATTTATATTGCGCAAGTGATCTGCATCCAGTTTTCGTGCGGAGTTTATCTCGGTGCGATGGAAGCGGTACGCGGGACGACGGCGTTGCAGTTGGAAGACCTGCTGATGCTCCTCTATGCCGGTTTGGCAGGCATGGCGGTGTGGTTTCCGATGCTGTTTCGGACGAAGTTCCGTTTCACGAACCAACAACTGCTCATCACTTCGGCGGTCGTGATTGCGGTGTGCAATTTTATTACGATGCGGACGACGAACATGGCTATTCTGCTGCCGGTGTGTTTTCTCGCGGGCGTGGCGAAGATACAAGGCACGTTTGAGTGCATGTCGAATATCCAGTTGTGGATGACGCCCCAACGCGATTTCGGTATCTTCTTCCCGATTCTGCATATTATCCTGCTGACCGCTATCACCGGCAGCGCGTGGCTCGCGGCGGTGGTCGCTTTCCATCTGAGTTGGCAGATGATGCACGTGCTGACCATCGGCACGATGGCGTTTGTTGTACTCGTTCAACTGCTTCTTTGCCAACCGTGGTGTCCGATGCCGCAACGAATGCCGCTCAAAGGCATCGACATCTCCACGGGTCTGCTGATTAGTCTGCTGATGCTCATGATCAGTTATATTCTCGTCTATGGCGACCGCCTCATGTGGTTCTTCTCGCCCACATTGCGCTGGGTGTTGGCGCTTAGCTTGATACTCTTAGCTTTCATCCTCTACCGCCTTCAAACGGTAGAACAGCCGTATATCTCGCTGGAAATCTTCAAGTACAAAAACGTGCTGGCGATTCTCTTTGTGACCGCGGTTGCAGAGCTGCTTTTAGGAGCCGAGCACACGCTGGAGGAGATTTATTGGACCGAAGTGCGGGGTTTGGAAGAACATACCAAAGGTGCGCTCTGTCTCTGGTCGCTGCCGGGTGTGTATGTGGGCGTGCTGATCACGCTTTACTGGCTTGGACACGCACGTTGGAAAGTGTGGAAACTCTTTGCCATCGGCTTCGGCTGCATCCTGGTCTATTCGATGTGGATGTACTTCTATTTGGATGTCAATGTGCCGATTGAGCAATACCGTCTCGGCTTGGCGTTCCGCGGTTGTGCGTACGCTATATTGGCGGTCTCGCTCATGTGGTCGCTGCACGAGTCCGTGCATGATTTGCAGCATTTCTTCATGGCACTTTTCATCTTCAATGTCATCCACATGTACCTCGCCGGCGCATCGGGTTACGGGCTCTACACCACGCTTTTCAAACATTTCATGGCGGATAACATGGCGCGTTACGGCGATTACCTGACGCTGACCTCTTTGAGCCCGCAGGACGGTCTTTCGACTTTCGACTTTCGACTTTCGACTTTGAGCCTCTCCGTCATGTCCGTAACACTCAAGCAGATCTTCGGCCAAATCATCTGGGTGTCGGGTTTTATGACCTTTGCATTCCTGCTGCTTGACATTCCGCGTGTGCGCACCGGCATCGAGAAAGTGCCGTACTGGCCTGTTTATGGCATCAAACTCCTGTCTAGCTTGCGATAAATAGCAAAAAAAATCCCACTAACCCTTGCACAAGTGGGATTTTTTGTGTATCTTTGTGCTCGAAATAACAAAGTCACATTTATGAACGTAGAAGAGATACAGGATTTTTGCCTTTCGTTAGGGAATGATGTAGAAGAGAAACTGCCTTTCGTCAAGTTTAAAAACGGCGAAGGAGTGCTGGTTTTCTATGTCTGCGGGCATATGTTTTGCTTTTTCGATCTGAATGATTTTCAGGTCATTTCGCTCAAGTGTCAGCCTGAACGGATTGATGAACTGAAAGCCCAATATGACTGCGTCGGCAATCCGTATAACGAATCGCCAAAACACTGGATAGGTCTTGACCCGCATTCCGCTCCGGACGTACTCACAAAAGACCTCATCCGCAATTCATACGAGATTGTCAAAGCCAAATATACCAAGAAAAAATGACATACGACGAATACATAGCGCAGCAACAGCAAGCGATAGATGAGGAACAGCAGGACGATAGCTGTTTTTTGGAGTACCAGCCAGAAGGGCAATTTGTAAGAGGGCATTGAGATATGGACTATTTACCGAAAAATCCAGCGATACTCGTGTCAAGCGTGAACATGCTCCTACGAGATGAAGAATTCGACTCGCTCGAAGCGCTTTGCTATGCGTTCAATCAAGAGCCGGAACAGATAAAGAGTTACCTGTTCGCCAATGGCTTCGTTTGGAGCGAAGACCAGCAACAGTTCCGACCAATTGGCTACGACGCATGATACCAAAAGAAGCCATAGAGATAGCCTATAGTTTTCTGCATCAGAAGCGGAACGTTTACATCCATTCCACGCTCGACTGGCAGAAGGATGACATCGAATATGCCATCGCGTCCTATGTGGACGAAATGAGCGAAGAGTTGTTGAAAGCTATCTCTGACGACAAGGCGGATTTCCTTAAGGATCACGCGCGGTTTGAGGAAGACATAACATCCGCCGTGAATACCTTGGAGAGGATGTTAGAACTTAAATAGAGATTTGATATGATAGACCAGATTATTGATTTTAACAAGACATTCGTGGCGCAGAAGGGCTATGAGAAGTATGTGACCGACAAGTATCCCGACAAGAAATTAGCGGTTCTAACGTGCATGGACACGCGTTTGACGGAGTTGCTTCCGGCGGCACTGGGATTGAAGAACGGCGACGCTAAGATCATTAAGAATGCCGGCGGGCTGATCATTACGCCCTTTGATTCGGCAATGCGCAGTCTTATTGTGGCCATCTACGAATTAGGCGTGGAGGAAATCATGGTAGTAGCACACAGCCAATGTGGAGCGTGTCACATGAGTTACAGTCATTTCCACCACGTTATGAAAGCGCGCGGCATAAAAGACGAGACACTCGATACCATCCGCGAATGCGGCATTGACCTCAATCATTGGCTGGAGGGTTTCCGCGACACAGAGACATCCGTTCGCAAGACCGTCAAGACCATTCAGACCCATCCGCTCATTCCCAAGGATATCACCGTCCGCGGCTTCATCATCGACTCTGTTACCGGCGCATTGGAGGAGATTAACTAATGGCTCAAAAGATACAGAAAACGAATGTGTGTCGATTGCTGGATGCGGCAGGAATAGCGTATGAGTTGATTGAGTACGAGGTGGATGAGTCTGACTTGAGCGCGACGCATGTGGCAGAACAGTTAGGTGAGGATGTGGATGCCGTCTTCAAGACTATCGTGCTGGAAGGCGATAAGACAAAGCATTTTGTTTGTGTCGTGCCGGGTGCGTGTGAGGTGGACTTGAAAAAAGCGGCTCGTGCAAGCGGCAATAAGTCCTGCAAACCCATTCCGCAAAAGGAGTTGCTACCTCTCACCGGTTATATCCGTGGCGGCTGTTGTCCGATAGGCATGAAGAAACCTTTTCCGTCGTACATCGACGAGACGTGTCTTCTGCATGAGAAGATCTATGTCTCTGCCGGACAGCGTGGTATGCAACTCCGCCTCACGCCGCAAGACCTGATAAACTATGTACCATTAACAGTAAGTGACTTGATATAAGATAAGTTGTCGCTATGGAATTTAGACCAATGCCCAAAATCCGCGAAATAATAGCAGGCAAGAAATGCGTCATTTACGCAGACGAGCAACCGCAAGTGCTGCTCATTCAGCCGGTGGGTGAGCATGAGGATGCTACGCTGGATGCGGAGATAGAGGCAATCAAAGGGGCGGTTAATGTGCCGTTTGTTTTTACGGGCTTTGCGATAAGCGATTGGGAAGAAGAACTCACGCCGTGGTATGACCCGAATATCTCTCCGCGACAATCGGTTGGTGACCATGTGTTTGAGACGTTGGGCTTTATTACGGAGCAATTGATGCCGTACATATTTGAGCGTTACGGCAAGTTGCCGGTTGTGTTAGGCGGATATTCTTTGGCAGGTTTGTTTGCTCGCTGGGCGGTTTGCAAAGAGGAATGTTTCGATGCCGTTGCTGCCGCTTCTCCTTCGCTATGGATTGTGGCTTGGAAAGATTTCTCTGATGCACATGAGGTGTATGCACGCTATGTCTATCTCAGTCTTGGCGACCGCGAGGAAATCACGAAGAACAAAGCTATTGCACAGGTGGGTAATAACATCCGCTGGGAATACGATCATCTGCAACGCACAATAGGTCCCGACCATTGCACGCTTGTATGGGAACAAGGCGGTCATTTCGTCACTCCGCATCTTCGCCTCGCACGTGCTTTTGCTTGGTGTATCAATTCGCTAACGAAATCTCGTTTTTAAAATTTGCGGGGCCCCCGAAAAGGTGGGGCCGAGTCCATAGATTAAGAAAAAAAAGAACAACCACCGGATGGTGATTGCTCTTTTTTGTTGCTCAACCAGGACTCGAACCCAGACAGACAGAACCAGAATCTGTAGTGCTACCATTACACCATTGAGCAGCTTTTTTCAAAAGCGGGTGCAAAGGTACTACATTTTTTTGACATGAGCAAATATTTTTGCAAGTTTTTTACAAAAAAATGCACTTTTGCTACTTTTTTAGCTTCTCATGGCATTGTTGGATGTACATTTCGTTCGCTTCACGCACCCAACAATACTCCCATTGAGGTCCTTTGAAAAACTTATCTGCCTTCTCAAACCACACCAAAGCTTCCTCCTTGCTGCCAAAAGGTTTGGGCGCATAAAAGAGGCTCGTGCCGTAGTACGAGAGTACCAACGGATCGTTGGGCGCGAGTTTTGTCGCCTCTTTGGCTAAACTCATCGCCTTGATCGGTCGCATGGATTCGTGCAGCCTCAGTTCATAGACCAAGACGGCAGACATGTACATCTCGTAATGTCCTATGGGCAAATGGCCTTTTTGCGCCTCCACATGTTTGCGGAACTGCGCCACATAAGATTTAGCCGCCGGCATCAGGGACTCTTTGCCCTCTTTCTTCGCCTCCGCAACGATATAGCCGCAGTAGCCGTACTCATAGAGCAAATCGGTCTGTTCTCTGTCAGGCGTAGCCGGTCTGTTCTCTGTCAGGCGTAGCCGGTCTATATATTCCTTCCAAACGGACATATCCTCCTTTTGGTACGCAGCAAACAAGTCCCTATCCGCCGAAAAATCTTGGGCGGATAGGGAAAGAGTGATGCAAAGAGCAGCGATTACTTGCCGCGCTCGAGCAGCAAAGTACGAGTAGGTTGATCGCATACTTCGGTCGGGCCGTAATACTGAATCGGACCTGGGTAGATATAACTGGTGATAGGATCAGCCCAAGCTGCACGGTGTGCCTCCAGATACTGGAACGGCTTGCCGTTGAGGTCCACGAGGGCTTTCTGAATAACGGGTTTCATCTTACCGTTACGCTTCTCCATATTCATCATCATCGTGATAGGTACACCACCTGCGATCCACTCTGCAGCGGGTTTGGTGAGGTTGCGCACGAGCGACATGTAACCGGTCTTGCCGGCTGCGATGAGGTGGGTTGCCGTCACGCCGATAGAGTAGCAGTAGTCGGCATCGAAGTTCGACGGGATAGCGCAACGGCCTTCGTAACCGAAGAAGTGGTTGAGCGCGGAGAACTTACCTTTATACTCGCCGTTGGCTTTGAGAACCGCCAGGCGTTTCTGAACCATCTCGATGAGCAGTTTCTCGGTCTCAATCTGCGAAACCATAACGTTTCCGTGCGGGTCGCGGTCGAGCGTGAGCTGCTTGGCGATACCCTTCGGCAGCGAACGGAAGAGCTCGCAAGAAGCCGGAGTGAGTTTGGATTTGACGTACTCGCGTTTCGCATCGTCGCCGTCCAAGCCGGTGAACTCCTCGTTGTTAGCGAGCATGTCGTTCAACTCCTGAATCAGGATACGCATAGCCGGGATGAACTCAATCAGACCTTCCGGGATGAGGACGGTTCCGAAGTTCAGACCTGCGTTAGCGCGAGCGACAATCACTTTGACGATATCCTCAACGATGTCATTAAGGGTCATGTTCTTCGCCTCTACTTCCTCGGAGATGAGGCAGATATTCGGTTGGCTCTGCAGCGCGCACTCGAGGGCGATATGGCTTGCCGAACGGCCCATGAGGCGGATGAAGTGCCAGTATTTCTTCGCAGAGTTAGCGTCGCGCTGGATGTTACCGATGAGCTCGGAATATACTTTACAAGCGGTATCGAAACCGAAGGAGGTCTCGATCATCTCGTTCTTGAGGTCGCCGTCTATGGTCTTCGGGCAACCGATGACCTGGATGCCGCATTTCTTCTGCAGATAGTACTCCGCGAGGACGCAAGCGTTGGTGTTCGAGTCGTCGCCACCGATGATGACAACGGCCTTGATACCGAGCTGTTTGCAGATCTCGATACCGTTATCGAACTGCCATGTCTCCTCCAGTTTGGTACGACCGGAACCGATGATGTCGAATCCGCCGGTGTTGCGGTACTCGTCGATGATAGCACCCGTCAACTCCTGGTACTTGCCGTCGATAAGACCGGAAGGACCGCCGAGGAAACCATAGAGTTTGTTATTCGGATTGAGAGCTTTGAGGCCGTCGTACAGACCGCTGATGACGTTGTGACCGCCGGGGGCTTGACCGCCGGAGAGGATCACGCCGACGTTAAACGGTTCCGCACATTTGTTCTCGCCTGTTGTGGGCTCCATCGTGATAACCGGCATACCGTACGTGTTCGGGAAGAGTCTCTGAATCTCCTCCTGATCCGCTACGGAATGCGTCTTCTCGCCTTCTACAAGGCGTACCGCGCCCTGTAAGGCTACCGGCATTTTTGGCTGATAGCTCTGGCGCGCAATTTGTAATGGGGATTTTTGCATAATGGTTATATTTTTTAGTTGTTGTTATTTTCGGGATTACGTAATTACGGGATTACGTTATTTTGTGTTTCTGTCGCTCTCAATCAACTTTAACAGTTGCTCGACGGCTTCTTCCTGCGGGATATTCTTGAGGACGCACTCTTTGCCTCGATAGAGGGAGATGCGCTCTCGTCCTGCTCCCACGTAGCCGTAATCGGCGTCCGCCATCTCGCCGGGGCCGTTGACGATACAGCCCATGACTGCGATCTTGAGACCTTCATACTGCGCGGTTGCTTTCTTCACTTCCGCAACGGTTTTCTGGAGATCGAAGAGCGTACGTCCGCAACCCGGGCAGGAGATATACTCCGTTTTATATATACGCACGCGCGCGGCTTGCAGGATATCCTTGCTCAGGAAGTTGAGTTTCGTCTCCGAGAAATTCGGATTGACCAGCGTCAGTATGGTAGCCTTGAACTCCCAAAGCAAACGTCCGCACTCCGCTGCGGCCTGCAGGCAGAACGTGTTCCAGTCCTCTTCGACCGAACTGTAACGTACCTCTGCTTCGCCGCCGATATTATCCAGCACTTCGGCAGTAATCGTGCCATCATACCGAGTGGACTCTTCGTCCGCAAAATAAGCGACCAGGTCTTGTGCTACGGGAATCTCGTTCTCCGGCGCTTCGCTGAGGCTCACACGTATCGTGTCGCCTATTCCGTCAGCCAGCAGCGCACCGATACCAACCGCCGATTTGATTCTTCCATCTTCACCTTCGCCGGCCTCGGTCACGCCGAGGTGGAGTGGGAAGGCCATGTGCTCTTTATTCATGGTCTTGACGAGCAAGCGCACGGTATCAACCATGACGCGGGTGTTGGAGGCTTTGATGGAGATGACGATTTCGTGAAAATCATGCCTTACAGCTACGCGGAGAAACTCCATGACGGACTCCACCATTCCTGCCGGTGTGTCGCCATAACGGCTCATGATACGGTCGCTCAGGGAGCCATGGTTGACACCCAGACGAATCGCCGTCTTATGCTCGCGGCAGATGTCCAATAGTTGTACGAAACGATCCTCCAACCGTTTCAACTCCGCCTGATATTCCTCCTCGGTGTAGTCGATATGTTTGAATTTGCGGGCAGGGTCGATGTAGTTACCCGGATTGATGCGCACAGCTTCTACCACCTTTGCAGCCGCGTCGGCTACATCTGCCTGAAAATGCACGTCCGCTACCAGAGGCACCGCCGTCAAAACCTGCGCGTGGATCTCACGCAGCGATTCTACTTCACGCAGACCTTGCGTGGTGAAACGCAGCAGCTCTGCTCCGGCTTCTATACACCGTCTCGCCTGATCGACAGAAGCGTCAATATCGTTCGTGTCCGTGTTCGCCATCGTCTGGATCCGGACAGGGTAGTCGGAACCCAGAAAAATGTTTCCAACCTGCACAGGACAGGTCTTTCTTCGGTTATATATCAGTTTTATTTCCATAAATGTGGGCAAAAATGCCCTAAAATGCTATTTTTTGCAAAAAAAGTTCAAAATTATTTGGTCATGTCAAAAAATTGTAGTACCTTTGCACCCGCTTTCAAAAATTAGGTTTTCAGAAACTCTCTGGGGTCCCCGAAAATTTCTAATTTTTGGGGAGAGCGAGAACACGGCGAAAATTCATATGAGCAATTTCATTGCGAATCGTATTAAGCCGTAGTTCGCGCGAGGAGAATCAGTAGCTCAGCAGGTAGAGCACATCCCTTTTAAGGATGGGGTCCTGGGTTCGAGCCCCAGCTGGTTCACAAGAAGAGAGTTTGACTCTCTTTTTTGTTTCCCTTTTTCATTCTTTCAAATAGCGCGTTACAATTTTGCATGCAAAATTACTACTTTTTTTTGACTTGTGCAAGTATAAAATGTTTTTTATTCTCAAACCTATAAAAAAAGCGTCTGGAGAGACGCTTTCGTGAAGAAGATTTCAGATGTGATTAATAGGAATCACTCTTTAGTTTCGATGCTATTTTCCTTGTTGCCGTATTTTTTGTAGAGGTGCATCTCTACGAGGAAGGAACAAAGGAGACCGATACCGATACCGCAGGCGATGATGAGCCAGAAATAGATACTCATGGTTGCTGTGCCCGCCAGCCAGTCGATACATGCGCCAAGACCTATTCCGAGCAAGATACATGCAGCACGGAGGTTTTCCGAGTTGAACGGTCCCATCTTACGCGGCTGCTTCTTCGGTTCGTCAATGAGCAGTTTGGCAGTCTCTGCGTCCGTGTGGTTCTCAATAATGAGCTGCCGGATTTCTTTGTCCTTCGTCTTTTTGTGCATAGAGGACCAAAAGGACATTACTACTGCTATCACAGGCAGACCAAAAATAAGAACAATTGCGACCAAGCCTACAAAATTATGAGTAATTTCTTCCATAATACTATAAATTTTAATTGTTTAACAATGTTTGTTTGGGGAGTTGGCTAGTATGCTCCTCTATTTGTATGATACGCGGAGTGCAGAAAGGTTACACCTCCGGCGAAAAATAATACAAGCGTTGCGCCGCCAGAGCAAGGACGGTAGCAATGGGGATGGCTATGCAAACGATTCGCAGCTGCTCCGGCATTTCCGGCATGAACATAAACAGCGCATAGATATACACCACTACCGCAACCGGCAAACCGAAACAGAGACCGAGCAGTTTAGCCCATTTGCGCAGGGTCTTGAGGCGCATGTCGCGGCGTACGGTGCGCATGACCTGACGGTTTATCTGTTCCACCGCCTTGTGCTGCTGTGCGGACTGCTGAAACAGCGTGTCCAATTCGTAATCAGTTATTGTTTCCATGTTCAATCTTTTTCTTTAGTCTTTCTCTGATGCGGAAGAGCCGCACTTTGATATTGTTTTCCGTTTGTCCGAGCCGTTCGGCGATGGCTTGCAGCGGAACTCCGTCGTAATAGTGCCACCGGATGATCTGTCGGTCGGGCTCAGGCAGTTGCGTAATCGCCAACTCCAAGGCTTGCAGATGTGCCTCCCGCTGCTCGTTGTATGTCTCATCGGCTATATCCGCCAAGTCCGTTGTACTTTGTACATCGTCAAATCGTACATTCCCTCGTCGCTTTTCTTTCTCCAAAAGGCGCAAGCCGATATGATTCGCAATGACCGTTACCCACGCACCGAAATTGCCTCCATGCCACGAATCCAGCTGTTTGTAGGCATGAATAAACGCCAATTGTGTCACTTCAGCGGCTTCCTCCTCGTCGTGCATGAGCCTCAAGGTAGCATTGTACACCGGCAGAGAGTACCGTTGCATCAACGTGTCAAACGCACGCGAATCGTTCTCGCGCAGCACTTGCCTAATCAGTTCTATGTCGGATACATTGCCCTTCACCTACTAATAAGAGACACGAATCATCAAAAGGTTACACGAAAATATAATAAAAATAGCACAATATAAACATTTCCTATATAATTCCTGTTCTACCGAGTACAAATACTATGCCGAGAGTGAAAAACACGCCCGAATCTTAATAATCATATACTTTTCAACCTCGTTCCAACATCGTTTTAATCAGCAGACGTCGCACTGACCTTGCGCTGCTCCAAGACTGGTTTTGGTCTAACGCCCGAATCTTAATAATCGGTCTATTTCTGGCACAGATTTTGCAGTCAAGAATGTGCAACTAAAATTATTCGGAACTATGAAAAAGATATTTAGATTTTTAGGCGTCGTGCTGCTCATTGCAGCCGTTAGTGCCGGAACAACACTCGCCGTGCTGAAATACGGCAATCTGCAATCTTCAAATCTTCAAATTCTCAAATCCTCAAATGATTCCCTCGGAATCCCTGCCGCTTACAGCCGCTTCGCGTCTTTGCCGCAGGCTGGAGAGACGGATTTCACCCAGGCAGCCGAGCTGTCCGTCAATGCCGTGGTACACGTCAAGACCACGTATCGCAACCAGGTTTCCTCGCAGCAGATGGACCTCTTTGAGTTCTTCTTCGGCCGCCCGGGACAGCAACGCGAGATGCCGGCACAACAGGCTTCCGGTTCGGGCGTCATCATCTCCGAGGACGGTTATATCGTCACCAACAACCACGTCATCGACCGCGCAGACCAGATTCAGGTTGTCCTCAACGACAAACGCGAGTACACGGCTACGCTGGTGGGCACTGACCCGAACACCGACATCGCGCTCCTGAAAATCGAAGAGACAGGTTTGCCTGTCATCCTCATGGGCAACTCGGACGACCTGCGCGTCGGCGAATGGGTGCTTGCAGTCGGCAATCCGTTCAACCTCACTTCGACCGTCACGGCGGGTATCGTGTCCGCCAAGGCGCGTAACATCAACATCCTCAACGCCGAGATGAAGATTGAGTCGTTCATCCAGACCGATGCGGCAGTCAATCCCGGCAACTCCGGCGGTGCGCTGGTTAACACGCGCGGCGAGTTGGTAGGTATCAACACCGCTATCGCCTCGCAGACAGGTTCCTATTCGGGCTACAGTTTTGCGGTGCCGACAAGTATCGTACAGAAAGTGGTGAGCGACATCCGTCAGTACGGTATTGTGCAGCGTGCTATCCTCGGCGTGCAGATGCGTGAGATCACGTCCGAACTGCAGAAAGAGAAGAAACTCAGCACGTTACAAGGTGCGTACGTGGAGCGCGTAGTGTCGGACGGCGCGGCAGAGAAAGCAGGCATCAAGAGCGGCGATGTGATCACGCGTGTTGACGATGCGGCTGTCAAGACAGGCACCGACCTGCAGGAACATATCGGGCGTCACCGTCCGGGCGATGTAGTGAGTGTGACGCTGCTCCG
>DEKW01000012.1:248653-295080 GCA_002354055.1 Bacteroidales bacterium UBA2712
GACAAAGCGTCCGTCCTGGGTGCCACCTTCTCCGAACTGACCGATGCGCAGAAAGAGCGCCTGGGTATCAACTACGGCTTGCAGATCAAGTCGCTCAAAGCTGGCAAACTGAAGAGTGCAGGTGTTCCATCGGGCTTCATCATCCTGAAAGTCAATAACCGCTCCGTGCGCACAGAAGAAGACCTTGACGACATCGTCCGCCGTGCCAACTCCGCCTCCGAGCACGACCGCGTCCTCTTCATCACCGGCTGCACGCCGCAAGGCCGTATCCGCTACTACGCCGTCAATCTGGCAGAATAAAGATGTAGATTATTAAGAATTAGAATGATACAGGGGGCTGTTTTAGCCCCCTTTATCGTCCCGTATGTTTCTCGTATGTCTCTCGTACGCGGCAGGTCAGCACAAAAAGTGACGATTATTAAGAATATCGGGCAGCCATCATTGGCTGCCCGATAATTTGCATATCCGTGTCAGAAATCAACTTTACGAACATATTTAGCAGGATTTCCAAACCAAAGTTCTCCCGATGGTACATCTTTTGTTACAACACTTCCTGCTCCAATCATTGCCCTTTCTCCAATTGTAACTCCGCATACTATTGTGCAATTTGCTCCAATAGAACAACCTTTCTTTAATTTCGTTTTATAGAATTCTTCTGGATATTGCTTCGAACGCGGATACATATCATTCGTAAAAGTTACATTGGGACCTACAAATACATCATCTTCAATTCTTACACCGTCCCATATTTGCACGCCGGATTTAACTGTTACGTTGTTCCCAATAGTAACATCGTTTTCGATTAAGCAATGACTACAGATATTGCAATTTGAACCGATTATTGCTTTCGGAAAAATCACGCAATACTGCCAAATACGAGTTGTCTCAGGTACACTTGCTTTACAATCAGACAAAGGATGAATCATAATTTTACGGGTTATAGTTAAACAAAAACGCGAATAACTGTTGTTATCCGTGAATTGAGGCTGTAGGAAGTGCCCTAAGAATCGGATAGACATGCAGTTACTCGCGCAATGTATAATATACCCCAACATGCCCAATGGACTTACGTCCAAGAGCACGTGCGGGTGTAAAATACACTCGTGAGCATCTACTTTGTCAGTCTTTTGATTCTTAATTAGAGTTTCCTACATTCCAATTCACAAAAGAACAAACGTGTAAACGCTTTAATTCAATATGTTATCGCGCGTCGCTACGCGCGGAGAGTTATATCTTAATTAATAAATCATCGGTTGTTAATTCCATCTTGGCGAAGGCAAACCACTTCTTGCCGAGGTCTTTGAGACTTGCGCCAATATGATAAACGGTATCATCAATGCACAAAAAGCGGTCGTGCGAACGGTCAAACGGCTCAACCTCTATCGGGGCATATTGGGCGTTATGTTTCTCTAAATCAAGGGACAGCTGCGGCGTGAGGTTTTTAGTATAGACCTTTGCCTTCACCCCTTTAGGTCGCTTGTCCAATATCGTAAAGACGCTTTCGTCTATGTAATTGTCTATCAGCACAATACGTTTCTTTGCCTCGCGCACGCGTTCCGTAATAAATACATAGGCATCGAAAATCTGACCGTCATAAAAGATCCCTTGTTTCTGCGTGACACTGCCATCATCCAGACGGCGGAAAATTTCTTCAAACTTCTTATCCGCCTCCTCTTGGTGAGCGGCTAGACTGAGTTGCGTATGTTCAATGATCTCCAGCCGTTGAAACACTTGCGCGTTGGCAGCAATGAAACGACGCATCGCCGTGAACGCCCGCATGATCTGGATGTTAGTGGCAATCGCTATCGGGGAACGGAGGACACTGCTAAGCATCGCAATACCGTTTTCCGTAAAGGCGTAAGGGAGGTAGCGTTGACCACCTCGACCGTTTGAGGTCGCAATTTGCGATCTCAAATCGAATGGGCCTGCGTTTGAGGTCGCAAATTGCGATCTCAAATCTTTGGAATCATCATTCAAGGTCACAATTTGTGATCTTGGAAAATCATTTGGAATCACAATTTGTGATGTCAAGTTTACTGAGTTAACGTTTGAGGTTGCAAATTGTGACCTCAAACTTTCAGCCTCCTCTTTAGTGAGTTGGAACATAAAGTCCGCAGGGAAACGCTCTATGTTGCGTCTTACTTGCTCGTTAAGACGTCTTGTTTCTACACCATACAATCTCGCCAAGTCGCGGTCAAGAATTACTTGCTTGCCGCGGATGACTTGGATGAGGTTTTCGATATTCTCCAAAGGTTGCAATGGAGCGGACTCAACTTTTTCTATGTCCTTCTTCTTTGCCATAACTTGCGATTACATCACAATGTTGACAATCCTGCCGGGAACAACGATGATTTTCTTCGGGGTGTTGCCGGCGAGGTATTTGGCGGTGTCTTCGTGGGCGAGGACAAGTTTCTCCACTTCGTCTTTCGGGGTGTCCTTCGGGCACTCAAGCGTGAAACGCACCTTGCCGTTGAACTGAACCGGATACTTCTGCGTGTCCTCAACCAAGTACGCCTCGTTACAAACGGGCCACTCGGCATTGACCACAAACTTGGTACTTGGTACCTGGTCACCTTGTGCCTTATGCCACATTTCCTCTGCAATATGCGGAGCGTACGGCGCTAATAGAACCGCAATCGGTTCAAGGATTGCACGCTTGTTGCACTTGAGCGCACTCAATTCATTCTGCGCAATCATGAAGGCAGGGATAGAGGTGTTGAACGAGAAGTTCTCCACATCCCATGTGATCTTCTTAATGAGCTTATGTAGGCTCTTGAGTTCTTCTTTCGTCGGCTCCTCATCGGTAATCGTCTCGTACATATTCCACAAGCGTTTGAGGAAACGATGCACGCCGTCGATGCCGTTGGTGTCCCACGGTTTGGACATCTCCAGCGGACCGAGGAACATCTCATACAGACGCAGCGTGTCGGCGCCGAACTTGGCAATCACGTCATCCGGGTTGACCACGTTGAACATGGACTTACTCATTTTCTCTACCGCCCAGCCGCAGATATACTGCTTTGCGCCGGCGGTGTAGCCCGTCAATTCGGACGATGTGCCGTCCGCAAAAACGAACTCGGCGTTTTTGAACTCCGGCATCCATGCGCGGAAGGCGTTGATGTCCAGCACGTCGTTGTTGACGATATTCACGTTCACGTGAATCGGCTGCACTTTGTCCTTGTATTCGGGGTTCTCGATGAGGTTGTAGGAGATATAGAGGTTACCCGTCGCACCTTCGCCTATATAGCGATAGACGAAGTTCGAACGGCCCTGGATCATACCTTGGTTAATCAACTTCTTGAACGGCTCATCTTCGCAAACATAGCCCAAATCATAGAGGAACTTATTCCAGAAACGAGAATAGATCAAGTGTCCCGTAGCGTGCTCGCTACCGCCGAGATAGAGATCCACTTGACGCCAGTACTCATTCGCCTGTTTGTCCACAAGAGCTTCATCGTTATGCGGGTCCATATATCTCAGATAATAGGCCGACGAACCGGCAAAGCCCGGCATCGTGCAGAGCTCCAAGGGGAAGACGGTCTTGTTGTCAATCAGCGATTTGTCTACTACCTTGCGGTTCTTCTCGTCCCATGCCCAGATAGCGGCATTGCCCAACGGCGGTTCACCTGTCTCGGTCGGCAGGAAAGCACTCACCTCCGGCAGTTCGAGCGGCAGACACTCTTCGGGCAGGGTATAAGGCATGCCGTTTTTGTAATACACAGGGAAGGGTTCGCCCCAATAACGCTGACGGCTGAAGATAGCGTCGCGGAGACGGTAGTTCACTTTCACGCGACCGATGCCGGTGTTGGTGATATATTCCTTCATCGCCTGAATAGCGTCCTTGACTTCCATGCCGTTGAGGAAACCGGAGTTGATCATCTTGCCTTCCTTGGCATCGAAGGACTCCTCGGAAACATCCGCTCCTTCAATCAGCGGAATGATCGGCAGGTTGAAATGTTTGGCGAACGCGTAGTCGCGGCTGTCGTGCGCCGGAACCGCCATGATGGCGCCTGTTCCGTAGCCTGCGAGTACATAATCGGAAATATAAATAGGTATCTCGCCCTGTGTCAGCGGATTGATGGCATAACTTCCCGTGAACACACCCGTTACTTTTCTATCCGCAATACGCTCACGCTCTGTGCGGTTCTTGCAGCGTGCGAGATAAGCATCCACTTCCGCTTTCTGCTCCGGCGTTACGACGCGGTTGACATACTCGCTCTCCGGCGCAAGAACCATAAACGTCACGCCGAAGATAGTATCTGCCCGCGTCGTGAAGATCGTAAACGGTGCATCCTGCCCCTTCACGGCGAATTGCATCTCTGCTCCTTCGGAACGGCCGATCCAGTTACGTTGTGTCTCTTTGAGGCTCTCCGTCCAGTCGATTCTATCCAAGCCCTCCAACAGACGACCTGCATAAGCGCTTACGCGCAGACACCACTGCCGCATCACACGTTGCTCTACCGGATAACCGCCACGCACACTCAGACCCTCGCTCACCTCGTCATTCGCCAGCACGGTTCCGAGTTTCGGACACCAGTTCACTTTGGTATCCGCCAGATAAGCGATACGGTAGTTCATCAACCGCTCTTGTTTCTCGCGCTCGGAAAGCGTCGCCCATTTCGGGTCGTTCGCCTCGAACTCCGCAATCAGTTTGCTAATCGGCTGGGCTTTCTGCGTTTTCGGGTCGAAATAGCTGTTGAACATTTGCACAAACGCCCATTGAGTCCACTTGTAGAACTTCGGATCGCAGGTGCGCACCTCGCGGTTCCAGTCGTAACAGAAACCGATTTTCTTGAGCTGTGAGATATAGCGGTCGATGTTCTCGAAGGTCGTTTTCTCGGGGTGTTGACCGGTCTGAATAGCGTACTGCTCCGCTGGCAGACCATAGGAGTCAAAACCCATCGGGTGCAACACGTTAAAGCCCTTCAGACGTTTGTAACGGCTGTAAATATCGCTGGCGATGTAGCCTAACGGGTGACCGACATGCAATCCCGCTCCCGAAGGGTAGGGGAACATATCCAACACGTAGTAGTGCGGCTTGTCGGATTCATTGGAAACGGTATAAACGCCGTTCTCCTCCCACGCTTTTTGCCACTTTTTCTCAATCTCTGAAAAGTTGTATTCCATACTTAAAAACAAATTTGCGTGCAAATTTACTACTTTTTTTTGACATATGCAAGAAGTATAGGAATTTTGTAGATTTTTTGCGTGTATTTAGCCTTCGTTTATTCTTCAATTAGCCTCTATTTAGCCTTCATTCCCGTTACCATCTCGTTACCATTACGTACGTCACCGTCCCGTTTTTTATCCGCATGTTGCCCTAAAAAGGTATCCGATTATTAAGATTTTGACATGTTGGAGCCAAGTAAGACTAAAATAAGACTTATGTAAGAGTTAAGTAAGACTTTAAACCTGTTCATAATCGCCAATTTTCATCCCGAAAAATGTACGATTATTATGAATCCGCATAACAAAAGCAAGCAATCTCTTGGTCACCTGCTTTTGTATAATTTTGTAATACCTTAGGTATGTGGTTGCTTTATTTGTTATAATGATTTGCGTAGCATATTTACGTAATCATAGATAGCAGAAATATGATTTGCTAAATCAAGATTTTCTTTATTGGTTGATTGCAAATAAAATGCTTCTGCATTAATATTATCTAGACATTTTTTCTGTTCTGGTGTCATGCTTTAAGATTTAGTCTTATTCTGGAAAATTTGGTTCTACTCGATGTAAGCAACTTATAGCTAAAATAGCCTGATCTATATTGCCTCCATAACTATACTTCATAAGAGCGCCATAACCAACAGATTCATTTTCAGGAATATCATCCTCCTCCCAAAATACTTCAACTCTCATTTCAGATGTAAGGCTCGCTAAAAGTCTAATATATTGCTGATATGTGTCAGCAACATACTTAGGTTCATCTTCCATTTTAGGGTCTTCTTCTACGCTATCATAATAATATGCGCCAGCAAAAGGAATAGATCTCTTATACATAGGAAGAGTTACGCTCTCTGACATGTGAGACAACCAATCTTTAGCATCTTCGGGCGCAATACCTTTGCTTGCCATATAGATAACGTCTTCAGTTTGTTCTTCTGAATTTAAACCAAATACTATTGTTTCTTTCTTATCTGCAGAATAGTATATATAACCATCTTCTTTATTTGAATACCCACCGCTATATCCCATCTCTTTTAAATTCGCTTCTGCTTGCGATAATGGGATTAAATGAAGAGGAGTTAAATCACTAAGTTGTAAGTACCCTTTAGTCTTTGTTTGTGGGTCATCAGCATTGTTTTTGCCTTTGCTACATGACATTAGAGCTACACCGACAAAAGCGATCATAGCATACATAAAAATCTTTTTCATAATAACATTTTGATTAAATTCCCCTCTTACGCCTTCGGGGCTTGGAATACAAAAAGTGCGAACTTTCGCTTTGTTATATTGGGTCCTTCGGGTCTCGACTCCCATGTACTCCAATATATGCAGAAAGTCCACACTCAACGTGTGAACATTCGCTATATTTCGGAAGTACAATTCAAATTGTCGAGAAATGAAGGGCTCCTTAATAAAGCAAATGCTATTTAATAATATGTTATAGCGCAACACTTTGCGCTTGTCTTTCTCCATCTTTTACGTCTCGGAGATGGACGATTATTTTATTTTGCCATCAGTTGGTGTTGGACGCTGCCGATGCATTCATCATCTCATTTATGATTGTCGGCAGTTCTTCGTAATTATCATACCACACACAATTTATGCCAAAACCTCTCATAATTTTCTCCATGAAAGGTACGTCATATTCTATTCTTCGTAAAAAAGCATAATGTACAAGTTCAACTTCACTTCCTTCAATAGAAATGTCAATAAGTCTACGAAGATTGGGATCATCCATTGAGAGACCTATAAAAAAACATGTACTTCTACATAATGCGTGTAACTGCTCGACATTCCCCCAATTATAGGACTCTTGAAAAATTTTGTGATATTCTTGCTCTCCCAAAACAATAGGAGAGTATTCATCATCTTCTTCGTGTGAAACATAGCCATGCACATGGTATATGTACAAAGAATTCTGTTCTTTTGATCTTGCTTTGTTAAATACAGGAAAACATAATTTTCCTTTATTTCTTATCTCGCGCTCTACAAGATTGTCATAGTTATACGATATAATACTCTCAATATTTCCTTGAGTAACCAAGGACGCAATTGATGAGATTAAATTTGAGTTTTTGATATTAGCATATAAAATTTCCCTAATATCTTTATAAAACTCGTAAGGAATCTCTTTTTGTGATTGTTTATATTCGTCTATGATATATCTTCCTTTTACTACACTATCGATATCGCTATCTATTTTTGATAGCCCTCTTTTTATACATAGTTTTTCCAGTAGAGAATCCCATGTTACAATGCCGGCAGAAGCGCTGACTCCTGCTCCAAGAAATACACTAACTTTGTTGTTTTTTAAAGCATCCTTTGCTTTTTCAAGCACACTAACCTCTTTATCCCTTTGATATTTTATGTCGCATTCTTCATATGCGTTCTTGTTCTTTGGATTCTTTTCTTTCGGTATCGCCTCTATCTTCTCTCTTAAATTATTATACGACATCACATCTATATCACGCCCTACTGGCAATACGTCGGATAGCATTCTATATGATTTATAATTCACATCACCCATTACTACGACAACAAGTTTCTTTGGCTTTATTCTATCATATGATTGCCTTAATCTTGTAATTGTGTCATATGCCATGCGATACTTTACTTCGATGTATGTTTCTTGTGGCCAGCCCAATTTTTTAACGCCTTGGGGTAAATAGAAATCAAATTCTCCATGAGAAATTTCTATGCTTTCTTTGGCAGAGAAATCTACGCACAAAGAAATCATTGTATATACGGCACGCTCTATAGTATGCATATTTTCTAATGGATCCATATTCGCTTATATTTTTATTTATTTTACCATAAGTTGGAGTAGTGCCTAATACCATTAAACACATTCCATTCCGCTCAATTGTTTTAACATATCCGCTTGAACATCAATTTGATGTTGTTGTTCTTCTTTCTGCTGCTCTGTTAGGAAAGGATTGTTCTCGATATTTCTTTTAGATGCAGATTTAAGTATCTCAATCATGTGTTCTATATCCTCTTTCGTAACAGGCACATTCTGATTGAAGTTGAAAGCAAAGCCTAACTTCGCAAATATAGGTTGCGCATGATACGCAATCGTTGCATTGTATTGCTGTATCTTATTTTGATTAGCTAATGTCATCTCCTTTTATTTATTTTACACTGCCGATGTGTTCATCATCTCATATAGAGATGCAGGATCTTATGCCGTTACAACATGTCGTCTTTGGAGGGCGGTAAGCACACTCTCTGAAGCGATAGGATTTAGACCTCGGAACGTAGTACGGCTTTTTAATTCAGAGAGTGGCATAGTTAGCAATAGTTTGGCGATGCACTCATCGGCAAACGAATTGCTCACCACGTTTACACCTGTAAAATCAAGCACAATGCGCTCGTCTTGTTCCAATAACGGCATCAACTGCTCGCGCACACGTTTCCCTAAAGGACGCGTGCCGAGATTTTCTCCATATTCTCTAAAACTGAATGTTACCATAACTCCTCTAATTCGTTGTCATCTAAAAATGCTTCTCTATATTGCGCAGCTACATCTGTGCGGTTTGCTACCACTTCTGCAGGATTGATCTCCTTGTCGGTCTGTAACTGCATATAAACGATAGTTCCTTGCCAAGGCTCTGTTTCTGTGGTGGCTATCTTTCCGTCCTTCACCTGCATCGCATGATTTCCGGAACGAACTTCAAACAACAAGCCGGCTTGATTATTTAGCAAAGATGTAGAGAAAAGACCAAAGCCCATTCCCTTACCATCCGTAATGGTATCTTCTATGCATATTTTCAAAGCCTCTGGTTCTGAAATATGCTTATATTTTTCATTCTCCGAAAGCGAGGCTTGTACACCTATTCCATCATCGGCTATCAAGAAGCTAAGAATGTGATTTGTTGGGTCATATTGCGTAATAACTGTTCCGATTTCCTTGCCGGAATGTGTCAGCACATTATCCAATATCTCATAGAAGCAATAACTCATCGCCTCCAATACTGTGGTCTCAATGTCTAAATGCTGTGTCAAAACACTCACGACACGATGGTAAACGTCGTAAATGTTTTTCTCATCAAACACATCAATCGTGACATCATTCTCAGATGTGGAAAAGTATTGTTTTATGAGCGATGATAAGTTCATTTTTCTTAGTCTTTGCAACTTTCGGCTGCAAAGTTACTGCTTTTTTTTGAATTATGCAAGGGTAT
This sequence comes from Bacteroidales bacterium UBA2712, assembly GCA_002354055.1. Lineage (GTDB taxonomy): Bacteria > Bacteroidota > Bacteroidia > Bacteroidales > Paludibacteraceae > Colicola. The sequence goes on from DEKW01000012.1 coordinate 258,007, forward strand.
TGTCGTAAAAATCGAGTTTGCACAAAAAAATCTGCACTTTTGATGCAGATTTTCTCTTTCTCCTTTCCCGGAGTGCTCGGAAGCATTGTCTCGGAGAGAGGACGATTTCTTATTTTGCAAAAGGCGGGATTTATTATTTTACATGTTTTAGGATATTATCAGCATCAATGCTCAAATGTGCGATTCAACTTATTGTGTATGGGTCATCTATTTGTCCTCTTTTTCTTCGAATGGTAATTCTTTCGCTTTGCCTTTTTCTTCTGTCGGACGGATGTGGTCAGAAGCGCGTTCGGATGAAATGACGGAATGACCTAAACGGCTCTCGATGTCTGCGCGGGCGTTACGAGCGACCTCGCCGCCTTCTTTGGCTGTTTGACAGGCTCGGCTTTCTTGGAGGGAACAGACTGGATGAGACGGAATATACCTTGTAAATCAGCGGCTTGAACTTTTCTCCGTTTTCCATCAAAAGCTCTCATTTCAACAGGGGTACAAATTGTACCCCACTTGGAATCTAATTCCGAATCACGTGCGCGCATTTTCTTAATGTATTGCTTGGCATCGGCACTATCCGTTAACACCTGTACTATATCTACAATAGAGAAATAGTACTTTTCTTGCTCGGCGTCCCACACGATGCGGACACGCTTCCTTCAAAGAGTTATATGGCAAAATTATCGTCCATAGTTCCGTTTATAGTAATTTCTTTACTTGTTCGTAGACGTTCTGGGCGGTGAAGCCGAGTTTCTCGTCGAGGACTTTGTACGGAGCGGAGAATCCGAAAGAGTTGAGTCCCCAGATGGCGCCGTTTTCGCCGACAAGGGATTCCAATGTGCAAGATAAGCCTGCGGTCATACCGAAACGCTTAACGCCTTTCGGAAGAACAGCGTCTTGGTACTCTTTCGGTTGCTCGCGGAACAAACCTTCGGACGGAACGCTTACTATCTGGAGGCGGATACCTTCTGCGCGGAGGAGTTCGGCTCCGGCGAGCAGGGTAGAAACCTCAGAACCGGAAGCCAACAGAACCACTTGCGGGTTCTCGTCTTGGCTCACGATATAGGCTCCTCTGCGGAAACCTTCGAGGTTGACGTTGGGAACGGGAGCGATGTCCTGACGGCTGAGGATAAGCGCAGTAGGCGTGTCGTTATTCTCCATTGCTAAACGCCAAGCAAGTGTGGTCTCTTCAGCGTCCGCCGGACGGAGAACGAGCATGGAGGGTTTGCCGCTGTGGTTATGCAGTTTCTCCATAAGACGGATCTGTGCTTCTTGCTCAACCGGCTCGTGTGTCGGACCATCTTCGCCGACACGGAACGCATCGTGAGACCAGATGAATTTCACCGGCAGCTCCATAAGTGCCGCCATACGAACCGCAGGTTTCATATAGTCGCTGAAGACAAAGAACGTACCACAGGCAGGGATGATTCCGCCGTGAAGCGCCATACCGATCATCACACATGCCATGGTGAGTTCGGACACACCGGCTTGGAGGAACTGACCCGAGAAATCGCCTTTCTTGAAGGCGTGGGTCTTCTTGAGGAAACCGTCGGTCTTGTCGGAGTTGGAGAGGTCAGCAGAGGAAACAATCATATTCCCCACGTTCTCTGCCAGATGGCTGAGGACGGTTGCGGAAGCGTTACGGGTTGCCGCTCCGGGTTTCTGCTGAATGAGACTCCAGTCGATGCATGGCGTCTCGCCGGACATGAAAGTCTCGTATTCGTTGGCGGCCAGCGGGTTCGCTTGTTTCCACTCGTAGTATGCCTCGTATTTCTTGTTGCACAACTCACGCAACTCTGCAGCGCGGTCGTCGTACAGTTTCTTTACTTCCGGGAAGATCTGGAACGGGTCTTCGGGGTTGCCGCCAAGGTGCTCGATGGTCTTCTCGAAGGATGCTCCGGCTTTGGAGAGCGGCGCGCCGTGAGTGGAGCACTTGCCTTCCCAGTTAGCACCTTCGGCTGTTACGCAGCCCTTGCCCATGGTTGTATGACCGATGATGAGCGACGGTTCGCCTTTGTGCGCTTTCGCTTTGATGAGGGCTTCGCGGATAGCGTCGGGGTCGTTACCCGGAATCTCCTGCACGTACCATCCCCAAGCCTTGTATTTGGCGGCTACATCTTCGGAGGTTACTTCGCCGCAACCCGTGGAGAGCTGGATAGCATTGGAGTCATAGAACATAACGAGGTTGTCGAGTCCGAGGTGTCCAGCCAGACGACCTGCGCCCTGCGAAATTTCTTCCTGCACGCCACCATCTGAGATGAACGCATAGATGGTCGGGTTATGAATCTCACCATAGCGCTGGTTGAACCATTTTGCAGCAATAGCTGCTCCTACAGCGAAGGTGTGTCCCTGACCAAGCGGACCGGAGGTGTTCTCAATCATTCGCTCTATCTCTCGCTCCGGGTGTCCGGGTGTAACCGAGCCCCATTGACGTAGATTCTTGAGGTCTTCGAGCGTGAACTTGCCTGCCAGACAGAGCTGCCCGTAAAGCATCGGAGCCATGTGTCCGGGGTCGAGGAAGAAACGGTCACGCGCTTCCCAACCGGCATTGTCCGGGTCGTATTCCAAGAACTCGCTAAAGAGGACGTTGATGAAGTCTGCGCCACCCATAGCACCGCCCGGGTGACCACTCTTTGCTTTTTCTACTGCTGCGGCAGCCAGGATACGAATGTTATCCGCTGCGCGATTCATTAACTGTGTTTGGTTCATTATAGTGGTATTTTTTTTGTGCCTAACATTGTACTTACATTAGCCTTGACCGTCGGTTGACCGTCGTTCGACTGTCGTTCGAAGACCGTAATTCGACCGTGTTTCGTGAATCAGAATCTCCAACCGAGGTAGTAGTTCAATCCCCATCCGATATTGTCTCTATTTCCGAATCCGGGGATGTAGATCGGTTTCATCTGATCGGCGGTCAGTCCTTCTTTGTCTCGTGTGAAGAGGACCTTGAACCGTCCCATCCATCCCATGTAGAAGGCTGTCTTCTGCACTTTCGCTATCTCTACCTGGCATCCCGCAATAATCTCTCCCCAACAATCGGTATAGCCTTTTGTTTGCACCGCCGTTCCGAGACGGAGTCCGACCAAGAGGGCGTGGGGGCTGTCCTTATGTTTCTTGAGCGGGTTGATGTCGCATCCCACGCGGAAGAATCCTCCGTGGGCGTTGTACTGGATGCTGTCTCCCCGATGGGTTTTACCGCCGGCATAGCCGAGTTCGAGGGTGGGGAAGAAGCGTCGCGCCAGTTGCACGTTCGCCGCTATCTCGTAGTGCTGCATACCCCACTGATGGATACCCGCGATGACAACCGGAGAAGCGATGTCGAGTTTGATCTGCGTCGCGTTATAGATGCTATCGTTCGCCTGCCCGAAGGAACAAGGAATAAGGAATAAGGAATAAAGACTAATCAGCATTAGTCGATACCCAAAAGTCTTTGCTCTTTCAGCGTAGCGGTCTTTATTCTTTATTCTTTTTTTCATTACATAAGCTCTTTTGCTTCGTTTTTAAGGTACTCCAAGGCCTTGTCGGTCGGAGTAGTGCCGTTGGAGGAATAGGCGGTCATGAGCGCCTGGGCATATATCTGCGGCGTGGCGTTCGGCGGCAACTGGCCGGCTATGGCGATGACGAATGCCGCCATCTGGTCACGGGCGTTGATGATCATATCCCACACTTCGTCGGAGACATAGACCTGCTGGCTTTGGTTGTGGTCAAACTCCGCGCGGATGGTCTGCAGCAAGTATTGCTGAACCTGCCCGATGGTCCAAGTGGAGAATGCGTCCGGCTGGTTCTGGCGAAGCTCCATGATCATGTGCTCCGGTTTTGTGCGCTCCAACAAGAGCGTCAGGCGCTCGTACGCCCTGAGACGAATAGGCGAGATGGTCTTCTGGGATTCGCGTTTCAACTCCCACTGACGTTTCTTTTCCTCGTTGCGGAAATTGGAGAATTGGATGATCCAAAAACCAAAGATGACCACTGCTACGGCGAGTATGATAACTAAAGCTGTACTCATAATAAAAACTACCTTTGCTTTTTCGCTGCAAAGGTAGTAAAATTTTTGCATATATGCAAGTATTTTCGGAAAAATAATTTTATTTCAACTTCTTGCCGTCGATTTTGAGTTCGCCGAGGGAGAGGTATTTCTTGACTTGCGGTCTTCCGTTAGAGTCGTACCAAGGCAGGATGCGGAGGCGCAAAGTCTCTCCGGCAGGAATGAGTATAGGGTAGTTCAAAGAGACCAGAACAGGCTTGTTTTTCGGCAGAGCGGTATTCTCGTAAATGGTTGTTACATTGCGGAATTCGTCGCCGAAACCGTAGTTGATATGGATATTCATGCCCGGTCCGCCTTTCGCCTTAACCGGCAGGATGATGGACTCAATGACGATACCTTTTTTCTTCTCGGCGGTGATGGTATATTCGATGTAGCGGTTTGCCACTTCGTCAATCTCCCCTGCGGGCCAGAGTCCGTCTGAAGGAGCGTAACCGACTTTAGCGAGTTTCATATTTTTCGTCTTGGCATTCTTCAGGGTTGTCGCAAACGGCGTACCATCGGCTTTGAAGGCTTCCAGACGCCCTTTCTCTTCGATCGCGCGGATGTACGAGACACTGACCTCGAGCGGCGGCAATGCTACCAGGTGATGCAGCTCACTCAACTGCGGGCAGTTCTTGATCAACAGGTATGCCAGATGGGCATTCAGGAAGCCTCCTGCCTGGCCTGTATGGGTCTTGTCGCCGCAGTTGAAATACTCCTTCATGCACCTCTCCTGTCCGGTGGTTTCGTACATCTCGCAGCTCTTCTGCGTCATGTCCAGAAACGGCACGTGCATGTCTTCCGCCACTTCCCGCATACAGCGGACGTAGTTCTTGTCGATACCGTCTTTGCTCAGGTCATGGCGACCTTCGGCATTGATCTTGCCGTCCTTGAAATACGCGCGGCAGATAGGGCTCATGAGGATCGGCGTGACGCCCATTTCCCGCGCCTCGTTGATAAATTTGCGCAGGTATGCTTTGTATGTCGTGTTCGGCTCTGTACCGCGCATGTCGGTCAGTGTGTCTTTGCCTTCCGCACGCAGTCTGGCGTTCTGGACATAGACATCTTCGCCCTTGCATTTCTCGTCGTTATGGGCAAACTGGATGATGAGGTAATCGCCGGGCAGCATCTGTCTCTTGACGGACGGCCAGAGGTTGTCCGTCTCGTAGAACGTTCGTGTCGAAGCGCCGGATTTTCCGCGGTTGTTGACCTCGATGGAGTCGGGGTTGAAGAAGGCTTGCAGATACATTCCCCAGCCGCGTTTGGGTGTGGCAGCGGGTTTGTAATCGCTCATCGTACTGTCGCCGATAGTGTGGACACGGCGTTTGGCGGAAAGCCAACCCCCATCCCCTCCCTGAAGGGAAGGGAGAAGAAGCAACGCAGACAGAACTGAAAGTGTAAGGATTTTGCGCATAATGGTGTATTTTTTTTAGGGTCCTAGGGCACTAGGGTCCTAGGATACTAGTTTATTAAATTCTTTGGGGACGGGGCTCTCGAAACGCACCTTTTTCTCCGTCACGGGATGGATGAACTCCAGCACTTTGGCATGCAGACAGAGGCGGTCAATAGGGCTGGATTCGTTGCCGTGACCGTACTTGCGGTCGCCCACCACCGGGCATCCTTTGGACGCCAGATGCACGCGGATCTGGTTTGTTCGGCCGGTCTCCAGATGCAATTCTACAAGGGAATAAGGTTGGTTTATTGCGGTTGCACCGCGTTTATTGGCTTCGCCGTTTAATGCGACTTCGTCGCGTTTAGAGGTTTTGAGTACTTTATAGTTCGTGATGGCGATATCGCCTCCGTCGTCCACGGGGGAGGAATAAACCACCGCATTGCGTTTGTCTTCGGTCAGCCAGGTGGTTATTTTTCCTTCGCGTGGCTCGAGGATGCCTTCTGCGAGGGCGATATACGTCCTGTCGGTTACCAAATCCCGCCAGTACTCGCGCATATAATGCTGGAGTTCCTCCGAGCGGGCGAAAACGAGCAGACCGGAAGTCTCGCGGTCGAGGCGATGCACGACATATATGCCCGCGCGCGCGTTCTGTTTTTTTACGTACGCGCGTAAGATAGAGAACGCCGTCGTCTCGGAGCTGCCCGGCGTAGCGGCTACGGTCAAGAGTCCCGGTTGCTTGTTCACCACAATCAGGTCGTCGTCCTCGTAAACGATCCGCAGTTTGGGATGCGTCAATTGGCTGTTGCCGCGGCCGGAAGAGACGGTTACGACATCGCCCGGATTGAGCAGGAAGTCATGCCGCGTCTGTACGGCGTTGCCTACTTTGACACGCCGCTGGCCTAAGAGTTGTTTGACCGACGATTTCGCCATGCCTCCCATCTTGGCAATCAGAAAGTCCATGAGCTGCGCAGGTTCCGCGACTTTTAATACGGTGTCTTGTTTTCGTTTTATCATATTTTTCGGGATAACGGGATTACGTTATTACGGGATTACGGATTTTTCTTTAACCAGCCCATATTCTCCGGCTTGGTGGCTTTGAACCAAGCGATGCCTGCCATAGAGTTAATCACCAGGAAGAAGGTGAACAGCACGATGGAGAAAGCATTGCCGAGGAGGATGAACAGCCCGATGCCGGCGATACTGTAGATGAACCAGTAGATCCACGAGTCCGTCTTGCGGTAGATGAGCCAGTAGTTGGCAAGGAACGAAGAGGAGATGAGAAAACCGTTGAGCAGAAGGATGACAGCTTCTTTCCAGCCGTTCAAAGCGAGTGCGCCATGAATGGCGTACAGATTGATAATAACATCTCCTGCAGTAATGAAGATCAGCAGCGCGACGGACAGGAAAAGCCGCGGGGTGTCAAGGAATTTCGGTTCGAACGAGGCGCCTCCGTCGTCTTTGGAGCGGCTCCATTTATAGATGGACATGAGTTGGAACGGGATAAAGACGAAGAAGAAGAGAAACGCGCTGTCGTATTGACTTTGCAGCAGAAACTGGATGCCTAAGAGGATCGACATGACGATGCCTGCAAAGAATCCGGTGTAGTTCTGCGGGTCACGGACAGTTAAGATATATGCAACGCCGATGATAGAGGCAGGAATGCCGACTACCCAGGCGGGATCATGCCATTTGAGAAGTTGAAAGTTGAAAGTTGAAAGTTGAAAGGCGTTAACGCTCCATTCGATGAGCCATAACAAACCTAACAGTGCTCCGAAAAGGAGGATGGAGATTATGAAATTGCGGCCTAAAGTGCGCCAGAGTTGTGTGTTATTCATAGCGATGAATATTTCTAGTTTACTAGTATACTAGTCGACTAGTGGACTAGTCGTTAAAAACAACAAGGGGCAAGCATGTGCTCGCCCCTTGAAAATCGCAAGGATTACTTGCGGTTGCGATTGCCGTAGCGAGACATAAATTTGTCCACACGACCTGCGGTGTCCACGAGTTTGGACTTACCGGTGTAGAACGGGTGACTCGTGTTCGAGATCTCGAGCTTGATCAGCGGATACTGAACGCCGTCGATTTCGATCGTGTCCTTCGTAGCTGCAGTAGAGCGGCTGAAGAACTGAGTACCGTCAGACATATCTTTGAAAACTACTACGCGGTAGTTATCAGGATGAATTCCAGCTTTCATTGCTTTTTTCCTTTCTTTAAATGTTTAACATTACTCAGCTACTACGTTCAGCTTGATCTCTGCTTTTACCTCACGGTGGAGGCGAGCCTGTGCGGTGTACTCACCAAGTTCCTTGATCGGCTCAGCGATGGTGATCACTTTCTTGTCGATCAGGATCTCCTGTGCTTTGAGCGCGTCAGAGATGTTCTGGGTGGTAACGGTACCGAAGATCTTACCGTCCTCATTTGCTTTTACTTTAACCTCGATTACGGTCTCAGCGAGTTTAGCCTCGAGAGCCTGAGCGTCAGCCAGGATTTTCGCAGCTTTGTGAGCCTGTTGTTTGAGGTTCTCTGCCAACTGTTTCTTGTTGCTCTCATTAGCGATGATAGCAATCTTCTGCGGCAGCAGGTAGTTACGTCCGTAGCCGTCACGTACTTTTACGATGTCGTTCTTGAAACCGAGGTTTGCAAGGTCTTGAATCAGAATTACTTCCATAATTTTTCCTTTCAATTAAGTCGGTTAAACAATTATTTCATCATGTCGGTTACGTAAGGCAGCAGAGCCAAGTGGCGTGCTTTCTTAACGGCCTGGGCAACTTTACGCTGATACTTGAGCGAAGTACCGGTGATACGGCGAGGAAGAATCTTACCTTGCTCGTTGAGGAACTTCTTGAGGAACTCAGGATCTTTGTAATCGATGTACTTGATGCCGGATTTCTTGAAGCGGCAGTACTTTTTCTTCTTCTGATCCGTGCCTTGCGGGGTCAGATAGCGGATTTCGTCATTCTGTGCCATGATTAAGCCTCCTTTTTAAAGTTGTTACGACGCTTCTCAGCGTACTCAAATGCGTACTTGTCAAGACGCGTTGTCAGGAAGCGGATTACACGCTCGTCACGACGGAACTCGGTCTCGAGGGTAGCGATTACAGCGGGCTCAGCATCAAACTGAAGGATGAAATAGAAGCCCGAATTTTTACCTTGGATAGGGTAAGCGAGTTGGCGCAAGCCCCACTCCTCACGGTTCAGGATGGTACCGCCATTCTGCGTGAGAAGATTCTCGAATTTTTCTACTGCCTCCTTTGTCTGCGGCTCAGACAAAACGGGTGTCAATACGAAGGCAGCTTCATAATGATTTACCATTGTAGTAAATTGTTAATTTTAATTAGTTAATAATAATTATTGCTAGATTTCTAGAGTTCTAGATTTCTAGTCTTTTACGCGCATGACGCGAAAAAGCGTGCAAAGGTACGACTTTTTTTTGAATTGACCAAATTTTTTAATGCTTTTTTTATAAAAAAAGTGTTTTTGCTATCTCTAACCTACAAAAGAAAGACTCCGCATTGCTGCGGAGCCTTTGCTTATCGGGGTCCCCAGAGTAAACCAAGCCTTGGCTGTTTGCTATGGGGAAAGCGTAGTATAATACGTAGCACTTTACAAGGGCTATGCCCGCAGTCGTGCAAGTATTATTACAAGCGTGCGCCCTGTGCGTTGAAGAGCACGCCGTTCTTCTCGATGAAGAGCTGGCCGTTGCGAAGAACCTTAACGGTCTTTACAGCCTCCTCAGCGTTGTTGATGCCGGTAGCAATACCGAACTCAGCAGCCACGGTAACAGGCTCTGCAGGCATCGTGAAGAAGATCGGAGCACCCGGAGCGGTTTGTACCATCGGGATCTCGTTATAGGTAAGGCTATACAATGCATTGCCCTCGTCAGAGGTGATGTTCATTACTACCTCCTCGCCTGGGAAAGCAATAGTCCAACCGGTAACGGTACCGCCTTCGCCGATGTTATAAGCGATCGGGTACATTACGTTTGCAACCGGCTCGTCAAGCATGATCTGCTTGATAACAACGGTCTTGTCGCTGGTAGTTTGAATCTTAACATATGTCTCTTCCGCTGCGGTAAACTCCAATTCATTCAGTGCATTTTCAGTCGGGGCCAGCGTCATTTCCTGGTCATTAGCATAAGCCTTAACGTCAGCTGCTACATAACCGAATTTAATGCGGATGGTTTGACCTGCTTGGATGTTGCATGCCATGTAAGCGCCTTGAGTCTTGAGTTTGAGACCCAGATAAGCCTCATTACGAGCAGCGCCTTTGCTGTTGTTGAGCGAATCCAGAGCGTCAATCTTATCATATTCAATGTTAGCTGCATCCAGAACGGCTTTGAAATCATTCGTGTTTTTACCGTTAGCTACAATCCAGCCTTCGATATTAACGGAGTTAGCCAGATAAGCCTTTGTGAACTTCGCATAAACGGTTTCGTCTGCGAAGAACATATATTCTGCCAAGTTAATAGGCTGAGTGAGTGCAGCATCGCTGTACCAACCTTCGAAGGTAGCGAGCGGTTTGGTCTCGTATTGTGCGTATTCAGCAGCTTTGCCGGCCTCCGCAACGATCTCGGTGCCTAAAACGGTCTCGCCGTCCTTATATGTCACAGTAACGGACTCCAATTTGACTGCATAAACATGATACTCGATAGAGTTGATCGTAAGGGAAGCGACCCACTCGTCCGCGTCAGCTACACCTTCTACCTCAACTTCTACATCGGACTCTTTAGTCGTAGGGTCGTCATATGTGATAACAATGTGCTTGGTGAAAACAAAGGTCGGAGCAGCAGCGAACTCTTCGTCCGGGAAACCACCTTTGTAATACGGAGCCGATGTCAGGTTGGAGAACTGCTCAGCGCTCATTGCTGTACCGTTAACGGTAACGCCGGTCAGGGTCTCAACCGTCGAAACGATGGTCTTGTTAACGCACTCTTCAGCGAGTACGTAAGAGAAACCGCTGATTTTGTAGTCGAAATAACTGCCGTTGTTGTCAGCAGAAGAGAAACGAATGTAGTATTTGCCTCCATCCTCAAGAATATCTGCCTCTGTGAAAGCGATAGCATCGCTGTTGCCGTTCTTCATGGCTACTTTGCGAGCCTCGTCGCGCTCTGTACCGTTGCTGCCCCAGATGGTAGCGAAACGTCCGGTGTTGGAACCTGTGCCGCGGAGATACAGATTACCGTTTGCCGATGCGCAAGGTACCTCTACGTCGATGTACAATACTTTGTTTAGTTTTTGAGCATCACCGGAGAGACCCGTTTTCTCATAAGTGAGAGTCGCCTCGGTAAATGTCAAATCCTCCAATGCATACGTGGTCGTAGCAGTCGGATACGCAGCCCACATTGCAACGCTCAGCAGAGCGGCTGCAGCTAATGTGAAAATTTTTTTCATTTGTGTTTTGTGTTTTGTTGTTAGTTAAACGAAAATTTTGGGTTTTATAATAGCGTTTGCTATGTTTACTTTGCAAAATCGAGTACAAAAGTACTACATTTTACGCACATACGCAAATATATTTGATGTTTTTTGTCATTTTTTACAAATTCCGTCAATTTTTACACATTAGAAGGGCGTTAAGTTGTAGGACTCAAGTAGGGCCCATGTAGGACTTAAATAGGACTCAAGTGCTGTTCTCAATAAAAAAATACCCCAAAAACTTGTGTATGTCAATTTTTTGTAGTACCTTTGCGCGGAATTTTGAAAAAAAACTACAATGAAGCGCATTTTTAGGTATCTCGGTGCTACACTACTGTTAACAATCCTCCCTTTCTCGGTTATGCGTGGTGAGAACATTACGCATAATTTCCAAGAGATGATACCTTTAGGCACCCTTATTTTTGGTCCGGAAAATACTTCCGCTAATGCTACCACGGATGATGTAACCTATACATATACTTGTGGTGGGAATGCAACGTTTGGTGTGGAAAACTATCAGGCCGGCATCAAATTGTATTATTATAGGGATAGTGTTATCGTTGCTCCGGCTATAGCGGGGTTAAATAGGTTGCAAATAGGCTATATTATAGTCCCCACTACTGTTAAAACGCAAGACATAGAAGTCTATATTTCATCAGATGGTGCGGATTGGGGAAGTCCTTTGACAGAAGGCGTGACGTATGGCTCAGGAATGGTGGATGCTACAATACCCCAAGGAGATTACCAAGTGATGATCCGTAATAAAGGAAGTAACGATATTTTTGTTACCAGCATGAAGTATTATTACGAGGTTGAGGAGTGTAACTGTTTTCGGTACGTGCCGTAATGAGGATAGCCAATGACATATTGATTCCGGAGTTAGCGCGGTTGCTGAAGGAGGGGAAGGAAGTGCGGTTTACGCCATCCGGCGTGAGTATGCGGCCGTTCATTGAGGGAGATCGGGATAGTGTGATTTTGGCGGCGGTGACTGCTTCGCCGAGAAAAGGAGATATTCTTCTGGCAAGCGTCCAAACACAGGTCGGAGCACAGACGTATGTCCTTCATCGGCTTGTGCGGATAGAGAAGGGGACGCAAGGTGAAGCGGTTTATGTGCTGCAGGGCGACGGAAATATTGAGGGCGAAGAGCGATGCGGCTATGCGGATATTATCGGGCGAGTGATCCGTATAGAAGGGCCTTCCGGCCGTCGCAAACCGCTGGTGAGAGGGCGATTTTGGTACACTATGCGGAGATGGAGACCGTTCTTGCTAAAGGTCTATCGGCATACAGTGCTAAAAATGTATAAATGACCCAATAAATGGTACATCGTAAATAATTAAATGGTAAATAGTTTTATGAAGACGATTGAAGGATTCAAGTTGCGCAAATTAGGTAACGAGTATATCTTGGTGGGTGAGTCGATGGCGCTCATCAATTTCAATAAGATGATCACGCTGAATGAGACGGCGGGATTTCTCTGGGAGAAGGCGGAAGAGTTGACTCATTCGCATGGGGCTTTTGATACTTCTGGCCTTTGCAAGGCGCTCTGCGCGGAGTATGAAGTGTCTCCGGTTCAAGCAATGACGGATGTAGAGGCGACTATTGCTTCCTGGAAAGAAGCAGGAGTGATAGAAAACTAAGAAATGTTCTATTTGTAACGGGATAATCACGGGACCATCTCCCGAAAAACTCCCATTTGCAACATTTTGAGAAGGTCAATTGGCCTTCTCTTTTTTTATGTTTTATAACATTAAAAGTTGCATTTCTTTAAGAAACGGCTACACCTTATTATTATTCGCGCGCGAAAAAGGGGTTAAAATTTGCGTATTCGAAAACAAAATATTAATTTTGCACTCGATTTTCGCGTTGTTTGTTTTGAAACGGCGCATAAAAACTTAAAAATAGTAAATTTGCAAAATTGAGTTAGCAAAAGTGTCAAAGTGTCAAAGTGTCACGACAATTTTTAATAGCAAAGCGACAAAGCGACAAAGCGACACGCAAAAATAACAAACAGAAAGGTATTTAAGGTATGAAAAATATGTCTGAAAGTGCAAATAGTGCAAAAAGTGCAAGGCAAATTTTTGCCAACTTTGTCAAGTTTGTCAAGCCAATTTTCGGCACTACTCGTCGTTCTCTGGGCAGGGTGACGGAGGCTGAATATCCAACGAATTACCAACGTATCTCCAACTTATCACTAACGATTCGACCGTTCCGCGTGGCTATTTTGGCTGTGCTGCTGGTTTTCGTTGGCAGCTGGGGTAGTGAGGTTTGGGCTACTTGGCCGACATATAGTGGAACGATTACCAAATCTGGATCAACTTATTATGTATTAAATGCTTCTAAGGAAGAATCTGTTTTTCAAACAGGGAGTCATCCATATGGCCTTGCAGGACCAGGAGCAAAACTGACATTTGATGCGAAATGTACACTGGCTGCTGTTCAGAATTTGCAAGTTTATGATGGTTATAGTGTTATTTTTGATGAATATGTTGGTAAATATCGATATGTTTTTCCAGCAGGAACAATGGACTATGTGTCATATGGAGGTGATGGATCTATTGTTGTAGACGCACAGGCAACACAAGTGACGTTCAGAGGAGCACCTGCAGCTACATTATCTCGTTATTTTAAAAATGTAAAGGTTACAATGTTCTCTGGAACGATGGCTCCGTCTAAGACTTCTTTAAATTTTGGAGCGGCTGGTTATAATACAACAGGGAGTACGAGCGCATATACGCAAACCTTTACTATAGACTGGTCGAATATGTCAGCTATGAGTATTTCAGGTCTGAACAATACTCAGTTCAGCGCAACTATTTCAAACAATTCTTCTGCTGGAAAGTACGGAACAGCAACCGTTACGGTTACATACAAACATGATAAGGTAGGTACGCATAATGCCACGTTGACTATCGGCGGTAAATCGGTAAGTTTGAGCGGTACAACCAACAAGATTACTCCGTATATTGTAACGACTCCGACGGTAGAGACAATCACTTACGGACAAACGATTAGTAATAGTCAGTTAGGAACAGGGCTTGTAAAGGCTGATTTGATCAATGCGGTAGGTACAGTAGTTCCCGGTACTTGGACTATTGATGAGAATGGTCAGACCGTATCGACGAGTGGTGGTCAGAATGCAACCGTTCATTTGACGTTTACTCCGAGTAATCAGAATACTTACAACGTGATTCAAACGACGCAGACGATGTTTGTTCGTTCGGCAGCTACGATCACTTGGACAAGTGCTTATAGTGCAGAGAAACCTACTATTCCGGTAGGTAAGACGATTGAGAATGCGGCCTCAACGAATGCTAACGGCGCAACGGTGACTTATTCTACTTCTGACCCGGATGTTATTGTTATTGAAAATGAGGGTACTACTTTCAGAGCAATTGCAGGGGGAGAGGCGACTATCACGGCTTCGCATGGCGTAACCGCTACGCACGGTTCTGCAAGTATAAGCAAGACCTTTAAGACGACGTATAAGGATATTCAGGTGATTGTATGGACAGATCGTTTTGACCGTTTGACGACGGAGATGACCTCTAAGAACTTGCTTGCTCAGGTTTGGATAGAGAATCCTGTCTCAGGAGAGCGTACGTATAGTGCTGCACGTACCGCATTGTTGGAGTACTCTGTAGAAGATAACACGATTGTATCTATTCCTGCTAATTCTACAACGCTCACTATTCATAAAAAGGGAAATACGACTCTAACGGCTTCGGTAGAAGGAAATGACCAATACGAGTCGGCGTCTGTGACGATGGAAGTGAAAGTACGTGATCCGTCGGCGGGTTGTGATGATCCGTTGCTCTTGGATATAAAGAATAATGGAACGAACGACTACTTGTATCGGTTGTTTAGTGATGATACCAAAAAACCGGCGCTCTATTCTGATGAATATGCTATCGATGTGGCTCAAGGACAAGTTCCTGATAAATTGTCATTCGGACATAAGGGAGAAGAGTATAAAGTGATAGGTCTGAGTTTCTGGACATATTACTCAGGAACTATCAAAGCACAGCAGAAAGTGAATGGTAATTGGGTTGATGTGGAAAATTCGATTGTTACTCCGGAAAAGTCTCAATGGCATACTAAAGAAGGAGTGCAACTGGATGAAGGAGCTACTCATATCCGTTTCGTTCGCCCTCAAGGAGGTGAGGGATATCACTACGTAAAGGACGTAGAGGTAACGATGAAGCATTTTATTCGCACGGCAACTCCGACAGTTGATTTTGGTAATACGATTAAGGTAAACAGTAGTGAGTACAAAGATGTGGTGATAAACTACTCGAACGCGAAAGGTTCATTGCAGGTGATTAATCCGTTCACGAAGGATGTGACGGTCAGCGATGATTATATTGATATTGATGAATGTGGTGCCTTTGGCTCGGATACATTGCGTATCTCCTTTAGCCCAACGACGGCCACCGAGATTGATGATTATATCGTTGTTAAAGATCCGGTAGTTGGTAATTCTTCTGCTTTGTCGATTCGCGTGAAGGCTGATGTACAACGTGCAGACCAGACGATAAAATGGAATCCGGAAACTAACATCAGTACGATTGATCAGATTTTGTTGAACGGAACTACCAACGGTCAGGAGTATGGTCAGATGAATATTATCGGTTATGAGGTAACGAATAATGATGGTGTTATTTCGATAACGGATGGTGTTGTTACTATTCTGAAACCGGGTACAGTAACGATTACTGCTACACAGAATGGTTCTGCTAATTATGAGGCTGCTACTCCGGTGGTGAAAAATTTCACGATTAGCGCTGAGACACTGACGATTCTTGAGGCTCCGGTAGCAAGCGATATTACCTACGGACAAACTCTCAGTGCTTCTACGCTCTCCGATGGTTCGGTTGAAGACAGCAAGCATAATCCGGTAGCAGGTTCATTCTCATGGCAAGCTGCAAGCACGCAGCCTAATGCAGGTAGTGCACAGAACTTTATAGTAGTGTTTACTCCGGATGAGAACGCTGCTTGGTATAACACCTTGACAACGAGTGTAGCTGTTAATGTCGCTGCAGCAACACCTGTAGCTACTCCTTCTGCAGCGAATATCGTCTATGGGCAGAAAGTGAGTGAGTCCTTGTTGTCGAGTGAAGGTACAGAAGGAAAATGGAGCTGGACGGATGAGAAGGCAGAAGCTGTCTTGGATGCCGGTACGTATAATGATCTGGCAGTACATTTCAAACCTTCAAGCGGTAACTATACCGAACTGGATGCAACGGTTAGCCTGACGGTGGAGAAAGCTGCGGCAACCTTGAGTTGGACGGCTGCGCCGGCAGAATTGGAATACAATGCAGTAGGAACGGTTTATAGCGCAAGCTCTGTTTCCGATGGTGCTATCACTTATAGCATTGTTTCCGGTAACACTTATGCCGAGATTGATGCACTGACCGGTGTACTGACGATTCTTGAACCGGGGCAAACGGTGACCGTTCAAGCTGCGCAGGCTGAAGGGAAGAACTATCTGGCGCCGGAGGCGGTTACCATCAATGTGACGATTGGTGCAGCTCCGTTGATCAACATCTTCACCAATGCTGAAGGTGACGGTGATTGGGATGTGCCTGGTAACTGGTCAAATGGCGTTCCTACGGGCGATGAACCGGACGTAATCATTAGCGGTGACCTGATTATCGATGAAGAGCTGAAGGTCGGTAATCTGACCATCGAGAAGAATAGTCGCGTGGTACTGACCGTTAATGGTGATTTGACCGTCAATGGTGCAAGTGAGGACCGCACTGAATATGGAAACTTGTATGTTCAGAACGGAGGAGAGGTTGAGATAAACGGCGGTCTGCGAGTAGGAGACTTGACGGTTGAAGCTTCTATCGGTACTGCCGATGGTACCGCGGAGAGCGGACAGGTTGATAACGCCGAGAATATCGTTTATGCAAATGCATACATTGAAATCAACATGGACCCGAAAGACACAATGGATGATACCAAATGGTACGGTTTCACGGTTCCGTTTGATGTGGACGCACATGCCGGTATCTCGCGCAAAGAGGATGGCGTTTATTGCCAATGTACTTACGGTACGCACTATATGATCGCCGAGTATGATGCGGATAAGCGCCTTAACACCGGTAAGGGATGGAAATATATTACCGGAAATACATTGCATGCCGGAACGTTCTATTATCTGACCGTAGAGGGCAGCTATAATACCTATCGTTTCAAAGCAAAAGAGGCTACCTACACTCAGGCATCGCCTGCAACTTTAGCGATGAATGGTCCTACCACCAATCCGAATGCCAATTGGAATGCCGTGGGTAACTCTACCTTGCAGCACGCCAAAGTAAGCTTCGAGGGCGGCACTTATGTGCAGGTATATGAGAACGGATTAGATGCATATCGCACGGTTTCTGCGAGTGAGGCAACGTTTGTAGTGGGCTGTCCGTTCTTTATTCAGGCAAAAGAAGAATCGACCCTGGTATTGAATGCACCTACTTCTGCTACGGCACCATATTATGCTCCTCATCGCTCAAATGCATCGCAAAATGGTGTGGCGCGTGTTAATCTGACCTCCGTTGACGGCGGGTATTCCGATCAGATTTATATTAGCGGAACCGATAAAGAGGAAAACGCCTATATCGCAGGGCGCGATCTTGCCAAAGCTGGAGAAAGTAAAGTCGTTCCGCAATTATGGGTAGATGCCTATAATCAGAAATTAAGTGTACACGAGGCTGCATGGCAGGGAGAAAACGCAATTTGTCCGCTCGGTATCTATGTGCCGGAGGAGGGTGAATATACCCTCACCGCTACGCAACCCGAAGATGGTACGCAGGTTTACCTGACTATCGATGGTATGCCGGTTTGGAACATCTCCGAAACAGCTTATATCCTGTCTCTTGGCAAGGGTACGATGAACAACTATGGTTTGATGTTGCTGCAGGCTTCAAGAATGCCTACCGGTGTGGAGAATGTCGAGTCGGCGGATGACGAGAAAGCCCAGAAAATCATTCTGAATAATCAGCTCTATATCCTCCGTGACAGTAGAATGTATGACGTAACGGGTAAAAAAGTTAAATAATTGTATGAATTATTTGCGTATTCCAAAAAAAAGCAGTACCTTTGCATGGTTTTTCGGGAATAACGAATAACAATTTGAATACATGAATACAAAACATAGATATATTACCCCTGAGGTGACCACCGAGTTTTTCCTCGTAAAGGAATATTTGATGTTTGCGGGTATGTCGAACGCTATGGATCCGGCTCCTGCACGTCGTGTGCCGGCGTTCTAAGGTATTCTTAGATTAGCGAAGTTTAGCCGCCCAGCGGCGAAGATAGGCAAACCACTCTGTTGCAGAAGAAGCGACAGGGTGGTTTTCTTTGGTCGCTCCGCAGCAGGTGAGGTAGAAATGCGCGGTGTAGTGCGTATAGAATAATTTCTTCCGGTCTAAGAAATAGCGTTTCTTTTCCTGTTTCAGTAAACAGAGGTTATTGCTCTTGTCGTGCACCCGTTCGCCTGCATACTGTGTGGGAATAAAGACTGCGATGCCGACGGTCTCTTTGGCATACTTGGCAGAGTCGTTCACAGGCCAGTCGGTGCCCCACGAAGCGAGCAAAACGCCGTTGGGGAGAATGATAGAGATGGTGTCCTTTCCGCCCTTGGCAGGGATGGTCTGTACGCCGGTGCATAGGCCTTCCAAGGGATGGGTTGTATATATATCGCAGCGCATATGTCTGTCACCCGCCATAAGCGTATATTGCACCGACATATTCTCCTGTTTCCCTTCCACTAACCATCCGTAATCTGCCACCTCAATCGTAGCCTGGTCCTTTTGTTGCTTCAAGATACGCTGGCTGCGTTGCGCTACGTTCTCTATGTGGCGCATTTTGCCATCCCAGTACTTGACAGAACCCACACCGACCGTTCCGCTCACGCGGAGGATATCATCGCCGTAACCCGCCTCTAACAGGCTGTCATTGGGATACCAGTGACTTTGGGCGAGTTCGAGTTGGGGCTTGCGCTTGCAATAGGGGTCAATGGTCTGTTTCTTATCGAAATAGATGCGGTACGCCATGAGCTCGGATTCCACCGCCACGCCGTGGTGATGCAGGGAGTGATAGACATCTTCCTTCTCGTCGGTGGAGGTCCATTCGGTGACGGGGTAGCAGTGGCGTGTCTTACCTTCGGCATGAATGACGGTGTAACCCTCTCTGGCGGAATCAGCAGGAGTGCTGATTCGCCAGAAAGAGGTGGCTACCCGCGGGGAGCAGGAAGGTAGTAAGACCGCCGCAAAAGCGGCTGATAGAACACAGACCGCTTTCGCTGACAGAGTACAGACGGATTTATCAATTGATCTTGACATTCTCTACGGTCGGGGCGAGGGTGAAGGCTTCGCCTTTCTGAGCTTGGATATTCACGTTCTCGATGACCAGGCCGTTGGTCTGGCGGAAGAGCGCACCTCCGGTAGCGGACATTGTGATGTTCCGCAGGGTGACATTCTCAATCTTCTGCTCGGGCAGACCGTTGAAATAGATGGCGCGTTTGATATTCGCACCTTTGACATTCTCGATGACGATATTCTTGAACGCCGGTGTCTCTTCACTTACAGCCGGAGCCTCTGCATTCATACGTGCAGCGAGTTCTTCTTCGGTCTCTTCACCGGCTCCCTTACCGCCGTAGAAGAGGTCAAAGAGAAGTCCTTCGTTGGGGATATTGACCATGTTGACGCCGTTGATGTAGATGTTCTCTACCACACCGCCGCGTCCGCGAGTGGATTTGAAACGCAGACCGACATCGGTACCGATATAGAGGTTGTTGCGCACCTCGACATTCTTGATACCGCCGGACATCTCCGAGCCGCAGACAAAACCGCCGTGGCCATGATAAACGACACAGTCATCGACTACCACATTCTCCGTCGGGATGCCGCGGTCACGACCGGGTTTGTCCTTGCCGGACTTCATGCAGATAGCATCGTCGCCGACATCGAAGGAGCAACGGCTGATCACTACGTTCTTGCAGGACTCTACGTCCACGCCGTCGCCGTTCTGGCTGTACCAGGGGTTGCGGACATTGAGGTCGCGCAAGATGAGGTTCTCGCAGCACATAGGGTGGAGGTTCCACGCCGGGCTGTTCTCGAAGGTCACGCCCTCGAGGAGGATATTCTTGCATCCCACGAAATGGAGCATTACCGGACGGAGGAAGGATTTGACTACCTGCCAGAGGCTGTCATCTTCGATGACGGGCACGTTCTGGTCGAGGCAATAAGTCTGCGCCAAGATAGATGCGCTATCCGGATACCAGATGTCGTTTTCGGTCACTACGCCACCTTTCTCCTTGAGGTGTTTCTTCCATTGCGAAGGAGCCATCTTGGATTTCTTAAGCGGACGCCACCAGTCGCCGTTGCCGTTGAAGGTGCCAAAGCCTGTGATGGCGATATTCTCTGCGTCGCGCGCATTGAGCGGCGATGTGCAGCGCTTGGTCGGGATGCCTTCGAACCACTCGTCGTAGATCTCATAGAGATCGAGATCGTGGCTGAAGACGATGAACGAGTTCTTCTCGGTGAAGAGACGGACGTTGGACTTGAGGGTAATCGGTCCGGTGGTGTAGATACCTTCGGGGACGATGACTGTTCCGCCTCCGGCGGCAGTACACTCGTCGATGGCTTTCTGGATGGCCTCGGTAGCCAAAGCGACACCGGTGTTGTCTGCTCCGTAGTCGAGGATGTTAAACGTGCTCTTCGGGAACGAAGGCACCGGCACTTTCGGCATCTCAAAGGAAGCCAGTTTGGTCAGGGCATCGATGTCCTTTTGTTTGGTTGTTTGGTACTTTGACGCAGATGTACAAGCGCCTAAAACGGCTGCGGCAAGCAGCAAAAGAGTGATTTTTCTCATGGTTGATAAATATTTTGTGGATAAATGATTTCTACTAATGACAGCCCTTCCGCTGGAGCTGAATGTCCTGCTGAAGAACGGTGATGCGCGTTGATGACCTCTGCCATCGCTTCGGGAGGCATGTGTCCGCGACCGATCTCAAAGAGCGTACCCACCACTGCGCGAACCATATTACGCAGAAACCGATCGGCGGTGATGACGAAATATGCCTCGGTCTCGTTCTCTCGCACCCACTGCGCTTCGCGCACATCGCAGATGGTGGTCTTCACATCCGTGTGAACGCGGCAGAAAGAAGCGAAGTCCTGTTTGCCGAGCAGCAGCGCTGCGGCTTGGTTCATTGCCTCGAAATCCAGCCCCGGTGCCACACGCGTGTGTGTGACATAGAGGAACGGGTCTTTGCGGGTCGTGATACGATAGCGGTACGTGCGTGCCGTGGCGTCAAACCGCGCATGGGCATCGTCGCGTACCGGCTGAATAGCCTGAACGGCGATGGACGGTGGCAGGAGGTTATTGAGCCGTGCACCAAAATTAGCCGGTACCGCTTTCTCAACATCAAAATGCGCTACCATCTTCTCTGCATGTACACCGGCATCGGTTCGTCCGGCAAAAGTCAGGGGCACCGGCTGGCGCAAGATAGTAGCAAAAGCAGCCTCCATCTCGGCTTGCACCGTGTTCCCGTTCGGCTGGCTCTGCGAACCGTGGAAATCGGTACCGTTATATGAGAAGGTTATAAAATAGCGCACGATATAATGTTTAATGTTTAATGTTTAATGTTTTGGCTATTTGACTATTTATCTCCGGAGAGAGGTTGGCTTTATAAGCGATATAGAGTCCCCCGCCGATGAGTATAAGGCTGCGGAGAAGGCTATCGAGCCATATGTTCGCTATCGGCGCGTAAGCGCACCATAAGGTGTTGATAGCAAAGAGCCCGGCTAACAGCAAGGCGATGTACCACCACTTGCGGTCCACTACATGGAATCCGCCTAAAGGCACAACAGCGGCGATGATCAGAAGGTAATAGAGTCCGTACGAGAGCAGGTTGCTCAATGCGGCGCCTTCCATGCCATAGATCGGCACGAGGTAGTTGTTGAGCAGCAGTGCGCTGATGGTCAGAACCAGCGAGAAGATCAGGCTCAGCGCATAGTACCGCGAGTAGTTCAGCGCGGAAAAACAAATAGAGAATGTCCCCAAAATCAATTGGCTGACACCCAGGATGAGCACTACGTTTTTGGCTTGCGCGAACGTAGTACCGTTGGGAAGAATATGGAAAATAAGGTCTATATTGACCCAGATGGCCAGCAGAATAAATCCACCGATGAGGAGCATGTTCCTCGTCACCTGGCGGGTGAGAAGCGAGCACTCTTCGTGTTTCTCCTCTTTGATGGCGCGTGCAAGTTGAGGCGACGCGATAGCGGAAACAGACCTGTTCGGTACACTTACCATCACCGCCATGTATGTGGCGATAGCGAAGATACCGGTGGTGTCCAAACCCATCTTTGCTGTCACGAAGAACGATGAGAGTGTGGGGGCCAGGAAGGAAGTGACCGCAGAGAGCAAGAGAAATCCCATATATACTAAGTAGCGACGTACGAGTGCAGGGTTACTCTTGAGGTACGACCAATCGGGCTTGAGACGAATCGGCTGAAGTGAGAAGAAATACGCCACGTTAATCATCGCTGCCAGCGCGTAGTTGGCACACAGACCAATCACAAAACCATCGAGCGAGAGGATGCGGAAGGCGTAGAGCAGATAGAGCGTCAGCATGCCGACACGCACCACTAACTCCCGTACAGCACGGGGCACGACGATGTGCATCAGTACGTTGCACGTACATTCAAAAATCGCCTGATAGAGCATAAAGAACGCCAGCGGGAGGACAAAATAGTAGTACTCCACAAAGAGCGGCGATTTATCCCCAAACCAAGCACCCAAAGGTACGCTGCACGCCCAATAGAGAATCGCGAAGAGGATAAACCCAATCATCGGAACGACCAATGCCCAGAAGAAGAAGCCGTGGTCCTCGTTGCTATCTTTCTCCCGGAAATACGGGTAGAAACGGATGATGCTGGCGTTCGTACCTAATTGCGCAAGCCCGATGAAGAGAGTAGCGGCATCGACAAGCACTCGTGCTAACCCGATCTCCTCCGTTGTGAGGAAACGGGTTAGCACAAAGAACGTGGTGACAACGCCAACGGCGATGCCTAAATAGGTCACTATTGTACCACGAACCGATTGCTTGACGATAACTCCCAAGGTAATTTATGATTTCTTAGCCACAAGGGCACGATTATTTCAAATTTATGATTTATTTGATATCCAGCAGCTCCACGGTGAAGATAAGCGTTGCGAACGGAGGAATGGATTGTCCTGCACCGCGCTCACCATAACCTAACTCATACGGGATGTAGAGTTTGTATTTCGAACCCTTCGGCATGAGTTGCAGACCTTCGGTCCAACCCTTGATAACACCATTGAGTGGGAACTCAATGGGTTCGCCACGCTGGTACGAGCTGTCGAAGACAGTGCCGTCGATGAGGGTACCCTCGTAGTGTACTTTGACAGTCTGCTCTGCGGTCGGTTTCGGACCCTTGCCCTCAACCAGTACTTCGTACTGGAGACCGGATTCAGTCACTTTGACCTCCTCGCGCAGTGCGTTCTCCTGCAGGAACTTCTCGCCCGCAGCTTTTGCCTCACCGTATTTGAGACGGTTGATAACCTCCTCTACGTAGGCATTAGCAGTCTGAGCGTCGAACTGGTCGGTGTATTTGTAAAGACCATTGATGAAGCCCTGTTTGAGTAAGTCGAAGTTGGTTTCCAGACCATCGATGCCGAGCAGACCCACGGGCTCTTGCTCACGGATAGCCTTACCGATATTCTTCGCCATATTTACGACCTGCGGGTTGCGGATATCTTCCTTCATGCCTTTGTTGACATTCTTGATGAACTCATCCGTTGCGTTGCCGGTCGTGTCCTCGGAGAGCACGTACATGCGGATCTGCTGACCGTTCATGAGGCCGAAGGCATAGTTGAGCGAGTCGATAGCGGAAGCCAACTCGATGGTCTTCGCTTTGCTCGGACATTTGGAATACACTACTTCGCCAGCCTCCATAGCGCGACCGCTCTGGTAGCAAGACATGAGGAAACTCTCTGCTGCGGCTTCCGGCATGACGGTCGTGTCCTCGTAGAGGGCGTTAACGACACCCTGGAGGAAGATGCGCTCGTTCAGCGTCCATTCTTTATTCTCTGCCAGACCGTTCTTCTCAAACATCTTCACAGACATACCGAACTGACGACCTGTCTGTTCAATCTCGTTCAGGTCCTCTTCTTTGCCCTGATAAGCTGCCTCGAGAGCGTCGATAAACTCTGCTACGGCTGCATCGCTGCTGTCGTTAGCCAGAAAACGGTTCTTGATCTGCAGACCATTCAACAGACCCAGCGCATAGTTGACGGAGTCTGCCTCGTTCTCCAATACGGCATCTTGTGCCTTGTAACTGTTGCCGCAGGAGATCATAGCCAGTACGGCAAGCATTAAAATACTGATTTTTCTCATCGTTTTATTTATTTTTGTTATTATTCAATTCCTAAGAGTTCTACCGTGAAGATCAGGGCTGCGTACGGGGGAATGGATGCTCCAGCTCCGCGCTCGCCGTAAGCCAACTGATACGGGATGAAGAATTTGTACTTCGATCCGATGGACATCAGTTGGAGTCCTTCGGTCCAGCCTTTGATAACGCCGTTCAGCGGGAAAGTGATCGACTCGCCGCGTTTGTAGGAGCTGTCGAAGACCGTTCCGTCGATGAGCGTACCTTCATAATGCACGCGCACGGTGTCGGTAGCTTTCGGTTTCTGACCAAGCGACGGCTCGAGGATCTCGTACTGCAGACCGGATTCCGTCACTTTGACGCCTTCGCGTTTAGCGTTCTCCGCGAGGAATTTCTCACCTGCCTCTTTCGCTGCGCCGGCGATCTTCTGCTCCAACTCCTGGAAGAACGTGTTCAATACCTGTTGTGCCTCCTGATAGCTGATTTTGGGTTGCTGATGGGTCAATACATCTTCGATGCCGGCTGCAAGGTCCTGATAGTTCAGTTTCTCTACGCCGCTGCCCATGAGGTTTTGACCCATTGAGAGGCCTAATGCATAACTAATTTTGTCCATGATTTTTAATTTATGATTTATGATTTCTTATCTCGCTTTGCTCGAACGATTATTAGCAAGCTAATTCTCAAATTTATGATTTTAAGATAGCCGCATAGCGTGCCATGTATTTGCCGAGGATGTCAAACTCGAGGTTGACTACCGTGCCTGCCTCGATGTACTTGAAGTTCGTATTCTCTTCGGTATAGGGAATGATGCAAACCGACACGTATCCTTTGTCGCCTTGGATATCCGGTTCGCAAGCCGTCAGGCTGACGCCGTTGATGGTCACAGAACCCTTATCGACGCAGAAATACCCGCGCTCCACCATCTCTCTGGAGGTCTCGTACTCGAAGCGGTAATACCAGCTGCCGTCGGTTTCATGCGCATCGATACAAACGGCTTTCTGATCTACGTGTCCTTGCACGATATGTCCGTCCAGACGACCGCCCATGAGCATCGAGCGCTCCACGTTGACCCAGTCACCGACTTTGAGCAAGTCCAGATTGGTCAGACGCAGCGTCTCCTGCATAGCAGTGACGGTATATAAGTCTCCTTCTATCTTCACCACCGTCAGACACACGCCGTTGTGCGCAATCGACTGATCGATTGTCAGCGGCTCGCCGAAGGGGTTGCGAAGGGTGAAGTGTTTATTGGTTTGCTCGGTCTCAATCTTAACGACCTGAGCCATTGTTTCTACGATTCCTGAGAACATTTTGAATAGGAAAATCTTTACGGGTTAATATAAATAGGTAGATGCCGATCAGTATCGTACCGATACCCATCAGCACCCACATGTTTTGCACATAATACAGCCGGAAGGCATAATAAACTCCTAACAGCCCGAGCGTCAGCGCTGTATAACCGCCAATCGTCTTTAGGTCATAGGGTATTGGAGCTTTCTTCTGACCGATGAAATATGACAGGAGCATGATCACGAAATAGCAGACGAGGCTGCTTCCACAGCTTGCCCAGTACCCGATCAGCGGCACGCCGACAATCTGAAGCACCAGGGTTATCACCAGTCCGATAAGCGAGAAATACGCGCCCCATCGGGTCTCATCCGTCAGTTTGTACCAGAACGAGAGGTTGAAGTAGATGCCTTGGAAGACATACGTCCAGAGTACTATCGGCACGATCTTCAATCCCTCCCAATACGCACTTGAGACGATATAGCGGAAGATGTCCAGATAGAAGATCACACCTAACAGAATGAGGTACGAGAAGATGATGTAGTACTTCATCGCGTCGGCGTACGCCTCTACGGACTGACGGTCTTTATGTTTCGCGAAGACGAAAGGCTCGTACGCATAGCGGAAGGCCTGCGTGAACATCATCATCACCATCGCCACCTTGAAGCATGCACCGTAGATACCAAGCTGCGCTTGCGCGTCGTCGCCGGTATAGAGATACGGGAAGAGGATGCGATCCAGAGTCTGGTTCATGATTCCCGCTACGCCGAGTACCAGCAACGGCAGCGAGTAGCGCAACATCTCCTTGAGCGCCAAGCCGTCAAACTTTCCGCCTTTCGGCATCGTGAACGGCAGCAGACAGAGGGTCTGGATCGTCGTCGCTAAGATGTTACTGAGGAAGACATAGAACACATCGTTCTTGCCCAGGACCACTAAGAAGAGGATGTTAAAGCCGATGTTAAGGAGCACAAACAACAACTTGAGTGCCGCAAAAACGATCGGTCGTTTCTGGTACCGCAAGTACGCAAAGGGGATGCACGCAAACGCATCGATAGCTACCGTGGCGAACATCATCTCTACAAACTCCGAATGGTCGGGATAACCCAGAACATTCGCTAAGGGCTGATGGAAGATGATGACCAGCATAGTGAACAATGCGCTGGTGCATAAAAGGGTAACGAACGAGGTCTTATAGACGGTCCGCGGGTCATAATCCTCGCGGTTGGCGAAACGGAAGAAACCGGTCTCCATGCCATACGTAAGTAGCACAAGCAGTAGCGCCGTCCATGCGTAAAGGTTCGTGACGATACCGTAGTCGTCCGTCCGCGCCAACACATATGTGTACAGCGGTACGAGCAGGTAGTTCAGAAACTTACCAATTATCGAACTTAGACCATAGATGGCGGTGTCCCTCGCCAAGGATTTCATCTCACTCATCCTCTTCCTCCTTTTTCTTTGTTTCTACGCCTCCCACGCACACTACAATCTCACCCTTAGGAGCTTTCGCTTTGAAATGCTTTATCAGTTCCGCAAGGGTGCCTCGGACGGTCTCTTCGTGGACCTTGCTGATCTCACGAGAGACAGAGGCTTTGCGCTCTTCGCCGCATACTTGGGATAGTTGCTCCAGGGTCTTCACGAGCCGGAAGGGCGACTCGTAGATGATGAAGGTCTGGTCGAGTTGCGCCAAGTATTGCAGTCTTGTCTGTCGGCCTTTTTTCTGCGGCAGGAAGCCCTCAAAGTAGAAATGGTTATTCGGCAGACCGCTATCCACGAGTGCCGGCACAAAAGCGGTCGCACCGGGCAACGTCTGGATCTCGATGCCTGCTTCTGCGGCAGCCCGAGTCAGAAAGAACCCCGGGTCGCTGATAGCCGGCGTACCGGCATCGGAGATGAGCGCGATATTCGCACCGGTCTTCAGCCGCTCCACGATGTCCGCAGAGGTCTCATGTTCGTTGAACTTATGATGGCTCTTCAAGGGCGTATGGATGTCGAAATGCTGCAGCAGGATGCCGCTGGTGCGTGTGTCTTCCGCCAAAATCAGATCAACCGATTTCAGCGTCTCAATCGCGCGGAACGTCATGTCTTGCAGATTGCCGACCGGTGTGGGAACGATATATAACATCTTAACAATTTAGCGGTTTAACAGTTTAACGGCTTAACCAAACCTGCGATGCAGGCTCACGATAAACTGCTGGTAACTATTGCTCTCGGAGTCCCATTGGAAGCGAGAGTTGATATAACTCATCGCCTCGTCGAAAGACTGGAGTTCGTTGATCTCCGTGAGGGTGCGTTGCATCAGCTCGGCATTCTGACCGAACAACTCACGTTGGTACAAGAATCGGTCGCCCAACGAGATTGCCTGACGGATGTCATCCACCGGCTTGCCATAGACCGCAGCTTTCGGAGAAGATTGCTCCTCTACTACAGGCGCGGGAGCGGGCTCTTCTGTTTGCCCCTCTAGGCGGAGGCCGCTCTCCCCATTACTTTGGGGAGACGCTCCGGGCTCTTTCGATATTTCGATATCTCGAGATACCGGTATCTCGACGGGCTTCTCGACGACTTTCTCTACCACCTTTTCCACGACTTTCTCCACTACCTGTGGCTCGGGAGCCGGGCGGCTCTTCAGTTCTTCTATCTCTGCCTCCATCGAAGCGATCACGGCTTCGTTGGTCTGCTGAGCCTCCTCAAGTACGGCGATGCGTTTTTCGTATTCCGCAATCCGCGCTTCGAGGGACTCAAAATATTTGATTACTTCTTCCATTATTTTGTTGCGTCTTCTAATTTACCCATCATTGCGAACATAAAGATAGCTGCGATGAGGCAAACGCCGATGAATACGCCCCATACGAGCCACAACGGCAGACTGCCCCAAAGGAAACCACCCACGGAAACGAGGAAGTTACCTAATGCGGTAGCTACGAACCAGCCACCCATCATCATTCCTTTGTACTGCGGAGGTGCCACTTTGCTGACAAACGAGATACCCATCGGGCTGAGCAGCAGCTCGCCAAAGGTGAGTACCAGGTATGTCAAGATCAGCACATTCGCGTTCACAAACGTACCATCGCCTGTGACGCGAGCCAACTCCTGCTCTGCCGGCGTCAAGAGACCGATTGAGCAGAACGCCATCACGGCATAAGCTGCTGCGGCAACCAACATTCCGTACGCGATCTTACGCGGTGCACTCGGCTCTTTGCCTTTCGCTGCCAGCGCACCGAAGATAGCCATGCTCACCGGCGTCAGGGCAACTACGTAGAAGGGGTTAAACTGCTGGAAGATCGGTGCGGAGATACCCAACTCAGCGGGGTGGTGGAGGTACTTGTACGCCAGCGCACCCAGCACGGCTACACCTACGCAGCTCCAGATCATCTTCGCTTTCTTCTCTCCCTCTCCGAAAATACCGAACAGCGCGTACACAAGAACCGCTACCAGAACCAAGTTCCAGATATCAAAAGCCATCGTCTGTACGCCCGATACAACCGGCGTCACGAACTCGTTGGCGAAATAGGTCAGCGTCAGACCGTTCTGGTGGAAAGCCATCCAGAAGAAGAGTACTACGGCGAACACGAGGCACAATGCTACGATGCGTTTTTTCGTCTGCTCTGGCGAGAGCGTCTCTACTTTCTGACCGCTTGCTGCGGCTTGCTTAGCGGTGTTTTCTACGTGCTTGAACCAAGGACGGCAAGCGTAGTAGATGGCAATACTGAGTATCAGCGATGCGCAAGCTACGGCGAAAGCGAAGTGATAACTGTCGTTCACACTTGTGCCGAGGCTCTCTTGTGCCCATGCCATGATCTTCACAGCGGCCGTCGGAGCGAACATCGCACCGATGTTGATCGCCATGTAGAAGAGCGAGAAAGCTGCATCGCGGCGGTCGGCATAAGCCGGATCATCGTAGAGGTTGCCGACCATCACCTGCAAGTTGCCTTTGAAGAGGCCGGTTCCAAAACTGATGAGCACCAGCGCACCAATCATGCCGGCCATGGCTACCGCCGTGCTACCGTACTCCACGCCTCCCATCGGGATCGCCAGAAGCACATAGCCTAAGAACATAATGATGATACCTATCGTCACGCACTTGCCGTAACCGATTTTGTCGGCTACGATACCGCCGATGAGCGGCAGGAAATATACGAACGCCAGGAACGTAGAATAGATTGCGCCTGCAGCTGAAGCCGACAGACCAAAATTAGCGCGCAAGAAAAGCGCAAAGACGGCTAACATCGTGTAGTAGCCGAAACGCTCGCCTGTGTTGGCTAAGGCCAACGCGAACAATCCTTTGGGTTGATTCTTAAACATAAATTATTTGGTTTTTTGTTGTTTTCTAGTTTACTAGTATCCTAGGAGCCTAGGGTCCTAGTCAATCACGGTACACCATCCGTGTTTGTCTTCCGCTCTGCCGAACTGTATATCCCGTAAAGCGTGGTACAATTTCGTGAGTACCGGTCCCGGTTCGTCGGATAAGTGATAAATCTTGTTCTTCTCCGGGTCAATCACTTTGTCAATCGGACTGATGACGCACGCCGTTCCGCAGGCTGCGGCTTCGCTCATGTCCGCCAGTTCCTCCAGCCGGATATGCCGTCTTGTCACTTTCAATCCTAAGTCCTTCGCTAAGGTCATCAGACTGTCATTCGTGATACTCGGCAGGATAGCGGACGACCGCGGCGTCAAATATTCAATCTGAGGCTCCCTTCCCTTCAGGGAGGGGGTGGGGGTAGGCCTCTTTATACCGATGAAGTTCGCTGCCGAGCACTCGTCTATATACCGATGGTATTTGGAATCCAAAAAGAGGCAATCCATCCCTTGCGCATGAGCGGGTTCGGTAGCACGGAAGGACGAGGCATAGTTGCCGCCGACCTTGAAGGTTCCTGTCCCGTAAGGCGCCGCACGGTCCACATGCCGGTTGACGATAAACGTCGTGCAGTGGAACTTGCCCGGATAGTACGGACCTATCGGCGAAGGAATGACGATGAACTCAAAGTCTCTGCCCGGTCCCACACCCAGCCTCGGCGTTGTACCGATCAGCAGCGGTCGGAAATAAAGCGTCGCGCCGGTTCCGTAAGGCGGCAGAAAATCCTTGTTCTTCTCCAACGCCAGCCGGATAGCTTTGCCGAATAACTCCTCCGGCACGGGCTGCATATAGAGCCCCTCTGCACTTCGTGCCATTCGTTTGGCGTTCTCCCGCCAGCGGAAGATACGGATCTTCCCATCTACTCCCCGAAAGGCTTTCAGCCCCTCAAAGGCCTCTTGACCATACTGCAAACAAGTAGCCGACACATGCAAGTGCAGGAACTTGTCCTTCGTGGCGTAGGGTTCTTCCCATGCGCCATCATGATACGCGGCGCGAACTATATAGTCCGGCTCCGTGTAATGAAATCCCAGTTTACTCCAATCAATCTCTTTCATCAAACAACGTATCTAATATACTTATCTCCGTTTGCCACGGATGTTTATCTGTCCAAATTAATCCGCTCCAATCGGCGGTGCGTCTTTCGACTTTCGACTTTTGACTTTCGTCTAATAACGGTCTCTCTTTCTTTAGAAGGGCGACCAGCGTCGCGTTCATCTCGTCATTCAGGTCCAACAGCCATTTGTACTCTTTCTCGTAGAACGGCCGCAAATAATCGGCGAAATACGTAAAGTACGGCGTGTGTTGGTATGCGGAGACGAGGGTGATCCAGTGTTGGTGTTGCCATCGGGTCTGGTAACTGATCTGAATATCCCGCGTCAGCTGCTTGTGTTCCACTTTGCCCACCGGAACGGTCAGTCGTACCAGCTCTCCTTTTGCGTCGCGGATGAGCGCCCGGTTGCGAAACGTCTGTTTCTCAAAGCTCTCCATCTGCTCGATCGTCGCGGGTTCGCTCATCAGCGCTTCCATGTACGACTTCGGCGGCAAATATGCGGTAGGTAGAATCATCTTTTAGCTCCTCTGCCAAGCCGCTCCCAGCGGATGGAATGTTTGTCCTTGTCGATACTCAGCCAGATGAATACCGGCCGTCCGACGATGTGATCCTCCGGCACAAAACCCCAGTAACGGCTGTCGGCGGAGTTATGGCGGTTATCACCCTGCATCCAGTAGTAATCCATCTCAAACTCGTACTCCTCGCCGATCTTCATGGGCTTAAACTCGTACGCGTCTGCAATCCGCTTATATACCCAGTAATTCTCTTCGGTAATGAGGATCTTATCGCCTTTCTTCGGAATATAAATCGGTCCGTAGTTGTCGCGCGTCCAGGTGTTATGTCCCAGCGGATAGACCTCTCCGCCGCGATCCGAAGGCTCCACCATCACGGATACCACATGCGGGTTCTTCTCGATCTCTTCTTTCATCGCCTTTGTCAGCGGGAAATGCCAAGTAGTGGCGTCTATCTGGATGCGGTCAGCTATGCTGATACCAATCTTCTCCAGGTATTTCGCCCCGAACACATGCCCGTCGGTCTGCACGAGATAATTCAGCTGCAAGCCCTCTCTCTCCGGCTCGCAAAGCCACTCTGCTTTCGACTTTCGACTTTCGACTTTCGACTTGGTATAGACGACATTGTCGATTATACGCAGACTGTCTCCCGGTTCGCCCACGCAGCGCTTGACGTAGTTCTCACGCCGATCCACAGGCCGCGTCACAATCTCGCCAAAAACATCCTTGCGCTGTTTGAGCAAGGCCTCGCCGTAGTAGTGTTTGAGGGTATAGTAGTCGGGGTTCTGCATCTTGAGACACACCGTGTCACCGGCAGGGAAATTGAAGACGACGATGTCTCCTTTCTTCGGACTCGTCCAGCCCGCGAGGCGCTTGTAGTCCCAATGCGGGTTGTCGAAATAACTCTTTCCTCCGCCTAGCCATTCCGGCATCGTGTGTTGCACGAGCGGCATAGAGAGCGGTGTCTGCGGCACGCGGGCTCCGTACGCCATCTTGCTTACGTACAGGAAGTCTCCGACCCGCAAACTCTTCTCCAGAGATGAAGAGGGAATCTGGTAGTTTTGGAAGATGTAGAGGTTGATAAAATACACCGCCACGAGGGCAAACACAATCGCGTCTATCCACGAGCAAAGGGTGTAGAGGGCAGGCTTGGTGTCTTTATATTTGCGCCACCAAGAGTAGTTGATAAACTTCGTTGTGAAGGCATCTACGATCAGCGGCAGAAGGAGCAGCCAACCCAGACTCTTCCAGTCGCCCCATGCGACCCAGATGATGAACGCGATATACAGCGCGCTCCAGATTCCCGCGCGAATCCATCCTCCGCGCGGCACTTCGTTAATTCTATCTTGAAAACTTTTCATACTAATTTCTCTGCTGCCAGAACCGCACCGAGGGCAAAACCTCTGCGGCCTTTGGCGATGTGTGTAATAATGATCGTGTCCTCCTCGCTGTCCCATTTCACCTCATGCGTCCCCGGCACTTCGCCTTCGCGGATGGATTCGATAGGAATGCAGGCTCCCTTCCCTTCATGGGTGAAGAGCTCTGCTCGATCGGACTGCCGGGGGCCGTCCGTAGAACATTGGTGGGGGTAGGCCTCTTCTATCTGTTCCGCCAAAGTTTTGGCAGTACCCGACGGCTTGTCGAGTTTGTGAATGTGATGGGTCTCGGTGATGGAAGGCGTGTACTGCGGTTGGGAAGCCATCTTTGCAGCCAGCAGTTTGTTCACCTCAAAGAATATATTCACCCCCACGGAGTAGTTGCTGCTCCAAACAAGCATCACTTTGCCTTTTTCATTTTTAAGAACCACTCTGTTCTTATCTCCCTCCCTGCGGGGGAGGGTCGGGGAGAGGCTTTCTATATCCCATCCCGTAGAACCGGAGACAACCGGCACGCCTTGTGCCCACGCCTTACGGATATTCTCCTCCGCTGTCGCAGGTGTAGTGAACTCAATCGCCACGTCGGCGCCTTTCAGGTCGAACGCATCGCCGGCGTCAATAGTAGCCACAATCTCGTGCCCTCTGCTCAGGGCCACTTCTTCGATCATGTGACCCATCTTGCCATATCCGATGATAGCAATCTTCATCCTTTCACCTTTCACTTTTCACCTTAATCACAGTCCGTTTGTGTCCCAGATATCATCAACGGGCGGGTTGTTGTTCGGCATAGCGGGGTTTTTCACCATCCACCGTGTCCAGCCGGTTGCTTTCTCGAAAGCCGTCTGCTCGAAGCTGTTTTTCCAGGCGAATTTGGGACTGGCGTATTCGTTCCCCGGATTAGCAATTATTTCGCAGGTGTTCGGATTGTAAAAGCCTACATTGCCATCCTTGTCAAAACATGCGAACGTGGTATGTTCTTTGTTGAAATCCATACGCAGATAGCCCTTCGCACCGATATTGATGCTGTACGACAGATTGTTGTCTTTGGCGTTATTGGCATAGGAGTGATAGATAATAGCGTTGTCTATCGTTTTGAACAGATTGTTGTATGCGTTGGTCACCTCTTGGTCGTTCATCACGTAAGCCAGTGCGTAGGCATACGCGGCGAGGTCGTAATAAGGATAGATATCAACATAATGCCATGGTGCGTCGGCCGCCTTCTGGTATTTGTCGAGCAGTTCTGCGGCAGAGAGTGTTTCTTTGTCGTAGTAGGCGCATACCGCATCTGTGAAAGTCTTCATTGCGTTCATCATCGCCGGCAGTTGGTCTGTCTGGGTCAATGCCCAGTCAATGTAGTAATCGCGCACATCTGTCGAACCGTTCTTGTAACGGTAATAATGCACATCGGCGCAGTTCTGGGTATAGCGCATGAAAGCGTCCACCTGGCTGTTATAACCGCCTACCGTAAGGTACAACTCTTTGACTAAAGCGCCGTAATCGCAGCCGGAAGTGGAGTGACCGGAAGCCAGCGTGTATTTGGCTATGTCCGTCGTCTCGCAGATTACATCCACGATGTTCAGCAGACAGCAATCGAAGAAAATGAGGTCGAACTTCTTGACATTCGATTTCAGGATAC
Source organism: Bacteroidales bacterium UBA2712 (assembly GCA_002354055.1). GTDB lineage: Bacteria > Bacteroidota > Bacteroidia > Bacteroidales > Paludibacteraceae > Colicola. Next base: position 292,445 of record DEKW01000012.1, read on the forward strand.
CGTCCTTGAGTTCCAAAGGCGTGATACTGCCTCCTTTTAACTCGGGGTCGAAACAAACACTGCGTCTGATGGACGGCATATGGGCGGGATTGGCGTTGGCGGCTGACTTGTCAAAATCGTTCAGCGGAGAATAACCGCCGCCGTGGTCTGACAGAATGAGGATATACTTGTCGGCATTGGGGTTGGCCGCCTTGCAGTAATTGATAAACGAAGTGATGCTGTCGGGATTATAGAATGCTGCCTGGTCGCCCTGGTTGCCGTACTTGGCGGACTCAGGCAGTTTGAGCATCGTCTTCTTGTCCTCGCTCAGCATGGAGGGCAACAACTCGTAGCGGTAAACGGTGGAGAACTCGCCGCCTTGCAGCTTGTATTTGCTCATATCGGCGTCGGGGTTCTTCTCTTTGCGTTTCTTCCAGTAGGTCTGCTCGTTCGAGTATTTCATCTGCACGAAGAAACGCACGCTCACATCGTTCGGATAGAGCGCGTCCATAGCGCGCATCAGATCGCCCTCGATGCTGTAATCCAGGTCACCTCCGCCTACGGTGTAGAACATGATCGTGTATTCCGGCTTTGTCATGTCATGGTTCTTTGCCTTGGCTTCGTCCGGTTCATTGGAATTGCAAGCCATAAATGTTGCTCCGACGGAGCATAGCACAAACAGTGCCGCTAAAATCTTCTTATTCATCTTATCCGTTGTATTTGTATTTTTGTATTAGTGTCACTCTTGGTTACCCCAAAAAAGCGTGCAAATTTACAAAAAAAAAATGATATATGCAAATGCATATATGTAAAAAGAGTGCCGAAGCACTCCTTTTGTACAAAATCCGTCAATTTTTCTACATTAAGACGGCTTAAAGTGTCACTCTTTCGAGCTCAGTGACCGGGTCAGCAAGGTTGAGAACAACGATCAATCCTTTGTACGAGTCGTTGGTCTCTTTGCGTACGCGATCAACACCTTTAGCAAAAGCCTCTTTCGCACGTTTGTCGGCGTTGGAACGAGTGTCTTTGAAGATGATGCCCTTCTGATCTGCTGCTTTCTCCATCTCCTCGTTGATAATAGGCAGACCATTCAGCTCAAACAGCATGCTCAATGCCGGATCCTGATCTACTGCAGCCAACTTTACTTCATACGGATAGCTACTTTTCTGCTCGGTTTCGCACGAAGCGAACACAACGCCCACCAGGGCGAGGCAGCATACTACTGCCAAAGAAAAAATCTTTTTCATTGCTGTAAATAAATTATTGTAGTTGTTTTACAAATACTGCTTTCACGTCGCGTTTGCATTGGTGGTAAACGCCGTTAATACCATGGCTCGCTGTGGTGTGGTAGTCCCATTCCATCTTGCCGTTTTCCGGGAACGAAACCTTGAAATCATAGATTTCTGCATTGTCTCTACGAGAGAAACCATCCTCTGCATAGAAATAAACTTGGTTGTTCTTCGTGTCGATGTACAGCATTCCTTCGTACTCCTCACGGCTCTCGTTGGCGAAGTTCTCTTTGTAGAAATACGCATCGCCGTCGTCGGTGTGTCTCTTCTCAATAACGAGATAACCGTCCGTGTAGTTCAGCTCTTTCTCGGTGATGTTGTCATCGAGGTTCTTCCAAAGAACGGAATAGGAAGTCAGCTTCCACGAACCAATCATCTGGTCGTAATTCACTTTGTTTCCGCCATCTTCCGGCTCATTCTTGTTGCAAGCACTAAAAAATACCATGCTTACCATGCACATGAGTGCTACATAAAAAAACTTTTTCATAAATAAGTTGTTTATCTATTATTGCTTTTACACAATTTTCGGCTGCAAAGGTACTACAAAAATTGCACATACGCAAATTTTTCTGCGATTTTCTGCGATTTTTTGCAAAAAAAATAGGACTCCCGTAAGAGTCCAATCGAATGCTCATCGTATGCTGAACGTATGCTGAACGTATGCTTCGTACGACGTCAGCCCCACGTACTACCCCTCACTCGCTCTCGCTTGCTGCTTTTTTCTGCGCTTCTATCAACTCATGCTTCACGTAGTCGCATAGCCGCCCTTGAACGGGCTTGTTCTGCCGAATAGCCTCACGTTTTGCCTCGTCGTATTTCGCTTGCCATTCTGCCCTTTTCTCCGGATCATGCAAGATTGCCTTGCATTCCGCCATCATCTCCTTAAAGTTCTTTACATGAGGCAGGGCGGCCTTCTTTTTCTTGGTCTTTTCGCTCAATTCCGGCTTCTCGCACACAGCGGCATACTGCCAGTTTCCCGGTATCCGTCTTGCATAATGATTGCGGTCCACATGTCCCCGCAACTCATTCACCAACCCTGTCCATTTTGCTTTCATCTTTTTTTTCTTATCCAAATCCGACGACAAAGATACACAAAATTCCTGACATATGCAAATTTTGTTGGTATTTTTGTCCCTTTTTCTATATTTTTTCTTCTTTCCCATTCGTTCTGTTCTCGCCCCGCCTTGTCCTGTGCGCGCCACCTCCGCTGGCGCGTTTCTTTGTGCATTTCTCGCGCATCATTGCGCGAGCCCGCTCTTCTTGGTAGTTGCGTCGGATGGTATCCGACAAAAAAGCGGCGAGGTCTCCCTCACCGCTTCCCTTTCTTGGTCGTTTCGCGGGATTGTATCCCGCTTCTTAGCGTTTATG
>DEKW01000012.1:295162-342044 GCA_002354055.1 Bacteroidales bacterium UBA2712
ATGCGCGGCTTCGTATGTTCATTTCCGCGGGATTGTATCCCGCTTCCTTATCTTACCTCCTGTCCCGTTACGGTATATTCCTTCTCCCCGCGGAGGATTACTTATTTCCCTTCGCTCTGTTGTGTGTTTGGCAGAGCATCTGGCAGTTGGAAATATCCGTTGCGCCGCCTTTAGACCAAGCTGTGACATGGTCGGCATCCATCTCCGTCAGTTTCCAGATACGCGTACGATTGGCGTCGTGACCGATGGCACAAAGCGGACAGTTGGAAACCTCTTTCTGTTTGGCTTCTTCCGTCTGGCGGGCATAGACGCTTTTCTTGGTCGGCTCGTCGAAACAACGCACTTCCAACAGTTTGGTGTCCTGGCAACCGCCGAGGATATATTCATAGATGCCTTTTTTGTTCTTTACATAGTAATCTTCGTAGAGTTCACGCTGTTTGGCAGCCACTTGTGCCGGATCGTAAGGCGTCTTGTGGTATTTCTCATAGAGTTCACCCCACGGCAGACCGCACATCTCTTTCTCTATATGGATAAACACACCGCTTGCCCAATCGATGACGCTATTGAAATAGGTCTCCATTTCACGGATATTCTCATCGTTGCGGTGGAGGGACATATAAGCGCTTATATTTCCTTTGCTGACCCATTCCAAGGCGGTGTGCAGGTACGCTTGCCGTTTCACGTTACCGCGCAAGAAGGCAGCCCATTTGTTGATATTGGCGTTTTGTGAATTGGAGAACACCTCTTTGGCGCGTGTCACAAACGGTCCGCAATAAACGGCATTCAAAATCTCCTGTTCCTCCAGAGGGAGCCCCACAATGTTTATAGTCTTGAACCACTCTTTGATTTCGCTTTCCGTTCCTTCACATTCATAGACCAGTAGTTCGGTTTGTAGAATCTTCTTTTTGAGATCTTCCGCCATGTAATCAAAATACTGCTCCATGCCGTCAATACGGATAGCGAACTTGCGCGTAAGGAAACGCCCCAAAGAGGTGATACGTTGCTGTCCGTCCAATACCTCCAGATGGTTCTCGTCCACACGATTAAAGTATAGCAATCCAATAGGATAGCCTTTGAGCACGGACTCAATAACGGCAATCTCGCGTGCGCCGTTTTGCTCGGCGTAGAGGTAATTTCGCTGGTACTCCGGCTGAATGGTTAGTTTGCCGGAAAGTCCAAACAAACCTTTTCCTTCTGCCTCATTGTAAGTAAACCCTTTGCAGATTTCCTCAACGGTGTATATCTTACGTTCTGCTTTCATAGTATTTATTGTTTTTTGCGGATGAATATTCTACCATAAGTAGATTGAACTTGTCTTCCTTCTACATTCTCAAAGTAATTATGTACACCATCATTTTTTAGAAGATTTCCATTCTCGTTTGTCTTACCACCAGAAGAACCTGTCCTCTCGCCATTAGGCTTGCATTCCCAATAATCATCATATCTTCTTGTATCAGGCACCAAGTCATGACAACCTCTTTGAGTGGAACCTAAGATTTCAAATTGTTCAGGGCAATACTTATCAAGGAATGAAATAGGGACGCCCATTACTCCTCTGTAGTCTGACGGAATAGCCTCTGTATATGGGACTTCTATTGCATCGTAATTATCGTAGTGTTGGTATTCAGTAAGACCCTTTAATTTCTTGTTAAACTTTAAATTATCAGCCATACTCATAAGTTGTAACGGCTTATGGCGCATTCCATGGTCTATGTTTGTGAACCAACAGCAGTTTCTAAATTTCACTAATCCCGTAGAACTATCATAAACTCCATCTGCAAAATCATTTCGGGGATCTCCTAATATTCTAAAATAAGCATTTCCTGCATTAAAACCGCTACCAAGCCATATCTTGTTATCTTTTATAAGAGGAAAAACTTCTTTGTATGTAATCGCATTCATATTCCCAATAATAGAGAATTGTTTCTTTCCCTCCATAATCCATGCAAGAAATTCTCGAAATAACGAGAAAGGCGGGTTTGTTATAATAATATCTGCCTCGTCTCGGAGAGCGGTTACTTCGGCAGAACGAAAGTCGCCGTCGCCTTCGAGGTAACTCCATTGCAGGTCGTCAATGTCAATTCGACCGCTGTTGTTGGTATCGTGCGTAAGTGTGAAGATTTTGCCCTTAATACGGCTCTTCTCTACATTATACATCGGATTTTCCGTCTCGAAGAGCGTTGGTTGCCAATCGGTCTTGTATTTCTTGCTTTCGATGGCATAAGACGTAGAAATAAGTTTTTTCAGACCGAAGAACTCAAAGTTTTGTGCAAAGAATTTGGTGAAATTGCTCCATTCTGGATCGTCGCAAGGCAGCAAAATTGTCTTGCCCCGAAAGACATCGGGGTTGTATTCAATATACGCGTTTACTTCTTTTTGTATGTCCGCATACTGAGTGTAGAACTCATCATTCTTCGCATTCTTCGCTGCTCCTAAATTTGCGTTTTTTGCCATGGATAAAAGCTTTTTGTCTTTAGCTTTTATCCTATAAGCAACAAAAAAGGCGCGAACTACTTGTTACCTATTAGGAATCGTAGCGTTCCCCAACGCCTGCAAACTAATAAGCACAAATAGCCCACGCTTACGCGTGAACTTTTGCTTGCCTATTCTCGTTTGCATTATAAAATATTGGGGAATATTTCGATTCCGAGAATAAGAGCTAAAGCTCTGTTATTATTTTAATATGTTTTTGCGCGACGCTTCGCGCTCTTTATTTCAATATTTTTTGTCACCGCTTTTTTTACGCTGGTCGGTGAGGTCAGACCTGGGGATATATTATCCTTTCAATATATGTTTGCTTTCGACATTTTCCAACACGGTCATTTGTTGAATAGCTATTTGGTTGAGTTTCTGGAGGCGTTCGCCTTGTGGCAGACCTTCGTTGATGAATACCGCATTGAGGTTCTCCATATTACTCAAGCAAATTAATTGGTTAATCGTTGCGTAGTCGCGTATATTACCTTTATCCTCCGGATGCGCGTCACGCCACTCTTTGGCGGTCATTCCGAACAACGCCACATTGAGCACATCGGCCTCATTGGCATAGATAAGCGAACGATGGTATGCATCAATCTCCTGCGGGATAAGGTGTTCCTTAATCGCGTCCGTATGGATATGATAATTAATCTTTGCCAACTCGCGCTTTGCAGACCAGCCGAGCGCTTTTTGTTCCTCTTCTTTAAGACGTTGGAACTCCTTAATCAAATAGAGTTCAAACTCAACAGAAACCCAACTGGCAAACTTAAAGGCTATATCCCGTTGCGCATACGTACCGCCATAACGCCCCGATTTTGCAATAAGTCCTACCGCATTTGTCGCTTCTATCCAACGACTGGGAGACAGAGTAAAAGCATTCAATCCTGCCTGATTTCTAAACCCCTCGAATTCGAGGGGGTTAAAATTAGGATTGTTTAAAGCCTCCCAAATACCAAGATATTCAATAGTATTTCTATTGCGCATCCAGTTGCCCACAACGGCATTGGGATCTTCCGTATTCTTCTGCCTTGCAATATCCGTAATACAGATATAGTCCCATCCGTTCTGCGAAAACGAGCGGATTGTAGTATCCTTGACGATTATTTCTTTTTGCTTTGCCATAAAATGATTTTGCGCTGCAAAATTACACAAAAAAAATGACATACGCAAGAGAGAATGTCATTTTTATGGATTTTGGGTGGCGAATCAAGTTTTTTGGAGAGGCTTAGTTCAGGAGCGCAATGATCTCTTCCGCCAATTCTTCGATGCTTTTACGGCCATCGTTGGGAATAATAACGGCCTGTCGGCCTATAGATGATAGATGAATAGATGATAGATAGGGGCGTTGTGCGCGGATGCGGGCGCGTACCTTATTTATATTCTCGGGGGAGGCGTCGCCGTGGTAATCGCGTGCGATGGTACGCGCGATACGGATGTCTTCGGGGGCTTCGATGACAAAAATCTTGTCGCAAATAGCGTCTAACCCTGCCTCATACAGAATAGCCGATTCTACAAAGTCCGGTTGCTTCTCCAAGATATTTTCTTTTACGGCAGGGTGAACGATCTGATTCAACCGCTCCAGTAACTCCGGCTCGGCAAAGACGCGTTGGGCGACATAAGAAGTGTTATAAACCCCGTTGACAAATGCTTCTGGACCGAGGAGGGCGATGATTTGTTGCTGCACGTCCTTGTTCTCCGCAATGATACGTTTGGCTTCGCGGTCACAGTCATAGACGGCGTACCCGCGGGCTGCGAGCGCTCGCGCGATAGTGGACTTGCCGCTTCCTATGCCACCTGTTATCCCTATAATCATACTTAGTCTTTTGTCTTTTAGCGTAGCGGTCTTTATTCTTTTAGCCCGCAGGGCGGTCTAAAATTGAAAATATATAAAGGGTTGCATCTCGGCGGAGACGAACTGGTAGATGACGACGATGGCGAGGCAGACGACGATGACCATCAGCCACAAAGGCATCGCCGAGAACCAGAGGCGGTAACGGCGTTTGAAGTTCGTTGGGATCCAGTGGATGACCATGCCGGCAATGAACATCGCCACTACCCATCGGTACTCCCAGAGGAAATCCGGGATGATGGCATTGGACCACGCGCCACCAATCTGGTTCACCATATTTTTTGCCGTCGCCCAGGCTACTTCATTTGCCGTCGCAGGATCCAGATTACTGGACGAACGGAAGAAGAGACGCGTGAAGGTGATGAATGCAAATGTCTGGAGGATCGCCCACGCGTTCGCGATTTTATTATTTAGGATTTCAAATTTATGATTTATGATTTTATCTGCTGTGATCAACCAATAGATATACCGGATGGCGGTTCCGAACCAGATGATAGCTGCCCAGACGGCGAAGAGACGCCAGACAGGGAGGTTATAGAAATAATCGAGTAGTACCAACCCGAACGTCAGGGCAGAAATCGCTGCGAAACGTACATGCCAGTTCCACTCCCGCCAGATCTTCTCTACAATCATGCCCACGCCGTTGATGGCTCCCCAGAGGACGAAGTTCCAACTTGCCCCGTGCCAGAGACCGCCGAGGACTTGGGTAATGAACGAGTTGAAGTTTGCCGCCCATAGTTTGGGTGCCTTGAAGCCGAGAATCGTTCGGTTGCCGCCCAGAGGGATATAGAGGTAACTCTTGAGCCACCGTCCGAGGGACATGTGCCACCTCCGCCAGAACTCCTGCGGGTTTTTGGACTTATAGGGGCTGTTGAAGTTCATCGGCAGGTAGAAGCCCATGAGCATGGCTACGCCGATAGCTATATCCGTATAGCCGGAGAAATCCGCATAGACCTGTAGCGAGTACGCAAAGAGCGCAAAGAGGTTTTCGAAACCCGAAAAAAGCAAGGGGTTATCGAAGACGCGGTCGATGAGGTTCACCGCCAGGTAGTCGGACATGATGATCTTCTTCGCCAGACCGTTGAGGATCCAGAAGACCGCGATACCGAAGGCTCTGCGGCTTAGGCGGAAAGGCTTGTATAACTGCGGGATAAACTCCTCTGCGCGCACGATCGGTCCGGCTACGAGTTGCGGGAAGAAGGAGACGTAGAACCCAAAATCCAGGATGTTCTTCACCGGCTCAATCTTCCGCCGGAAGACATCGCAGGTATAGGAGATGACCTGGAAGGTATAGAACGAGATTCCCACCGGCAGTATGATGGTATCGACATCAAACCGCCCTGCCTCGGAGAAGCCGTTGCCGATATACGCGAAGATGTCAAAGACTCGGAAGTCCGCGCCAAACCAGTCGTTGATGACGTTTGTGAAGAAGTACGCGTATTTGAAATAGAAGAGGATGGAGAGGTCGATGACGACCGAGAGCGTGAGCCACAGTCTGGGTGCCCATTTCCTTTCAATTTTCGCCCTTATCCGCTGCGCAATGAACCAGTCGCTCAGGGTAACAAATGCCAGTATGAGCAGGAAGAGTCCGCTGGTCTTGTAGTAAAAGAACCAGCTGACGAACATCAGATAGACATTGCGCAGATGTAGCTTGCTGTTTGTCGTTTTGCCGACAGACATTAGCAGCGCAAAAAGGGCATATACCAACGCGAAGAACGCCCAGAAATAAAACTGGGTGAAGAGCAGCGGGCTCTCTGCGTTAAATCCTAATATGTGTTGCCAGAAATCACTCATTTCCTTCCATCATCCATTCTGCTACTGCTTTTCCGGCTTTACGTGCGCCGGCACGAGTGAAGTGCACGCCGTCCGAACCTGCCAGACCCACTTCCTGCCATTTCATCATTGATCCGCTGCCGCCCATCCATCGGTAGAGACTGAAATAGGCGATGTTCTCCTCCAATGCCATCTTGCGCAGCAGTTTGTCCATGTACGGCACCATCGGATAAGTCGTCCATTCGCCGTCTATCTGAGTCAGCATGTCGCTCGGTCCGATGAAAAGGATGGAGGCCTCGGGTGCACAACGCCGCAGGTATTGCACTTGTTGTCTCAGCCCTTTGACTATGGCTTGTATCGTGCCGGGGTTCTTATTGGAGGGGATAGCGTTACCGCCAAACTGCATGATGATGAGCCGCACGTTCTCTTCGCTATAGAACGTACTCAGCTGCGTGCTGTCCATTTTTGTAAAGACGATTCCCATACATCCGCGCATGGGGATGTTATCGACGATGATGCCGGTCTTGCTCTCTTGGGAGAGACCGTAAACGCCGCCGCGACCGGAGAGGAACATTGTGTCGCGGGAAGTGGTATAATGGACGGAGGTGTCTGCAAAAAGCCGAAAACGGTCGTAGTGCATATTGGGTTGCAGGGGTTGGCAGATGGCTTTGACGGTCTCGCTGCCTTTGACGAGGCTGTCGCTCATGTACGCCATCTGACCCATCGGACCATAGAGTCCGTCGGTGCGCTGGTCGCGTTTGGGACCATAGACCAGGTAGCGCTTCGGACCGTTCTGCGGGCTGACGAAACGGCCGGAGAGAAAGAGCTCCTGCCGTACGGTGAGGGAAGGAATGGTCTGCGCTAACGGCACTAATCCTACACCCGAACCGCCATAAGCGGCTTGTAAGGTTTCGCGGATCTGCTGGGTCATGCGGTCTTCCTCTATCTGGCTGTCGCCGTAATGAACGACGCGAATCTTCTTTGTTCCTGCGTCCGCCAGCGAAGCATAGAAAGCGCGCAGGAAAAGACGGCTGTCGGTTGCCGAATCGACAGTGATCTTGGGGATGATAAGCCTCTCCTCGGTCCTCCCCCGAAGGGAAGGAAGGGTGTCGGGAGAGGGAGCAATGGTGTCAGGAGAGGTTATACTCCCCTCCTCTTCAGGGAGGGGGCGGGGGTAGGCTTCTTCCGTACCGATTACCTCTGCGAGGGTCGGCCAGCGTAGTTCTTTCTCGCCGAATGCAAAACGTTCGGGCAACACCACGCATAGTGCCGCCAGAGATACCATTACACAGATTATGAATAGTAATACTTTATACGGTCTCATCCCACAAATCCCCTAATCACTTCTTCCACAAAGCCCTACTGAACAATAACAATACCGTAAATATCTCCAGACGTCCGATGAGCATGACGAAGGTCGCTACCCATTTGGCGGCGGCGGGCAAGGCGGCGTAGCATCCGCTGGATCCCCATTGTCCGATAGAGACGCCTACGTTACCGATCATCGAGACGGCGATGCCTATTGCTTCGTCAAAACCGATACCACAACCGCAGAACCAAAGCGAGGAAAGGATGATAATCACGATATAGAAGAATACAAAGGCCATGATGTTAAAAGTGGTCTGCTCGCTTACGGTACGCTCGTTGAATCGCACAGGAATGACGGCATTGGGATGTATGCGCCGCTTGATCTCCGCTAGAGCTGATTTGGCGAAGATAGCCAGTCGTACCCATTTCATTCCACCGGCAGTAGAGCCGCTTGCGCCGCCGGGAAACATCATAAAGAATACCAGCATCCATAATACCGGTGGCCAGACCATGTAATCATCCGCTACAAATCCTGTGCTCGTGATCATCGCCACGGAGGTGAAAAAACCGATACGGACACTCTCCCAAGCACCTGTATGCACGAGCAATCCAAGAGCTAGGACCAGTCCTGCTACCAGACAGGCACTCGTGTACCATCGTGTTTCTTCGTCATGCAGCAGGCGTTGGGGCTTGCCGCGGAAGAGATAGATCAGTTGGGTAAAATTAATACCGGACAACAACATGAAAATCAATATTGTCCACTGCACAGCCGGTCCGAAAGAAATGACACTGTCGTTATGGGTAGCAAATCCACCGGTGGAGATGGTCGCCATGGAGTGACAAACGGCGTCGAACTTACCCATACCAAAGAGCCATAATAATACTCCTTCCGCGATGGTCAGACCGATATACGTGATCCACATATGCTTGGCGGTATCGGCGATTCTCGGACTGAGTTTCTCGTAGCTGACGCCGGTCACTTCGGCGCTGTATAGCTGCATGCCGCCGAGTCCGAACATCGGCAGGATGGCAACGGAGAGAACGATGATTCCCATACCTCCGATCCACTGCATTAATGCGCGCCAGAGGAGGATGGAATGGGTCTGGGCGGTAACGTCGGAGAATACGGTTGAACCCGTGGTGGTGAAGCCTGCCATGGTCTCGTACCATGCGTCCGTAATGCTCGTGAGACTTCCGCTGAGCCAGAATGGTAACATGCCAAAGAGCGAATAGACGATCCATACGGTCGCCACAATGACGTAGCCCTCCCGTTCGCCTACGCGTTTCTCGGCATGCCTGCCGGCAAGGATCATCCACCAGCTGCTGAGCCAAGTGATGGCGCTGGACACCACCCATGCGCCCAAGTCCGGCTCGTCGTACCAGAACGCGGCGAACGTGGGCACTAACATGAATAATGCCTCGAGGGTGGTCAGTACACCCATGGTCTTGAAGACCAACCGCCAGTTAAACATCCTTGTCATTTGAAGTATCGCTCTAATGTACGTATCACGTGGCTCTTGCAGAAGACGACGACGAGGTCGCCGGCAATGATCTGCGTCTCGCCGTTAACGAGAATACCTTCTCCTGCGCGAACGATACCGCCGATATTCGCTTCGTCCGGCAGCCGCACGTCTTTGACCTTGTGGCGGGTGATGGTACTGCCTTCTTTGGCGTAGAACTCTACGATCTCCGCGTCGGCGCTCGTCAGGTTATGTACACCGCGTACGGAGGCGTCCAGCAGCATCTGGTAGATATATGAAGCGGCGATGGTCTTTTTGTTCAGTACCGTACCTATATCCAGACCTTCCGCCATGGGGATGTAGTCGAGGTTCTCCACCTCTGCGATGGTCTTGCGTACGCCGAAACGCTTGGCTGCCAGGCAGGCGAAGATGTTCGCTTCGCTACTGTCCGTCACGGCTACAAAAGCGTCCGCGTCCTGGATGCCTTCTTCTTTGAGGATATCCATATCGGATCCGTCGGCATTGATGACCAGCGCGTTCGGCACTTTGGCGCTCAGGATGTTACATAAGTCCCGGTCTTTCTCGATGATCTTGATATTCATCTCATCCACCAGCTCTGTCGCGGCTTTACGAGCGATACGGTCGCCGCCGAAGAAGATGACGTTCTTGATCTCGCGTTTGGATTTGCCTAACTCCTCCCGCATGTATTCCATATTTTCTTTGGGGCAGACGCAATAGACCAAATCGTTCACTTCTACTGTGTCTTGTCCTCTGGGGATGATGGTCTGCTGGTCGCGTTTGATGGCTACAATACGGTACTTGCCGTGGTTATAGACTCCCGAAGCGAAACTCTGACCTAATATCTTCGCCGTCTCGCGCACCTTGACGATGCATAACTCCAGCGCGCCCTGGCAGAGATGCAGGTGGTACCGCATCCAGTTTGTCCGCAGGCTTTCCTCAATCTCGTTCGCCGCCAGCACCTCCGGATAGATGAGGTGGTTCAGACCCATGTTCTCAAAGAACTTTCGGTTCTCGGGCAGCAGGTATTCGTAGTTGTCGATGCGGGCAAGCGTACGCTTGGCGCCTAACGAGTTGGCAATCAGGCAGGCGGTCATGTTCTCCGTCTCATGAGGGGTCACGGAGATGAACAGGTCGCAATCCTTGACACCTATCTCTCGTTGGTCACGGATTGAGGTGGGGTTGCCGACCCGCGTCAGCATGTCGTAGTTGGCGCTCAGATCGCCCAAGCGCTCCGGACTCTCGTCCAGAAGACTGATCTCCATATCCTCGCGGCTAAGCAACTTAGCCAAGTGCGTGCCTACTTCGCCAGCACCTGCAATAATGATTCGCATAATCCCTCCTTGTCTAATTTCAATAAGTGGTATAGTTCTTTGGTAGAGCCATGCTCTACAAACTGATCGTTCACTCCGAGGCGGATGACGCGCGGCGTGTAGCCGTGATCGCTCATCCATTCCAGAACCGCGCTTCCTAAGCCGCCGGCGATGATGCCGTCTTCGGCAGTGACGATGGTCTTGTATTTGCGTCCTACTTCGTGCAGTATCTCTTCGTCCATCGGTTTCAGCCACCGCATATCGTAGTGAGCAATGCTCACAGACCGTCCTTCGGACTGACAGACCGTTTCGCAGACAGACTCAATCGCTTCGCTCATGGGGTTTCCTATCGCACCGATGGTCAGTACCGCTACGTCCTCTCCGTCTCTTAATTTTATGCCTTTTCCATAAGCAACGGAGTGTTCCCCTCCTTTTAGGGAGGAGTTAGGGGTAGGCTCGTTTGTTCTGCCGCGTGGATAGCGGATTGCCACGGGACCTTCCATCGTCTCTGCGAGTTTCAACATATCCCGCAGGTCCTCGGCGGTTCGTGGTGCGCAGATCTGCATGTTCGGTATAGGTCGCAAGTAGGCTAAATCCAGCAGTCCATGATGCGTCGCGCCGTCGTTGCCGACGATACCTGCGCGGTCGATACAGAGCACCACGTGCAGGTTCTGCAATGCTACGTCATGGACGATATTATCGTACGCCCGCTGCAGGAAAGTTGAGTAGATATTGCAATAAGGTACCATCCCTGCTTTCGCGAGCCCCGCACTGAATGTCACAGCGTGACCCTCGGCGATGCCGACATCGAACACGCGGTCCGGCAACTCTTTCTGCATGATGCTCATCGAGCACCCGCTGGGCATCGCAGGCGTGATACCGACTATCTTCTCGTTCTTCTTCGCCAGCTCCAACAGCGTCTCGCCGAACACCTCCTGCCATAAGGGCGGAACGGGTCTGTCAGGCGTAGCCGGTCTGTCAGCGCCAGCGGTCTGTATTCTGTTAGCGTCAGCGATCCGGAGACCTGTCTCCACATTGAACTCTCCCGGTGCGTGCCAAACGGTCTGGTCGTTCTCCGCCGGCGCATAACCTTTGCCTTTCTTGGTGATGATATGCAGCACTTTCGGCCCGCGGTGGTTCTTGATCTCGCGAAGAATACGCACCAGACCCTCTACGTCGTGACCGTCTGTCGGACCGAAATAACGGATGTTAAGACCCGTGAAGATATTACTCGGTTGCTTGCTCAGTACCGCTTTGAGACTATTGTTGCGACGTAACATCGCCCGCCGTTTGCGATCATCGACGAGGTGCAATTTCTCCGCCACCTGATACAGCCGCCACCGCCATTTGTTGTACATCTCGCTGGTCGTCAGATCAACGAGATACTGGGTGAATCCGCCCTTTAGCGGGTCGATTGCCATGTGGTTGTCGTTGAGCACAATCAGCAGGTTGTTCTTATCCATCGAGGTGTTGTTCAGTCCCTCGAAAGCCAGACCGCCTGTCATCGCCCCGTCGCCGATGATAGCTACGACATTCTTGTCTCCACCGATATTCATACCCAGCGCCGCAGATATGCTATTGCTGGCATGTCCGGCGATGAAGGCGTCGTATTCACTCTCCGCCGGATTAGTAAACGGCGAGAGGCCTTTGAATTGTCTGTTTGTATGAAAGCGGTCCCTGCGACCCGTGAGAATCTTATGCGCGTAAGCCTGATGACCTACGTCCCAAACGAGCTTGTCCTCCGGCGTGTCGAAGACATAATGCAGCGCTACCGTCAACTCGATAGTACCCAACGAAGAAGCCAAATGACCGGGGTTCTTGCTCAGCGCCTCTATGATAAAATCCCGCAACTCCGCACACACCGCCGGCAGTTCCTCTACCTTCAGTTTCTTCAAATCCGCCGGTGAATCAATCTTATTTATATATACATATTTCATTACCGCGTACACACATGCGCATAAACGCGCAAACTAAATCGGCCGCAAAGTTACTGCTTTTTTTTGATATATGCAAATAAAAATGAAAAAAAGCCCGCATTTCTGCGAGACTTTGCGGTGCGGGCACACACATGCCCTACACGTAAACTAAAAAGGTATTCGCTTGCGCGGATACCTTTTTAGCGGTGCGGACGAGACTCGAACTCGCGAGAAACCCTCGCCCAACTATTAACTTTCTTCCTGATTATCAATCAGTTGGTTAGCAATTTCAAATACCATTCTACCTTAGGACGGCTTGTGCCGATTTCGGGCAGTTTTTTCTTCTTTTCAAAAGCGAGTGCAAAGGTACTGCTTTTTTTTGAATTATGCAAATTTTTTGGCAAAAAAATGCAATTTTAGCACGATTTTTCATAAAATCGAGCACTTTTTTGAGTTTAAGAATCATATAAATTCCCCTAATCCCGTTTAAACCATCTTCTTGGAAAGCTCAAAATCTCGTGTGCGCAGGTGCGTATGAACGTGCCCGCTATGCGCGCAATTTTATTCAAGGTATATAACAGAAAATAGATACCCCGCTGGCATAAGATATTGAGTGTTTCGATTGACTAAATAATAAAATTTATGTTTATAACACAGAAAAACGTAGGAAAATTACGAAAAACTAAAATAAAATTTGTATAATTCAATTTTTATTTGTAATTTTGCAGCAAATTTAAGATTTACAACTATGGTAGCTGATTTTTCAGTAGAGAATTACTATTCCATCCGTTCGCAACAAACGCTCAGTTTTGTTCCGACAACTGATAAGGTTCTATCTGATGAGTACACCGTGGAGGTAAAACCCGGAGTGCGCCTTCTAAAGATGGGTGTCATTTATGGTGCTAATGCCTCAGGAAAAACGAAAGTATTGAATGCTTTTGAGACCTTTGTGCATACGTTGCTTCATTATCCTCAGAGCAAGACGGAGGAAATAGATGTCGTACCTTTCCTGCTGGATGATCACAGCAAGAACGAGCCGACCCACATGCAGATGAATTTTTATCTCGAAGGTGAGAAGTACAATCTGAATCTGCTATTCAACAACGAGCGTATTCTGGAGGAGAAACTGATGGTTTATTCCTCGGTGCGTCCATCCATGCTTTACGAACGCAAATATATCCCGGAAACTGATAGTACGCAAGTTGAGTTTGGCAAGAATCTTAGTTTGTCTCGTCGCGACCAGGAGTTCGTTGCAGGAAATACGCTCAATAACTGCTCTGTGATTGCAGCCTTTGGTAAATCAAATGTAGTCAGCACTCGCTTAAATACGGTTTATACGTGGATTGATAGTAATTTCTCTGAAGTATTAAGGCCATCCATTGATTTGTCGTTTTTCCTCCATAAGGAGCTGAAGAACGATAAGGATGGTAAACTCAAACAGTTTATCATCCAATTCCTGCAGAAATCAGATTTCAACATCAACGAATTCCACCTTTCTTCAGATGCATCTTCTATTATCTTTTCGCATGAGACGCTAAATGGTATAGGTACTTTGCCGGAAGAATTGGAATCACATGGTACTTTGCGCTTCATGGGCATTGCAGCCATTATGAAGTATCTCGTGCAAGACAATCAATTCATTATCATTGACGAGATAGAGACGAGTTTGCATTACGAGTTGCTATCCTATTTCCTGCGTGTATATCTTGCAAATAATACTGGTACATCGCAATTATTGATAGCTACGCATGACATCAATTTGCTGAATGAAGATTTTGTTCGCCGTGATACTATCTGGTTTACGGATAAGAACGAAGAGGCCGAAACGGAATTGGTTCGTCTCTCAGACCTTGGTTTACACAAAAACATATCGCCATATAACGCGTATCGTCAAGGTAAATTGGTCAAACTGCCATTTACAGGAGCGATATATCTGGACGAGTCAACGGAGGACATGCAATGAAAAAGAGTATCGCAATCTTTGGCGAAGGAATAACTGAATGGTTTTATATTGACTCTCTACGTATAGTTGGTCATTATCCATTTAAAATGCGTCCTTCTATTCCGCAGCACTCGGATATAAAGCATTTACTTGCAGAAGCGAGACAATGTGTCACCGAGGGGTATGATGAGATTATCTGTCTATTAGACATGGATAGATTGAATACGCATCCTTCAGAGAAGCAAGCTTATCATAGAGCCAAACAACAAAGGATCTTTCAAAAGGTAACATTTATAGAGACAGATCCGTGTACTGAATATTGGTTCCTAATGCACTTTATGCCCAAACCTTCGCACCGGAAGTATGCAGATTATGAAGCAGTAGCAAAAGAGCTATGCAAGTACATGCCTGGATACGAGAAAACCAAGAAGTACTTTCAGCGTATCAGGCTCTATGAATTTCTGTCCCAGCATGGTGACCTTGAAAAAGCATTGAACTTAGCCAAACGGTCCGTTGAACTGCATGATGAAGGAGCAGAAATCTCTTATTCACAGATGTATCAACTCTTTGAAAAATTAGAACTTTTAGAAAATAAAAGTAAAAAATAGTACTTTATACTTGGCACTTACCCCCTCAGTGGAGCACTTTACCCCAAATAAAATGCAAAAATGCAGGTTTTTGAGCCTGCATTTTCTTTTTCTATTTTTCACTATCGAGATCCTCTAGGGTCTCTTTGATCTGCGGTTCGATAACTTTCTTTTGGTATTTTTTGTGAATCTTATTCTGACGCTTTTGCGCCGCAGTCAGATTCGTATATACTGTCGGCTCTCCCACACCTTGTGCGTATGGAATAATCAAGTTGAACTCCGGCAGAGGTGGCAACTCTGCGATGGCTTCCGGATGAGCCTGTATGTATTTGAGCCGGCTTTCCAATTCAGCTACTCTATGCTTTAACTGTTCAAGCATATAGTTGTTAGCATCGTCCAATAAATGTGCCGCATTGATGGTTGTCTCTTGGTATTGGATCAGCTTCTTCAAATAGCCATTCTCCATATCTTTCTCCGTTTCGTAATCAATCGGCTTTCGCTCGCGAATAAAAAAGGAGTCAGTCGTGACATTGAAAAAGTCTGCAATCTTTTCCAGTGTCGCAGCTGTCGGGTTCTTGTACAAGTTATGCAAGCTGCTGTTGGGCTTGCCGGTTACTGCCAACGACAAATCGCGTTGGGTCTTCTTTTGTTTGGCTAATAAAAGCCGAATTACATCTCCGTCGTACATAGATTTTGAAGTTAAAAAGTAATTATAGTGCGCATTTGCGTATTATAATTACTAAAATACTATAATAATACGCTTTTCTTGCAGTTTTTAGGTCATTTATCAATAAAATGTACTAATTTTGCACCACAAAAGTACAACAAAAATTGCAAATACGCAAATATAATACGCATTTTTTGAATTATTTTTGCATTTTTTAACCAAAACCAATAAATAAACATAACTATGAAAAGTTTTAAATCTTATTATGAGCAATTGTGCGGCAGTCGCCGTCGCAATTTTAAGCGTCTGGTGATGCAACGCACCGGATGGAGTAACTCCACTTTTTATTACAAGTGCGAGCATGAGAATCTGACCAAATTGGAGGATGAAGTCATCGACACCATCCTTGCACGTTTCCGTTATGCAGATCGTAGTCAGGAGCGGTTTGCGGAGAATTATTACAAGAGATACCACATCGCGGAGTAATAATTGGTAATGAGTTGGACGCGTTCCAACTCTCTTTTAATAACCTTATATCCTAACTTAACATGATATCCAATAGAACCATAGAATTAGTCCGAATGCAGGTGAACATCAAAGACGTGGTCTCTGATTATGCCACCTTGCATCCGTCCGGCAGCAGCTTCAAGTGTTGCTGCCCGCTACACCATGAGAAAACGCCCTCTCTCCATATCAATCCCGCGCGGAACACGTGGCATTGTTTCGGATGCGGCGAAGGTGGTGATGCCATCGCTTTCATTCAGAAGAAGGAGAACATGGATTTTCCGGAAGCAGTGCGCCATCTGGCGAGTAAGCACCATATCTCCATCGAGGAAGATACGCACGAGCGTACGTCTGAAGAGCAGGAGCAGGACAAACAGCGCGAAGCGATGTTCACGGCTTACGCCCTTATTCAGAAGTACTATGTCGCGAACATCCACAATCAAGACGATCAAGCTCGTGCTGCTTATACGTATGCGCTCAACCGCTGGGGCAAGGATTTTGTAGAAGAGTTCGGCATCGGCTTCGCGTATGATGCATGGGATGGGCTCATCAACTATGCGAAGCAGCAACTGCTCTCCAACGAGGTGCTCACCCAACTTGGTCTCATTGTGCACTCCGAGAAGTCGAAAAAGGATTACGACTTCTTCCGGGCTCGTATCATGATCCCTATCCGCGACCGCTACAACCGCATCATCGGTTACACGGCACGTACGATGGCAGATGATGACAAAACGCCTAAGTACCTCAATTCTTCCAATAGTCTCATCTATCAGAAGAGCCAGTCCGTTTTCGGTATCGACATAGCCGCTCGTGCCGCCGTCAAAGATGGCGTGTATGTGCTGGTCGAAGGAGCACCGGACGTACTGCGTCTGCAGTCCATCAGCATCCTCAATGCGGTCGCTTCGTTGGGTTCTGATTGGACGGATGAACAGTTCAAAGTCCTGCAAAGGAATGCTACCAAACTGATCTTCATGCCCGATGCGGACTGCCCGAAAGTGGGTACTCCGTACGGAACTGGCATTCAAAAGGTCATGAAATCTGCTGTTCAAGCTTGGAACCTCGGTTTTGACGTGAGTGTCAAGGAGATTCCGTTAGGTCAAGAAGGTCGTAAGCAGGATCCGGATTCGTTCTGCAAATCGCGCCTGCTCTACGACGATCTTGAGACGCAGGATTTCCCGGTTTGGTATGCACAGAAACTGATTCAGACACAAGGTCTCTCGCCCACGGAGATTGTGGACAAAGTGGCGTTCCTCTTAGGCCGTCTGGAGCGTGAGTATGAGGTGGATCGGTACATCAATCTCCTCCACGATGTCATCCAAGGTAAGTCCATGTGGCGCAAGGCGATTCATGCGGCACAACAGAACCGTCGCGAGGAGTCACTTCGCTGCAACGATCAGAACTCGCATTACCTCGACCTCTTCGAGAAATACGGTTTCCAGACGAAAGGTAACTCGTATATCTCCATCGGTGCAAATGGCAAGATTTTCCAATGGTCGAACTTCCTCCTTCGTCCGCTGTTCCATATATCAGATGGAGGTTCCAATGCGCTCCGTCTCTTTGAGATTGAGAACGAAGATCATGATAAGCGTATCATTGAGTTCAAAGCCGAAGACCTCGTCAGTCTCAGCCGTTTCAAACAGAAGATAGAGAGTATCGGCAACTATATCTGGTTGGCAAAAGAGGAACAGCTGACTCGCCTCAAACAATTCCTCTACAAAGCCACCGAAACGGCTGAACCAATCACGCAACTCGGCTGGCAAGACAAAGGTTTCTTTGCCTTTGGCAACGGTATATTCGATGGTCGCAAATGGCATAAAGTGGACGACTTTGGAATCGTGCGCTTGGGTGACCAAGGCAACTTCTATCTGCCCGCATTCTCGTCCATCTATGAGAAACAAAAATCGCTATACCAGTTCGAACGGAGCTTCGTCCACTACGGATTAGGGAAGGTCACGCTACGCACATACGCAGAGCAACTGATAGACGTTTTCGGCGACAACGCCAAAATCGGTCTATCATTCCTGCTGGCTACCTTGTTTCGCGATGTCGTCACGGCGCAAACAAAGTCGTTCCCCCTCCTCAATCTGTTTGGTCCGAAAGGCTCCGGTAAGTCCGAACTCGGTCACTCGCTCATGTCGTTCTTCATCATCGAGAACACGCCGCCGAACATCCAGAACTCCACGCTCCCGGCACTTGCTGATGCCGTTGCCCAGTGCGCCAACGCACTCGTTCATATAGATGAGTTCAAGAACACCATCGATATCGACAAACGTGAGTTTCTCAAAGGTCTATGGGATGGCACAGGTCGTAACCGCATGAACATGGATAAGGACAAGAAACGCGAGGTGACGCGCGTTAACTCCGGCATCATCCTCTCCGGCCAGGAGATGGCTACTGCCGACATTGCCCTTTTCTCACGATTCATCTTCTTGCGTTACGACAAATCCGAGTTCACGCCCGAGTCCAAGATGAAGTTCCAGCGTCTCAAAGAGCTCCGGAAGATGGGTTGCACGCATCTCACAATGGACATCCTTCGCCATCGTGCGTTGTTCGAAGCCGAGTACGCACATTCCTACAAACAGGTACAAGAGGACTTGCGCAAGGCGCTTGAGAACAGAGGCGTCGAGGATCGTATCGCCAATAACTGGGCTTCTGTCTTGGCGGCATTCCATTGCCTGCAGAACCGTTTGGATCTGCCGTTCACCTATACTGATTTGCTTTCGATAGCTGTCGATGGCATCATGGAGCAGAACAAAGAAACCAAGCGCAACAACGAAGTAGCTACGCTTTGGGATATCATCAGTTTTCTGCGTACCGAAGGCCATCTGTGCATGCAGGCAGACTATCGTATAGAAACCGTCTCGCACCTCAAGGTGGACAGCAGTTCCTCGCAAATAGAGTTCGCAGAGCCCAAGAAAATCCTGTACTTGCGCTACAAACGTGTCTTTGAACTCTATCAACTGCATAGCAAGAAGATCGGCGAATCGCTGCTGGCTAAGTCTTCACTGCCGTTCTATATGGAGCACTCGCCTGCGTACCTCGGTAAGAAACGCTCTTTTCGTTTCAAGAACGTCATTCAGGGCTACACACAATCCAGTGTCCCGGACGGGCAGTCCGGTCTCACCACGGAGTCGGTGCTCGATCAAGCTTATTGCTTCGATTACGACATGATCGTCGAGCAATACGGGGTTAACCTCGATGTGGTCTATGGTCTCACCAACGAGGATGAATAACATCCGCTTCTCCACTGCGATGCCGCTCACTCAAAGGGCGGCATTTTTCATGCCTATGCGAAATGGTTCACTTGTTGCGAAATGCCGTTCAACGCTTTCAACAACTACAACACGTTTATTTTGCGCACTTTATCATGCCCACACCCTTCAACACCCGTTCAACATTTTTCAACACCCTGCAACAGCCCGTAAGAACCATTTTCAACATTCTACAACATTTATAGTATCTATTCAACAAATAGTATAATAGATAAATACCTATAAATGAATAACTTATCTTTCTGTTGAAACTGTTGAATCAGTTGCGTCGAAATAGATGTCATCTGTGTTGCGTTGATTTTTTTCAGTTCTTTCTTTTCTACTGTTTTCCACAATATCGAGGCTCTTTCCACATTTATACTTGCTGCTTTCCCTTGTAAATTCTGGTTGTGGCAGTTGTGGAAGATGTTTCTTGTTCGAACTGTATGGCTTATTCCGGCGAACGGGAGAGTATCGAACTCCCAAGCCTTTGTTCCCCTCGCAGGTTTAATGGTCTTGTGCTGCTTGTAATAGGAGGAAGATCCAATGCTTACTGTGCCTTTCTCACGGGCTTGCAGTACTCGGTGCTACCGCTCCATGGTTGCGCTGCATCGTTCACTTGTGCCGGTCATTTCTTGGCCTTCAAGTCCTGCCCCTTGAATTACATATTGCCTTGGAGATTTATGTCGTTCCTTTTAGCAATGCAAAGGTAGTTGGTTCTTTCCGTATTGCAAGGCTAAACATGTTCCGGCGCAAAGTGGTTGCTTAAAATTTCTCCAGCCTCAAGAGGTAGTAAATTTTGCGGAAGTCTTGCTGTTCACGGAATGTCGAACGTCACTGGCGTCAACTCTGAAAGCATTGTAAAAGAAACAAATCTCAAAACAATATGTCTAACAATTCAAAAAACAGTACAGTTATGAAAGCATCTAAGAAAAACAACCAGGCAGTTGAAGTGAACAACAATGCAGTGGCACAACCCTTAACAGAGCGTCAGTCGCTTCGAGCACTCTGCAAGCAACTCCGCGAGAAGTACGGCACAGAAGAGCGCATTAACAATCTCCTCTGCATCTATTACAAAGAGCTGCACAATCTCCCCATCTTGAAAACCCGCGAGCAATGGGAACGTGAAGGCTTCAGAGTATTCGATAACAATCTCACTCGTTTCCCCGCTTGGGGCAAGCCGGTTAGCCGTCAGAACAAAGAAACAGGTGAACAGTACACCTTCTTCCCCATCACACACTTTTACGTTCCGCAAGCAGTTTGTCAAGCATAAATGTAGAAAGCCACTCGCCTCAAATGGCGGGTGGCTATCACCTCTAAAAAGAATGGCTTTATGAAAAATCAAGTTACACAACTCAGTTTTGATTTCGAGTGCGTTCAAGAGCAAGTTTCTCTTACGCAGAAAGAAGTTAAGTACGAAACAAAAACGGTCCGCTATTCCATTTCCAAAGCAGAGTTCGAAACTCAAATGGAACTTGAAAAGGATTTGATGTACGGCCGTGGCGCATGGCTCTACACTCAATTGGAGCGCGAGATGGCGCATGAGCGCAAGAATGAGAGAGCATTGGCTGAGTTCGAAGCTATGAGAGCTGAAGCCTATAAGTATAACTTTTAATCTAAAAAATGGAATTGGGAGGGGCAACCCTCCTTTTTTCATGACGGGACACAAGTTCTTCCGGATGACGGGCATCCAGTTCTTTTGCGTGACTGCTATCGTAGTATTTTGTCCGACTGTTTTCATTTGGGCGTTCCCGGCATAGTTCTGCAGATCCACTCATCTCCAGAGCTAATCCGGTCGGGCTTTGCAGGGGTTCACAAGTTCCGCATTAGTAACTAATACCGTAGCCCTTCCAATCCCTAACGCGACGGAAAAATCAAGATTTTTCTGTTAATTTTTGTTAAATCGATAAACCTACGCGCAATAAATTTGCTCATGTAAATTTTTTTTTGTAATTTTGCATCAAAAATAATGACGCAGATGCCATTTAGTCAACACTATACGATTCTCTTTTTGCGCGAGCACCCCGAATGGGCGGAGCGTGCAGCGGCTTTCTTTGCGCCGCATTGGAATGACCCCATTGATGAGTTTAGAGCCGACATAGCCCATTGCACGGCATTCCCGAACGACCTGCCGCAGTACTATATTGTCGTACAGGAAGACCGTATCATCGGCGGAATAGGTGTGTGCGTTAACGACGATCACGATCGCCCGGATCTGACGCCGAACATCTGCGATTTGTGGATTGAACCCGAGTTCAGAGGAAAAGGCATAGCGGGGCAACTCCTTTCTACGGCAGAAAAGGACATGTTGAATCGTGGCATCCACACACTTTACCTCGTTACCGAGCACACCTCTTTTTACGAGCGTTACGGCTGGTCTTTCGTTGCAAATGTCAGTTGGAAATACGCCGACCGCACACATTCCCGCATGTATAAGAAGGAATGATTACTTTTTGATGGTGTTGGGGTTTTGGTTATATGCCTTGGCAACACATTTCCATTCCCCGTCAATCTTCAAAAGGAGCAGAACATCGGTAAAGTCAATCGAACCGCCCGAGACCGCTGGCTTGTGAACGTCGGCGGTTTGTTTTCGGACTTTTATCTTCCTCATCTTTTTTACGACTGTCTTTATTGGGGCATTCCCTCCATAGCCCTGCAAATCATTCTCTCCAGAGCTGCGTCGGTCGGGCTTTGCAGGGGTTCACAAGTTCCGCATTGTGGTACAATACCATAGCCCTTCCAATCCCTAACGCGGGATTTTTGTTTCAAAATGCAGAAATTTGGGCGAATCGGAAAGAAAAACTTGCATATTCAAAAAAAAGTGTAATTTTGCAGAGATTTTTGATGTATCGCAAGAGGCGGGGCGCGATATTCGTGCCCGTCTCTTTTGCGGTCTTTTATGCCTCTTTGTCGGATTGGAGGGAGTCTTTGTATGCCAGCGGGTAGATGCCTGTGGCGCGCAGGAAGTAACGGCAGAAATTCGCGGTCGTCGGGAATCCAAGCTGAATGGATACCTCTTTGATGGACTGTTCCGGATGCTCGCTTATCATACGTTTTGCCTGATTGCTGATATAGTTCTGGATCCACTCCAATGGAGAAGTGCCGTCATTATATGCACGGAAAATCTTTGAGAAATATCGCGGATCGTAACCTAATAACTTGGCGTAATAGTTTACATTTCGCTCCTCTTTATAGTGCTCTACAACGAGATTACAGAATGTGAGATAGATATGTCCCATGCGGTCTTTGTTCCACTCTGTATCTTGCTCATGACGAATAGACATGTACAACTCATATGCTACTGACAGCTGCTGCTCCAGCAAACGATGCTTGTTGGGAAGATCTTCCACGCTTCGGCTCGCTATATAATTGATCGCACCAAGAAGTAGTAAAAGATTTTCCGCTTGCTCGTCTGTCAAATGACATATCGGACTTTGGGAAAGTAACTCCATGTCACTGGGGTTGAATTTCAACTCCGAATCCTTGAATTTACTGGGATCAAAGAACAACCATGCATGCGTGTAATCCTCGCTGTGCTCAAGAGGACGGATAATATGACCCGGAAGTAAAACAGTTAAGTCATTCTTTCGAGCACGGATTTCCTTCATGTCATACAAAAAATGAGAACTGCCGCATAAATTCAACGACAATATGATATAGGGATACACGAGGTCTATATTAGGAAAAGCACCTTTGCCCACCTTTTCATTCATGCAAAGAATAATACCATTTGATTCTATGCCTTCTTGGTCTTTCTTACTCGATAACTGTGTATAATTTTCCATAACTTTTCTGAAATTTTGTGCAAAGATACTGCTTTTTTCTGATATATGCAAATTTTTTCACACTTTTTGGTAGCAAAAAGGCGAAAACTGATAACATTTTTTGCTTTTAAAATTTGCGTATGTGCTAAAAAAGCAGTAATTTTGCAGCCGATTTTGAATATGGAGTAAAAAATTATGGTATTAGCAGTACGATTTAGGTATCATGAGGCGAAAACGCCGACGTTTGATATTGTTCACCTCAATACGGAGCAATGGAGAGAGTTCTTTTGGTTGGAGCGCAGTTTTATGCGGATGGACTGGATGATTCATTTTTTGCACCGCGACTATATGCGTCACGAAATTAAGGAACTTTGGTGGATTCCGCTCGATGACCAGGAGGACTTACAAATCGCTCCCAATGCCACGATTTGTAAGAACTAAGAAACAAGACAAATAAATCAAACAACAAATCACATTATTAACAATTAAAATCATTTAAAAACACAACCAAAATATGAGAAACAAACTGTTTTTACTTATCCTTCTTTTGTGCTCCTTGTTCATTGGTGTGAACAGAGCCGAGGCAAATGATTTTTTGGAGTTAGAAAAGCACTACTCGGCGTATACAGCCGGAGCGAACAAAGTGCATTTCAAGTTACCTATTTACTCGCGTGGTGCATACGACTACTATGTATCCACCAACGACCAGGGCGAGTCGTATGTGTACTACAAGCTGAACGGCTCGGAGTACAAGATTTTCTCCTATAGTAGCGAACGCGCCAGCGACGGCCCGAGTGCGGACGACGACAAAGCGTACGGTCGCGCGTGGGTGAAAGCCTACAGCGGCAGAGGTATCGTGGAGATCACGAACATCCACGACGGCCAACGCAAGGTGGTGCCGAATGACAATCAGGAGCACGCGTACGACGTGAAGAAAGTGGCGGAGCCGGACAACGACAAGGACAATGTGACTTGGGTGGAGATAGACTGGTATCCGCAGGAGGCGCTGGACGGAGAGACCTTCAACATCGGTACGGAGGTGAAGATCAGTAAGCGTATGACGGGTAATATCAACTACACGAAGAGCTGGATCCTGGCTACTGATATCAAAGGAAATAGCAATATGATTCAGGCGCAGTTGTACGACCCGTATTTCTATACGGTCAACAATGCCGGCGTGACGGGATACGGTAACGCGGCGGTGCCGTATATGGTGTTCTATGACCCGAAGAGTTATCATACCTCGTTGGATGCAACGGAGTTTCAAGCCGCGGACCGATCGGGTAATATCTTTGTGCCAACGACCGATACGGTGCAGGAGAATTTCTATGCCACCTTCCAGATATACCGAATGAAGACACCTCAGGAGGTGATGAGTACGCAGATGACCACCAAGGTGGATATCCCGCCTTACCACCGTATCTATAATTTCGAAGCGGAGGAGGAGAAGGATGCTACCGGTACCTACACGGGTAACAATGTGCTGCATTGGACGATTAAGAACCCTCGGCTGGTGGACCTGGTTGATGGGGATTATTTCGAGATCCAGCGCGCGTTGAAGGAGGATTTCTCGGACGCCCAACAGTTAGGTATCCAGCGGATGATGCGCGATTCTATCGGTTATTATACCTTCCAGGACAACAGCCGTGAGATATGGACCGGCAATGCGGCGGTTCGGACCGATACGGTGGATGCACAATGGAAAACAACCCTAAAACATTACTATATCTATGATGATAACGGCACGTTGCTCCTTGATGTGTCGGCTACGCTCACGTGCAACAAAGGCCATATGGCAGCTGTGCCTGTTTATTACCGTATCCGCCGTGCGACCTCTTCTGTATGGGGATGGGTGGACGGTTTCTCGCGACAGGTGACGCTCTACAAGCATAACTTCCTGGCGCCTCTGGCGAATCAGCAAGAGAACTATATCAAGGATGCGGAGTGGGAGAAGAACCATAAGGTGCATTTTCAATTCAAGATTGACAACTCCGAGATTCAAGTGCTCCCGCTGAGTAAGGAAGACTGCTCGCTGAATTATACTATCAACAGCGCTTATACGGAAGGAACCACCTCCTTTACTATCGCCTATGAGAAATATGCCTATTATACGGTCAATCCCAAAGACTATTTGACGTTCCGCGTGCTGAATGCGGAGAAGAGTGTCATCCGAGACTGGCAACGTATGGACGCCGGTACGTATGACATCCCGATGGGAGGTATGGTACAGGTGAATGTGGATAAAGGTGTACGCAGTTCGCATAAGTCATATGAGTTCACGGTATGGGGAAATAGTACCATCAAGTGTGAGTCCACATACTTGATGGCGGAAGATTTTATCGACATCGGGTTTGATGGTCCTTCCTCGCCTGACTTTAGTGTATACGAGCCGGTTATCAAAGACAGTTTGTTCAAAAAGTTGCAAACCGAATATGCGAAAGGCTACGGTCGTTGTATGTGGGATCGAACCGCACGTCTCATCCTACGGCGAACGATCCAAGAGACCGGAGAGTTTTCGGAGTTTATCATTCCGCAAGATAGTATCAAGCGTCAGGATGACGGTTCATGGATAGCAACCTATTCTGATGTGGCGGACAAAGCCTGCACGCATTATTCGTATTCCGTGCGTATTGACCAGTCCAAGTCCGACCTGCATGTACAAGACTCCACACAGTTGCAACCAAAGGTCATAAGTGGTCCGAGTCTCTATTTCGATGAAGCGGCTACCATCACCTCCTTTACGGCGAGTGAGGGAGATGCTGTGGGACATCATAAACGCGGAGTCAAGCTGGAGTGGATGGCGTCCTCTACGGCGGTAGATCAATATGTGCTGCGCCGTGTAGCGAAGAATAGTGATGCAGCGCCGGACACGATTTACATCGGTTTGGACAATAATTTCTTTGACGAGACAGCTGTGCCGAACCAACGATATACTTATTCGATCACGGCGGTATATGACTGCAACGGCAAGTCTTCACGCAACAGTGCCGAGGCGGTAGGTTGGCGTAGTCCGTACGGTGAGATTAGCGGTAGTGTCCTGATGCCGGATAACAGTGGTATGGCAGGCGTTACCGTAACAATTACGGGTGATGGGTTACCGGTTACTGGTTTACAGTGCGTCACCGATCCTACCGGCACCTTTAAATTCGACAGCTTGACATACAATATAGCCACAGGCTCTAATTATTCGATTATCCCGACGCATTCGTATGCGGTGTTCAGTTTCAATAATACCACAGCTCCGACGGCTTCTATCGGCCTATCGACGGATAATGCGGTGGTGGAAGGCCTCAATTTTGCGAACACTTCTACTGTGCGTCTGACGGGACGGGCATTGTATAAGTACTCGACCATTCCGGTAGCCGGAGCTATGTTCACGCTCAACGGCGACACCGTTCGTCGCAACGGAGCACCGGTGAAGACCGGCACGGATGGTAATTTCGAATTGACGCTGTCCAAACGTCAACCGTATGTCTTGCGTATCGTCAAACACGGTCATACCTTCGAGGGCGACGGTATCTTGCGTTTAGAGCAGGGTAAGGACACCTTCACGCTGGATGCTCCGGAAGACGGTGTGCGGTTCTACGATATGACCACAGTGCGCCTTGTCGGTCGCGTAGCCGGTGGTATCGACCAGCGCGACCTGCCCGAAGCCTTCGGTTTGGGAACGAACAACTTAGGTGATGACCTGCAACTGGTGCTCCAGCTGGAGGGTGATAACATCGCGCAGATAGTGCATGACCCCAATGACCAGACGCGCGACACCGTACAACAACGCGTTCAGTATGCATCCGTCAAGGGGGACAAATCTGCGGTTGTCACCAATACGCTCTTTGAGAAGAAGCGTATCACGATTCAGCCGGATCCGAAGACGGGAGAGTATGCCGTGGATTTATTCCCTGTCAAGTACAAAGTGGTACAGGCTACCGCCAAAGGTTACGCTACGCTTTTTGCCGCAGGGCAGGGCAGTGAGGTCATCGACCTGACGAATGCGCCGCTGGATGTGACGAAGACCTATTATAATCAGGATAGCGCGATATACAATGCCGTGTATGACCGCATCTACCGTTCGCCTGTCAAAGTGCATCTCAAGCAACTCCTATATGGTATGGAGCAAGACGGATACGGCGAACCCTCTATCTCGGTCAGCGGATTCGACCTGTCCCGGAAAGAGAAAGTACAACTGTACACCAAAAACAGTGACGGCACCGTCACTTATACCTTGGGTCACCCTCTCTTCCAGTACAACCGCCGCTATCAGTTTGAAGCGGAGGCATTCGAAGATTATTATTACAACAATGACGAGACAGCCAAACTGGACCGTGTTCCGCAACGAGGAGGCAAGGTAATCGTCCATAACGGTATGCATAGCGCTACGGAGCAACTGCCGTACGAGCTCGACCGCTTGGGTAAAAACAGCAATGTATGGCTGTTGGTAGATCATATCCAGACCCAGACCTACGGTGAAGATGCACTCAGTACGGTCAGCATCGCCCTGGAGCAAGAAGGCAACACGGTAGAGACAGACGCCTTCCAAGCCTTTGTGATAGGAGATGTCATTCAGGCGAACGAACTGACCACTTCCGATGCGGATATTACGCTGCTCGACATCATCCGTGACCCGGGAGGAAACGGTAGCTCCGCATGGGTGGAGAACGGTACCACGTATAACTACGGCTATACCGAGAGTTATGACTGGAAAGGCGGTATCAAACTTACTCCGAAATACGGACTGAACATATCGAATGATATCGGTATTGTCACAGCGCCGTCCGGTGCCGGTTCGTATATCGGTAGCAATTATACGTCCAGCAAGCAGTTGTCCTTCACTATTCCTATCACGCACGAATGGGCATGGGGCTATAAATATTCTTATACCTTCACCACCACCGATAAAATCTCCACATCGTCCAGCCATGCCAAAGCCGGCGTAGGTTCGAATGCGGATGTGTTCGTCGGCGTGATGAACAGTCAATTGACCGGTAAAGCGAAGTCTATCGCCGTCATCAATGATACCATCTTCCAGGCGCGTCAGCCGGCTATTCAGGCAGGCACGATGCATGTGCTCGCCAGCGGTACCAGCGCAGACAACAAGCCGTATTACCTCGTGACGGGTGAAAAGGTCGTCATGGGTTCCGGTATCACGAATAGTTTCGCCTATTCGCAGTATTATATTATGGAGAGCGTGCTCCCGCAGCTGGCGATGCAGCGTCAGAACCTGCTAACAATCTTCCCGGACTCGGCTTCCGCGCAAGCGGCTGCGAATGCATCGGATGACGTCGTATATTGGTATATCGATTCGTTGACGAGCGTCAGTCTGCATGACACGCTGGCGAAAGACTCGTATCGGATGATATTGCCGACTAATAGCACGAAGGCCTATCCGAACCGCGTGGCTGCAATCGATAATATCATCCAGAAATGGTGTACTATCCTTATCTATAACGAGGCGGAGAAAGTAGCGGCGCGTCAGTCCGGTCAACATGTAGGTACCTATTCCGTCAATGCCGGAACAACCCTCTCGCACTCCGACAGTTATTCGGCTACTGCCAACTACAACGAACTGCCGCAAGGAATGGGATTAATCGGTAAGGACGCCGCTTCGGCTGCTACCTCCAATGCCCAAAATCTTCTCAAGGATGCAATCAAAAACTTCAGCGCCTTCTGGGGTAGTGATAGTCAGAAACGCTTCGGAACCACCATCACGGATGCTATCTCGGCCATGTTCAAGGACGAGAAGAACCCGAACGGAAGCGGCCATAAGACACAGTCGCAGTTAGGTACGGTGACGAACGCGTCCAAATGGACGATGAGTTTCGATCCCGTGCTGGATTTCAATTCCGATGCGCGTACGTCGAATGAAAAGACCGTCAAGAAATCCTGCGGTTTCACCATCGTGCCGGATGCGCAGGGCGATATCACCGTTTCGGTCTATCGGGCAGAGGTGGATAGCCTGTGGAAGGCCACGACCGGTACTATCGTCAGCAAAGTGGGCGAGTCCAACAACGACGATATACTTTACGGTTCGTACGTCTTCTTCACGCAAGCGGGCGCTACCTATTGCGTACACGAAAAAGAGGAGAAGACGCAGTTCTACAACAAAGGTACGGTCATCAACAACGGGACGATGGCTTTGGCTCTGCCTGAACTGAGCATCGACCGCCATGAGGTAAGCAGTGTGCCGGCGGATCAGCGCGCCGTCTTCCATATCGAACTCAAGAACGAAGGACAAGTGCAATACGGTCTGGCGAACACCGGAACGACCTTCTCGCTCTCCCTCACGGGTGACAGCAACCCTCACGGCGCGAAGGTCTATATCAACGGTGCACCGCTCGTGCAAGGACTCGACTATTTCCTCACGCCGGGACAATCCATCACGCAAGTGCTGGAGGTGGAACGAGGCGAAGTGGATGACTACGACAACCTGACCCTCTATTTCAGACTTGCCGACTGCCCGAAGACCTATGCGATGCTGCAGTTCTCGGCGCACTTCATGCCGGAATCCAGTCCGGTCAGCATCGAGATGCCGCGTCAGAACTGGGTGATGAATACCCTCTCGCCGCACGATTCTATCGGATACTACCTGCCGGTGGACATCGGCGGATTCAATATCCATCATAAGAACTTCGACCATATCGAGTTCCAATATAAACTCTCCACGGAGAGCGAGGAGAAATGGGTGAACCAATGTTCGTTCTACGCCAGCGACAGCCTCTATGCACTCGCTACAGGCAATAAATCGATGATTGAGAACGGACGTATTCCGCAGTTCCGTTTCTACGGTGAGCGGGACCCGATGGAGCAGCAATATGACCTGCGCGCTGTCTGCTTCTGCCGCTACGGTTCGGGATTTGTAACGAAGGCTTCGCCTGTTATCCGTGGAACGAAAGACACCCGTCCTCCGCGTGTGTTCGGCGATCCCGAACCGGCGAATGCCATCCTCGGTATAGGCGACCATCTGTTGCTGCGGTTCAATGAACCGATAGCCGGTAATTACCTCGATGAGGATAATAACTTCCAACTCCTCGGCATCACCAACCATACCGGTATCTCCGCCTCGACGGCAATCCTGTTCAGAGGAACGGCTGATTCGTATGCCGCCTCCTCCGTGGAGCGTAGTCTGACCGACAAATCCTTCACGGTGGAGATGATGGTGAAGCCGACGTCTCCGTACAATGATGAAGTATTCTTCACCCACGGTGACAAAGGCAAAGGATTGATCTTCGGAAAGACCGCTGATAACCGCCTCTATGCGCAGATAGGTGACCTCACGACGTACTACTCTAAAAAGTTGGCAGACCCGATGTTGGCCTTCACGCGTGTGGCTGTCACCTATTCCAAAGAGAATGGTTTCAGCTTCTATGTAGGTACGGTAGATATGACCGAACCGTCAGCACTGCCTTCGAAAAACATCGAATACTCCCTCTCTGCACCGCTCATCTTCGGTCAGGGCTATGCGGGTCAGATGCTGGAGGCACGCGTATGGACCAAGGCATTGACGCTCGAAGAGATAGCCGCCACTTTTGACCATTACCTGACGGGATACGAACAAGAGTTATTGGCTTACTATCGCATGAGCGAAGGTAAGGGTGAATTGGTGAAAGACCATGCACACGGTGCTACGCTCTCGTTGCACGGTTGCACATGGAATAAACTGCAAGGCTTCTCGGTTCAACTGGCTAAAGAGCAGCGTGTCGAGTTGATAGGCAACCTCTTCGGACGCTCCAAAGTGTATGATGCTACCCTTATGTTCTGGTTCCGTACCACGGACAATGCTGCCGAGCGTGCGAACCTCTTCAGTGCCGGACGTACGGACGATAAACACGGCGCGCTCATCGCGCTGGAGAACGGTAATATTGTATTGTGCTCCGACTCGCTCACCTGGATCGGTTCTGTCAACTATGCCGACGGCGAATGGCATCATGTCGTGCTGTCTATCAACCGCACGTATAACAACGCCGCCCTGTTTGTGGACGGCAGTCTGATTCAGACTTTCCCCGCAACCGTTGCAGCCGGTGCGCAAGGCGATATGTACTTGGGAGGTAACTTCGCCGGTAACATCGATGAGTTCGCTGTGTTCGAGCAAGCACTGCCGAAATCGCTTGTGGAGGCGTATGACAACATCGCTCTCGTGGGAGACGAGATGGGTCTGATCGCTTACCTGCCGTTCGAAGAGCAGTTCCTCAACCCCAACGGCAAACTCGAACAACGCTTCTCTATCAACGACCGTCGTCAGTTCAAAGATCCGGCTACCGGCAAGGTGATAGACAAAATACTGCCACTCGTAGATGGCGACATCACGGCACTGGCAGATAAGACGCAGAACGCACCTGTCACCAGTCACGGGGCATTGACCAAACTGAACTTCGACTGGTCGTTCAACGGCGATGAACTGATGATTAACCTCAATATGCTTGACCGCGAGATTAACAAGCAGTCTATCTATGTCACTGTGCGCGATGTGGAAGACCTCAACGGCAACCCGATGCGTTCGCCTATCACTTGGACCGCTTTTGTGGATCATAACAGTCTCAAATGGGCAGACAAACAACTGACTATATGGGGTCGATACGGCATGGAAGATTCGAATAACTACACCGTCACACAGATCATCAACATGAGCGGTAAGCGCCATACGTATAAGATTGAGTCGTTGCCCGACTGGCTTACTGTGGATCAAACTTACGGTACGATAGAGCCATTAGGCGAGTTGTCTATCAAACTGGTATATAAGCAGCCTATGCCGGTAGGTAAGTATGGCGACCTTATCTACGTCGTGGACGAAGATGGTTTGGCGGAACCGCTGCAAATCGAATACATGGTAGAAGCCTTCCCGCCATACATCGATGTGGACGAATCCAAATACCCGCTGAACATGTCCATTTGCGGTCAGGTGAAGATAAACAATATCTACGACTCCGACGAGAACGATATCATCTATGCGATTTATCGCAACGAGTGTATCGGCAAAGCCAACGTGGACTACGATAACACCGCTAATACCTCCAATGTCTATCTCACGATCTTCGGTAACGAAGCGATGACGGGTAAGACGGTGAATTTCATCCTATGGCAGGCATCCACCGGGCGTACATATAACCTGATTGTCGATCGGGATGTACAGTTCCGTGCAGGTGATGTCCATGGTTGCGGAAACGAAGCACAGGTACTCTTCACCACCGGTGGTAGTGAGACACAGAATATCGACATCTATTCCGGTTGGAACTGGATATCGTTCAATCTGAACCTCAATGAAACCACAGGTATAATTCGTAATATGCTGACGGCGAACGAACCGTGGAAAGAAGGCGACCTCATCAAGAACCCCTCCACCCAGCAGTTCGTCACTTATTCGGAGGCCATGGATGCCTTCCTCGGTACTATCAAGACCTTGAACTACCGCGATATGTATATGATGTATGCCGCCGGAGGCAATACGATGCATATCAGTGGTGATCCGCTGCCGGAAGACAAGATGGAGATCACGGTTAAGGGTGGTGGCGAATGGAGTCCGATGCCGTGCTTGTTACAACAAGCAACGACCATCACCGAAGCCTTCGCCGGCTATTATGACAATGCCACTCCGGGTGATATGGTGAAGGCACATAATCGCTTCGCCGTCTTCTCGCCCGACCGCAAATGGGTAGGTGACCTCACTGCTTTCCGTCCGGGCGAAGGATACTTCTTCAAGCGCCTTGCTGAATCAGATGTAACGATCAAGTTCTACAGCAAGGCCGCTAACGCGCCGCAACGCGCTCCGAAGTTCAACGGCAAAGCCGCTACGAACATGACGATGATCTGTAAAGTTGAAGGAGTGAATGAATTAATGAATGAGGGAGTTAAGGCGTTCAGCGGTGATGAACTCGTAGGTATCGCAACGCCGATTGAACTGAACAACGAAACGCTCTACTTCTTAACGGTTTCGTCTGACTTTGCTGACGAACTTCGCTTCGAAACAGAAGATGGGACCCCGCTTCGTGCCGAGCAGCCTATACGATACACCTCTGATGCCCATCACGGTTCGTTAAAGGCTCCTATTATCCTGAAACCCGGCGAGACCAGCCGTCCGTATAAGATCATCGAAGATCAACATGTAGTAATCATTAAAAATGGCGAAAAGTATGATATCGATGGAAAAAAACTTCAATAAACTGCTGCTTACTGCCTTGCTCATCGGGGCAGTAGGCAGTGCTATCGCAGGCACTCCTTGCGGTACGAACCTGGAGTACGAACTGGACGGCACTACGCTTGTCCTCACTTCACCCGACCCCACGCAAGCGGCTACAATTGCTACGCAAGCGTTTTATAACTCCGAGATGAGTTTCCAAGAGGTCATTATCCCGGATAATGTGACGGAGATCAATACGAAGGCATTTGAGAATTGTACCGGCCTCCTAACTGTAGTCATCCCGCCTTCGGTTACTTTAGTCGGAGAGCACGCATTCTATGGCTGTACTTCGCTTTTGAGCGTGCTCTGCCGTCCGCAGACAGCGCCTACATTGGGCACAGATGCGTTTACGGGTTGCAATGCAAGTTTGCAGATTTGCGTACCCGCGCTCAGTGCGTACAACTATTCAGATTGGAACACCAGTTATGGAGAAAAACTAAATCTATGTTTTCTCGACGAACGTGACGATGAGGAGACTACCGCTGGTCAGATATCGGCCTTTCGAACGCAATCTACACCCGCTGTCTTTCTCTTCCGTACGCTGCGTAAGGCAGGTTGTTTTAATACCCTCACGCTTCCGTTCAATGTGCCGAATATCGCCACTTCCCCGCTCGCAGGAGCAGAGGTGTATGAGTTCGTTGGCGCAACCGTTGTGGATAATGCCCTCCAACTCGACATCACGCTGCTCGCAGGTTCGTCTCTTACTGCTGGCACACCGTATCTTATCCAATGGCCGAACACAGGCGAGGTGCTCAATGCAATGCTTTTTATGGGCATCTCATGGGACGTTGACCAAATGGCTGATGATGCCGGTGCAGGACAAGTGACGTACCATGGTTTTTACGGTAGGACGCACATTGACGATGCTACCAACGGCACGCAGCACCTCAACCTCTTCCTTGGCGGAAACAACACCCTCTATTGGCCTACCGACGGAGATATCGCATCCGCTAAAATGCTTGGTTTCCGCGCATGCTTTCAGGTAAGTACAGTGGCTTCATTCGCTCCCGTTCATCGAAACATGCCCGCCTCCTTCCGCATCGTTTCTACCCCTACGGACATGGATCAAATTACTAATGACCAGTTACCAAAGACCAATAAGATTATCGAAGATGGCCATTTAATCATTATTAGAAACGGAGAGAAATACTCCATAAACGGACAGAAACTATGATGCAGAAACACTATATCGCTCCGCGTACAGAAATAGTTTTTGTACTGCAAACAGCCTCCCTCCTCAGTTCCAGCGGAGAACGCACCACTCCTATTGGGGGAGGGGATACTCAAACGAATGCTTGGTAAATTAACATCTGTTTAATCTGATAAATCTGTGAAAAAATGAAAAAATATCTGTATTATGTAATCTGTATTTTGTCAGTGCTAACGGTCTTTTTCGCAGGGTGCAAGGATAAGAACGCTCCCGAATCGTTCAATGGCAACGTAGCACGTCCTACATGGACCGCTCCCGGAGTGAGTGACATTACCTCATCCATGACCGCGGTCATCAAGGTGGATCTCAAGGCGCAGTACCCGGAAACGGCTGCCGACTGGCAACCTAGCGTCAACGATCTCCTTGCCGCTTTCTCCGGCGAGACTTGCCTTGGCGTGGCTCAACCGCAAGACGGCTTGTTCTTCTTGTATATAGCGGCTCCCGTAACCGGTAACCCATCATCGGTGACCCTTCGCTACTACTGCGCGCATTACAAGAACCTCTTCGAAGCCAAGGACGCTTTCCGCTTCATCAACGATGACCACCTTGGCACCATTGCCGAACCGTTCATCCCTGCCTTTGTCTG
The DNA here is from genome assembly GCA_002354055.1 of Bacteroidales bacterium UBA2712. Taxonomy (GTDB): domain Bacteria; phylum Bacteroidota; class Bacteroidia; order Bacteroidales; family Paludibacteraceae; genus Colicola. The sequence continues at coordinate 329,954 of DEKW01000012.1, forward strand.
CGCTCCGTAATTCGTAACCCCTAACCCCAATCAGGCTCACTTCATGGTGGGCCTTTTTTATATGTTGGAGAGAAGCCATCTACCTACGGTCTACCTCTTTCTGTCACGTTTGTTCGCCCTGGACTAAACAGCTGCGTCCTTCACTCTACCTGCCGGTGGCTGCAACTACCTCCGGTGGGTGACTACAGCCCTTTGCTGTACCGGCTGCACATACACCCTGCGAGCGTCCGGCTTGACAGGGGTTCACAAGTTCCGCATTGTTGCACAATACCATAGCCCTTCCAATCCCTAACGCGAAAAATAGCGTTTTCCTTCATAAAAAGTAAAAATTTTTATAATTTTTACGCAAAACGCTTACATTTACATGAAAAACTTGCATATTTGAAAAAAAAGTAGTATCTTTGCACGGTTTTTTATAAATTGCGAGTATATATAGATAATTACATAAATGAAGAAAATCTACACTCAGCCACGCATAGAGACCGTGGCAACCACACCGCAGCAGATGCTCTGCGCCAGCGGAGGTATCAAAGCGCAAATCTCCGGTTATAATCAGAACACCGGCGGCGGATTTACCCAGACTTTTGTATGGCTGGCAGGCGCGGTCTGCTCGTCCTTGCTGTTCCTTGGCACGGCGTGCAGCACCAACAACAATCCCGACCAGCCCAAGCAGCAGGCGGAACTCAAACCCCGCACGCTGGTGGTGACACAACAAGCCGTCAGCCATCTGCCTTCAGCCGTCAGACGTCTCCCGCAGGCTACTATCACGGAGAACGGGGATGTGCTCGATGCTATCTGGAGTGCAGGCGACGAGATTTCCTTCCGCAACATAAGCCATGCAACCTATACCGATCCCGAAACCGGTGCCCCTGTTTCCCTCGACGGCGTGTTGTTAGCGGACAGGGAGGAACGCATCGCTTCGTTCGCGAGCAACAACGAGGTGTGGTGTGCTTTGGATGACCGGTTGCTGCTCGTCTATCCGAAGGCTACTGCTCCTGCATTCAGCGTGGAGGGCAGTCCGCTGAGGGCTACATACACTATTTCCCTTACCGGGCAGGACGGCACGCTGGCGACCATCGCCAATAGGTATCACCATAGCTACGGTATCGCCACGATAACCGAGGTGACCCCCACAGTGGCAAATGCGGTGGTGGCTGAGATGCAGAACCTGCTGACGGTCTGCAAGTTCTCTTTTGTGGACAAGGACTACCCCGGGACTCCCCTCACGATAACCTCGCTTAGTATCAGCTACGGCGACGGTGACTATGCCGGCACGTACCCGGAGACAGCGACCGTAACTGTGACGCAGGGCACACCCTGCACGGTAGCAGTGACTCCGGTCAATCAAAGTAAAGCGGCAGGCGGCTATGCGCTCTCTGTCGCCCCTACGGGCAACCCGGAGGAGGTCTATGTGGCACTCTTCCCCGAAGCAACCGCCACTAAGTATTCCTTCCGCCTCGAAAGCGGTGAGAATATCTACACCGGCACTGCTACGGCTCGGCTCATTGCGGGCGAGTACGTAGTTGCTCACAACCTGAAACTGACAAAAGAAAATCACTAAAATAGCTATACAATGAAAAAGATCTTCTCTCTTCTCCTTGCACTGCTGTGTGCAGTGGGAACCCTGTATGCCGGCAACGGCTGGACACCGAACGACAAGTATTGTAAGTGGGGCGACAACTTCCGGTTTGACCATGCCTTTGAGTTTTATAACGCCGGCGCGTATGATAACACGTACGGAGATGGTATGGTTGGCTTTCAGCGAGCACAAGGTATCATTGCTTTCAGTTTCCGTGCGTGGAACGAGTTCAATCTGCCTACCGGTGACAACTACCTTGCCGGAGCGGTGACGGTCTATCTGACCGCCAACGGACAGAATGATATGCCCTTGGTAACCATTCACATGAAGGACGCAAACAATTACAAGAGATGGAAAAAGACCTTCGAGTATGAATGCCATTTCGACCGTGTGGAGCCCTTTAACGACTGTACCGCCTATTTCTTGCAGAAGCGGCAAGTGAATGATGGCGACGACCAGTACGCCTATTTCAATATCGTATATAGCCAGACGGTGTTTAACTATATCCACAACAACAAGGACAAAGGCCTCGGTCTGCGTTTGAATGTGTGGTGGGATGGTAATAACTATGACAACTCCCGTCTCTTTGAACAGGGCGAGTTGAACGACATCTTACCGGCGGTACTCGACCCGACTCTTGATAATTTCCGTTGGACGAGGAGCAATGACGGCAAGACCGCAATCTCATTTACTGTAGGTGATGTATATAATAGCCAGTATTATGAGCGCGCTACGGGGCGTGGTGTCAATGATAGTATATCTACGTTTGTGCCCCGAAGCGGTAGTCTCAACCGTGAGCGCACCGATGTAGCCGATCTCACGCCCGCCCAACTCAATCTCATGGGTCGGGAAACCCCTCCCTATGTACTCAAAGTATCACGCCGCGCTTATGCCGATCTCAATTCCTCGTACTATGACGGTACACACGGAGGTCCCCGTTCGCCCTTTGTAGGACCGCAATCAGACTGGAAAACGATACGTATTCCGGCGCTTTATCTGCCCCAGGAGATCGATTTGTTTCATGAGGGTGGCGACACCATTTATACGACCTTCAAGATCCCCAAGAAGGCGTACGGAGAAGAAGAGGATCAATCCGCCATCATCATTGAGTATTCGACCGATCCGAACTTCGGCTCGTTTGAAACGGTGCGCGAGGATTTTAACACCACCAACCGCCTTCAGGAAACTGCCTATAAGGTCGGACTCCCCATACCGCAGAGAATGTTCAATCAAGGACGCAAGACTTTCTATGTGCGCTTTAGCCGCGAGTTCGTGAATCACGCCACCACCTGCATAACGCAAGAGATTAGCATCAATACCGACCTCAGAAAGATTGGTTCGGTATCGGCAACCGATATAGGCGGTAAGATTCAAGTGAACTGGTCGCATGCAGGCGATTTCAAAGGTATATGGACCTCGGATATGTTCTACCGCGTGCAGTATAATGTGAACGGCACGCCCTATCAAAAGGACTACTCGGACCGCAACCTCACATCCGTCGAACTGACAGAAGGCATACCTACCTGCCAACGTATTGAATACACCGTCCAGGTGTGCACGGCAATGCGTACAATCAGTACGATGACCAGTGCGCCTATCAGTATGGCTCCCACCCGTGAGGCGGTTATCACTTCGCTCACGGCTACCAAGGGCGATTCCAACAACCGCGTGCGGCTGCAATGGACGGTACCTAAGGACAAAAACGATTTTTCCTATTTCAGTATCACGCGCGCCGTACGTGGCGACAGCGTGGGTACCACACTCGTGCCGCAGATGCCGATGAACAAGTCGCTCACAACGTTTAGTTACGAAGATAACTCGATGGAACTCGGTACGTATTACAACTATACCGTAACGGGCTACCGCGAGTGCGACGGCGATGTGTCGCCTATGTCTTCGCTCACTGAGACAGGTTTTGCTCTGCCCTACGGTGTCGTAACAGGCCAGATCACCTACGACGGTCGCCAAGGCGTACCGGGCGTGCTCGTGACTGCCACCACCGACGAGGAAGTGCCTTACCCGCAGAAAGTTTATTTTGATACGGTACAGCATGCACAGAAAGCCACTTATTTCCGCACATTGAAACCTACACAGCGAAATGGTATCAACGGACCCCAATATACAGGCCAAACAGGAACGGCCATGTTCTGGATGCGTAATTTGGCGAGCAACAGAACCAACAAATCATATATACTCAGGCTACCGAAAACGCTTCTGGTGTACATGGCAGAAGACGGTTCTGTCAGAGTTAGAGACGACTATTGGCAACAGGTAATATCCTCACCCCTCACGCAGAATGAATGGTATCACGTTGCTGTGTGCTATACAGCGGATACTATGCGCCTTTATCTCAATGGGCAAGAAGTGGCACACCATAAGTACGGAAGGTCATGGTATCTCCAGGAGTTCACATTTGGAGACAATGATTTAAATTGCGAACTGGCAGATTTCCGCCTTTACAACTATTGTATGGACTCGACGGAGGTGAAAACCACCGCCGTGCAGATTCCTCTCAAGGGCAACGAGACAGGTCTTGAAATCTATTATTCAGCCTGCGAGGAAGGAGATGAAGTACACGACTTGTCCGGTCACAGCAGAGACCTCCCAAATACTGGTTTGAGTTTCAATAAAATCATCAATAAGGATTCGATTCCTGAGAAAGTGAATGTCCGCGTGGAGACTGACTCGACGCGTGCGAACTACACGGCGTACACCAAAGCCGACGGTACATACGTCATTACCGGTATTCCTTACCGCGAGGCGGGTACGTACTACAAGATCGTGCCGACGCTGGGTACGCACGAGTTCGCGCCGGCTAACCGTCCGCTCTATTTCAACAACAACACCAACACCCACAACAACGTCAACTTCACCGACCGCACATCGGTCAAGGTGTCGGGTGCAATCTACTACGAGGGCACGGACTACCCTGTAGAGGGTGCATTGCTCAGTGTCGATGGCGCTCCGTGTCTGGTAGGCGGTGTGCCGGTAGTGACCAATGCAGACGGTCAGTTCTCCATCCTCGTGCCGATGGGCGAACATTATATCACTGCGACGAAGAAGGGGCATACCTTCCTGTATAACGGCCGCTACCCCGAGGATCCCGGCAACGCGGGCGTAACCCATGAGTTCCTGCACGACATAAACGACCTCCGTTTCTACGACAACACCAAACTACTGCTCGTGGGCCGAGTAGCCGGTGGTGACGAAGAAATGCACAAGCCGCACGGTATGCATCTTGGCAAAGCTACTATAGGCCGCGCCATCATTACGCTGCAGGCCTCGGAGATTTATTCGCTCAACACCGACTCCGTCGAGCGCGTATGGCCCATGCCGACCGATAGCATCGTAGCCGCAGGACGCGTAGTGACTGCTGCTTCGGGCACCGACCTCAGCCACAATGTGGTTATCTACACCGACTCCGTAACGGGCGAATATACCGCCCTGCTGCCGCCGCTGACCTACAAGGTGAAGAGTATCGTCATTCCGTCGAACGAGGACTACCGCTTCAATCCGTTGTCGTACAACCCGATTGAGTTAGGCGCATGCGCAGGACAGTCAATGATGCAGGACTCCCTGCGGCTCGATAGTACCACCGTCCGTCGTGTCAGATACCATCTGGCGTTTGATGCACCATACTATGTACAACCTGTGCTCACCGTCACAGACGCCATGCGCCATGACCTTGCCTTCGGCGAAGAGTGGCTGCAATGGGTGGACGAACAGGAGAAACAGCACATGGTGCCCGCCTTTACTGTCGACTCGGCTACGGGCAAACCGGACTACCGCATGACCTATCCGCTCTTCCGTCAAGGCGCATCCTACCGCTGGCGACTTAAGATAACCGAGACCTACATTAATAAAGATAACTCCGGACACCCTGTCACCACCGTTTTGCCATGGAAGAATGGTATAGTCACTGTCAAGAGTGAACTGGGCAACCGTATAGCCGCCGAACGCGACACCGTCATGCCGTTAGGCGAAGACTCGACGGAGATGATCCACTTCAAGAGAGGAGAAACTATTGTTCTGGGCGAGAACCAGATTGCCCTCGATTCCACAGGAATGGGTATATACCAGTTCCGCGCTTCTGACCCGAACCTGACCAAGCCCTACACGCTTGGTGTGAATATCAGTTACCGCAACGTCTATGGCACACGCAATTATTCATGGACGGAGAACGGCAAGTTCTACGGCGTGGTACTCGGCTCGATTACCAACGGATCGGATATTCTGACCAGCGGACCGGATGATATATTCTATATCCTCCGTAACGCTCCGGGCGGTGCCTCCACTGTCTCTGCCACCAAAGGTACTACCTTCACCAAAACCAGCAACAACACCTCGACCGCACACTGGGGCACAGCGGTTGATTTAAAGTTCTCACTCGGTTCCCAGACGGCTAATCTGATGGTGGATCCGACCGCAATCGGATTTGTTTCACTGTTGTTCATGGGCGAGAGGTTCCACTTGGGAGGCAATGCTACCTACACCGGTAATAAATCGTGGTCGAAAACACAGACCACTGTGAATACCCTCACGAAGACCGTGAGCACCACGCCTGGTTCGGAAGGTGCCGGCGGCGATGTGTTTGTAGGTCAAGCCACCAATGATGTCTTCTCCAACTCCCGCCGCGTGGATATACAGCGTGACCCGGCTGACTCGACACGCTATATCATCGGCGATTTTGACGGATTTGTATTGGGCAAGAAGTTTGGTACGCAGTTCGCTTATACGCAGAGCCATATAGAGAACAAAGTGATGCCGGACTATCTGCGTATGCGCAACGCGCTGCTGCAGACCATCGATGCCGTCACTATTGAGCGCTACAGAAGCGGCGACTCAACGGCCATTGTCAACACCACCGACAAGATGCAGTACTATACCGCACTGACGGCTGCTGATCCGAACTTTGGTGCAGACAGCACCTATGAGGCCGTACCGCCGAAACTGCCTGAGGACGGACAACTGCACGTGTTGAAAGATATGGTGCACTACTACAACGAGCAAGTCAAGCAGTGGAAGAAACTGTTGGCGCACAACGAGAAGATGAAAGTAATGTGTCTGCAGCGAAGCGGATCGTTCAAGGCCGACCAATATGAGGCGGCGGTACAGAAAGTAGCTCGTCTGCGTGAAGTGATGAGCGCGCTGACCGAGGCACGCGACAAGAAGGCAGGTGTGGAGCAATACAACATCGACAGCCTCAAGGCCTTCAACAATCGCACCTCGTACGGCGACGGAAAGCAATACATGGGCTTCAGCAAAGGCGAGGTAGAGCGCCTCATCAAGACCTATGAGGATAACGAGAAGAAGGAGAAAAAGCTGCTGGATACACTCGAACTGGAAAGCCTGGACACGCTTCGTCTGAACATCTCCGACTACTACGGCGGCGGCTATCTGATGCAGAACCTGTCGCTCAGTCCAGGCGCGTCCGTAGTGTTAGGTAAGACCAACGCCGTATCGCATGGCGACAATGTATCCGTCACACATGACGGCGCATTCACCTTTGGTGGCGGTTTTGTTCACAAGTTTGCCAAGTTCGGTATGGTGTTCGAAGGCAATGCCAATGCCGGCGGCGGCACAACGGCTGCAAGTGGTTCGGATACAAACGAATCTTTCTCTTCCAACATCACCCTTGCCATGAACGCTACCTCGTCCATGTCGTTTGATATGTACGCGGCACCGGACGGCTTTGCACCGATTTTCTTCATCCGCGGCGGTGCTACCTCTTGTCCCTACATTGACGAGGAGCGGACGAAATATTACGAGCCCGGACGACATTTACTGGCTACCCAAACGACGGCGATAGACAAACCCTACCTCTATCTTCGTCAGGGCAGCAGCTCCATGCAGAACGACTTGCCTGTAGGTGCTTCGGCGTACTTCACGCTCGGCATGACCAACCAGTCGTCCGTCTCCAATAGTGCTGGAGTCTATAAACTCCGCCCGATAGACAAACATTCGGGCGAGCAATTAGGCGCAGTCCTTGAGGTCAACGGCACGCCGCTTACCTCTGCCGGTATCACCTATGCGCTGCCGGCAGGCGACTCCACCTTCGTCTCCCTGCGTGTCTATCAGTCCAATCCTGAGGTGATGCGCTACGACAGTATCGGTCTGGAGCTCATCAGCGACTGCGACCCGACCCGACGCTCGGAGAAATGGCTCACCGTCAGCTACCGCTATTCCTGCTCGGACATCAACCTCACGCTCGATAACACGCTGCTCAACACCCAGACCAAGTCTATTTTGGGCAAGGACACGGTAGAACTGAGCGGCGAGATAAGCGGTCTGCTGCCGGATTACAGTGCGCTCTACGGCGTACGCCTGCAATACAAACGAGGCGAAGGCGAATGGAGTACGCTCCGCACATGGCGCAAGGGTATCACCGTGCGTGACAAAGAAGGTAACTACCCGATGCCGCATGCCGAGCATTTCCGCTTCGCCATCCCGATGCCCGACAAGGACTACTCCGACGGCACCTACCAAGTACGCGCGGTCACCGTCTGCAAGCCTGCTGCCGAAGAGGAGGTTTGCAAGGAGTCCGAGACCTTCACCGTCATCAAGGATGTGGCTCGTCCTGAGCCGATCAGTATGCCAACACCTGCTGATGGGGTTTTGCGTAACGGCGATGATATCTCCGTTACTTTCACCAAGGATATTCAGCCCGCACGCGTGCTGGAAACGAATATATCTGTTACCGGCGAACTGAACGGACATGACCTGCGTCACTCCGTAGGTCTGCAGCTCGGCGGACAGAAAGCCGCTACGCAGGCTACCCTGCGGCTCGGCGCATCCGACTTCACCATCGAGACATGGCTCAACTATTCCGAAGCCGGTGAACTGATGAACATCGGCGGCGACAAGTTCCGCCTCTCGCTTACTGAGGACGGCAAACTCACCGTACAGATGGATACAACCACTATTACCACTACCGGCTCGCTGCCGAAGAACAAGTGGGTATTCCTCGCGCTCAGTTATTCACACGCCACGACCGGTAATCAATTAAACGCATCAATCGCTTACGACGAGGTGACGGATTCGCTGATGACTGATATTACCGTGCCTAATATCAACACCAAAGCCGCTCTCCAACTGGGAGGTGGTTCTGCAATAGCCACGCTGCATGATCTGACGATTTGGTCTGTTGCACGCAGCATGGTCACCTCGCTCAGCGAGCGCAGCCGATCCAAAGTGCCTTCCACGCCGGGCTTAATGGCTTATTGGCCGATGGATGAGGGATACGGACCAATGGCTAAGGAACATGTGCATGCACGCCACATAGCGACAGGCGACAACGCATGGTGGATAGCCGGCGAGAACTACTCTGCTGTGCTGGACGGCAGTAACGCACTGCGTGTTCCTGTCAGCGAAGTGGGTATTGCTGCCGAAGATGACTATGAGCTTGATTTCTGGGTGAACGCTACTTCGGACGGCACAATCTTGAGAAACGGAGACACCACTCTTGTCTTCGCCGTCAAAGATGCACAACTTTCCGTTGCCATTAGCGGGGTGACACGCAAAACCATTCCGTTTGCGCTCGGCACATGGCATTTTATTGCGCTCAATGTGCGTCGCAGCGGCTTTACCTCCGTCATCTTGGACGAACGCGTCGTATATCAGTACGTGGATGGTTATACAACTCCTCGTCTTGGCGATTTCGTCACTATCGGTGAGGGGCTCTCCGGAGCGTTCGATGAACTACGCATCGTGCGGGCTTCTGTCACTAACGAACTACTGCTCTTAAGCGCGCATTTCCGCCTCCATGGCGACGAGACAGGCCTCGTGGCGTACTATCCGTTTGAGAAAGACTCTATCGATAGCGGCAACCAGCATATGACTGTTCCTACGCTGGAGGACCGCTGCAAGAATGCGCTGAATAAGCACTCCGCACAATGGGTTAATTCTCAATTCTCAAACACGAATCATCCCGCCTTGGTGGAGGCCCGCCCTGTAGAGCCGGTGCCGTTTAGCTTCACTGCTTCCGACCGGCAGATTACCATCCAACTCAATGACCAACAGATGGCGCCGGCACGTGTTGAAGGATGCAACCTGAAGGTGGAGATCAAGAATGTGGTCGATGAGCACGGTAATTACGCTGCGCCTGTCTGCTGGAATCTCTATGTGCAGCGCAACTCCCTGCTTTGGGAAGACAATTATGCAGCTGTCACCAAGAACGAATTGGACGAGCAATCGTTTGAACTGACCATGGTGAATACCGGTAGTGAGATACAGAACTGGCAGATTACGAATATCCCGGCATGGCTGCAACTCAATGCCACCTCCGGCGTAATCAGACCGCAGTCCGAACTGACGCTTACAGCTACGCTGCCTGCATCGCTCGCTGCCGGCTACTATGCAGACATACTCTTGCTTACCGGCAATGACGGTATAGTCGAGCCATGCCTCATAGAAGCTGCCGTTCTTGCACCCGAACCGGACTGGAATGTCAACGTCAATACATACGAAGCAACCGGTAATATCATCGCCAAACTCTCGCTGCCGGCAGGTGTGGCGCAGAGCGAGCATGATATCATCGCCGCCTTTGTCAACGGCGAGTGCATCGGTATCGCCCGTCCGCAGTACATCGGCAACTACGATGCATGGTATGTGATGATGACTGTTTATGGCAATGAAAAAACCCCTGCCCAAACGCCTATTCAGTTCCGCCTTTGGAATGCCGAGTCGGGTATCACCTATTCGTCTGTCAATGTGCGTCCTGCACCCTTCCGGTTCTCGCCGAACATGGTCAAGGGTACGCTTGCTGACCCTGTCGTATTGGAGGTAACGAACCATCTGCAACAGACGCTCGCGCTCCAACCCTCATGGAACTGGATCAGTCTCAATGTCAATCCCGTCTCCGCCCGCACGGAGAATGTGTTCCGGCCTGTCCTCGGCGATATTTCGGACGTCAAAGACAAGTACAGCGTCTTCAGTATCAGCAATGACACTACCTATGGCGGTACGCTCAAGGTGATGGGTGTCACCTCATCCTACCGCGTTAAGGCGAACCGTGCAACTACGTTCGCTGTCGAAGGAACGGCAGTCAACTGCGCCCAAACACCGGTCATCATCAACAAGGGATGGACGTGGATAGGCTATCTGCCGCTGCAGACGATGTCTGTCTCCGACGCATTGGCGGATATAGCCCCTGCATCCGGAGACCTCGTCAAGAGCAAGACCGCCTTTGCCGTCTATGACGGTGCGCAATGGGTAGGCACGCTCACTCGCATGACGCCGGGCGAAGGATATATGTACCAATCCCACGCGACTGAAGGCTTCACCTTCCGTTACCCCGAGGTATCGGCATTGCAATACTTACGTGCACCCATGAGAACAAATGGCCCATACGGCGAAGCAGTCTTTATTCCTGTCACCGACCCGTACAGCGGCAATATGTCTATCGTAGCACGTGTGATGAACGGCGACGAGGCAGTGCATGGCGTGGAGGTAGGTATCTTTGCCGGAGACGAATGTCGCGGTGCGGCTACGGAAGAGTTTAGCAGCGTCAATACTACCGATGGATATTGGTTCCTGACTGTAGCAGGTGACGAAGCCGCTCCGCTCACCATCAAGGTATATGACCCGACTACAGGTGAGACCATTACCGTTCAGCAGACTCTAACCTACACCGATGATGCCACCCTCGGGTCGCTTGATGAGCCATACATCATCCAACTCAATGTGGCAGAAGGCATTGAGGATGTACAAGGCAATGTACAAGGTATAAAGGTTCAGAAAGTCTTTGAGGACGGCATCCTCTACATCCTCCGCAACGGAGAGAAATACGATGCCACCGGCAAGAGAGTGTCTGAGAAATAAATCATAGCTGTCAGCATTCAGTTGTCAGAAATCAGCCAAGAGGCGGTTCACGAACATCGTGAGCCGTCTCTTTTTTTGTCAATTACCTACGGTCTACCGATTTTCTGTCACGTTTGTTCGCCCTGACCAAGCAGCTGCGCACTTCACTCTACCTGCCGGTGGCTGCAATTACCTCCGGTGGGTGACTACAGCCCTTTGCTGTACCGGCTGACATTTACACCCTGCGAGCGTCCGGCTTCCCGACGCACAGTCTGCTATCACTCTCCCGCGCACAGTCGCTACACCTCCACGGCTGGGCTCTGGGTCAGCGTGTTTTCGGGCAGACCTCCAAGTGTTCAGTTCTGCTATCCTCAACATGCTTCGCCGCCGCCCGGCTGTTCCTTCTCCGCTCCTTTCTCACATGCCCGATATGTGAACGCTGTTCCTGTAGAAGGCGTATTGGCATAGATGATGAACATTTATGCTAATACCGGCGCGAAAATGGCGGCAGACCTCCAAGTGTTCAGTTCTGACTCGCAATTTTCCCTCCTGCCTGCTACCGGCACAACTACTACACATCAATACGGGCATTGCTACCACCCGCCCGTGATGGCAGCCTTCTCCCTCCCCATGTTTTTTCTTTTCTTATTGCTTGTCATTTGAGGGCTTGGTTTTTCGCCCTCGATACCGGAACTGTCTGCTATGCCAAGTATA
>DEKW01000009.1 GCA_002354055.1 Bacteroidales bacterium UBA2712
CCGGCTGAGGTCTTCACGTTCTTCGAAACGGCGAGGTATGAGCACATTCCCAAGAAGTACGCGAAGATCATGTTATCCGCAAAAATCGAGCGGACAAATAAACTTAAAGCGTGTTCCATTACTTAGCCTCCTTATCATTAAGGGATCTATGAACCCAGATTACACATCCTACCAGAATGAGCGCCATAGCGGGCATGAGCATCATACCGCAGTTCTCGTAGCCGTGGTCATAGCACCACTGCGGGATCACTTGGAAACCAAGCAGTTGACCCGAGCCGAGGAGCTCGCGCACGAAGGCTACGATGACGAGGATGATGGCATAACCCAGACCGTTGCCCAGACCGTCCAACAGGGAATCCCAAGCGTTGTTGGTCATGGCAAACGCCTCGAGGCGACCCATGAGAATACAGTTGGTGATGATCAGACCGAGGTAAACGCTCAGCTGCATTGCTACGTCGTAGGCAAACGCTTTGAGCACCTCGCTGACGAGTGTCACAAGCGCCGCTACCACCACGAGCTGCACGATGATACGTACACGCATCGGGATAGTGTTGCGGATGAGCGACACGATCACGTTCGACATCGCCACGATGATGGTCACGGCGATACCCATGACGAGCGCAGGCTTGAGCTGTACCGTTACGGCGAGTGCCGAACAGATACCGAGGATCTGCACTACGACAGGGTTATTAGCGTTAAGAGGACCAAGCAATGTGTCCTTAGTTTTCTGACTCAACATGGTCTTCCTCCTTTCCTTCATTAGATTCTACTTTCAAAAACTCCTCGTACTCTGCGAGGTTCACTTCGAGCATCGTGCTGACGCCGGACGAGGTGATGGTAGCACCGGAGATGGCGTCCACCTGCTCTTGTCCTTCGGCGTGTTTGCCGGCTTTGAGAACCGCTACAGAGACAACTTCGTTAGCCGCATTGCGGATGTGCTTGCCTTCAAACTGGCTGCGGAACTCCGGCTCCACGATCTTGGCACCCAGACCCGGGGTCTCGGACTCGTGGTTGAAGTTCACACCATAAATGGTGTTCTTGTCCTCATCGAGTGCGAGGTAACCGCCGATGCCGCCCCAAAGACCCTTACCGGAAAGCGGCAGGATGTACTTGGTAGCACCGTTGAGGTTGGCTACATAGACTTCAATTGGCTCGGAGTGCTCGGAAGCACCGCCGTAGGTCAGCGTGTCGTTGACAAGCACCATATAGATGTCGGCGGGGTTGCCGGCGGAGTAGTCCACCTTCAGCGCACCGAGGATCTGCTTCTGTTTGTCTAGCAGGATATTCGCCTGCTGTTTCGGAGCGAGTGCCTGGCTTACCACCGCCAAGAGCACAGCTACGATAACTACCATCACCGCTGAATAGATGAAGGTATAGACATTACTGTTTGTATTCAACTTACTCATTGTATATAAAATATATAATGTATAATTAACTAGTTGTTATGAATGATATCTACAATTTGTGCTATATCCTGAGAAGAAAAGCAAGTTTCCTCTTCTTCGTTATACTTTGTGGCAAACACAATGCCCTGATTTTTCTTATAAAGGAAAATTCTAGGAGTATAGCAGCCTTTGTCAAATGTGTCAGGGATATAGTTGTCTACATATTTGATGTGTTTTTGTCCCTCTCGTGGTCCTCCATATTCTTTAAATAGCGTTTTATGAGGTTTGCGATTTTCTATGTCATATAATGAATCACTAAGGATTAGAAAATTATTAAAGTTTGCGTTAAGTTTTCTTATCTCTTGAATAGATTCACATATATATAGAGAATCGCTTTCTCTAACGGTAAAAAGAACGAAGAAACTAATAGGCAACGTATCACAGAAATTATAGATAATAGGAAATTCCTCCCGGCACAAGTCACATATATACTGGTATGTGCATATGGCGGTGTATTCTGTATTGCTGGAATCCGCAATATCTATAATATCTTCAGGCATGACACTAATTACCGTGTAAGAGAGAGGAGTACATTGTTTCTTACTTTCATTAAAGCAAGAACACAACATAAATACACTTATAATATATAGGACAAATTGTTTCTTCATAATTACAACCATTCTACGACATATCGTTGTGTCTCCTTATTTAGCAACGCGTTTAGCGCGTTTATTAATGTTTACTTGTACCACACACCAGTCGATGAGCGGCGCAAAGGCGTTCATGAGCAGGATAGCGAGCATCATTCCCTCGGGGTAACCCGGGTTGAGAACGCGCACGAGCACTGCTACAAGACCGATGAGGAAACCGTAGATCCACTTACCGCACTCGGTACGAGCGCTGGTCACAGGATCGGTAGCCATGAAGACTGCACCGAAAGCGAAACCGCCGGAAACGAGGTGCATGTACCACGGATACTGCGCTGCGAGGTTAGCCTCCGAACCGAATTGGTTGAAGAGCCAAGCGGTCAGACCGCCGCCGATGAAGGTAGCGAGCATGGTCTTCCACGAAGCTACGCCTGTGCCGATCAAGAGACATGCGCCGAGCGCGATTGCCCAGATGCAGGTCTCACCGACCGAACCCGGAACGAGTCCGTTCACCATGTCCCAGAAAGACTGCGACACCGGTGTGCCGGTAGCCATCTGCGTCAGAGGCGTTGCACCCGAGAAACCGTCCACGAGTGCGTGACCGCCGTCCCAGCCCCATGTAGCACCCGTGCGGATGAACGGTTCGTCACCGGTCATGTGGCTCGGGTAAGCGAAGAACAGGAACGCACGCGCGATCAGCGCTACGTTGAAGATGTTATAACCTGTGCCACCGAACACCTCTTTCGCGAAGATCACCGCAAAAGCCACTGCGATAGCCACCTGCCACAGCGGGGTGTTAATAGGCACGATGAGCGGGATGATGAATCCCGTTACGAGGAATCCTTCTGCTACCTCCTCATGCTTGATCTGCGCTACGACGAACTCGATGCCCAGACCGACTGCATAGCTGACGATGATAAACGGCAGTACAGCCAGCAGACCGAAGCCGAACGCTTTCCACCAGAGAGCAGCGGTCATGCCTGCTGCCAACTGACCGGTAGCCAGCAAGTGCTGATAGCCGACGTTGAACATACCGAAGAGCAGTGCCGGAACAAGCGCAATGACTACGAGAATCATCGTACGTTTGCTGTCCGAACCGTCATGGATATGCGTGCCGTTGCGTTTAGCGGTCGTCTGAGGGGTGAAGAGGAACGTGTCGAAAGCGTCATAGAACGAACTGAGCCAGCTCAGTTTGCCGCCTTCTTCGAAGTTCTTGCCGAACTTCTTCCAGTTTTTATAAAGCCATTCCATTATTCAATCTCCTTTCTTAAATAATCCAACGCTTCGCGCACGATAGCCTGCAGCGGCATCTTGGATGTACATACATACTCGCAGAGCGCGAAATCTTCAGGAGCCACCTCGTATGCACCCAGCGCTTCCATCTTATCGATGTTCGACGCAATCATCGCTTTGATGAGGTACTCGGGGTAGATGTCCATCGGGAACACTTTGTCGTACTCGCCGCTGACGATGATCGCACGGCGGCCACCTTTGAGACGAGCGTCCCACTGGTAGCGTTTCGGACCGAAGAGCCAGCGTGTGAACCTGTTGTCCAACAGACCTGCAGGGTCGGTCTTTCCGGCATTGAAAGCCGAGAAGCGCGGCAGCATCCAGCCCATGAACTCGTGGTTCTCCGAACCCTCGTCCAGGATGGTGAACTGGTTGTCATAGACGGAGATCATGTCATCCATCGTGATTTGACGACCGCTCAGCACGTTTCCGGCGATGTAGCGGCACGGACACTCGGTGTGTACGTTCGAGAGCAGGATTGCGGAAACCGGCATACCCGGCAGGACGTTGTAGTACTGCTTGCCGTACGCGAGCGGACCCGTCAGCGCCACTTTCTTCTGCATGTCCACGATGCCTTTCTGGAAGAGACGACCGATGATTGCCAAGTCTTGGATGTTCACCGTGAAGACCGTCTCACCCTTAGCCAGCGGCGCGAGGTTGTTGAGCTGCACGCCTACGTTTCCGGCAGGGTGGGGACCATACACCTCATAGAGGGTGCAGTCCTTCAACTCGCGGAACTCGGTAGCTTTGGCACCACCTTTGATACCGATGAATACCGGTGCGATCTTGCCCAGCGCGGAGACAGCCGCCTGTAAGGTCGGCAACTGACCCTTGAGCACCCACTCGTAGTTCGGGGCACAAGGCGCACTGTCAAAACTCGAAATAAAAATAGCGCGAGGGGTCTTGTTCGGCAGAGCGATGCAGTCGTACGGACGTTGCTTCATCAATGCCCAGAGGCCGCTTTTCAGCAGCAGCTCCTTCACATCGCCCGCGGTGTCAAACTTCTCATACTCGATGAGGCTGTCCGCAAGGATGTCGATGGACATGATCTTACGTCGCTCACCGCGCACGATCTCTTTGACTTCACCCGAGACAGGCGAGGTAAAGAACAAGCTCTCAAACGCTTTGTCGTGGAAGAGCGGGCTACCCGCCTTCACACGGTCGCCGACCTTGACATCCAGTTTGGGAGTGATGCCGGCGAACTGGTCGGGCACTATATGAAAGACCTCCGGCCGACGAACGCTACCCAGCGTCTCTGCCGCAGTTCCTTCAAAAGGAATGTCCAAACCACGTTTCAGTTTGATTGTTTGCATAAAGTTGTTAATTATTTTTGTTTTGTTTTTAAAATCACAGGATAATATACAAAGTATATTATATGGTGGTGCAGGATACGTTATAAGTCTTATATAAGTCTTACATGAGTCTGGCTCAATTAAGTGGCGCCCCACCAAAGCGGGCGCAAAGGTACAAAAAAAATCTGACATACACAAGTGTGTATGGCACTTTTTGATAAAATACTTTGTTTTTGTAGTATGAAGTTGTCAATATTCAAAAAAGTATCTCCTTTTTTATGAAAAATGCAAGAAAAACGCAAAAATATTTGGTCATGTGAAGAATTTTTTGTAATTTTGCAGCCGATTTTGCGCTTATGAGCATGGAAAGCCACTATACGATCGATCTGAAGCGCCTGAAAATAGGCACTCACGAGTTCGAAGTAACGCTGGATGACGGCTTTTTTAAGGAGTTAGAAAAGACGGAAGTTTTAGGCGGGAAAGTGGAAGCCAAGATAGCACTTAATCTCCGGGAGGAGGATTATTGGCTCACGATAGCAGTTCATGGAACTGTGTTTGTAACGTGTGACCGATGCCTCGACCCGATGGCCCTTGAAATAGACGCGAGTGACGAATTTGATAGTGGTGACGCTTCGCTTAATGGTGACGCTTCGCTAAATGATGTATTGGATTTGTCCTGGCTCGCGTATGAAATAGTAAGTATCAATATTCCGGTCGTTCACTGTCACCAGGCGGGTGAGTGCAACAAGCAAATGGAACTTCTCCTCCAAGATCACCTATGTGACGAGCCGGAACCCGAAGAATAAAGCCCCTTCCGACCTCCCCATGGAGGGGAAGGGAAAGTAAATTTATTAGTAAAACATTTAAAACAGTAAAATATTATGGCACATCCTAAAAGAAGACAAAGCCACACCAGACAAGCGAAACGTCGTACGCATGACGTAGTAAAAGCTCCGACACTGGCAACATGCCCGAACTGCGGAGCACTGCACATCTACCACACCGTTTGCCCGAGCTGCGGATACTACCGTGGTAAACTGGCAATCGAGCAGGCAGAGGCTTGATAAAGGCGAAAGGCTAATGGTTAAAGGCGAAAGGGAAATGTACCTTTTGCCTTTTCACCTTATTTATTATTAACGCGTGCGTGACGCACGTATGTAGCCCGAGAGGGGTTACGACGCGTTCGATCAACAGAGCGCAAAGGTACAACAATCTAAAAAAACTAACAAACATGTTTGACAAGTTCAACAACAATGACGGCGAGCGCAAACCAAGACCGCGTTTCCGCCGTGAAGCAGGAGAAGGAGCACCGATGCATTCTCCGCGTCCCCGTTTTCACCGTGAGGGTGAGAGCCGACCGTTTAACCATGATGGCGAGAGCCGTCCGCATTTCAGCCATGATGGCGAGAGCCGTCCGCGTTTTCGCCGCGATGGTGAGAGCCGTTCGTTCAGTCACGAAGGCGGCGAGCGTCGTCCGCAGGGCTTCGGATTCAAGAAGCCGAACCGTAACAACGGTGTGTATTCCAACCGTAAACAACAAGCGTATCGTGAGCAACACGAAGATCCGACCAAGCCGGTACGTCTGAACAAGTACCTGGCGAATGCAGGTATCTGTTCGCGTCGCGAGGCCGATGATTTCATTCAGGCCGGTGTGATCACCGTCAACGGCGTGACGGTGGATTCGTTAGGCGCCAAAGTGCTGCCGACGGATGATATCCGTTTCCACGATCAGCCTGTTCGTCGTGAGCGTAAGGTATATATCCTGCTCAACAAACCGAAGAACACGGTGACGACGACTGATGATCCGCAAGAGCGTCACACGGTGATTGACATCGTACGTAACGCTTGTCCGGAGCGTATCTATCCGGTAGGTCGTCTGGACAGAAACACGACCGGCGTGCTGCTGCTGACCAATGACGGCGATCTGGCAGCCAAGCTGACGCACCCGAAATACAACAAGAAGAAGATCTATGCGGTCACTCTGGACCGCGAGTTGGATGAGGTAGATGAGGCGATTGTCCGTGCCGGTGTGACGCTGGATGACGAGCGCATCATCCCTGATGCCTTGGAGTTCCCCAAACAGGACCGCAAGCATATCGGTCTGGAGATCCACTCGGGTCAGAACCGCGTCGTTCGCCGTATTTTCGAGAAAGTAGGATACAAAGTGGTGAACCTGGACCGCGTGTCTTTCGCCGGCTTGACGAAGAAGAACGTAGGTCGCGGTAAATGGCGTTTCCTGACCCCGAAAGAGGTAGCGTTCCTGCAGATGGGACAGTTTTAGGATTTAGGGTTTAGGATTTAGGGTTTAGGATTTAGATGAGGAGGCTTTTCCACTACATATTATTTGCGATCACGGTGGCATTAGGCGTCGTGTGCGGCATTATAATGCTGCATGTGAACGTCAATGCCGACATGACGAAATACCTGCCGGACGACAGCCAAATGAAAAGCGGTCTGGAGATCGTCATGAACGAGTTCGGATCGTCGGCGCAGATGTCCGGAGCGGATGTTCATGTGATGTTCGAAGGGATGCGGCCGAACGAGGTGCCGGGTATCCGCACTTTGTTAGAGGGTTACGAAGATGTGCGCGGGGTGTCGTACCGCTATTCGGCGGACAGCACTTATACGCTCTTTGACCTTGACGTACCGAAGTCCGTGGATCAGAAAGCCCTCGGCAAGCAGATCAGTAACCGTTTCGGCGGGAACTGCGTGGTGGAGACGAGCCAGGACGGTGCGACGCCGCCGATCTCTGTGATGATCTTTGCCGCCGTGCTGATCATGGTGGTGCTTTTTGTGATGGCGCAGAGTTGGTTTGAGCCGGTGGTGATCCTTATGACCACGGGTCTTGCAATCTTGCTGAATATGGGCACGAATGCCCTGCTGCCGTCTGTCTCTATCACGACGAACTTCATCGGTTCGATCCTGCAGGCAGTGCTTTCGTTGGACTACTGTATCGTGCTGCTGAACCGCTACAGGCAGGAACAGGACGAACACACCGACCGAAAGACCGCAGTGCTGGCGGCAAACCGGGCTATCAAGAAAGCGGCACCGTCGATCCTTTCTTCGGCGCTGACGACCGTAGTCGGTTTGTTGATGCTGTGTTTCATGCGACTGAAGATCGGTGCGGACATGGGCGTGGTGCTGGCTAAAGGCGTTGTTTGTTCGCTCATCTGCACCTTCACGGCGATGCCGTCGCTGATGATGCTTTTCCGTAAGACCATCAACAAGACCGCGAAGAAAGCCTATGTGCCTCCGACGGACGGTCTGGCACGGTTCGTATCGCGGCATAAACTACCGATGGCAGTAGGTGCAGTGATCTTGTTCGGCGGGTCATGGTACTTGTCGCAACAAACGACCATCTTCTTCTCCGCAGAGAAAGAATCCGAGATCGAGAAGATCTTCCCTTCGCCGAACCCGTTTGTGCTGGTGTATAACACGCAGGACGAGGGACAAGTATATGAGTTGGTGGATAGCCTGATTGCGCAACCGGGTATCCAGAGTGTGATCTCTTATCCGACGCTGATGAGCCGGCCTCTGACACCGGCGGAGATGGCGAGCCATGTGAAGTCCTTACTGACGGATTTCAAAGATATGATGCCTCAAGGCACGACGGTGCCGGCAGAGGCCTTGGATGCCTTGACGCCGGAGACGATGCGGCTGCTGTATTACCTGGAGGCGAAAGGCGACGAAGAGCAGCGGTTAGCGTTCCCGGATGTCGCACGGTTCTTACATTCCCATGTAGCACGGAACGAGCTGTTGGCTCCGTATCTGGACGATGAGATGAAGGAGCAGATAGAGGCGCTGCAATCGATGTTGGATGTCACTCCGGCAGAGCCGAAGAAGGAAGCCGTCAGCAATCAGACGTCAGTAGTCAGCCATCAGCCTTCAGAGGAGTTGGTGGATACCGTAGTGCCGGTACGTGAGACGATCGCACCGCTGACGATCAGTCCGGCGATGATGGCGATTGACGAAGACAGCGTGGAGATGCCGAGTGTGGAGGTGGAGAAGATTGCGGTGGTGCCGTTCATCGAGCGCCTGAACGCGACGCAGACGTCGGCTATCTCCGTAGAGATGCGCAAACTGACCGACACGGCAGCTATCCGTCTGCCGATGAGCGTGAAGGAGATGTCTATCTTCATCGGTTCGACGCAGATCCAGACGCAGCTTGTGTATGGTTACGCGCCGGGCAAAGCGAAGAAACTGACGCCGTTGGAGTACGTCCATCTGCTGGTGGATGACTTGTTCCAAAGGAAGGGCCTCGCGGGCATGATCTCCGACGAACAACGGACCTTATTAGGCCAGCGTGCGTACCTTATGGATCTGGCGGATAAGAATGCTTCGTTGACGCCGGAAGCGCTGAATATACTGCTACGGGCGTTTGGTATAGAGGACTTCACGGACGAGGAGTTATTGGCGATCGCTAATCCTCCGAAGAAAGCCGTCCTGGTAGCCAAACAACCGACGGAAGAAGATGCCGCGCAGATGGTGAGCAACTTAGCCCAGATGCAACGCTCGCTGCACAGTACCGACACGACGAGGGCTGCGGTGGTGGTGACGCAGACGAAAGAGAAACCTGCGGCACCAAAGCAGAAAGGCCCGAGCAAAGCGGATCTGCAGGCAGAGTTATTTACCGAACTGGTGTTCGGTGAGAAGACCTATACCGCTGACCAAATGGCGGCTAAGTTAGCGAGGTTGATGAAGCTGTCGGATGTGCACTCAGATCCCGTGACACCGGCCCAGATGTCCTTGTTATACGATTATTACGGCTCGGTTCACAGCTCGGCAGATACGTTGAAGCTGGGCTTCGGACCGCTGCTGAATTTCCTTTGTGATACTCTGGTGTATGACCCGCGGATAGCGGAACTCTTACCGGATAGTATGAGCGCGCAAGCGAAAGGCATTAAGGCGCAAGTACAGGACGGTTTGGGACAACTGCGCAAGGAGAAACACTCCTTGCTCGTCGTGCTTTCCACGCTGCCGCCCGAGTCGAAAGAGACCTATGATTTCGTGGAGCTGCTCACGTCCTTAGCGGACGCACGGCTCGAACACGAGCATTATTACGTCGGCGAGTCGGTGATGTACACGGAGATGCGGGACGGCTTTGACCATGAGATGAACGTGGTGTCACTGCTGACGATCTTGTCGATCTTCCTCATCGTCGCCCTCACGTTCCGTTCAGTCATTGTGCCGACGATCCTTGTGGTAGCGGTGATGACGGCGGTATATGTGAACGTGGTGGTAGCCGGTGTGGTGTCGGGACAGATGCTCTATTTGGCATACCTCATCGTGCAGGCGATCCTCATGGGAGCGACGATTGATTACGGCATACTCTTCGCGAACTACTACCGCGAGTTCCGAAAGACATCTCTGCCGGTGGATGCGGTGTGTGCGGCCTACAGAGGTTCGATACGGACGATCTTGACCTCAGGAATCATTATGGTCATCGGTCCGGGTGCGATGGCGTTGTTTATCGACGATCTGATGATCAGTAATATTGTCGGCTGTCTGGCGGTAGGTGCGTTCGTTGCGGTCGTGCTGACGCTGACCGTCGTACCGGCCGTATTGGTAGCGCTGGACAAGTGGGTTGTTTACGGTAAGAAAAACAGATATACAGGCGAAGAATGATACGCGAAGGATGGTATAAGAGGGTAGCGGCAGATCTGCTGATCTGGGTAGTGATGGCACTGCTATGCATGTTGTGGCGGTGGATCGATGCGAAGAGTTCGATCGCTGCTTATTGGAGTATGTACGGCGTGTTGGCGGTGCTGTGGGTTCTAATCGGTTTCGTGGTGCAACTCTACCGCTCGTATAAAGAGGCATGGCTATGGCAGGCGATGGTGTCATTAGTTGCTGACGCGGCTATCCTGATTGGTCTGATCTGGTGGGTATTGCCGCAACTGCCGTACCAGCTGTCGCCGAAAGTAGCGACCTGGTCGGTACTGATTGTTGGGGCTATAGAGACGGTGCTGGTGTTCGCTGCGCATTACTGGAAGTATGCGACGAACATGACCGTACCGGCGATGCAGATCGAGCAACGTAAGAACGCGCAGGTCACGCGACCCGATGAGAAAAGGCGGCAGGAGTCGATCCAGTCCATCCATCAATCGGTACTGTCCGTCACGACCGAAGCCGATTACTACATGCTGCGCAAAAGGGCAAGGTTGGATTCCCGGCAGACCAAGGTGATCTGTGACCGAAACCGTTTCGCCTTCCTGCAGATACCCGATTACCAGTATAAGACGCTCGTCGATTTGACGCTGCTGAACGACGCCAAAGGCATCAACCGGCGGTTCTGTATCGTCAACCAGAAGTTGCCGGATGATGGTATATACGTTTGTTGCTACCGTCCGCAGGAGTACATGAAATCCAAGCTCTTAGCCAAGTTCCCTCCGGGCCTGAACTGGATCGTCTATTGCCTCTATTTCTTCCGTAAGCGCGTGCTGCCGCGCCTCATGCTGACAAGCCGTCTGTACTACGACGTGACGAAAGGAAGAAAGCGCATGTTGAGTAAGACGGAGGTACTGGGACGACTTTATTACTGCGGTTTTGAGGTTGATGAGATCGTGCCGATGGGGCATATAGAATATGTCTTTGCGCATCGTCACTCCCAACCGTACCCGCAGGAACAACTGAAGGTGTACGGCCCGCTGATCAAACTGCCGCGGGTTTGTAAAAACAAAGAGATCCGGTATTTCTATAAGTTCCGTACCATGCATCCGTATGCTGAGTACATCCAGAAATACGTGTTCGATGCCCGTGGCGGTATGGACATTGCTGATAAGAGTAATGACGACTGGCGAATCACAACTTGGGGTAAGTTCATGCGCAAGTACTGGCTGGACGAGTTACCGATGCTGATTAACTGGCTCAAACGAGACGTGAAGTTAGTGGGTGTACGCCCGTTGAGTAAGACGATGTTTGAGACGTATCCGGAATGGTTACAAGACAAACGTACAAAGTCCAAGCCGGGGCTTATTCCGCCTTTCTATATCGACCATCCGGACACGTTCGAGGAACTGTTCGCCAGCGAAGACAAATACCTGACGGAGTACCTGGAGCACCCGATTAGGACAGATATCAAGTATTTCTTCTTAACCATGCGTTCTATTCTGACGCGTAAGACCCATTCCGCATAGCGGCAATTGAGATTTGAAGGGGTTAAAATACATAGTACTTGGAGTGAATATCGCGTTCTTTGCGGTCATGGCAACGGTTTTACCGTTACAGTTTGAGGAGAACGACGATGTAGTGATGGCGATGATCGCCAATGGTACGTATTCCGGTTCGCCGGATTGTCATCTGGTGTACATCAACGTCATCTACGGTGCCGTGTTGGCCTTTCTGTATGGGATTACGAAAGCGGTCGAGTGGTACACACTCGCTTTTGCAGCGCTGCATGTGGTCTCGATGAGTGTGTTAGTGTATTGCATCTTGACGACGGAAAACCGCTCGTCGTGGGAGAGATGGCTGTGGAGCATTGTGCTGTATGTCCTTTGGGCACGGATCATCGTTGCTTTGCAGTTCACGACGACGGCAGGGTTAGTATGTCTGGCAGGCTGCATGTTGTTGCTTAGGAAGAGTAAGAAAGCCCGTTGGAGCGGCGTCATAATGGTAGTTATAGCTGCGCTGATACGATTCATGGCAGCGGGATTAGTGGGACTGCTGATGGCTCCGATTATTGTCTATACGTACCGCCTGAATTGGCGCAAATACATGGCGGTAGTGGTTATGCTGATGACGGTAGTAAGCTGCCGAATGGTAAACCGGTATGTTTACGAGAGTGATCCCGAATGGAAGTATTATCGCGAATACAATCAACTTCGCGCACAACTGAACGACAACCCAAATGCCTATAAACTGCAACCGGAACAACTTCCCGAAGGGGTGGAGTGGATGGATTATAGGTTGCTGCTTAGTTTTCTTCCTGACCCCGAGCGGATCGACCTGCCGACGATAAGACAGATCAGCGCCGTGGTGGATAACATGCCGATTAAGATGCAGGCGCAGAACCTCCACCGGCTCGAGAGATACGCCGTGGAACTAGCGATCCTCGCCGTGTTGTTGGTGCTGATGATCTTAACGACGGGCAACCGAACGAAATATATCTTCCTGATCTTATACTCCCTTTTCATCGTGGCGCTCATGATCCATGTGAGTCTGGACGGGTTCCTCAAGAACCGCGTTTTCCTTTGCATGTTGCTACCGTTGTTGATGACGGATTTCATGTTACTGCCGAAGACGACCGGTCTCAAACGGCGGTGGGGTATCGTACTCGCGCTGCTGTCTCTGAGCGGCTGGTACGGTTATCAGATCAGCCAGGAGCGGCTGGAGAAAGAGTACTGCCGGCTCTTCTGGGAGAAGTTACAGCAACCCCTCCTGGACCGCGTGCCTGACGAGGCGTACCTGGTGACCATCGGTGGCTCATTGCTTGTAGAGGCCATGAATCCGTGGCATATATGGCCGTATAAGTACCGCAAATATACCTTGGGTTGGACCACCTGGCTGCCGCTCAACAAGACCATGGGACACAGTTACAGAGCGTTGTTGCGCGATGAGATGTACGTCTTTACGGATCGCCATTATGAAGACGAAAACTCTAAACTGTCTATAGTCCGTACGCAGATAGAGAAACACTACGGAGTGTGCTCGGAGGTCAAATGGAAATACAGGAACGGGCGTTTTGCCGTGGTCAAAGTGAATGCATTAGAGGAATAAGATGAAGCGTTTAGCTATCATAGGAGCGAGTTATCTGCAGCGGCCGTTGGTGCTGCGGGCCAAAGAGATGGGGATCTATACCATCTGTTTTGCATGGGAACAAGGAGCGGTTTGTAAGGACCTCTGTGACCTTTTTTATCCCATCTCAATAACCGAGAAAGATGAGATCTTAGCTCTCTGCCGCAAGGAGCAGATTGATGGTATCTGCACGATTGCCAGCGATGTAGCGGCGCCAACCGTGGCATATGTGGCGCAGCAGATGGGGCTCGCAGGAAACAGTTACGAAGCGGCTCTGAAGGCGCATGACAAACATGCCATGCGGGACGCTCTGAGTGCTGCCGGAGTCGATTGCCCGGGGTATGAAGTAACGGTGAAGGGGGAAGGGGTAACGGTGAACGGGTTAACGCTGCCGCTGATTGTCAAACCGACCGACCGCAGCGGGAGTCTCGGGGTGACGAAAGTGGAGCGATGGGAAGACCTGCAGGCGGCGATAGACAAGGCGCAGGAGACCTCGATGGCGCACGAAGCACTCGTGGAGGAGTTTATCGAGGGAAGAGAGATAAGCGTGGAGATGATCTCTTGTCAGGGCGTACATTATGCCTTGCAGATTACTGATAAAGTGACGACGGAGGCTCCGCATTTTGTAGAACTAGCGCACCATCAGCCGTCTGACCTGCCGTGCGAGACACAAGCACGGATCTATGAGATCACCAAACGGGCGTTGGATGCGCTCGGGCTGACCTCGGGCGCAAGCCATTCGGAATATAAGATTACAAAGAACGGCCGCATCGTCGTCATGGAAATCGGTGGAAGGATGGGAGGTGATTTTATCGGTTCGGACCTCGTACGGCTCAGTACCGGTTATGACTTCCTGCAAGGCGTGATAGAGGTGGCATTAGGAGAGACGATTCATCCTCAGCCCCGACAGATAGCGCACGCCGGCGTGTATTTCCTGAGCGGCGAGACGCCGGAGGTACTGCCGTATATCGCCCACGCGAA
This sequence comes from Bacteroidales bacterium UBA2712, assembly GCA_002354055.1. Taxonomy (GTDB): domain Bacteria; phylum Bacteroidota; class Bacteroidia; order Bacteroidales; family Paludibacteraceae; genus Colicola. The sequence continues at coordinate 14,329 of DEKW01000009.1, forward strand.
AGAATATAAGGAGATCGTCGCGGCGGAGCAGACCGACAGCGAGTTACGTCCACTCACGTGTAGCGCCGATCGAAGCGGCTATTTCCTATATCAAAGTGAGCACGGACGTTTCGAGACCCTGCGGGGCAAGACGGTCATGGTGCTCGGCGGCGGAAGATATCAGCTGCCGTTGATCCGCGCCGGACGAGAAGCCGGCTGCCGGGTGCTCGTCATGGGATGGCCCGGAAATTTCCCAGGCTATCACTATGCGAGCCGGTGGTATAACGTAGATATCATGGACGCCGAGACGGTCATCCGCGTGGCGAGAGAGGAGCATATAGACGGTATCGTGGGCTGCGGCTCGGATTTCATCCTGCCGACCATCGGTAAGGTGGTGGACGCGTTAGGGCTGCCGGGACCGGGCTATCAATCCTCCGTCGTGGCGAGCGACAAGCTGTTGATGAAAGAGGCTTTTGCGCGTCACGAGGTGCGCACCGCAGCGTATCGCGAGATACGGGATGAAGATGGGGCTGCTATCGCTGCGAAAGAGATAGGCTACCCGGTGGTGCTGAAGATTGTCGATGGGAGCGGCAGCAAGGGCGTGGTGATTTGTCAAGATGAGAAGGCGCTCCGGAAGGCTTTTGGCAACGTACAGGGCTTGACCCATCATCCGTATTTTGTCATCGAGGAGTATATCGCCGGCGAGGAGTTCGGGGCGCAAGCGTACGTCTCGCACGGAGAGTTGCAGTTTGTCATGCTCCATGGCGATATCGTTTATCATGGAGAGAGCGGCGTGCCGGTCGGTCATTATGCACCGGCGATGACGGAGTATGAGGGGCTGCAGAACGATGCCGCTGAGCAGTTGTGCCGTTGTATCAAAGCGCTGGAGATAGATAACTGCGCCATCAATGCGGATTTTATCCTGCATGAGGGTCAGGTGTACGTCCTGGAGATCGGTGCACGTGCCGGTGCTACCTGCCTGCCCGAGTTGGTGAGCGAGTGTTACGGCATGAATTATTACGATTACCTCCTCCGCGGGGCTTGCGGGCTGAGTCTGCCGTCGATGAGAAGGGAGACCCTGCATCCGGCTCTGGTCTTCACGCCGTACGTGACGAGAAGCGGTATCGTGAAAGCATGTCATGTACCGTCGATGCCGGAGGTGACGGATTGTTGCGTTTATCCGGAGGTAGGCGAAGAGGTACACGCTTTCCGCACCGCCTATGACCGCATCGGACACGTGGTCATGCGCGCAGAGACGATGGAGAACTTACGGAGAGTGTTTGACGAGCAGATAGCATCTTTCCCCTTTGTAGAAATCCAAGAAAACGAATAAACAATGAAATATACGCAATCTATATCGGTCGTCGTGCCGATTTACAACGATCAAGAGGTCATCGCTGAGTTACACCGCCGGCTGCGTCCGGTATTGGAGGCGATCACCGATCGTTACGAGCTCATCCTTGTCGATGACGGCAGCCGTGACCACTCGTGGGAAGAGATGTTACAGGTTCGCAAAGCGAACGAGCACGTGCGTGCCGTCCGGCTGAGCCGTAATTTCGGCCAGCAAAGTGCTATCGCTGCGGGTCTCTCGTTAACGTCCAACGACCTGATTGTGCTCATGGACAGCGACCTCCAGGACCGTCCGGAAGATATCCCGACGCTTATTGATGCGCTCCTTGCGGATCCGCAGGCGATGATGGCGATAGCGCAGTGGGAGGAACGCAAAGACAGCCGTGCGAAACTCGCCGTCTCGCGCCTCTTCCAACGCGTCAGCAACACGATCACGGAGATCCATACGGTACCGCGGCTGGGGATCTTCCGGGTGATGAAGAAGAGCGTCGTGGAGGAGCTGCGTAACTTCCCCGAGAAGACCGCCACGACGGTCAGCCTGCTCTATTATATCGGCAGCCGCTACGTGGCCGTACCGCTCAAACGGGACGCACGGTTTGCAGGCAAGAGCGGTTATAACCTCTCGAAAATGCTGGCGCTCACTTTTGCCCGCATCTTCTCTTTCTCGATGTTCCCCATCCGTATGGTGACGTACATGGGTGCCTTTCTTTGTATAGGGAGTATGGTCGCCGCCTTGGCGCTGGTGATCTATAAGTTAGTTGGAAACGTCGTTGCCGGTTGGACCTCGATGATGGTACTGATGTTGTTCCTCTTTGGCCTGAACTTCGCGTTCCTCGGTATCTTGGGAGAGTATATCGGCCGCATCTTCCTCGAGACCAAGCAGCGGCCTAAATTCATGATCGGAGAGATAGTATGAACGCTAATAGGCGATATAACTTAGAGCAGCTCCACCGTATGGTGGGGCAACGGCTGGTGATGAGCCCGTGGTTCGACCTGCCTATCGGTCTGCAGTGGCGGGATAGTAAGTACCGCCGGCTCTTCCATGCAGGAGAAGGTCTGCACGTAGGTCATCGGGTGTTTATCGACCGCGAGCACCGTCAACTCACGGGATCTATCTCCATCGGCAAGAACGTGTTCATCAGCCACGACGTGCTGCTGGACTACACGGGTCATCTGACCATCGGCGACGAGGTGTGGATTCTGCAAGGGACGCATGTCATCACCCATCGCCATGACATCCAAGAACTGCGTCGTACGGGTGTTAACCCCACGGAGCAGACCTCGCTGGAGATTGCTGACAAAGCCTATATCGGCAGTAACGTGACTATCCTGCCGTCCTGCTCGCGTATCGGCAAAGGTGCTGTGGTGGCTGCCGGTGCTATCGTGACGCATGATGTCGATGACTACACCCTCGTCGCGGGCAATCCCGCTAAACCCATTAAGACCCTGCCCAATGAGTAAGACGAAGCAATATATCACCCTCATCTTGGTGTACTTGTTTTACGCCAGTATCTCTGTGATCCTCAAATATACGGGCTTGCAGGAGCCCTTGACGCTCTCCTGGTGCATGGGTTTTGCGGGGCTCATCCTTACGCTCGGCATCTATGCCGTCGTATGGCAGCAGATCCTCAAACGCATCGATCTCGGCACCGCTTATATGTTCAAGGGCGCGAGCCTGATCTTCATCATGCTGCTCTTGTACCTGTGTTTCGGCGAACCGATCACGCCGATGAAGATGATCGGAACGGGTATCATCGTGGTGGGCATCGCCCTATACGCCAAGGCATAATTATGGGATATCTCTTAGTCGTTATAAGTACCCTTATGGGAGCTGCGAGCCAGATGATGCTCAAGCGCAGCGCGCAGCAGCGGTACGCGTCCTGGTGGCGTGAGTACATCAATATTTGGGTCATCTCCGGCTATAGCATTATGGTGCTTAGCCTGCTGATCAATCTCTGGGCGATTCATATCGGCGTCTTGGCGCAGGAGGTCAGCATCATCGAGTGTATCAACTATCTCCTGATTCCGCTGGGAGCGTGGTGGATATTCAAAGAGCCCATCACGCGGCGTAAGATGGTAGCTATCGGAATTATTATTGTTGGAGTAATTGTATTTTTCTTATGATAAATTTTAATCAACCTCATCTCACGGGCAAAGAAGCCCATTACATGTACGAAGCGGTCTTTGCCGGTAAGTTGTCCGGTAACGGCAAGTTTACCAAGCGCTGCCAGGCGTGGTTTGAAGAGCGGTACGGTTTTCGTAAGACGCTCTTGACGACTTCCGGTACGGACGCGCTGGAGATGTGCGCCATGCTGTGCGAGTTAAAACCCGGCGACGAAGTAATTATTCCTTCTTATACCTTCGTCTCTACGGCGTTGGCATTCTTGCGTGAGGGAGCAAAGGTGGTTTTTGCGGATAGCATGAAACGCAATCCGAACCTCGATGCTGAGACGCTTGAGGCACTTGTCACACCACGTACAAAAGTCATCGTTCCGGTACATTATGCCGGCGTGGCGTGCGACATGGATGCTATCATGGTGGTCGCTGAGAAGCATCACCTCCTCGTCGTCGAAGATGCCGCCCAAGCCATCGACTCCTACTACACATCAAACATCACACATCAAACATCTCCCCTCGGCGGCATCGGCCATCTTGCGGCGTTTAGTTTTCATGAGACGAAGAATGTGACCGCCGGAGGTGAAGGAGGTCTGCTGGTGGTCAATGACGAGCGTTTTGTACGCCGTGCGGAGATCATATGGGAGAAGGGTACGAACCGCGCGGAGTTTTTCCGTGGTGAAGTGAATAAGTACGGTTGGGTCGATATGGGGTCGTCCTTCCTTCCGAGCGAAGTGAATGCGGCGTTCCTCTGGGCGCAGCTGGAGAATATCGAAGATATCCAAGCCAAGCGTAAGACCCTCTGGGAGACGTACTACAAGCGGCTTGCACCGTTAGCGGCAAAGGGAGCTTTCACGCTGCCGGACATCCCGGAGTATGCGACGAATAACGCCCATATGTTCTATATTGTCCTGCCGTCGCTGGAAGCGCGTACGGCGCTGATCAAGTACCTCAAAGAGAGCGGAGTAGGGGCGGTCTTCCATTACCTGAGTCTGCACTCCAGTGAGTATTACAAGGACAAACACGACGGTCGTGCGTTGCCGCAATGCGACCGCTATGCGGATTGTCTGGTGCGCTTGCCGTTGTTCTATGATCTGACGATAGAGGAAGTAAATCATATATGCGATCTTATCAATACATACTTTCAATAAGCCTTCTCGTCTTCACTCTTGCGTGGTCGCTGATGCACGTGTTTGCTGGTTACGGCAACCCGCTGGACCCGTGTTTCTGGCTGTATAGGTATGAGACGCTCACGGGTGGTTGGATGACGGTCGGTACGCTGCTGACGGGCGGTTTGTTTGTGCGGCTTTTCGGAGCGCACCTGTTGCCGCTGCGCATCCTTGGATGGCTCTGTACGACGGCGGCTATCGCGCTGCCTTACTGCGCGCTGCAGAACCGTGAGGGAAGGAGAAACAACCTCCATTGGTTGGCTATCGCTTTCGGACTTATGGGCTACGGTGCTTTTCAGGAGTTCAGCCCCGGCACGCTCAGCGTCCTACTTTTGTCCGCTCTTTGGGTAACATCCCTTCGTCCCCTTACCCCTCACCCCTCACCCCTTTCCCCTGTCCTCCTCGGTCTCGCTATTGCGGCACGTTTTCCGAATATATTGGCCTTATTGGTGCTTATCCCCATATGGAAGAAGAAAAGCTTATGGAATATACCTATTGCTGCTGTGGTGGCAGGGCTCATTTATCTCCTTGGGGCACTCTTCCTTACGCCGGCGCCTGTTGATCCGGCGATGGGCAGCCATGGAATAGGAGAGATGATTTCTAAACTATGGGAGAATGGCGGCAAGGTGGTTGGTTATGCCCTTATGTGGCTTGGTGTGATCGCAATCCCATCATTAAGCAGCTCTGCTGCGGCTCATTTAGCAACGAAGTTGCGAATCAATTCATCATTTATTTTTCTCATCCTCGGTATCGCTATGGGCGCGGCGCTTTGCTACTACGTCACGTATGTGCCGGCGGTTCATCAGTGGTATAATTTCGACTTGACGTACCTCATCTCTGTGGGATGTCTGACGTTAGCGGCAATGACGAAACGCAAAGAACTGCTCTTCGGTACGGCTTTCTGTCTCGTTGCCACTTTAGGTACCGACACGGCGTGGCTCAAACTCTTCCCTGTCTCGCTATGCCTTCTGCCGGTAGCTGCAGCGGCTTATGAACCGAAGATGCGCCAATATCTCCTCCCGGCGCTCATCGGTCTGACGGCGGCGGCGATGATGCGTTTTCGGGTTAACTCCATAGGGGACTACAACCTCGCTCATGCGAATGTCGTTTCGACCGTCGCGCCTTATGAGGGTATATGTATTCGCGAGGTGGACGAACGCCAATTGACGCAATACAAGACCGACTACGATTCGCTCAAGACCGATAGCACAACGATCTTGGCTTTAGGTCGCGACCATCACCGCATGAGAACGGTTACGGGCTGTCAAGCGGCGCGGTATAATGAGTTTTGGTCCAATATCTTTGACTCCGTCTATACCGATAAGTACCGCGCGATCATACGCGCAGAGCGACCGATTGTCTTCTGCTCTTTTTCTCCCGGGTTCAAGACCAAGCCCACATACAAAGATACCAAAAGCGCCATGGAAAATATGTTGCGCGAAGAAGGTTATCGGGAGATAGACCGGAAGAAATACAAATACATGATTTATATACCTAACGACCAACTATCAACGACCGATGATCCAGAAGTTCAATGATATCATGCGCTCGCTGCAAGCGGGCACTTATGCGCCGATTTATATCCTCTGCGGCGAAGAACCCTATTATAGCGACCGGGTGTATTCGTTTATTGCGGAGAATGCCTTGGATGAGATGGCGCGGGAGTTTGACCAACAGGTCCTTTACGGACGTGATCTGCCCGGAGCGGATATCTCTCCGGTTATCGGAGCTGCACGGGGTTTTGCGATGATGGGAGGACGCAAGGTGATAATCGTGCGCGAAGCGCAGGCAATCAAGAAATGGGAGGCGCTGGAGGCGTATCTCTCGGTTATCATGCCCCAGACCGTACTCGTCATCTGCTATAACGGCAAACCCGACAAACGCCAGGGGGTATGGAAGAAACTGACCGACCATCCGCAGGTCGTATGGCTGCAATCGGACAAGCTTCGTGACTACGAGGTGGAGAAATGGATCAACGCCTATATCGCCGATTACAATGCATCCAACGGCGGAACACTGAAGATCGACCCTCGTATTGCTCCGCTTTTGGCGGACCATTTGGGTACAGACCTCTCGGCGATTGTAGGTGCGTTGCAGAAACTTATCGACGGCCGGCCGGAAGGTGTCAACACCATCGATGCTGCCCTCGTGGAGCGGAATATCGGTATCTCGAAGGATTATAATATTATGGAACTGCAGGCAGCGTTGATACGCGGCGATGTAGCGAAAGCGAACCGTATTGCGCAGTATTTCGGCGGTTCGAAGGACCATCCCATGATTCGCGAGTTGGCGCCGTTATATACCTTCTTCTCGAATCTGTTGATGTACCATTATATGCCGGTAAAAGCCCCGGCTGTGGTGGCGAAGGAATTAGGAATTAACCCGTATTTCGTACGGGATTACGAGACGGCAGCGAAGCGTTACCCTGCCGGAAAGGTGTTTCTTATCATCGGCTATTTGCGGGAGACCGACGCGCGCTTAAAGGGCGTCAATAACCCCTCAGCGAAGGACCCCGACTTGTGGAAAGAACTCATCTTCAAAATCATGCACTAAAGGCTGCCAATGCGTCGGCATGCCGTTTCGCGTGACCCATAGGATGCTGTCTAAGTCCGATTTGTGAAACTCCGGCGTGACAATCGTCTCGCTCGCCGGTTCTGTCTCTGCGGCTAACAATAACCCGTTTTCCTCCAGGAAGCGGGTTTCTTCATCTTTGAGTTCTGCCATCACTTTGGGGTAGATCTTGTCGAAGAGTTGCGGGTGTGCCGTGTACCAGACGATGGACGAGTCGAATTGTGCCTGGGTGATGCCGTGTTTCTTCAGCACCTGCGCGTAGTAGAGGTTCTTCTCCTCGATGGAGGCGTTCTGCAGGCCGGATATCTGGAGCAATGCGTCGGTCTTATGCAGATCAACCAAGACCTCGCGCATCTCACCCGAGTGTAAGATCCCTTTCGGCCGGCAACCCGACAGAGTAAAGAATAAGGAATAAAGAATAAGGACGAATATGTATTTATTGAGCTTCATTTTTGTCTTGATTCTTGACTCCTGCATCCTTATTCAACTCCTTCATATAAAGAAGTAGTATGACCGCTACGGCGCAGGTGATGCAACTGTCTGCGAAGTTAAACACCGGTCGGAAGAACAGTACCTCGCCGGCGCTGTTACGGATGAGCGGGAAGTAGAACATATCTACCACTTTGCCGTAGAACCAGCCTGCGTAGCCGAAGAGTTTGCCGTAGAACACGCAATCAATGATGTTTCCCAACGCTCCGGCGATGATAAAAGCGATGGTGGCGATGTAGCCTGTCTTGGCTTTCTGTTTGTAGATCAGCGTATGGATATACCATCCGAGCAAGCCGACCGCCAAGAGCCGGAAGAGCGTCAGCGCTAACTTCGAGAACCACTCGATGCCGAATGCCATGCCGTTGTTCTCCACGAAGCACAGCCAGAACCACGAGGTCACCTCATGGCTCTCGCCTAATGCAAAATGCGTAGCGATATAGAGCTTGATCGCCTGATCAATAATCAGGGAACCTAAGACAATCGCGATTACAAGCCAAACTTGGCTTTTACTTCGTCTAATCGATCCAGTTTCTCCCATGTGAATAATTCTACTTTGCGTTCAAACGTATTGCCGTCGGAGTCGAAGAAAGTCTTCGTTACGACTTCGTTCGTGCGGCCTACATGACCGTATTTGGCGGTCTCTTCGTACATCGGTTGCGTCAGTTTCAGGTCACGGATGATGGCCGCAGGACGGAGGTCAAAGAGTTCCGATACCTTCTGCGCAATCTCCGCATCGGACAGTTTCACTTGCGCTGTACCGTAAGTGTTGACGTAGAGCGAAACCGGCTCGGCTACGCCGATAGCGTAACTCACTTGTACCAAGGCCTCGTGCGCTACACCGGCAGCTACCAAGTGTTTGGCGATCCACCGTGACGCATAAGCCGCCGAGCGATCGACCTTCGAAGGGTCCTTGCCGCTGAAAGCACCGCCTCCGTGAGCACCGCGACCGCCGTAGGTGTCCACGATGATCTTACGGCCTGTCAGACCCGTGTCGCCGTGAGGACCGCCGATGACGAAGTTTCCTGTCGGGTTCACCAACAGCTTCGCGTGCTTGTCCTCTAAAAAGGCATGGAGTAGGTGGCTATAACGGCTGTCACGCGTCGCAACACGCGGCAGGAGGATCTCGATGATGTCTCGCTTGATCATCTCCGGCGTGACGCCTTCGTCATGCTGCGTACTCAGTACGATAGTGTCGATACGTACCGGGCGCTGTCCGCATGGCTTTCCGTCTCGGTCACGGACCGCGTCATACTCGATGGTCACCTGACTCTTACTGTCCGGGCGGAGGTAAAGCATCTGCTTGCCTTCCTTGCGGATACGCGCGAGCGTATAAACTAAGGTGTGCGCCAAGTCCAGCGTCAAGGGCATGAAGTTATCCGTTTCGTCCGTCGCGTAACCGAACATCATTCCCTGGTCACCGGCACCTTGTTCCTCCGCTACCTCGCGGCTCACGCCCATGTTGATGTCCTGGCTCTGCGCGTGCAGGGCAGTCAGGATACCGCAACTCTCCGCTTCGAACTTATACTCCGCTTTGGTGTAGCCGATCTCTGCGATGGTCTTACGGACGATCTTTTGAATATCCACCCATCCTTTGCAACTCACTTCGCCGGCGATGACCACCTGTCCGGTGGTACAGAGCGTCTCGCACGCCACGTGTGCGTGCTCGTCCTGCGCCAGCATGTTATCCAAGATCGCGTCCGAAATCTGGTCACTCACTTTATCCGGGTGTCCTTCCGACACCGATTCGCTTGTAAATAAATAATGCATAAAGTCATTTACTATTTGGTCATTTACCATGTACCATTTTGGTATTTGGCAAAAATAAAACCACAAGCGACTGTTTGGTCTTGTGGCACAAGTTTTAGCATTTTTTCACGAGGTTGCAAGCAGTCAAATCCATCCTCTTTCCGCCCGAAGGCGTGATTCTTTCAAAATCGGGTGCAAAGTTACAACAAAAATTGCACATACGCAAATTTTTCTGCGATTTTTTTTTCATGGCGGTATAAAATACCGCGATAATTAAAGAGCCGTAGGGCACAGCGTGGAGTATAAGCCCCTCGGAGACCGCGCGTCCCCAACGCAGCGGAAGTATGACGCGGGAAGCAAAAAAATCGCTCATTGGCGTATGTCCGGCAGGACGCGAACGTAGCTACGGGGGAATCGTTGTTTTTACATGACCATCACGGGACCATCTCCCGAGATAAACCCAAGAACAATTAAATGCCAGCCCTGCCTTGCCTTAAAAATATATAATTAATTTTTTGTTCTGTCCGTCCAGTCCGTCCTGCCTAGTCCTATATGATTACAGGCATGGTTATTATTGTTTTATTGTTTATTATATATGTCCGAATTTCGCACAAAAGTAAACGGATTCCGTACAATCGTGTGCAAAATCCGTACATGCTATCCGAAATCCGTACATTACACATGACTAAACCGGCACTCCATCGGGCTTCTCTTCTGATTTTTCGTCCGGATTTCGGTCAATGGGCTTTTCTTCAGGAGTTCCGGGAGCCAAATCTCGGTTTATTGTGCTGGTAATAAAGCCGTTATAGAAATGTAAGAAACCTTTCTGTTCTAATCGATTAACGATATCATTCATCGTGGAAGGGCTGGTGTGCAACACTTTTGCCAACCTGCGGATGGATCCATGCCATCCTTTCTTTCCTAACTCTTCCGACCGCGTCAGACCATGGATATAGGCATATACAGCCGCATCGCCCAGCGGAAGTTGCATGTCCTCTAACATCCATGATTGTATAACGAAATAAAAACTTTTCCCTGCCATAACTCGTTTTTCTTTTGCGTCTGCAAAGGTACAATAAAAAATCGACATATGCAAATTTATGCCGATTTTCTATCATTTTTCTTCCTCCCTAACCTCAGCGCAACGTCAGCGCAAGGTCTGCTGATTTATGACCATTTGAACCGATGTTGAAACGAGGTCTAATCGATATAAAGCTTGTCTTCGCGGAGGATGAATATCTATTATGGAAAAAAAATATTATACCATTGCTATTAATCGCATAATCCAGTCTGCTAATGGAAGAGGAATACTTATCAAGCCTCCATTATATTGCAGATTATTCATTGATAAACGCACACGCAATGAAGGATTATATCGGCTTGTATAAGATGCGAGACTTCCTCCGCTGATACGTGTGGCCGATTTGACCTCTACGGTACTATTTTTGTGTAATTTTACACATTTATGGCACTATATTTTGTGATTTTTACACATTTTCAGCACTCATATGGTGCTTTAACAATACATCTATGATTATCTGGACAAAACAATCGGGCGACTCATTACATTGAGCCGCCCGTGAGATTTGTACTTGGTACTTAGTCCCTTGGTCACGTTATTTGACCTCTTGTCCGGCCAGGGTATATACCATCAGCGCAAGGTCTGCTGAATTATGACCATTTGAACCGATGTTGAAACGAAGTCTAATCGATCTTGAAGCTTGTATTTTTTTGCTTGAATTTTCAGAGAAAAAGATACAAGCTATATGAAAAAGATACAAGTTGTAAAAAAAAGATACAAGCTATAAAGAAAAAGATACAAGTTGTAAAAAGATGGACAAAGAAAAACCGCTTGGCGAATGGGATGTGTCGCCAAGCGGAATAGAAACGGGATACAATCAGTGGGAGCCCTATTAACGGACTTGGCGTCCGTCTACAGTATATACCTTCTCGCCGCGGAGGATGAAGATCTGGCCGTCACGGAGGATCTTACGGGCTTTGGTCGGGGTGTCAGCATCGACATCCTCGATGCCTTGCCCATCCTCTATTACAAACGTGAAATCAACAGAAGCCCATTCACTAATAGGAGCTTGCGAAGCGTCCAAGGAGCGGACACGGCATACCAGCGGATATTCTCCTGCGGGAGTGCCTTCGAAATTGAGTCCGCCGTATAGTTCGGATGTTATGTTTCCTCCTACAGAATTACCAAAATTCAGGAACTCCCATTCGTACAGGCTGACTCCTTCTACAGCCGTCCAGTCGAGCCACACGATATACCCTTCTTGCGTAGCAATCAGTCCTGTCGGCGTGTAATCTTTCGGCTGCGGTTTCTCGGTAGCGGTAAACTGCGCAGTGTAGTCAGCGTCAGCCACGGCTGCTACGATAGTCGGACTCCAGCCGCTGAACGAGTAGGTGTATTGCTCATCCTCGGGGCGTACGGGCGTAGCGCCGTTATAGATCGGCATTTCGCCCTCAAGTACTTGCGAGGACTGCAACTCCGTGCCGTCGTAGTTGAGGAAGCGGATGGTGTAGTAAGTAGTATCAGGTATGATAGTTTTCTCCGTTGCCGTGAACTGCGCCGTGTAATCGGCATTAGCCGTGGCAGCGACGATAGCCGGACTCCAGCCGGAGAAGGCGTACGTATAGTTCTCGTCCTCAGGGCGTACAGGCGTTGCGCCGCTATAGGTCGGCATATCGCCTTCAAGAACTTGCGTATTTTGCAACTCCGTGCTATCCCAGTTCAGGAAGCGGATGGTGTAGTAAACAAGTTGCGGTTCCAACTCATATTGTGCTATGACGATGAGATTGGCGGTGATATTGGTAATGGGTTTCGACCAGCCGGTGAATATATACCCTTCGCGTGTCGGGTTTGTCTCCGGACCCTGTGCATCGTGTCCTTCCTCAACCGTCTCTACCAACAGTTCCGAGCCGTCCCAATCCATAAAGGTAACGGTGTAATAGGTTACTTTCGGTTTGGCGGTCGCCGTAAACTGCGCCGTATAGTCCGCATCAGCGGTAGCGGCAACGATGGTTGGACTCCAACCGCTGAACGAGTAGGTGTAGTCCTCGTCCTCGGGCTTAGTCGGAGTTGCGCCATTGTATGCAGGTCTCTCGCCTTTCTTTACTTGCGTACTCTGCAACTCCGTGCCGTCGTAGTTCAAGAAGCGGATGGTGTAATAGACAGGTTGCGGTTCGTCCTTTACTACCGTTACCATGCAGGTATCATAGCGGTAGCTGCTTGAGTTGCCGCCTACACGGGCTATGATTTGCGTGTTGCCTGCCTTCTTGGCGGTTACCAAACCATTGCTTACACTCGCGATAGTGGACGATTTGGTAATCCAGGTAACACTCAGATTGCTCTCTGGAATAGTCGTTGCTTCCAACTGATAAGTTTCGCCCACATACAGGGTCAGTTCGTGTTCGCTCAAAACCAACTCGTGCGGTTTGACAGTGACGTGACAGGTGTCATAGTGGTAACCATTGCTTGAGTTGCCAGCACGAGCGACGATATCTGCTGTACCTGCCGCTTTAGCAGTAATGACTCCCGTACCGGCTACCACCTCTACCGCCGAATAATTGGTAGTTGACCAATATATGGATTTACTCGATGCATTCTCCGGCAGTACCGTTGCTTCTAATTGGAGACTCTCGCCGATATACACCACCAACTCATGGGTATTGAGTATCACATCCTCGACGGGGATATCTTTGATTTTGAAGTACGCGTATGCTTCAACATATTGTTTGCTTGAGCGTGCATAAATAGTCACGCTATTACCATAACTGCTACCCTTCACTGCGGTCACTAAACCATTTTGATCCACTGTCGCATAATTGGTGTTGCTTGATTCCCAAGTGACCGTCTTGTCGGTGGTGTTCTCCGGCAGGACGCTTGCCGTGAGTTGGAAGGTTTCTCCTTCGCGTATTTCGATATTGGAACCGGTGTACTCATTGATGGTAATGCTCTGTGCTTCCACCGTTTGTACTGTTATGTTTCGTGTTGCTATCTTTTCTTGCCCTGCCAATGTCGTTCTGCAAGTAACTGTGGCTGTACCGCCACCGAGACCTTGTGCAATGCCGTCTTGAGAAATGGTCAGCACGTCCTCATTGCTCGATTCCCACGCTAAAACAGGCGTATAACCGATAGGTGTAGGTGTAATCTGTGCGGTCAGTTGTGTGGTGTCTCCTACGCCAAGTAAGGTCTTCGTTGCAGAGACAGAGAAGGTATAATTGACCAATATCTTGATTGCAATCCGTTGCGAATAACCTCCTTGTACGGTTCGTGCGGTCACATAGGCTACTCTTCCGTAGTCACTTCCATATAGCGCGGTGAACAAACCGTTCTCATCGATAGTGGCATAGTTGATGGCAGTGCCGTTATAATCGGTACAAAGCCATTCGATACCTTGTTCCGCTGCTTCATAAGGCAGCGCACGGGCATGCAGTTGCAGTGTCTCGCCCTTGACAATAACAATCGGTGTCGTACCATAGAGATTGTACTCGTCGAATTCGATGCCTGTGACTATTACAGGATCCTCATCGTCGGGAATACCGGGTTTGAACTGCCGCAAGTACGGATAGCCACCGTTGATAGTGTCGTTGCGCCCCCATATATTGGTAAAGTCCCAATCGGTGTAGGTTATTTTAGCATGCATCTCTGTCGTCGATTTGGGCGCGCCGACTCCTACAGTGCTAACAACCAACTCGCTATCGTAATACGATGAGGTTAGCGAGTTGTTGGCATAATAAGTAGTACCCATGTACTCCGAACTATACGGCATCAAACCGGCATAACTATTGCTTGCAGCATAGCAGTTCGTAATGTTTACTTGTCGACCGAAAGCGCCTATCAAACCAAACGACTGCCTATCATCCTCTTTCCGGCACTCAATATCAGCACGGGCATAGCAGTTTGTCATCGTGCCTCTATAGGTGCTTCCCCAACTGCTAAACATACCAACCAAACCACCCACAGCGCAACTGCTTGAATTGAAGTTGTTGAGGATGATAATTTTGCCCACAGCATAGCATTGCTCAATGGTGGCGTTTTTGGCAGTACCGGCTAATAGTCCTGCTACTTGCAGATCTGCTGTAGCCGCACATTCGGGAGCAAGGGAAATATCCTTGCGACGCACACCGTCAATAATCAAATCCTTATGCTTTATGCCATCAATTACAGAGGCTTCAATGCCTACATTCTTTACCATAGCTCCTTCTGTCAATGCGCCGAACAGACCATAGTAATTATCTGCACTCGGTACTGCCTGCATCTCAATGTACATGCCATAGATGACATGTCCTTGTCCGTCAAATGTGCCTTTGAACTCTACCGCACTTTGTCCGTCACCGCCTGGCACGGAATAGGTGTACTGTCCGATAGGTTTCCACGGCACAGCATAGCCATTATGTCCCCAATACTGCCAGTCGGCTGTGTCGTTGAGGAAAATATCGTTGTCGAGGACAATGGTTTTTCCAGTGAAGTCGGTTACCGCACGGGTTTGAGTGGGCACTACGTTGCCGTAATAAGAGCAGTCCGTTCCTGTGTAGTCATACAAGCCATTCTGTAAAGCAGCAAAGGCACGCAGTTGGGCAGCGGTACGAATATGATAGGTAGAAGTGAAGGTGTTGTTAAAGGGCGTGAAATCATATACCTCACGCGTATCAACAACCCATTTAGCATAGAGCGTCAGGCTCTCGGAAATAGTAGTATTCTCCCAATCGAAGAACTGCGTGAGAGCGGCATCGGTGTACCAGCCGGCGAAAAGGAAACCGTCTTTCGTCGGACGGGCGGGCGCGATAGCCTTGCTGTTCTCCAAGAGATATTTGGGTCGCACTGAAGCACCTCCGTTGGAATTGAACGTAATGACGACAGCCGGTTTGTAATCAGCATTTCCGGACACTTGCGGATAGTCGTTTTCGCGCCACTCCCAGTAATTAATCTGCAGGTCATCCCCATGTGTTGCATTCCACTCGGTAACGGAGGCATTATATATATTGACGCACTCTTTTGATTGCAGCCACGCCGTAGATTGTCCATCCTTAGGAGGATTCTCCGAGAGAATTTGGATATCATGATCAAAGAAAGCATTCTCGTTGTAATGGCAATGATTGGTAGGAGTTTTCATATACATCTGCTTATATATGCTGTGATTGGGGTTGTAGGTATTGTTGATAGATCCCGTCATAAGGAAATTTAACAATGTGTCAGTAGCAAAACCCGTTTGCGTTCCCCCATCCAGTGCTCCCATGCTCCAATAGCCGTTTCCGCCGGTGAGCGTAGCGGAAGACGAGCAATTGAGATAGCGTATTTGCTGTGTAGTAGTGACAGCGGCAAAAGCACCTGAGTGATCCTGATTGCTTCCTTGAGTCTGCGCATCGCCCGATACTCGGCATTGGATGACATTTACATCCCCTGTCCGGCAGCCTCCATAGCCAAGTTGTCCCGCCAGAATACCGAAAGACCTTGCGCGTATATAAGCCCCTGTTACACCCAGATTGCGAATGGTAACATGGTCGCCTATCCTACCGAATAAGCCTTGATATAGTTCCAGATTGTTAATGTACATATTTTGCACTTCGTGCCAATCGCCATCGTAATTACCACAAAAAGTGGCTTCATAAGTGCGGCTGAAACGGCTGTTCTTACGCTCATGTGTACCTATCGGTTTCCATTGCGTCGGCATCTCGTATTCCCACTCTGCAAAAGGAGGGTTGAGTGATATATCGGCTGTTTGCTTGAGGTATTTGCCCCGAAAATCATAGCCGTGCTCTACTAACCATGACAGGTTGATGAGTTGAGCCTTGCTGCCAATCAAGAAAGGACTCGTTTTGCTACCATCGCCTCCGGCAAAGAAAGGCACTGAACTCTTTGCGGCAATATTAGCTGTGGGTGTAGGCAGGCTGCCGGCATTGTACTGCCAGAGATTGGTTCCCATGAGTTGAGCCACCATGTTGAGTGTATCCGCAAATGCCTGACTTTTGATAAAATCAAGCGATACGCCGTTTCCTTGCCATCCTCCGCCTAACTGATTGCCTGTCGGAGTTGGCAAACCATCTTCATTGAAATAGCAGTTGATTTGTTGTGAGAGTTCTGCATATTCACAATCAAATCCCGAACCATTATTATAGGAACACAGAAAACCATTTATGGCATTCAGCCATTTGCTTTGGTCGCTCTGAGGAAAATACCGGCAGGCGGAATAGCAGTTCACACAAGTGCCCGTGTAATTGGCATCGCCACTATGCCCTGCCGACTCACCATTCAAATAGACGAAACCAATCATGGTGGCGACGTCACCGCTTTTGGTGCTGTCGCTCACATCGCGCAAGTCGCCTGCACAGTAGCTGGATTCAATCAATCCGTTGTCGTTGTCGTAGGCAAAACCGGCGATAGCACTTGCCCATACATAATTGGTGCTTGTGCCTTCCGCAGCCAGATTACCCAAGGCGGCACAGGCACGAACCGTACCTCTATTATTGAATACAAAACCGGCTCCGCTACGGTAGCGGAAAGTATGTCCGCCTACGGCGTTGGTAGCAGCGTCCGGACCGCCTAATGCCTGAATGGACACATTGGCGGTACATTGCTCAATAAGACCGTAGTTCGTACCTGCGAAACCTGCGCCGTTGCCCATAGTACAGCGCATAGATCCGGCACTCGTACAGTTGCGGATAACACCCGTCGAATCGTTCGTGCCGACGAAAGCACCGCCGCCCTGCAGGTTCGTATTCACCGTAGCCGAGCAGTTTTCTATCAGACCTTTGTTGGTTCCCGCAAAACCGTTGCAACTGCTTTGTGTGCCGCGCAATTCACCTTCCACATGGCAGTTACGCACAATGGAACTTGCACTGGTGTTAAGGACCAGCAATGCCTGCCCAACACCCGACATCTTCGCATTGGCGATATTCAGGTTCTCAATGGTACCGCCATCCAGATTGACAAACAACGCCTTGTTCATCACAGAGAAATCGTAACTGCTCAGGTCTAAATCCAAGTCCTGCGGATCCCAATCATCCGCCCAGTTCATGCCCTTGCCGTAATACAGGTTATAAATGGTATGTCCGTCGCCGTCAAAAGTACCGCGGAAATAGCCGTAGTCCGTACCTACATTCCACTGCATCAGCGAATGTGCAATCGGTTCCCACTCTTTCCAAGTGGTCGTGTCCGGGTCATTGAAATTGGTCAAATAGATATCCGCTGTCAGTTTGAAATACTTGCCGGCGAAGTCTTCTTTATCGACATTCGTCCGTTCGGCAAGTCCCGCTAACTGCTCCGGCGTGGAGATGAGATACGGGTCGGCTTCGGTTCCCGAACCGCTGAAGGTTTTGTCACTCGTACCATTCCAGTACGTTTGTGCCTGCATCGTAACCGCCATCAGCAGTCCTAATGCCATTGTGAGAATTTGTCTCATACGCGTGTATTTTTATAAGATGAGTATTTTTTTAGCCATAGACATACGAAAAAGCGCGGGCTTTCGCTTGCTTCAATTTGATACTTTGAGGTCTTCGACTACCTTATTTACCCAAATTTATACACGGAAAACTCACGCTATCAACGTGAGCGTGCATAAACCGTACTTGGGTAAATAAAGAACCTTTCGGTTCGTAATACTTAAGAAGTGTCGAAGTTTCAAAGTATCAAGCTTTTCGGCTTATTACGCTATTTTTAGACGCACGCTTGCGCCTTATGTCTTATCTTAGTATATTTTTCACCGCTTTTTTGCGCTGTCGGTGCCAGCGATATTGGTTAACGCCAGTGAGTGACGAGAGGTCATTATATGGTTTGATACAAAGACACAGGGCCTTCGTGCCAGCGTTTGGTACTCTCCTGTTCCAATTGCTTATACATGGCGGAAGAATATACACGGCGGATGGCTTCTATCGTACTGATATGCTCATCCTCTGCTAACATGTCTGCCACCCAACTTACTTTGAAAGGCAGAAGTAAATACAGATTTTGTTGTGTTATCTCGCTCATGGTAGTATCTCCTTTGCTTTTATAAATGTCAACGCAGTGAGAGCTTGTTCTGTATGGAATAGATATTGATCCACTAACTCGTAAGTGCGCAGTTCCACGAGTAAGTTCTCCTTGCTCATTACTCCGCCTTCGTACAATGTGAAACAAGCATAAACGCGATCGTTAGCAACCGGACCATATACCACATCGTAATTGTGTGTAAAATTGCGGTCCAAACGGTTATTCATGACAAACTCCAGCCACTCGTCTGTCGGAGAATCGAAAAATGCACAATGGAACTGTTTCAGGGCTTCCAAGTCCAATTCGTACTCATTGACGTAGCCTTTTCGAACTCCGCTATCTCCCATGCGTTTGCGCACCCAGTCTTCTGCTTGTTTAGCGGAAGTGGTGGTATAGAAGCCCGTCCCGTAGTCAAGCGTACGGGTTGCCCGACGTATTTCAGGTGTCGGAACACGTTCCAAACTGCCGTGATAGACTCTCATTGCTTTCTTTTATTGATAAATTCGTCAATATCTTCCATAATCCACTGCGCGCTTTGGGTGTGTAACGGTTCATAGTCTGCTTCCAGATATTCCAAGACGCCATATTGATCAAGGATGCGCATGGATTGCTCACCTGTTAAATTGTGCCGTTGCTTGTATTGTTCAATACAAAATGCAAGGAATAGTGATATTTCGTTACTCCGTGTGGACATCATTCAAACCTTTGCGGGTGCAAAGGTACACAAAAAAAATGACATACGCAAATTTGTATGCCATTTTTTGAAAATTAGTGATTGATTATGGTAAAAAAGTTACCATACAATCCGTTAGTTGCGGAACTTGAGTTCGCCGTCGCGGAGCTCGACGATGACGGGTTTGGACTGATCGACCTTGCCGCCGATGATGGCCTTGGACAGTTCGTTGAGGACGAGGCGTTGGAGTGCTCTCTTGACAGGTCGTGCGCCGAACTGCGGGTCGTAGCCTTCCTTGGCGATATAGTTGATCGCATCGTCCGTGACGCGGAGGTCGATACCCTGGTCTTCAAGCATCTTATGGATGCGGCTGACTTGCAGACCGACGACTGCTTTGATGTCCGATTCGGTCAGTTCAGAGAAATGGATGATCTCATCGATACGATTGATGAACTCGGGTCGAACCTGTGCGCGGAGCTGCTCCTCCGTGAGGTTGGAAGTCATGATAATCAAGGTGTTCTTGAAATTGACCAAACGACCTTTGTTATCCGTCAGACGACCGTCATCGAGCACTTGCAGCAGGACGTTGAAGACATCCGGATGCGCTTTCTCTATCTCATCGAAGAGGACGACGGAGTAGGGTTTACGCCGGATGGCTTCGGTCAGCTGTCCGCCTTCATCGTAGCCCACGTATCCCGGAGGTGCACCGATGAGTCGCGTGGCGGAGAACTTCTCCTGGTACTCGGACATATCGATACGCGTCATCATATTCTCGTCGTCGAAGAGGTAATCCGCGAGGGCTTTTGCCAACTCGGTCTTACCGACACCGGTGGTACCGAGGAAGATGAACGAGCCGATAGGACGTTTGGGATCCTGGAGTCCTGCACGGCTACGACGGATAGCGTCGGAGACCGCTTCAATAGCTTGGTCTTGACCGATGACACGTTTATGGAGCTCCTCCTCCAAGTGAAGCAGTTTGTCGCGCTCGGATTGCATCATCTTCGCAACCGGAATACCCGTCCAACGAGCTACTACTTCGGCTATATCGTCTTCATCGACTTCCTCTTTGATGAGGGAATCGGTACCGAGCTGATGCAGGGTGTCTTGCGCGGCTTTGATGTTCGCTTCAGCGGCAGGAATCTGGCTGTACCGGATCTCCGCTACCTTGCCGTAATCGCCTTCGCGCTCTGCTACTTCCGCCTGGTGTTTGAGGGTCTCGATACGCGCTTTCTCGTTCTGGATGGTAGCCACGTATCCTTTCTCTTTGTTCCAGCGTGCGTTGAGTTCGTCGGATTGTTTCTTCAGTTCTTTGAGTTGCTCCTCGATGGTTTTCAGTTTGGCATCGTCCTTATCCCGCTTGATGGCCTCGCGCTCGATCTCGAGTTGCTTGATCTGACGGTCGAGCGAGTCGATCTCTTCGGGCTTGGAGTCCACCTCCAGACGCAGTTTGGCTGCGGCTTCATCGACCAAGTCAATCGCTTTATCAGGCAGGAAACGATCGGTTATATACCGTGCGGAGAGGGTTACTGCCGCGATGATGGCATCGTCTTTGATACGCACCTTGTGGTGGGTCTCGTAGCGCTCTTTCAGACCACGGAGGATAGAGATCGTCGCTGCCTCGTCCGGCTCATCGACCATCACTTTCTGGAACCGCCGCTCAAGGGCTTTATCGGTCTCAAAGTATTTCTGATACTCATCGAGGGTAGTAGCACCGATAGCGCGCAGGTCTCCACGTGCCAGCGCCGGTTTCAGGATGTTCGCTGCGTCCATCGCACCGGAAGATTTACCGGCTCCGACGAGGGTGTGTATCTCATCGATGAAGAGGATGATTTCTCCGGCCGCTGCCACTACTTCGTTGACGACGCCTTTGAGTCGCTCCTCAAACTCACCCTGGTACTTCGCACCCGCAATAAGGGCACCCATATCGAGGGAGTAGATCTGTTTCTTCTTCAGGTTCTCGGGCACATCGCCACGTACGATACGATGGGCGAGGCCTTCCGCGATGGCAGTCTTACCGACACCCGGTTCGCCGATGAGGATCGGGTTGTTCTTCGTACGGCGGCTCAGGATCTGGAGCACACGCCGGATCTCGTCATCACGTCCGATGACGGGGTCTAACTTCCCCTCTCGAGCCCGCTCACAGAGGTTGATGGCGAACTTCTTGAGGTTCTCGTTTTGGTTGTTGGAATTGTAATTGTTCGTGTTCATAGTTGTATATCGTTTAGTTATAATTTACTAGGGTACTAGAGTTCTAGGGTACTAGAGTACTAGTTCACTAAACAATACACAAACTATGTTCCAAATGCGTTCAGACTGACAAAATGGCAGAATCTTGCAGCCATTTGAGAAGCGCCGCCATGTTCGGGAAGACTTTGTCGGCATGCTCCGCTTCCAGATCAGAGTCGGGCAGAATACCCGTATTCACGGCGCAGGTGAAGAGTCCTGCGGCTTTCGCGGCACGAGTTCCCAAAGGAGCATTCTCCACCACCATACATTCCTCTTTTTTGAAACCGGAACGCTCCCAGGCTTTGAGGTACGGTTCGGGATTGGGCTTGCCGTACTTGACATCAAAGGCAGAGATGATGCCCGTGAAGACCCCATCGAAAGTGTCGTTGAGCGAATTGATGAGGTTGCGTTGGCCCGAACCGGTAACGACCCAACATTGGATGCCGTTCTTGTGCAGGTATTGCAGCACATCGCGCACCCCGGGAATGAGTGCGGGTAATTGTCCTTTGTTGAGTTGGAGGAAATAATTGGACTTGGTGGTGTATATATGGTCGATTAGTTCCTGCGGCGCGTCGGTACCGTGGAGGCGCTGGTAGATCTCGTTGATGACGCCGGAACCGGTTCTGCCCTCGTTGCGGTAACAATCCATGGCGGTATAAGGCACGCCGTTCTCGTTCATCGCCATCTCCCAAGCCTTGGCGTGGCAAGGCATGGAGTCAAAAAGCACACCATCTTGGTCAAAAAATACTGCACGTATTTTTTGACTATTTACCATTTTATCATTTACCATTTTGTCATTTATCATTTATATGTCCTTTCGCCGAAGATGGAGGAGCCGATGCGAACCATGTTGGAGCCGCAGGCGATAGCTATCCGGTAGTCATCGGACATGCCCATGGAGAGGACTGCTGAGTTATTTACCATTTGGTCATTTACCATTTGGTCATTTATTGCGTCATTTAGACATTTTGCAGCCTCTTCGAAGCAGCGGCGGATTTCGGTCTCGTCGTCGGTGTTTGTCGCCATCGCCATGAGTCCAACGATGCGTAATCCAGGCCAAGAGTCAGCGCTATGGTCTAGGATTGATTCGATTTTGGAAGGACTCAGGCCCGTTTTAGTCTCTTCTTTGGCTACGTGGATTTCGAGCAGGATATTTTGGACGATACCTTGCTTGATTGCCTCTTCGTTGAGTGCGTTCAAGAGTCGTTCGGAGTCCACGGAATGGATGAGGTATGGGCGGAGTTTGAGCAGGTCGCGCACTTTGTTGGTCTGCAAGTGTCCGATGAAATGCCAGTGGATGTCGTCGGGCAGAAGTGGCATTTTTTGTTTGAGTTCCTGGACTCTGCTCTCGCCGAAATGTCGCTCTCCGGCGTCGTATGCTTCGCGTATCGCTTCTACGGGGTGGAACTTACTCACGCACACGAGCGTGACGTGCGCGGGTATATGTGCGCGCACGTTCCGTATATTATTAGTAATAGAGAAGTCCGTCGGCATTATTGTTGGTTCAGCCATTGGATATACGGCGTGATATAACGTTCTTTTTTCTCCTGATAGACGGTATTGAGGTCCACCATGATTCCTGTCTCATAGACATTCGCCAGTTCATCATTGATGGCATTGCCGAAGAACTGCAGGTCGTTGGTGATGTTGAGATAGGCGGAGAACATAGGCGGGATGACGGTCCCTTGCTCGCGCACGGCATGCTGGAGAATATGGTAGTTCTCCTGCGGATCGGTGCCGGAGAAAGGCGAATGGGCTAATGGACGAATGGCTAAAGGATAATAGGGCGCGATGAGTCCTTCTTCACCTCTGTGGAAACGGTCGAGATAGGCGTAAATCAACTCGCGCGCCGTGGCGTTGTAGTCCGGGTAGATGGTCACTTTGCCGATCATGTATTGGAGCTGCGGGTGATTGTGCATGATTGCGCCAATACCGTCCCAGATGTTATCCAAGGCGAAGAGCGCCTTGACACCCATCTCGCGTTTCTGGTACATCGGTTGAACGAACGCCCGGCCGAACTCAATGGTCTTGGGCAGGTAGTCGCGGATGAAGCGCTCCGAGTAATGGAAGAGGTGAGCGGAGGTGATGAACGGTTGTCCGTCACGAATCTCCGCTTCGCTACCTAACAAATAGCGATAACCGCCGATGATCTGGCGGTGCTCCTGATCCCAGACGAGGAGTTGGTGATAGGGTTTGGGCATTGTGTCCATCTCATCTATATCCATCTCCCGTCCGGTAGCTCCGCCACCATCTCGGTAGCTGATCTCACGCAGTCGCGCAATCTCACGCATGACGTTGGGGCATTCGTGCGAAGTGATGTCATAGATGAGGTTGTCCGCCTTGTTGGACGGACGGAGCAAATGCCCCTCCAACTCTTTCTCCAGGAGGTCTCTGTCAACTTCAGGAATTATTGCTTGCATATACAATAGATTTTACGTATTGAGCCCATTGTTTGGGTGTTTTCGAATTATCAAAAGTGGTATAGGGAATAGGCGGCAGGACGTGCACGCGGAAGTGTTTGCCACGCGCGCCGTACATCTCGTCCACGAGGTAGAGCATCTCGATATTGAGCTTGATATGCAGCAGTTTGCGGATGTACGCGAGGGCGTAGAAGAAACGGCTGTTTTTTCCCTCAAAATAGATAGGCACTATGTCTCGCTGGTACTCCCGGGCCCGCTGGATGAAGTTCTTTTGCCATTCCAGGTCCTGGATCTGCCATCGATGGTTGATGCGTTGGAGGCGGCTGCAAGCGCCCGCGGGAAAGGTCAAGACGTCTGTCTCGGACTCCCACATGTCTTGCTGGCGGAGGGCTTGTTCTTTGCTCAAAGAGCCGGTTTTGCTGACCGGAGCCCAAAGGCCTGCGATGGGTTTCATGAACATCAGCAGTTCATTGACGATGACTTTGAGTTCGCGTTTCTCTTGGCGCGAGTCGTGAATCATCTGTGCGATAATCATGCCGTCCAGACCACCTAAGGGGTGGTTGGAGGCGAAGATAACCGGTTTGCCGTCGGTGGGGATGTTTTCAATACCTTCGATGGCGGCAGTACAACATAACTCCTCATCGAGCACACGGCGGATGAAGTCGTATCCCTCCAGATCGGGGTACTTGCGCAGGAAAGCATTCATCTGCTTCACATGCACGATGCGCTCCAGATACCGAATCAGGAAACCCGGTATATGCGCCTTCGGTGCTTTCTCCCGAAGAATGGCTCGTATGTCGAACTGCAACGGCATTATTGAACGGCGTGGAGGATATCGACGATCGGCGTTTTAGCAATGGAAATCAGCTCACAGTCATAGGAATTGAGTGCTTGTTTGAGCGCTTCAGCTGCGTCCGTGAGGGTGTTCGCCTCAATCAAAACCGCCACATTCTTACGGGTCTCTTTCTCGCCGTCGATGGTGATCATCTCCACGCGGGCTTTATACCAGAAAGCGCCATCGGGGTTGGCGAAGGTCTCAAAGAACTGCGAGCGTTTGCAGTTCTGCACTTCGCAATCGCCGAAGATGAAGGGTTTGATCTCCTCCATGAGGCAGTTCTCCGCATCTGCAAAACTGACAGCGCCGTCAATGAGATAGGTCTCTTTTACCTTGCCGGGATTGTCCTCTCCGGTTTGACGGTCATACTTAACTTTAATCTCGTGATAAATCATATTATTTAGAATATTAAATCAACAATATCGGTTGCATCGAGGTTGCCTTGCGGCATGGGGCGGATGGCTCCGCTCCAGAGCAAGAGAGGCGATGCGGGGTTATCGTCGATGACGTGATCCACGGTCTTTTTCTCATCCTGCATCATCCGCCATCCGGGTTGTAGTAGATAGACCACATCGCCGGTATGTCGTTTGCAGAGGGATGATCCCAAAGCCGGATAGGTCATGGCTTCATGGCCCGGCATGGCAATCTGTACCCCCTCAAAATCCATGAGGAAATTTGCCACTTGGCGTTGGATGGTCTCCAGATTCAGGCGTTTCTGCTCGATGAGCGTGCGGTTGAGATAGATCGACTGTCCATAGACGCCATCGACCCATCGCTCGTGTCCGTAGAGCGCCATGAGATAAGTGCCTGTGAGGGCTGCAGCGCGGTCGGCATTAAAGGTCTGCACCGGCATGTGAATGTCGCTCAGAGTCTGCGCGTCCGTGCCTTTGATAGGTCTGCCGACCACAAGAATCTGGTAGTTACTGCGCCCGATGCGTTTATCGAGTTGCTCCATGAGGAAGCCTAAATCCTGATTGAGACGGAGGTACATGTCTTCGTGTTCGGCAGAAGCGATGCGGTCAGATTGCGCAGCGGGGCTGAGGGAGTTGAGTTGCAGCATCAACATGTCCGGCGTAGCGTCCATACCGAGTTTCTCGTCCCGTTGGAGCGCCAGCGCCAGTTCGATGACTAAGGTGTTCGCTTCGGGCGAATGCAAGAGGACGTCCTTCACGTCGTACGAGAAACCTTTCTTCCGCTCCTGGTCGGTAGGCGAGGTATATGCGGGTATATCCATGCGAGGCGTCCACTGGCGTGCCGCCATGGAAGAGACGCGCATCATCTTGTTTTGCTCATAAGCGGAAGAAGGCAGGCCTTCCGTGTAAGCCGCGGTAGCCACCCATTGCAGTTCTTTCTCGCTGAGCCAGCAGCAAGCGTTAGCGCAGTGACCCGCCAGAAGGATGGTCGTGGGACCTTGAATGCCGATAGCGTAGATCTTCGCGGAAGGATAGCTGAGCCGCATCCGATCCGTCATGGTCTGGGAGAGCAGGGCTTTGGCCGATAGATGTTCCTGTGTGCCAATGCCCCTTACAGAAGGGTCTTCGAGCATGGAATGGGTCTTTCTGTCAGAGCGGGAGTAATACAGATCCGCAGTATAACCATGCCTATCCGGTGTCGTTCCGGTCATGAGCGTCGCAGCTGTCTCGTTGCCTCCAAAGACCAGATGGGGATACGTGATACGGGTCTGGAAGGCCTCTTCGCTAAGCGTGCGAAGACCGCCTTGCTGCCAGTAGGGACGCAGCGTAGCGAGGTTCTCGGACGTCAGCCCGTCCACCACAGCGACTACCGTCAGCCGCGGGGCTGCCAACAACGGAAGAGCCGTGAGAAGGGCTATTAACGTAATATATATATGAATCTTGCGCATAGATGTGTCAATGGAAGGATGATTAGCCGCCATCCGAATCCGACGAGCGGGTGGCAGGAGAAAAACGTCAAAAAGGCTACTAAAAGCAGCAGTAGGCCGTACAGGCATACAAAGATTATATCTATCCACCGTGAGCGTTTCATGCGGCGGCGGTCCCACCAACTGATGAGGCACACGAAGAGAAAATATAATGCTAAGCCGAACGGCCATGAAGCGTACCAAGGCGTGTGCGGCCGTTCGAAGGTGCCGATCTGTCCTTCTCTAACTAGCGGTGTGCCGTTGCTTATGCGGGCTTGCGCCACGTATAGCATCAGTTCTTCGGGCAGGAAGAGCCGTTGGGTATCCGTCATGGGCTTATCGGCCTTGGGACCGAAGAGCAGGTTGATGCCTGCGTTCGCCCAAGTCATAGAACCGGTATATCGGCGGATGAAACGGCGATAGGTCGTGCCGGTATAACCCGTGTAGTCCGAATGGATGGTGTCGCCTAAAGCCTTCTGTATCAACAAGTAAGGCCGTGTGGCGCAGTTGTCGAAGACGAAGTTATAGAGGTATTGCCGGTTATCGGGTTCGTAGTTGAGAACCAGCGCCTGCCAGATCTCATTTCGCTGTGAAGGAGTGAGATTCAGCACCTGCTCATAGACAGGCCGGTGCTCCTCTTCGTACTCGCGCATAAACCACCAATAGGGGGAAACGCCCAACTCGTACCAGGTTTCGCCCCGTACGAATTTCCAATAGAAATGGTCGGTGTTAAAATCGAAGATTCCGTAGTTGAAGACGAGGTCAAGATCGTTTGCTTCGTCTGTCACGCGTATCGCTGTATGGCCGTAGCGCGCGTAGAGTTCTTCACCCGGTGTGCAGGTCAAGAGAGATATCTGCGCCTCCTCACTCAAACCCTGCGCTTGCACCCCGATCCAGGCGGATAAGCAGAGGATAAATATGTAGAGTCTCTTATAGCGCATAATTGAAAATACAATAGGGAACAAAGGTACAGATCATGCCGAGCAGCCATCCGGTGCAGACCTGCGCGGCGGTATGTGCGTCAAGATACAGCCGTGCCCACATCAGGAGCCATGACAGGCCTAAGAAAAGACATAGTGTGCCCCAAGTCGGGTAGGCACCTAACCCCAGGCAGTAAGTGAGCACCCCACCCATGAGGCCGCCTAATCCGGTCAGGTGTGCGCTGATCTTCCACCAGTGATTGATGATGGCGACCAGGCCGATTGCCAGCGTAGCACCGATAGCTACGCAGCTGATGAAGACAGGCGCATGGAGAATTTGTACCAGTAGATAACTCCAGAATCCAAAGCCTAAAGCGGAATATAAATACGGAATCGTGCGCTCGCGCGGGTCGTCTATATTCAGGTCCTTCACGTCTCCTTTCTTCATCATGATCCAGATAGCGGTGATAGGAAGCAGGCAGGTGAGGATAAACGTCCCGATAACAGCCACCGCCACCCAGACCCCGGCAAGCGGGGCTATGTGCAGCGAATAGGCATAGCAAAAAAGCGCTATGCCGTACGTCGGCACGAAAAGCGGGTAGAGTACCACGCTCAGGGTTTTGGCTATTATGTCCAGGATTTTTGTCATAGACTTTTGCGCATGCGAGCCGGTTGGATTCCTAATAAATCGCGGTACTTAGCAATAGTCCGCCGGGCAATGGGGTAGCCGTTTTGCGCCATCATCTCTACTAACTGTTCGTCCGTCAGCGGGTTACGTTTGTCCTCGGCATCGATGATCTCTTGCAGTTTTTTCTTGATCTCACGCGTGGATACCTCGTCGCCATCGGCGTTGGTCATGGATTCTGAGAAGAAGTACTTCAGAGGATAGATGCCGAATCGCGTCTGGACGTACTTGCTGTTGCTCACACGCGAGATGGTGGAGACATCGTAACCTGTGCGGTCCGCGATGTCTTGCAGAATCATGGGCTTGAGGCTGGTCTCTTCGCCATCCAGGAAGAAGTCATACTGGGCCTTGAGAATAGCCGTCATGGTCTTCATAAGCGTCTCATTGCGTTGCTTGATAGCATCAATGAACCACTGCGCGGAGTCCAGCTTCTGCTTGATGAACTGCGCCGCCTCGCGATTCTCTTTGGACTTGGGCATGGCGTTATACTCCGCTAACATATTGGTATATTCACGGCTGACATGCAGTTCCGGGATATCGCCGGTGTTGAGAACGACGAATAACTCCTCGTCGCGTTCCTCGATGGAGAAATCCGGGATGATCGTCTCCCGTTGAGTCTCGTACATGTTACCCGTAAAGGCGTTGGCGGGTTTCTGATTCAGGCGAATAATCTCCTGTACTGCCTCTTGGAATGCCTCGTCCGTGCAGCCGATCCGCTGCATGATTTTGTCGTAGTGGTGCTTGGAGAAGGAATCAAAATGGTCCGCCAGAATCGTGTGAGCTAACTCTATGGCAGCTGTTTGAGGTTTGCTCTCCAACTGTTTTAATAAGCATTCCTGCAAATTCGCGCTGGCAATGCCGGGAGGATCAAACTCCTTGATCTGGCGTACGATAGACTCCATCTCTTCATCGGTGACAGTGATCTGCTCCTGGAACATTATATCATCGACCAACTGCTCGGTCGTACGGCGTAAATATCCATCGTCGTCAATGTTGCCCAATACCCATTTTGCTATATGCCGCTGCGGCTTGGTCATCTTCGTCAGATAGACCTGCGCTTTCAGCTCCTCAATGAGGCTGCTTCCTCCGATGATAGGCACCTCGCGGCGGTCCTCGTCTATCGGGCTTTGTTGGGGACGAAGCATATAACTCGGCGTCTCGTCGTCGGAGATATACTGCTCATAGTTAAAGTCCTCATTTTGCAGCGGGTCTCGGTCGCGTCCGTTCTCAAAACCATCGTCCGGCTGGTAGTTCTCGTCAAACTCATCGAACCCTTCGGCTAATGCCTCCGGGCTCTCATCGCGACCTTCCTCCAATGCGGGGTTTTCCTGCAACTCCTCATTGATACGTTGGTTCAACTCGATAGAAGGCAACTCGAGCATACGAATTACCTGAATCTGTGCGGGCGACAACTTGGTTGTCTGCGTAAGGGTTTGAGAGAGACCGAATTTTTGCATAATTTATCCGATTAGTTCCAAGACGGAAGAGGTGATATAAGCTAACTGTTCGTCGTCCAACTCCGTGTGCATCGGCAGCGACAGGACGCAAGAGGCTAATTTCTCAGCAACAGGGAAATCGCCGTCTTTATAACGTGGATCGAGGTACGCTTTCTGCTGATGCAGCGGTACCGGGTAGTAGATCATCGCAGGAATACCACGCTCGGCTAATCCCTCGCGCAACTTGTCGCGGTCGGCTCCTACTACACGTAGGGTATATTGGTGATAGACGTGTGTCGAATGGGGCTCATGGCCAGGAATCAGCAGTTTGTCGTTGCCTTCAAACGCTTTGTCGTAGTAGGCAGCAGCGCGTTGACGGGCAGCGATATACTCATCCAAGTGGGGGAGTTTAGCATCCAAAACGGCAGCCTGAATGCTATCCAGACGGCTATTCACACCGATCATGTCATGGTGATAGCGAACAACCATTCCGTGGTTGGCGATAGCACGCATGCGAGCTGCCAGATCGTCGTCGTTGGTGAAGATAGCACCGCCGTCTCCGTAGCAACCGAGGTTCTTTGAGGGGAAGAAACTGGTACAACCGATATGACCGATGGTACCTGCCTGCTTGGTCTCGCCGTTAGCGAACGTATATTTCGCTCCGATAGCCTGACATGCGTCCTCTACGACAAAGAGGTGATGCTCTTTGGCGAGAGCCATGATAGCCTCCATGTTGGCGCATTGACCGAACAGGTGTACCGGCACGATGGCTTTGGTATGCGGAGTGATGGCTTTGCGAACGGACTCGATATCCATATTCATCGTGTCCCACTCTACATCGACCACCACCGGTGTCAGACCCAAGAGAGCTACTACTTCGGCGGTAGCGATAAAGGTAAAGGTCGGGGTGATCACTTCATCTCCCGGCTTCAGACCAAGTCCCATCAGCGCTATCTGTAACGCGTCGGTTCCATTACCGACGTTGATGACATGCTTGGCGCCGGTATATGCCTCCAGATGTGCCTGAAAATCCGACACTTTCTGACCTTTTACGAACGCTGCGGATTCAATCACTTCCTGTATCCCGGCGTCTATATCCTGCTTGATTCGCTGATATTGCGATTGCAGGTCAACCATCTGAATTTTTTTCTTAGGCGCAAGGCCACGATTAACTTCGTTTTTCATTGTTCTAAGATAAATTCCACTACGCCGGGATAGGCCCAGGCGGCAGTGATATAAGGGTTTGTGTAGCTGATCTCCACATCTAACTTATCGGTTCGTTCCGGAGAATAAGTGCACCAGGCATGGATGTCATTCGCTTTTACCTGCGCAAAATGGTTCATACCTACTCGCACACTCACTTCTACTTCTTTTGGGAAAAGGCGGACGTGATAGCCCTCCGGTACACCTTTTATATGTATCGGGATAGCGAATTTCTTCTCCGTAAACCGCTCTGCGATGATGCACAGATCCACACTGTCTTCCTCTGCACGGATGCCTTGCGGCACCTCGATGGCGCATCGTACACGCATGGTATCGCTGACTTCACTGAGGTCCTGCCACTCGGTATAGAGTGTGTCGATAGGGGAGAGGTTTTTTTCGTCGCCGAAGATCTTCATCTGCTTGCGGCTGAGTGCCGGTTGCCCGATGATCTGGTACTCATTGGCGGTTTTCAGGTCGCCTCTAAACATCAGAAGCACGCTCTTCTCCTGCTCGGTAAAGAAATCGCATGTGATGTCCTCCGGCTGCGTCTCAATCAGGCGGCTCGTACCTTGCAGAATATCGCTGATACTTCGCCTGAGGGCATCCGAGGGGATGTAGATACGTCCTCTCTCTCCGTGGATATACGAATGCAGATCGATGGTCAGGCGCAGAGGGTCGCGGTGGTATGTGTTGAGCCGTGCGCCGGCGTCGCGAACCTCAATCATCACCGTATCCGGCAGCCCGGGGGCTTTCAGACCGATGGCGTCCGGCTTACCGGTATATTGAATCAGTACCGGCACACGGGTGTTGCGCACCGACTGCATTGCGTGACCATACCAGACAAGCGTAGCTATGATCACAAAAAGCAGAAATGTTAGAACGTCGCGTCTCACGATTTATTTCTTCTCTTCTTTAGCGGCTGCTTGTTGTGCGTCAGCTACGTCAGCGAAGACGCTGTCTTTGCTCACTTTGATTGTTACGTCCTTGGCGATAGTGATGATGAAAGTGGTCTCCTGTACCTCTTTGATCTCACCATAGATACCACCGGCGGTAACGACCTTGTCGCCTTTCTTCATGGCCTCTCGTTGTGCTTGAAGCTCTTTCTGCTTCTTCGTCTGGGGACGAATCATAAAGAAATAGAATACTACGAAAATCAGAATCATCATGATCCAGAAGTACAATTGATTGCCTTGAGCGGCTGTGCCTGCCTCGGCTTGTAAAAGAATGAAATTAAGCATAATGTATAGTTTTTTATTTTTGTTTCTAAATAGGGTTTATTTGAGACTAAGAATTTTGAAGCACTCTCCGCTGTTCTTGAGATCTCTCAAAATTTCCGTCAGGATGCCGTTGATGAACATATAGCTCTTGTCGCCGGAATAGGTTTTGGCCAACTCTATATATTCGTTCATCGAAACCGTCAGCGCAATCTCCTCAAACTCGAGAATCTCAGCTAACGCGGTCTCCAAAATGATTCGGTCCATGTATGCAATCCGGTCAGCGTCCCAGTTCTTCAAATGCGAGTTGATCATCTCTTCGTACGAATCGTGCCCCTCAATCGCTTTCTCCAACAACTTGGTGGCAAATCGCAGTTCGTCCTCACTGTCGAACATCTCCAAAAGTGCTGTCTCGGGTGTGCTGTCTTCTTTGAAACGCTTGATGGTCTTGATGACATAACTGATGACCACATCGGCATCGGTCGTCCAATTGGATTTATCCAAAGTCAGCTCCATCTCGTCTAAGCCCTCGGCCAGGATGTCATCGTTCGCCAAGATATTTTGGAAAATGAGCCGCCAAATCTTCTTGTCGTCCTCGTAAGAACACTCCTCCGCGCTCATATATTGGCGATAAAAATCACTCTCTGTCAGCCTGCGGTAGGTCTCTGCTACCACGGTCATGCCGCTGTCCCAACTTAGTTTTTGCTCCAGGATGCGATTGCGTAAAGCGCGATTGTCGAAAATCTGTTGTGCAAAGCGGTTCTGTATAAACCGACGGTTAGGTTGCCATCCCGAGTGAGTCGCACGGGCGCGATTAATCTGTTCCTCCAACTGCTGCTGCGCATAGGCGGTTAACTCGTTCACGAAATCCAGAAGTACGAAATACAAGTCGTACGTGTCTGCGAAACTCTTTGTTAACTCTTTGCGTGCGCTCGTCACCGTTTTGTCGCCGTCCTCATAGAAGGCAAACAGCGTTTGGACGACACGCGTCCGGACCATAGTTCTGTTAATCATATATTATTTATTATTGTTCGTGTATGTGCGCGCACCATGCGCGCAACTAAAAAATCGCACAAAGATACAAAAAAATTTGCACATGTGCAAAAAAAAGTGTAATTTTGCGCAGTTTTTCTCACTAAACTACAAAAAAGATGGAAAATCAGAAGGAAGAAAGACGCGAACAGGAGATTGTTTACAGCCGTTCGGTCAAAGCAGGGAAGCGTATTTATTACTTAGATGTACGCAAGGCTCGCAACAACGATTTGTATCTCTCTATCACGGAGAGCAAACGCCGTCAGGCCGAGGAAGGAGAGGCTCCTTCGTTTGAGAAACACAAAGTGTTTCTGTACAAAGAAGACTTTGCTCACTTTACAGAAGGACTTCAAGATGTCATTGCATTCGTTCAAAACCAATTAGGTACGATCGAGGAGCGTCCGGAGTGGAATCCTGAAAAGGAAGAAAACGCATCGGAAGATGAAGAGCCTAAGAAGAAAGGTCTCTTCGGCATCTTCAAATAATTACAGCTTCGATTATTTTGTCGGCTATCTCAGTTTTACTTTGCAGCGGTAACTCAACCGAGTTTCCGTCTGCGGAGAGGATGGTCACGCAGTTGGTGTCGGTTCCAAAACCGGCTCCTTTGTCGCGCAACGAATTGAGGACGATAGCATCCAGCCGTTTGCGCTCCAACTTGAGGAGCGCATTCTTTTTTTCATCGTGAGTCTCGAGCGCAAAACCGATTAATCGCTGACCGTCTTTTTTGCTTTCGCCTAACGACCGTGCTATGTCGGGCGTCAGCACCATACGGAGGTTCATCTCCGTCTGGCCCGGTTGCTTCTTGATCTTCTCATTGGCTTGCTCCGCCGGCGTGAAATCCGCTACCGCAGCGCATAAGATAGCGGTGTCGGCTTTAGGCCATTCAGCTTGGCAGGCTTCATACATCGATTGCGCACTGATGGCATCTATGCGATGAATCCGCCCGAAAGGATTCGTAAACGAGGTACTTACAGCTCCGCACACTAATGTCACTTCTGCGCCTCTGCGTGCGCAAGCCTGAGCGAGCGCAAAACCCATCTTTCCGGTAGAGTAATTGCTTATAAACCGAACGGGGTCAATCGCTTCACGCGTACCGCCGGCTGTGATGAGAATGTGTCTGCCGGTGAGATCTTTCTTTGCCAACGCATATTCAAGTGCCTCTTGCAGCACCTCCACCTCCGGCATCCGGCCTTTGCCTTCCGTGCCGCAAGCTAAGGGACCGCATGCGGGTTCCATGACCGAGATATTCGTCCATTTTCGGATGGTCTCGATGGCGTGTTGGGTAGCCGGACTCTCCCACATCTTGTCGTTCATAGCCGGTGCTACCACAATGGGTTTGCGCGCTGTGCAGGAACAGATAGTGGTCGTTAGCGCGTCGTCAGCGATGCCGGCTGCCATCTTGGCAAGGACGTTCGCCGTTGCCGGTGCTATGATCATGGCGTCACACCAGTCGGGCAGGGAAATATGCTCGGTCGAGTGCTCGTTTATAGCGGCGAACACATCCGAATACACCCTGCTTCCCGATACGGTCTGCAGGGTGAGTTCTGTCACGAACTCCAGAGCGTTTTTCGTCGTTGCTACCCGCACTTCTGCGCCGGCTTTGACGAGCAAACGGATGAGTTCCGGGATCTTGTAGGCAGCTATGCCGCCGCTGATCCCCACCAAGATGTGTTTGCCTTTTAGCATTACTTAAGTGCCTCGTCGCGGTTTCCGAGACGGTAAACCAACTCGCCGTCGATAAACTCCTGAGTAGCCATCAACGATGGTTTCGGCAGACGCTCGTACTGGCGGCTGATCTCAATCTGCTCGCGGTTCTCAAACGTCTCCTCCAGATTGTCCTGAGGAATAGAGAAATCCTGCAGTTTGGCGTCCAACTCACGCTTGATACCGGCACTGATCTGATTCGCACGTTTTGCAATGATTGCCACGGTCTCATATACGTTGCCAACCGGCTCCATGAGCTGGTTTACATCGCGGGTTACCGTGTTCTTGGGGGCTTTAGAATTCTTGTAATCCATATCTTATTCTTTTGTTATTTTTCGTATTTGTACCATCATCTTATCCGCCTCTTTGCGGTGCTTTGAGGTCGGATATTCGGTGGTAAAATTATAATATTCGTCCTGTGCATCCCGAGCGCGTTCCAACTTCTTGTCCTCAAAGGAGTTAACCATCTGTTGGTACTTGGCTTGAAGTATCAGCCAACTGAAATCCTCTTGGTATTTATTGCTCGGATAGTTACGTAGCGCATTCTTAGAGACAATCTCGCAGCTGAGGTAGTTATTTCCCAAGTACGATCCCAAATTGTAGTACAACTGTGCGCTTTTTAATTCCTTCAACGCCAGTTTGTCGTACATCTCGCTCATCTCCTGGTATGCCTGCTCGGCGTAAGGACTCTCCGGGTACAACTCTACGAATTGCGTGAACGCATCGATGGCTTTCCGGGTTATGCCCTGGTCCAGACGGGCATCTGGCGAATCGAGGTACTGGCAGTGACCCACCTGGAAGTATGCCTCCGCTGCATATTTGCCTTTCGGATAATTGCGGATATAAGCCTGATAGTAGTCCGTTGCGGACTCATAACTCTTCTGTCCCATATAACTCCGCGCCAGGTATGCCAGAATGTCTTCCGATCGCTCCGTTCCCTTATAATATGAACTCACATCGTCCAGAAGGGTCTGCGATTTGACGTACTGTTTGTTGTTAAAATAGCGCAAAGCTGCCTGGTATTTCTCCTCCGGATCGCGCGATTTCAACAGACGCTGGTAGTCGCCGCAAGCGGAAAAAACAACCGTCACAAATAGTAATATAATTAATCCTTTTATGCGCATTTTTCCAAAATAGCCCGCAAAATTACAACAATTTTTTCATATATGCAAGACCTAAGCCAATTTTTTTAGTGTTTTTGCTGAATTTTCTTGCATATATCAATTTTTTGTTGTATCTTTGCCGAAAATTTGAAATCTCTTTATAGAACGAGGGTCATGACGAAGCTGAGTGTGAATATTAATAAGGTCGCTACGTTGCGTAATGCGCGCGGCGGGAATGTACCGGATGTACAGCGTTTTGCAGTGGATTGCGAGCTCTTTGGAGCCCAGGGAATCACGGTTCATCCGCGCCCGGATGAGCGGCATATACGCAAGGAGGATGTGTACCAGCTCAAATCGATGGTTACCACGGAGTTGAACGTCGAGGGGAATCCTACGGAGGAGTTTCTCGCGTTGGTTACGGATATACGGCCGACCCAGGTGACTTTGGTGCCCGATGATCCTTCGCAGTTGACCTCTAACCACGGATGGGATACGAAACGTCATTTGGATTTCCTCAAAGGCGTGGTGAATCAACTGCACGCCTATCGGATTCGCGTCAGCATTTTCGTAGATCCGGATCCGTTGATGGTCGAGTATGCGCTGCGAACTGGCGCTGACCGTGTGGAGTTATATACCGGCCCGTACGCAGAGATGTTTGTCGAGGACCCGAAAAAGGCAATCGAGAAATATCGTCCGGCGGCGGAGAAGGCGCACGAGTTGGGACTGGGCATGAACGCAGGGCACGACTTGAACCTCAAGAATCTCAAACCCTTTGTGAAAGCTTTCCCTTGGACCGCAGAAGTATCCATCGGGCATGCCATCATTTGTGACGCACTCTACCTCGGAATCCAGGAGACGATTCAGGAGTACTTGGACTTGCTAAAATGAAATAAGACTTTAGTAAGACTTTTGTAAGGGTTTAGTAAGACTTTTCCTAGACCATAGTAAGGGGTAAATAAGGATCCCAATTTTTGAAATCACTTCTATAAACGAATATAAAAATTAACAAATATGTTGTTGCAAATTGACACAATCGCGCTCGCTGAAGAGGCGATCATCGAAGCGGCAGAGCCCGCTCAGGAGTCCATTAATCTGTTTGAAATGGCGCAGTACGGCGGATGGATCATGGTGATCCTTGCTATTCTGCTGGCTGTAGCTTGTTATATCTTCATTGCCCGTTTGGTGGTTATCAAGCAGGCTACGCGCGAAGATAAGTCCTTCATGGACCGCATTCGTGATTACATCCACGAGGGTAAGATTGACTCCGCTATCAACCTCTGCAAGCAGACCGATACCCCTTCGGCGCACATGATTGAGAAAGGGATCAGTCGTATCGGCCGTCCGATGCAGGACGTACAGGTAGCTGTGGAGAATGTCGGTAACCTCGAGGTCGGCAAGCTCGAGAAGGGCTTGGTGATCATGGCTACTATCGCTGCCGGTGCTCCGATGCTTGGTTTCTTGGGAACGGTGCTCGGTATGGTGCAGACGTTCTATAACATGGCGCAGACGTCGGGTGGCATCATTGAGATGTCGGCGCTCTCAACCGGTATGTACCAAGCGATGGTGACGACCATCGGAGGTCTGATTGTCGGCATTCTGGCAATGTTCGCATATAACTATCTCGTGGCACGCATCGACCGCGTGGTGCGCTTGCTCGAATCCCGTACACTCGAGTTTATGGATCTTCTAAATGAACCCGCATAATGGCTCTCAAACGCAGAAATAGGGTAGAGGCATCCTTCGCCATGAGTTCCATGACGGACTTGGTGTTCCTGTTGCTTCTATTCTTTGTGATGGCATCGACGATGTCGTCGCCGAATGATATTAAGATTAACCTGCCGACCTCCCGCGCACAGAAAGTGACGAGACCGCAGGTGGCTAAAGTGTCGATTGATAACTTAGGTAACTATTTCGTCGCTTTGGGTAAAGCCAAACCGGTAGCTATTGATCCGGATAACTTAGAGAACTATCTGGCTAACATTCAAGCCTCGGATACCACGATGTATATAGCGCTTCATGCCGATGAAGACGTAGCGTACAAGGAAGTAGTGCGCGTACTCGACATCGCAAATGAGCACCATATGAAACTCGTTGTTGCGACTAAAAAGTAAGTATCTTTTTTGTTCATGACAAGAAAACAAGAACGACATACAATTGCTGCTATAGGAACGGTGCTTTTCTTGCTCCTTGTGCTGTTGCTGCTTTGGTTCGTGCGTATATATGCCGTAGCACCGGAACAGGAAGAAGGAATCGAGTTGGCTTTTCTGGAAGAAGAGATTCCGGAGACAGGAGGTTATCCTTCTGACGCGCCGAATCCTTCTCCAGTACCAGAGGATGCACCTGCTGCTCCTGCAGCGCCTGCCGTGTCGCAGCCCACACCGGCTACGCCGCCAGAGCACATTGTTTCCGAAGAAGAAACGCTGGCTATAGAGCGTGCGCGCAAAGAAAAAGAAGAACGCGAAGCGGCCGAGCGCGCGCGTAAGCAGAAAGAAGCGGAAGCTATCGCCAAGGCCAATGCTATGAGTTCGCTCTTTGGCAATACAGGCAATAGTGAAAATGTCGGTAGCGGTTCGCAAGGCGCCGGACAAAAAGGCAATCCTGTCGGTCACGGTTCTTCCGGAGGCAACTCATGGAGTCTCTCCGGACGTGGCATCAAAGGCACACTTCCGAAACCAGCGAACACATTTAATCAGGAGGGACGCGTCATCATTGAGATCCGCGTCAATGCGGCCGGAAATGTGATTAGTGCTACGATCAAAGGTGGCACCATCTCCGACAAGCAGACCCAACAACTCGCTCTCGATGCGGCTCGTAAAGCCAAATTCACCGAGGGCGATCATGATCAGATCGGAACAATCACCTATAATTTCAAGTTTAACTAAATGGTTCATTAGATGACCAAATGGTAAATGTCTAAATCGTAAATGAATTTATGAATTATTTGTTTCTTGACAATGGTTTCGAGGAAATCGAAGCAATCACCACTATTGATTTGTTACGCCGCGCAAATATCGCGGTAACAACGGTTTCTATCACTGGAAATCCGATGGTACTCGGAGCGCACAATATTGCCGTGGAAGCAGACGGACTTATTGAGCGCATTGATTTCTCCGATGCAGAGATGCTCATTCTTCCCGGCGGACAAACGAAGCTGGGCGAGTGTTCCGCTTTGTGCGAGCTTCTTCTCGCGCATAACAAAGAGAACAAACTGATTGCTGCTATCTGCGCCGCACCAATGGTGCTCGGCAAATTAGGTATTCTCAAAGGCAAGCAGGCAACTTGTTATCCCGGCTGTCAGGAGCCGTTAGGAGAGAGTTATGTGGGAGGTTTGGTTGTTGAGTCGAAGAATATCATTACTGCGAAGGGACCTGGGCTCAGTTCTGATTTCGCCTTCTGCCTGATTGAGCGTCTGGCTGGTTCTGAAGCTGCGGATGCGGTCTATGACGCAGCGCAGTATTAATGCAGCATTAATGCACAATAAAAATAGTCGGCTTCTTAACGGAGGCCGACTATTTTATGTAACTGGACGCTGAGACGCCAGAAAGGATGCGCTAAGATATATCGCACGGTCTCATCCAGATTGTCGTTTCTATCGTCTTCCCATTCGTCAATTCCGCCTTCAATCAACATATCGCCGTTGTATCGTAGCGGTTGCAGTAGCCAGTGTTCGGCTTTGAGTTGCTTGCGCCATACTTCCGGGTCATACGTGCCGGTAAAGACTACTTTTACCTCGTTTACTTGTGTTAACGCCAAATGTGTTGGAATATCTCCCCCGCCTTTAGGGAGAGGGTGGGGGGAGGCCTTCATCTTAGGCGAGCAGGTAATCCAATCGATGCCTTTGGGCAAAGGATGCGTGCCGTTAGTCTCTATACAGATATAGAATCCCGCTTGGTGCAAGGCCTCTATCAAAGCTTTGTCCACCTGCAGAGATGGTTCACCGCCGGTGAGCACGCACATCTTATGCCGCTCATTGGGGACGTCGTACAGATTTTGGACTTCTTTGACAATCTCCTCAACCGTCATTTCGGTATATTCCGCAAACTCTGTGTCACACCAGGGGCAACGCAGATTGCAACCGCTAAAGCGAACAAACACAGCGGGAATACCGCTGTGTGCTCCTTCGCCTTGTAAGGTGTAGAATATTTCGTTAACTTTGTATAGCATAGGTAGTCATAGGTCAACCTAGGTAGTACTAGGTAATCCTAATCTCTCTCGTAGATGGCTATATTGCCCTCGCTCTCTTGGACAGAGACCTTGTAGCAATTCTCCACGTGGTCGCAGATCCAACGAGCCATGTTTTCTGCCGAAGGATTGACGTCCAGCACTTCGTTGATATATTTATGGTCGAAGGTTTCCTTCACTACTTTTTTGATATGCGTGAAGTCCGTTACCATGCCATCTTGGTTGAGTTCTTTCGCTTTGCAGTACACTACAATGATCCAATTATGCCCATGCAGGTCTTCACATTTGCTTTCGTACGACAGCATTAAGTTATGTGCCGCAGAGATCTCTATTCTTTTTTCTACGTAATACATCGCGTCGGCAATCGGTGTGCATTGGTTTATACCGCTCCGCTAAATAAACGGGCAACCGATGCCTCCGCTCTCCCCACCGGGTGCACTCCGTTAGCGCCCGTCGGGGACCCCTCTTTGCCGAAGAGGTTTTTAATTAATTTTCGTATATTGTGTTATCAACTATCCCTGCTTGCGCTAAGGCTTCTTTTCTCTCGCGGCAAGTACCGCAAACGCCGCAGTGGTGTTCTCCGCCTTTGTAACAACTCCAAGTTTCGGAATAATCGATATTCAGTTCTTTGCCCTTTGCGGCAATTTCTGCCTTGGTGAGACTGGTATAAGGCGTGAGGAGTTGTACGCCGTTCCAGGTTCCAAAATGAATGGCATTATTCATCGCCTCCACAAACTCAGGCCGACAATCCGGATAAATAGCATGGTCGCCGGCGTGGTTAGCCAGCATGACATACTGCATCTTGTTGTTCTCCGCAATACCTGCTGCGATGGAGAGCATGATTCCGTTGCGGAAGGGAACGACGGTGGATTTCATGTTTTGTTCGTCGTAGTTTCCTTCAGGAATGGCATCTGCGCCTTCAAGCAGCGAACTCTTGAAGAACTGTTTGATGAAGGGCAAGCGGATTACCAGGTGAGGAATACCCAAGCGCTCACAATGCAGTTTGGCAAACTCCAACTCACGGTCGTTATGATTGCTGCCGTAATGGAAGGAAACCGCCATTCCTATACGGTATTGATACTCATAAAGCATTGTGGTGGAGTCTAATCCGCCAGAGAGTACAATCAAAGCATCTTTCATAATGGATTATTTTATTCTGCCGGTGTTGGTGGTGAATTGCTCTCGCAGTCGTTGTGCTTTCAGTTCCTGGTGATCGGCGTCGGCATAATTAGCGAAAGGATAGATGCTTATTCCGCCGCGGGGCATGAAATAGCCGATGACCTCCAGATACTTCGGATCCATCAGTTTCACAAGATCCTTCATGATAATATTCACGCAATCCTCATGAAAATCTCCGTGGTTACGGAAGGAGAAGAGATAGAGTTTGAGGCTCTTGCTCTCCACCATCCGCTCACGCGGGATATAACTGATGTAGATGTGTCCGAAATCCGGTTGACCGGTTTTAGGGCACAAGGTCGTAAACTCCGGACAATCGAAAGTCACCAGATATTCGTTCTCGGGGTGTTTGTTTGGGAAAGTCTCCAATACAGCAGGGTTGTAGTTATCGCTATATTGAACGTGTTGGTTTCCCAGCAGCGTTACCCCTTCTAATTCGTTCTCTGTGCGCATACTTACTTCATTATTTTTATCGTTTCACCGCTCTCGGTCACGATAATATACATTCCGTGCGGTAACTCCATGGTGTAGATATCTTCATTGGTGGTCGTTACTTTTCGGCCGTAGATGTCAAAGATATTTACCCATTGTCCGGCTTCGTACGTTTCCTCAAGATCTTGGTGCGGGTTATAGAGTTCGAGGATGAAATTATAGACGTTTTTGTTGATGAAATCCGTAATGATGTATTTCTGCGGTCTGAGATAAGCATACGTCAACTTAACCTCCTCGCCGGAAGCAGGATTCACACTTGTGTAGTTCGGATGCGTGATCACCGGTTTTGCCTCTTTCAAGCTATCCAATGCCTGATACTCTTCCGGCGTCAGGCGCAGCGTGATGGTGTGTTCGGTATGATCGATAGCAGCTGTATATTCTTTGTTCTTGCTATCTGTCACAGCGAACTTGGTGATGAGCAGATCCGGTGCTGTGATGGAAGTCGGCGTAGCACTAACCAGGTAGTTTACAATACCTTTTATCAACTTTTCACCGGTAGTGGTTAAAGTGACGTTACGTGCGAGAGGCAAGCAGATATATTTCTCGCCTCGTGCAGAAGGAAGTATCTCATGGATAGCTGCCACCCATTCGCCTTCTTCATAGTAGCCGTCCAACGAGTTGGCACGGATAGGCGCAGTACCCATACAAA
Source organism: Bacteroidales bacterium UBA2712 (assembly GCA_002354055.1). Lineage (GTDB taxonomy): Bacteria > Bacteroidota > Bacteroidia > Bacteroidales > Paludibacteraceae > Colicola. Next base: position 56,554 of record DEKW01000009.1, read on the forward strand.
GCGTCTGGTCGGTGATGTATTGCATGTCAATAGCAATCGGCATCACGCCTTGCAAAGCATAGTTACTCAGAATGCTAATCTCGCTGCCTTCTTTGGCGCTGCTACCTATCTCATTGAAAATCGGGTGATCCGCATGTTGGATTTTAATCTTGGTACCCTTGGATTTGCTGTTTTTGGTAGAATCAATAGCACCATTGCTGGGATCGCCCCAACCCAACAAGCCTTCTCCCTTCGCGTATGTAAATCCTTTCAAGTTTAGGACGGGCTTGTTTGCACCATTATCTCTAATGATTTGCTGTACTTCCGGGTTGTTTGCATCAACGTCCTCCGAGATGACCACCAGTTTATAGACAGCATACTGATCAGCGGGACGCAGACCATCCTTTTTAGCCTTGCGCTCAATGGGGTTCCATCCGCTTTTCTTTAGATAGTTGTGAACTTCGTCAGACTCGTACGCGTTCTCATTCTTGTAGAGATATAGAACAGGATTGGTGCCGTAATCTAACTCGCGGACGATTATTTTGCCGGTAATAGTGGTGTCTGCGCCTTGTACGGTGATCGAATACGTGTACTCGCCTGTTTGTGTCGGTGTACCGCCAATGAGGTATGTGCCGTTATTTCCGTTTCCGTTTATACCCGCAGGTGGAGTGCCGGTCCAAGTCAAAATAACATTCTCAGCAGAGAGTGCGTAGTATTTGAACTCGATCTGGTCCATCTCCTCGTTTTGATAAACAGTCACGTTCGTTGAGGTAATGCTCTTGATATCTGTTTTGACAAAGAACTTACCGGTCAAACTATTTTTCTTAACGTCATTGTAGTATGCTGCTATTTCATAGTTGTATTCACCCGCTTCGCAGTTAGCAATACCTCCAATGATGATAGTATCTTTAAGTTCACCAAGTCTCATCGTGGTGTCAATACCTGCTGGTTGAGCACCAATCCATGTCAATCTTGTCTCAGCGCCTGAAATATTATTGTATTTAGTGGAATAAACAATTGGTTGAATCGTGGTTGTTGCTAAAACGACTTGTGCCGAGTCATTACCCTTCTCTCGTTTGACACGGGGCTCTTGGGCAACGCGCAGAGAGAAACCACCCATGACACATTTGTTCGTACCGGTCTCTTCGGTGGTAGATATTTCAATTAAGTGTTCTGCAGTTGTGATGTCATACCGACGAATGGTGTACTTATCGGTGCTATATGCGGTAGTTTGTACTACTCCGTCTATTTTAACAACGAAGACCTGATTTCCATTCTTTGGATCCAGTTTTTTATCCATGCCCCAAAACGAGAACTGATCATAGCCTTTAATATGGAACTGATACTTATTTGTCGAACTTAAACGATGCTCACGAATCATTTTTGTCGCAAAAACAAATTCGTCTTCAGACGATGCGTTTTTACACTCGGAGTGTTCTGTAATCGTTCCTTCAAACCAAGTATCTCCGGGACGTCCCACGTTCTTTGTTTTAGTGGTTGAACCGCTGATTCCGTTTGATTTTCCTTCATTGGCAAGAGTGGTGGAGAATGTTGGGTAGTCGCCTTCGCCTGTTCGCTGAGTATAATATACCTCATATTCGCGTCCGGCTACAACGGTTAGCGGAGTGTTATAACCTCCTGCAATATCTTTGGCTTCATACACCTCCGGTTCATGGAGCGTCAAAGAGGTCGGAGGCACCGGAGGACCTGCCGTAACGGTTACCGAACAGGTAGCTGTTTTGTTGCCATCCGTTGTGGTGACGGTGATAGTTGCCGTTCCGGCTGTTAGCGCGGTTACGTGGCCGTTGTTATTTACGGTCGCTACTGCAGTATTGCTACTTGACCATGAAACGCTGGGATCAGTAGCATCTGCGGGCAAAACGGTAGCGTGTAAGTCGGATGAACCGCCTATTGAGAGATTCAAAGAACTTTTATCCAGACTTACGCTGTTCGGATGAACAACAGGAACTTCTGTAATCGTGACATTATATACGGTTACTTCGCCTGTCTGAGCACTAAAGGTGTACTCAACCGCTCCGTTGGAGAAGTTTTGTGCGCCTTGCGGAGTCCAAGAAGCAATGTTGTTTCCCGTAAAGGACGGTGTGATAGCGGTCAAACCTGTACCTTGCGCTACTTTACCGGTGATGGTCTTATTGGCCTGATCAATAACGGCTTGTCCTGCTATATTCGTCCAAGTAGCTGTCAGTACTTTCGGATACGCGGAAGCGACCGTAAAATTGATGGTATAAGTCTTTGTTGTTGTGCCATCTTCAGCGGTAACGGTAACGGTTGTTGCGCCGGGGAGGCTTGTTGCTGCACTAATCACCGGATCCGAAGCTTTGCTATCATTCTTCGTAGCCACTACTGTCGGAACGGCAGTTGTACCTGTTGGTAACTCTACGTCATAAGTCGTAGTGTTGGGATCAAAGTTCGGCACCGAAGTTCCATTATACGTCAATGCCGAAAGGGTAGCATCATTGGAAATAACAGGACCGGAACCTCCTGTTTTGTAGAATTTCACTTCTCCGATAGTGACATCATTATCTGCGCTGAGAATGATCGTTATTTCACCGGTATTGTTTGTATTGAACTCTCCGTCCGCACAGGTTTTCTTAAGCGTTCCGTTTGTGGCAAAGCTAGTAGCAGTACCTCCGTTGATAGAATATTTCAACTGAGTGGTAGCATCTTTGCTGAAATAAGCATTAACCCATACTTTTTCGCAGTTTTTTACCTTGAAAGTGAGCGTTCTACTACTACTGAGTTTCCAGTGGGATGCGGTAATACAACCACCACTGCCGGAACCAGTGCTATTGTATCCGACCCAATTCAGGTTCTTAATGTCAGGAACGGCATCTAATGAGTAAAACGCATTACTGCCAGCTTCAGTAGCGACGTCTAATGTGGCGGACGGATCTTTTGCAAAAGCCATAACACCACAGAAAGTCAGTAAAACTCCTAAAAGAAAACTCTTTTCAACTACGTTTTTCATATTTGATTTTGTTTAAATATTCGACATTTTTGTGATTATTTGTTAAAATCACGGGATATATATTATATATAATATATATAGGGTGGTGCAGGATACGTTACAGGTCCTATTTAGTACTTACATAATACTTACCCAATACCTGCATAATAATTCACGCTGCAAAATTACTGCTTTTTTTGCATATACGTGTGCATATATTTAGAAAAAATGTGTAAAAATTGACGTTTTTGACAGAAAAAGTCGCGCGCGCACATTATTTATTTGTATATGTGGAATTTTTTTTGTAATTTTGCAGTCGGTTTTGGTAGAAGCAACAAAACTCAATATATTTTAATAAACGTCTAACAAACAATTTTTGAATAAATGAAAAAAACTATTTTATCTGTAGCGCTCTGCCTCATGGCCGCGCTGACGATGAATGCCCAAACAGTGGACAAAGAAAAAGTCACTACGAATGCTGATGCTGCTGCAAAGGCAGGAGCGGATCTTCAGAAGTTAGAGGACGGCGAGAAGGCCTGGAAGTTTGATGGTACAGTGGGCTTAAATGCCGCTGCAACGGGCTTGGTAAACTGGGCTGCCGGTGGTAAGAACAACGTGAACGGTATCATATATGCCAAGTTGCACCTCCTGTATCACAAGAATGCAGTCGCTTGGGAGACGAATTTCGATACGGATTTCGGTATGACTTGGATTGATCAGGAGGAGGACGCTTTCCAGAAATCGAGCGATAATATCAAACTCGCTACGAAATTCGGATGGGAGTTCAAAGAGAATTGGTATTTGACCATACTCGGAGGTTTCCAGAGTCAATATGCGTTAGGCCGCGAATACGTAACGGGTTATAACCCCGCAATCTCCAAATGGTTGGCTCCTTCTTATACCGATATCTCTGTCGGTATCGATTGGAAGAAGAGTTACAACGGCGCGGACTTCTCTATTTATCTCTCTCCGATAGCAGGTCGTATCACAACGGCTTATACCGGCAAGTCTTGGAATGAGAAATATACCAAAGAGGCTTGGGTGGCAGATGGAAATGACGAGGCGGATTGGACACAGGATATCTACACCGCAATCCAGGGAGAGCACAACGATTTTGCTTCGAGACTGAAGGATCGTAACGGTGTTTCTTATTACGACGCAGAGGGTTCCCAAAAACTGTACGACCGCAACGCACGTGCTGAGTTCGGTTTGAGTTTCAAGGGTGCTATCGCTTATACTTACAAAGATTTGAAACTGAGCACCTCGTTGGCGCTCTTCACCCCGTACGCAGGTCGTGGTAAAGAGTTGGCTTCCTATCAGGACGCCGCAACACGTGCAGCCAACCGTGAGATGGATCCACTCTACAATGAGGCAGACCACTATTTCAAATACTCGAATATGAACCGTTCGTTCGGTATGTTTGACGTAGATTGGGATTGCGCGCTGAGCTATCAGTTCCTCAAATGTCTGCAGGTAACGCTTCAGACTAGTTTGAAATACTACCCGGGAACGCTGATTGCGAACAAAGAGAATGTGCTTTCTGAGCGTTGCCAGTTCAAGGGCGTGATCGGTCTGGGTGTAGGATACAGCTTCTAATAGACCGCCCTGCGGGCTAAAAGAATAAAGACCGTTCGCTTCGCTCTCTGAAAGACGAAAGACAAAAATGCCTCGTTCATGCAAGTTTTAGACGACCTCTCGCAAAACGTACAACTTCTCTTGGAGCGTTATGAGGCGCTCCGGGAGGAGAATGTGCGACTTCGCGGGGATGTCGAGAAGCAGCGTGAAGAGTTGATTCGGACGCATAGCGAGTTGGCGGCTTTGCAGCAACAAAATCGCCGGATAGCTACGGCCAATGCCATGAGTTCGGCAGAAGGAAGTGAGGAAGCATATAAGCGTCTTAGTGCACTTATTGCGCAGATAGACAGAGCGATGGAAGCGCTGAAGCGCTGATTGGATATTTGAGATTTTGATATCGGACAAGCAACATATTAACTTGCAGTTAGATGCACACTCGGTGGGCTTGGATGTCCCGCGTGAGCAGGAACCGAACTACCGGTATGCGGCAGATTTGTTGAATAACCGCTATCAGTATTACCTGAAACTGCGTCCTAACGCATCGGCGGAGCAGTTATGGATGTACACGGCTTTGGAAATGGCGGTCTCGCTGCAATCCGATGCACGGGAGAAGAGCCTGGAGCCGGTAGAGAAAGAGTTGCAGGAACTCAATAAGAAGATACTAACCACTATTAATAACAACGATAAACAATAAACAATGAACACAGCAATCCTAATTGTCATTTGTGTAGTTGCAGGACTCCTGGTGGGAGCCGGCGGCTACTACTTCATTGCTCGCATTGTTGGCGCCGGAATAGTAAAGAAGGCAGCCGAGGAAGCGGAGGTAGTGAAGAAAAACAAGATTGTTGAGGCAAAGGAGAAATTTATCGCCCTCAAGCTGGAGCATGACAATGCCGTGCGCGAGCAGGACAAACGCATACAACAACAAGAACAGCGTTTGCAGCAACGTGAGCAGCAGTTGAACCAGCGTCAGGGAGAGATCCAGAGAAGTCTCAACGAAGCGAACCAGAAAGCACAAGCCGCAGAGCAACGCCAGCAGGCTTTGGACTACCGTCAGCAGGAGATCGAGAAGATGCACCACGAGGCAGAGAAGCAGTTGGAGCAGCTTTCCGGAATGAGCGCTGAGGAGGCGAAGAAGCAGTTGGTAGAGGCCCTCAAGGACGAGGCAAAGACTGCGGCTATGTCGTACATCAACGAGATTATGGACAATGCCCGTCTGGAGGCGAACAAAGAGGCAAAGAAAATCATCATCCAGACCATTCAACGTGTGGCTTCGGAGACGGCGGCAGAAAGCACCGTTTCTGTTTTCCATATAGAGAATGACGACGTCAAGGCACGTATCATCGGCCGTGAGGGACGAAATATCCGTGCGCTGGAAGCTGCTACGGGTGTGGAGATTGTCGTAGATGATACTCCGGGAGCGATCACTCTCTCTGCCTTTGACCCCGTACGCCGCGAGATAGCGCGTCTGTCGTTGCACCAACTGGTACAAGACGGTCGTATTCACCCTGCGCGCATCGAGGAAGTGGTTGCGAAAGTGACCAAGCAGGTAGAAGAAGAGATCATCGAGACAGGAAAACGTACGACCATCGACTTGGGTATCCATGGTCTCCATCCGGAACTGATTCGTCTGGTAGGAAAGATGAAATATCGTTCTTCGTATGGTCAGAACCTGCTGCAACACAGCCGTGAGACGGCGAACCTTTGTGCCGCTATGGCAGGTGAGTTAGGACTCAGCGTGAAGGCAGCCAAACGTGCCGGATTGTTGCACGATATAGGTAAAGTGTCCGACGAAGATGTCGAGCTGCCGCACGCAGAACTCGGTATGAAGCTGTGCGAGAAGTACGGCGAGAAACCGGATATCTGCAATGCGGTTGGTGCGCACCATGACGAGTGCGAGATGAAGACCCTGATTGCGCCGATCGTGCAAGCTTGCGATGCTATCTCAGGTGCCCGTCCGGGTGCTCGTAGAGAGATCGTGGAGAGTTATGTGAAGCGTCTCAACGACCTCGAGAACCTCGCTATGTCGTTCCCGGGTGTCGTGAAGACGTACGCTCTGCAGGCCGGCCGCGAGCTGCGTGTCATCGTCGGAGCAGACAAGATTTCCGACAAGGATACGGAGCTGCTCTCGTTCGATCTGGCCAAACGTATTCAGGACGAGATGACGTACCCCGGTCAGGTTAAGGTGACCGTCATCCGCGAGGTACGCGCTGTGAACGTAGCTAAGTAATCAGCCATGCATGGCTGATACAAAAAGGACTTCTGCCTTAGAGGTAGAAGTCCTTTGCTAATTCCTGGTACGCCGCAGAACGGCCGCCTTTGTCGTCTTCGAGAACGAGCGAGTCTTCGAGCGGGCGTGATTCTGTGATTCCGTGATCCTGTGATTCCGATTTCTCGAATTGTAATAAGACCCGACGGGGTGGTTTTGACTCCTTACTACATACGCGCGTAACGTGCGTGAGATATAAGGAGTGTCGGGTCGCGAGAGTGCAGATCTCTTGCTCCGCGTCAGCAGGTAAGATGATGGCTAATTGACCATGCATGGTCAATAACCGCTCGCTATGAGCCAGCAGCTCTTCATAACTCAGACTATCCGTGTGCCGCGCTAGTTCCCGCCCTTTGTCGGGGTTCTTAAGGCTGTTTTGAAAATACGGAGGGTTGGAGACGACTAAGTCGTAATATTTACCATTTGGACAAGTACCATGTACCATTGACCATTCCTGCAGGCTGCTCAAATAGGCGTTTACACCATTCCCGCGGGCTTGTTCTACGGCTGCCTCGTCGATATCGATGCCTTCTACTTCCGCTTCAGGAAAACGCTGCATCAACATCCGTGCTATCAGCCCGGAACCCGTGCCGACATCTAAAATGGTACATGGTAAATGACCAAATGGTACATGATTAGCTCCTGCCCAACACCCTAATAACACGCCGTCGGTGCCCACTTTCATGGCACAACGGTCGTGAAAGATGGTGAATTGTTTAAATCGAAAGTACGGCGTGCTCATGGTGACAGCATCCTTCGTGTTCGTGTGCCTCGATAATACAATGTACCGCCAGATAGCAACCTAAGATGATAAACAGTACTGCGCAGATGTGGCGGAACCATTTTTCGAAAGAACTCATCTTGCTGGTCAGGTTTCCGATGCTGACAGCACTGTAACTAACCAGCCACGCAATGAGCATGATCGGCAGACCCGTTCCAAGGCTGAATACCACCGGCATGAGCCAGCTCCACGTGGTCGGAAGAGTCAGCGTGATATCGATCATCGTCAGGAAATAGACGAGACGATGGGGGCAGAAAGCGATGGCAAAGAAGATACCGAGGATGAAGGACCACAGCCAACTCTCTTTGCTATCCGTCTCTTTGAGCCATTTGCTGATGCCGTGGTCGTGCTCGTGGTGATGGTGACCGCTGAAGAGCAACACGATACCGCAGATGAGCATGAATCCTGCCAAAATCGGTTCGCCCCATTGACTCAAGATCGCTTGAATGCCTTCGGTCTGCGCGCCCATGAGGAACGGAATACTTAGTAACACGTATGTCGCCAATTTGCCGAGAACGAACATCAAACCGTTCGTCAGCACTTTGCGGCGGTTATTGATCTCCTTGTCGATATAACTGATGGCGGTGATACTGGTCATCAGCGTGCATGGATCCAATATGGTGAGCAATCCTAAGAGAAAAGCTGTAAAAATTTGTACCATTTTTGTGTTATTTTTCGAAAAAACGTGCAAAGGTACAGATTTTTTTGCACATATGCAAATTTTTTAGTATCTTTGCGTCGCAAAACGTGCGTATGGCAGAAAAATTCAAAATATCGCTTCGTAACCAACCCATCTCCACGCGTATCATGTACGTGGTTTTTGCGTGCGTGACGGTCATCTTCGTTTTCATGCTGGCGATGTCGATTCGTTACGTATATTGGAGCGTGGCGCGTCAACAACGGCATGAACTCATCACCCGCGCGGAGTATATCCAGTCGTATCTGCGGAACCTGTATTACTGGGACGTCATGCTTGTGCCGAACCAGGCAGAGGGGCTCTCGATCGACTTGCGGGATCTCAGTATCGATATGCACCAGGATCTGCATGTCTATACGTTGAACGGCGAGTTGCTGGCGTCTTCTTCTCCGCAGCTCTTCGAGGGCGGTGTGTTGTCGCGCAGCATGAGTGTGGACAAACCCTTCTTCTCGGACGATGACATAGCCCTTTGCTATGAGCAGATCAACGGTCAGCCGTATCTGATTGCGTATCTGCCGTTCCATAACGGTGCTTTTGTGCCTATTGGCTATATCGGCGTACCGTATTTCTTGAGCGAACAGACGCGTAACGAACAGCTTCGCGCCTTGCTTTCGCGCTTGATACCGGTGTATCTCTTGGCCTTGATCCTCTCGCTCTTCATCTCCTATATGGCGACCAGATCCATTACTTCGCCTTTATTGCTGCTGACAGAGAAGATGCGGCATTTTGAGATCGGTGCGAAAGGTAATCACATCGACTACCCGTATCATGACGAGTTGGGTGCGCTGGTGGAAAGGTATAATATGTTGGTCGATCGGGTAGAGGAGAGTGCCGAGCAGCTTGCTAATTCCGAGCGTGAGGGCGCATGGCGAACGATGGCACGGCAGATTGCCCATGAGATCAACAACCCCTTGACGCCGATGAAACTGTCGGTTCAGAAACTGCAACTCAAACGCGGTACGGATCAGTTTGATGCGTATTTTGACAAAACGACGAAGATGCTCATCGATGAGATCGACAACCTGGCACATATAGCGCAATCGTTCTCTGCGTTTGCCAAACAGCCGGAGGTCGTCACGACCGAAGTGGACGTCGCGGAAAAACTATCGAACGTCATTACCCTTCAGCGTGAGAACGACGAGCAGATTCCCGTCCGTTATGTGGGCCCCGACTCCGGTGTCATCGTTCGTGCGGACAAAGAGCAGATATCTCAGGTCTTCGTAAACATCATCCGCAACGCCTTGCAGGCCTCGCCGACGGATATTATCGTTGTGCTCAATACCGCTTATTCGGAGCGCGAAGTGCAGATCTCCATTTCCGATGATGGTACCGGTATTCCTGAGAATATCCAGGCGCGCATCTTCCAGCCGAACTTCACTACTAAATCCAACGGGAATGGTCTAGGATTGGCTATATCCAAGCATATAGTGGAAGGCTCCGGCGGTCGTATAGAGTTTGAGACTTCGTCCAAAGGTACGACTTTCTATATCTATCTGCGCAAAAAATGACATGTTTTTTGCGTTTTTAGTGTTTTTATCAGCAATGTTGATAATACTCTAACGAAAAAAGCAGTATCTTTGCACCGGATTTCTAAAAGAAGGTTTTATGAAAACGATTTATGAGTGTTCGCATAGCAAAGCAATGAAGCGGCTGACGGTCGTCGGCATCCTCATCATTATTGCGGCTATCGTCTATGAGATCTGGTGCGTGCAGCAGGGCATGGATCTATGGATCGGAATAACGGTCACGCTGATTTTGTTGGCGACCTTGCTGTCGGTATTTATCATTCATCCGCAGTATATTATTGCCGATGACGAGGGTATAGGCATTCACACACTTGTACGTACGCGCAGGATTCCTTATTCGGATATAGAGCGTATCGAGCGCGCAGATGAGCGTTTTATGCGTTGGGACAACACGGTCCGTCTTTTCGGAGTCGGGGGAATGTTGGGTAATATAGGTTGGTTCCGTTCTTCGGAATTAGGGACTTACCAAGCGTACGTGACCGACCGCACGAAAGCGTTTATCATCTATCGCAAGAGCGGTCAACCCGTTGCTATCAGCGTCAGCGCACCCGAAGAGTTCATGCCTTATTTCTTAAAGGGAGGAAAGTGATGGATATTCTGCAAGAATTTTCAACGGTGCTCCTTCAGGCGCGGCAACGCAAAGAGGCGACACAAGAGCAAGTGGCATGGTCGCTGAACGTCTCGCAGGCTTCGTATAACGCTTGGGAATGCGGGCATCGTCTCTGCCCGTACAAACATATCGTCGGGCTCATCAATTATTTTGACGACGAGCTGTTCACGCGCCGCGTGCTCCGCATCCTCCTGACGTTACAGCATAATATGGCAGGACTCAATGCCCTTTCCGAAAAGGAGATAAAGAGTTATTACTCCAAACTCATTGTCCTGCTTTCCGACGAATGCGAACAATGGATAAAAACGTTGCAACAATGAGAAAATTAATTTTGTTTTTACTGCTCTCCGTTTCTGTCTTCGCAAAAGCGGAGACAATCAAAGGTACTGTGGTCAATGAACGCGGAGAGTCCATGCCGTTTGTGACTGTCTCTGTGCTTGCGCAGGACTCGACGCTCCTTACCGGTGCTATTACCGATGATGAGGGAAGATATGAGATTGACCTTTCAACGTTCAACCTTCAACGTTCAACCCTCATCCTTCAGGCTTCGTATGTCGGTTATCAAACCGCTTTTGGCGGACCGGATTTTGTGCTGCGCGAAGAAACCGAACGGCTGAAAGAAGTCGAAGTCAAAGCCAAGAAACCGCTTATTGAGCGACAGATGGACAAATTAGTGGTGAACGTCTCGGCTTCGCCTCTCTCGGCAGGTTCGAACGGAAACGATATTCTTCGTCGTGCACCGGGCGTCCGCATCGACAAAGACGGCAATATTACCGTGAACGGCAAGTCCGTGGAGATATGGGTGGACGGCAAACCTTCCTATCTCTCCGGCCAGCAACTCAAAGCCATGCTCGACGGAACCGACGGAAACACGATAGAGAAGATAGAAATCATATCGAATCCTTCTGCCAAATACGATGCATCGGGGCAGGGTGGTATCATCAATATCAAGACCAAACGCAATATGATGAAAGGCCTCAACGGCATGCTATCTGCCGGTTATGGTGGCATGTATTTCGGCGATGTCAAGCGCTGGCTGAGTCAGGAAATGTTCTCGCTCATGCTCAACTACCGCGGCGAGAAGACGTACACTTTCGGACAATTCACCCAGGTCTTTGCACAGAATGATATAGATTTTGAGTCGTACCGCGAAACGCCGGCGCTGAAGAACTACTCCTATTCGGATTATGCCATGAATTTCCAATATTACATGCTCAAGGTCGGTAACGATTGGTATATCGACTCGCTCAATACATTCGGCTTCATCCTTCAGGTGCCTTTCATGAACGTGGACCAGCATATTGTGCCCGGACGTAACTCCGCCTACATGATCCAAGGCACAGACACGACGAACAGTACGACCAATTCGCAAAACCGTCTTAAAGCTCCGCAGCACACGGCGAACCTCAACTATACCCACACCTTCTCCGAAGCCCTTGAGCGCGAGTTGACGGTCAATATCGACTACAACCGCTATAATAACTCTTCCGTCAATTTTCAGGAGACGAACTACGACAAGCCTTTTGGTGGTATCAATTCGCTCGGGATTGATATCAAGAGCAAGCAGATTGTCAATATCTACTCCGCCAAAATGGATTTCCAGACCAAGTTCTGGAAGACCGGCATGATCGAAGCCGGCGTCAAGTATGCCCTCTCCTCGACCGACAACGACATGACGACCGACTCGACGCGGAATGGCGGCGCGCGACCTACGGATCATAATGCTTTCCGCTATGACGAGCACGTCGCTGCGGCGTATATCTCCGTCGGCAAACAGTTCGGCGAACACTGGTCGGTCAAACTCGGTCTTCGCGGCGAATATACATTCTCCCACGGCGACTGGAAGGACGACGGCTTGGATTCAATCATCAACAAGTCCTATTTCGATCCCTTCCCCACGGCCTATGTCGGTTATACGTCCAAGCCCCTCGGCAAACTGCAACAACCGATTTCCGTTTCGGCTTCTTACACACGACGCATCAAACGGCCTAATTACTGGATGCTTAATCCCTTCACTTCGTACGTCGATGCCTATTCCATCCAGAAAGGAAATACCAACCTCACGCCGGAGTTTAACAACGATGTAGAGCTGCATTTCTCCTGGACGCAGTACCTCAACATGACCTTTAATTTCGCCCACACGCAAGATATGTTCTCCTCCAAGACTACAATTCTCCCGAGCGGTATCGGCTTTGCACAATGGACGAATTTCGGTACCTGTACCACCCACGGTTTGAACGTCTCTTTGACCGAACTGCCGCTCGTACCGAAATATGAGAAATGCGATGAGAGCCAAATGGTAAATGGTAAATGCCCAAATCGTAAATTGTCTGGGGCATGGTTGGCGCTCACGGTGAATGCCGGATGGCTGCATTTTATCAACAAATCCTACGACAAACAAGACGATGGTACACCGGATTACATTATGAAAAGCCATTACGGCTACGTCGGCGGAACGCTCTCCGCGTACTTGCCCAAGGACTGGACGCTCACACTCGATGGCAACTGGTCTTCGCCCATGCTCACCGGCTATAATCGCTCAGGAAGTACCTATTTCGCTTCTTTCGGTATCCGGAAGATGTACATGAAAAAAGGCCTGATCTTCAACCTTAACGTGCAGGACTTGCTGCGCTCGCTCAGTTTTAATAACGAAGATATGGGCCAGGAACCGGGTAACCGCTCGTGGTATAAAAACACGATTCGCCAGCAGCGTGTCATGTTCTCGCTCACATGGATGTTCGGTCAGTACCAGCAGCATAAGAACCGCAAAGTGGGCGATCTCGATGAGTCTTCGCGTCTTGGCGGAGGTGGCGGTGTAGGCCAATAAAAGAAAAAAAATCTCGAAAAGTGGCATACACTATTGTGTATGTCATTTTTTTTTTGTAATTTTGCAGGCAAAATTGAAAACAACATTTACTTATACCATTTAAAACACACAAAAACAATGAAAGTACAAGACATTATGCAGCGTTTAGCTGCGAAACATCCGGGTGAGGCGGAGTACCTGCAGGCCGTTCAAGAGGTGCTCGAGTCGATTGAAGAGGTGTATAACCAACACCCCGAGTTTGAGGCTGCGAAGATCGTGGAGCGTATGGTCGAGCCGGATCGTATCTTCACTTTCCGCGTGACATGGATTGATGACCAGGGCGAAGTGCAGACCAACCTCGGTTATCGCGTGCAGTTCAACTCCGCCATCGGTCCGTACAAAGGCGGTTTGCGTTTCCATAGAGCCGTGACTCCTTCGATGCTGAAGTTCTTGGGTTTCGAGCAGACTTTCAAAAACGCGCTCACAACCCTTCCTATGGGCGGCGCAAAGGGCGGTTCGGATTTTGACCCTGTGGGTAAATCCGACGCAGAGATCATGCGTTTCTGCCAGGCGTTCATGCTCGAACTCTGGCGTTGCATCGGCCCCGATCAGGATATACCCGCTGGTGATGTCGGCGTCGGAGGACGAGAGATAGGCTTCCTCAACGGCATGTACCAGAAACTCGCGCGCGAGTATCACACGGGTGTCCTTACCGGAAAGGGTATGACCTGGGGAGGCTCGATCCTCCGCCCGGAGGCAACCGGTTTCGGCGCACTCTATTTCACGCAACACTTGCTGCACAAGGCCGGCAAAGATATCAAGGGAAAACGCGTGGCGATCTCGGGCTTCGGAAACGTAGCATGGGGAGCAGCGACCAAAGCGGTTGAGCTAGGCGCTAAAGTAGTGGCAATCTCCGGTCCTGACGGCGTAGTGGCGATCAAGGATGGCATCACCAAAGCGATGATTGACTACATGCTCGTTATGCGTGCGTCAAACCGCAACAAAGTACAAGACATGGCGGACAAGTTCCCGAAAGAGTGTGTCTTCACAGCGGGTAAGAAGGCATGGTCGATTCCGTGTGACATCGCTCTGCCCTGTGCCTTCCAGAACGAACTCTCCGAAGACGACGCCAAGGAACTCAAAGCCAACGGTTGCTGGTGTTGCTGCGAAGTGTCGAACATGGGCTGCCAACCGGGAGCGATTCATTTCTTCCAGCATAACGGCGTACTCTTTGCGCCGGGTAAGGCGGTGAACGCAGGTGGCGTGGCTACTTCGGGTCTGGAGATGACCCAGAACGCCGAACACCTCTCTTGGAAAGCCGAAGAAGTGGACGACCGTCTCCACCATATCATGGAGTCCATCCACGAGCAATGCGTCCGTTACGGTACACAGCCGGATGGCACGATTGACTACGTCAAGGGCGCTAACATCGCCGGATTTATGAAGGTCGCTACTGCGATGCTTGAACAGGGAATCATTTAACTAGAATCCTAGGAACCTAGTACCCTAGGGCCCTAGAAAAAACAAAGCAACTATGTATCAAGATTTTCAACAACACCTGCAAAAAACGCTGAATGAGATTCGCGATGCAGGCCTCTATAAGAACGAGCGGGTCATCATCACCCCGCAGTCTTCCGGCATTGCTGTAGAAGGCGGTCAGGAAGTGATCAATTTCTGTGCGAACAACTACCTCGGCCTCGCCAATAACAAAGAACTCATCGAGGCTGCCAAAGCCCGCATGGATGCGCGCGGTTACGGCATGGCGTCGGTGCGCTTCATCTGCGGCACGCAGGATACGCACAAAGAGTTGGAGCGCGTTATCTCGGATTTCTTCGGCACCGAAGATACCATCCTCTATGCGGCTTGTTTTGATGCCAACGGTGGACTCTTCGAACCCTTGTTGACGGAAGAAGATGCGATTATCTCCGATGCGCTCAACCATGCTTCAATCATCGACGGCGTGCGCCTCTGCAAAGCGGTGCGTTACCGCTACGCCAACGGAGACATGGCAGATCTGGAGGAGAAACTGAAAGAAGCACAGGCACAACGCTTCCGCATCATAGCGACGGACGGTGTGTTCTCTATGGACGGCAATGTCTGCCCGCTGGATAAGATCTACGAGCTCGCGAAGAAATACAACGCCCTCGTCATGGTTGATGAGTCGCACTCGGCCGGAGTGGTCGGCAAAACAGGACACGGTGTGACCGAACTCTATAACCTCCGCGGCAAAGTGGAGATCATCACAGGCACGCTTGGCAAAGCCTTCGGAGGTTCGGTGGGCGGTTTCACGACCGGAAAGAAAGAGATTATCGACTTGCTGCGTCAGCGTAGCCGTCCGTATCTCTTCTCGAACTCTATCCCGCCAATGATTGCGGCAGCGGGTATCAAGACCTTCGAGATCCTCACTCGCTCCAACGAGCTTCAGGACCGCTTGCACGAGAACACAGCCTATTTTGTAGAGAAGATGAAAGCAGCAGGCTTTGATATCAAACCTACGCAGTCGGCTATCTGCGCAGTTATGCTGTATGACGCACGCCTCTCACAGGAGTTTGCTGCCAAACTGCAAGACGAAGGAATATATGTCACGGGCTTCTACTATCCGGTAGTGCCGAAAGGTCAGGCGCGTATTCGCGTGCAGGTTTCCGCGGCGCACACGCGCGAGCAATTAGATAAATGTATTGCTGCCTTCACAAAGATTGGCACGGTTCTTGGTGTATTGAAGTAAATTATGAAAGCATTAGTCAAAAAATATGCAAAGCCCGGCATCTGGATGGAAGAAGTGCCGATGCCGGAGGTGGGGGTCAACGACGTCCTGATCAAGGTCACCAAAGCCGCTATCTGTGGCACTGACCTGCACATGTATAAATGGGACGAGTGGTCGCAGGCTCATTGCAAACCGCCTTATACGATGGGCCATGAGTTTGTCGGTGTAGTGGCGGAAGTGGGCGAAGGTGTGCGGAACTTCTCGGTCGGCGAACGCGTCACGGCGGAAGGGCATATCGTCTGCGGGCATTGTAGAAACTGCCGCCGGGGCATGGGACACGTCTGCGAGAACACGATCTCCGTAGGAATCATGGGCAAAGATGGATGTTTCGCGGAGTACGTCACGATTCCGGAATCCAATGTGGTCAAACTGCGAGACGAGATCCCCGATGATTTCGCGGCGATCATGGATCCGTTCGGCAACGCCACCCACACAGCCCTCGCTTTCCCGCTCCTCGGTGAAGATGTACTCATTACCGGAGCCGGGCTCATCGGTACGATGGCGGCTGGCATATGCCGCTATGCGGGAGCAAAAAACATCGTCGTCACGGACATCAACCCACTGCGTCTGGAGATTGCGAAGAAGATGGGTGCTACCCTCACCGTTGATGGTTCCAAAGGCGAAACAATCGCCGATGCGATGTTCCAACTCGGTATCCGAGGCTTTGATGTGGGACTGGAGATGTCCGGCGCGCCCGCAGCCTTTAATGAGATGATTGAGCATATGTACAAAGGTGCCAACATCGCCCAACTCGGTATCCTGCCGTCGAACACCCAGGTCAATTGGTCCGACGTCATCTTCAATGCCCTGACCATCAAAGGTATTACCGGCCGACGCATGTGGGAGACGTGGTACCAGATGGAGCAGATGCTCCTCGGAGGCCTCGACTTATCGCCCGTCATCACCCACCGATTCAAGTTCGACGACTTCCAGAAAGGCTTCGACGTCATGGTCTCCGGCCAATGCGGCAAAGTCCTCCTCGAATGGTAAATTACCTCGATATATCGAAATTCAATATCTCGATCTATCGAAAAATAATTAACAACAAATATTAACAACAATGAGAAAAATTTTACTTAGCGCTCTGCTGCTCATCTGCGGCACCGCATTTCTCTCTGCTCAATCCCGCGAGGGCCTGACAGAGTACAAGTTGGAAAATGGTCTCACTGTCCTTCTTTGGGAAGATCACGACGCACCGGACGTAACAGGCTACGTAGTAGTTCGCGCCGGAGCCGTGGACGAACCGAAGGAGTACACCGGTTTGGCACACTACCTGGAGCACATGCTCTTCAAGGGTACGCAACGTATCGGTGCGCTTGACTGGGAGAAAGAAAAACCCATCTACGACTCCATCATCGCTTTGTACGACCAGTACAGCGATGCCACCGATCCGAAGATCCGTGAGCAACTCGCTACCCAGATCAACGAGTGCTCTATGCGTGAAGCGAAAATCTCTTCAACCGAGGATTTCTTCAACATGCTCGACCTCATCGGTGCTGAGGGCGTGAACGCCTATACGTCTTACGACCTCACGGCGTACCACAACTCTTTCCCGGCTGCTGAGATGTACCGCTGGCTGACGATCTTCTCCGATCGTCTCATCAACCCTGTCTTCCGTACTTTCCAGGCGGAGCTGGAGAACGTGTTCGAGGAGTACAATATGTACGCCAACAACCCCTCTTCGCAGGCGCAGAAGCAACTTATGGAGGATATCTACAAAGGTTCTCCGTACGAGCGTGACGTCATCGGTCTGCCCGAGCACCTCAAGAACCCGCGTCTCTCGCGTCTGATTGAGTTCTACAACACCTGGTATGTGCCGAACAATATGGCGCTCATCATCGTCGGTGACTTTGATTCCGAGTCCACCAAGCCGATGATCGCTGAGACTTTCGGACGTTTGCAGCCGAAAGAACTGCCTGCACGTCCTTCCTATCCGTCTGTCAAACTGGCCGGAAAGAAGCACTACAACCTCGGTTATAACCCGCAGGTGGCTTGGGTTTATCAGGGTGTCAAAGAGGGTGACGAGGATCAGGATGTACTGGAGTTCGTTTGCAACCTCCTTTACAACGGTCAGACAGGTCTCCTCGACCAGGTCAACACCAAGGGTGACGTCAGCCAGGCATATGCGTTCTTGGATGCACGTCGTAATGACGGTCGTCTGATTGTCATGGCGGTGCCGTACTATGATGCCAACCAGCAGATGTTCGAGTCCGATAAGGCTACCGAAGCTATCGTCATGAAGGAGATCGATAAGATCAAACGGGGCGAGATCTCCGACGAACTTATCGCGAACGTGAAGCACATGTACGCACAGCAGTACAAGGCCTTCAACGAGTCGCCTTCGACCAAGATGTCCGTCCTCGTGGACGCCTTCACCTACGGCAAACCGGTAGATGACATCTTCACGGCTAACGAGAAGATTCAGTCCCTCACCAAAGAGGAGATCGCGCGCGTAGCAAAGAAATATTTCAACGCTGACCACATGACCATCTCCTTCGACGAGGACACCAAGAATATGAAGCCGAAAACGCTGCCGAAGCCGAATATCAAACCGCTTGATCCGGTGAAGAATGCGAAGACCGAGTACGCAGAGCAGTTCCAGAAACTGCCGAAGGGCGAACTCAAACAGACCTTCAATGACTTTAATGATGTGAAGCTCTCTTCGCTGGGCGAGAACGTAACGCTCCACTACACGCCGAACACGAAGAATGATATCTTCACCCTTGTGCTCCGTTATGGAGTGGGCGAGCACGAGATGCCGCTTCTTCCGTACGCTGCGATGCTTATGGAGAACGCAGGTATCATGGGTAACCCGGCTATCGAGGGTAAGGACTTCGACCAGCAGATTGCGCAACTCGGCGCTGCGGTTTCCTATGGTTGCAACGACTCGTATTTCTACATCTCCATCTCCGGTGAGGATGAGAATATGAATAAGATCATGAACCTCGTCAACCGTCAGCTTCTCATGCCGTACCTCGAGCAGAAACAGCTCGATGCAGTCAAGGGTAACGAGTTCTTCTCGCGCTACAGCCGCCAGAAACGTACGGCCGTACAGAAGTCTGCCCTCATGCAGTATGCCCTCTATGGAAAGAAGTCCTCTTTCCTCGACGAGGTGAAGTTCATTGATATTTGGAATATGGATGGTGTACAGGTTCAGCGTCTCATCGCTTCGGCTCGTACCTACGCGCTCGACGTCTTCTACTGCGGTACGCTTCCTGAGGAAAAACTCGTGCCCGAACTGCCGTTGACCGAAGGTATGCAGCCTTCTAAGTCGCCGTTCGTACAGGACCGCGTGACCTACGATAAACCGACCGTACTCTTCCTTCCGAATAGCAATGTACAGCAGGCTGACCTCTATTTCTACATCAACGGCCGTCCGTACGACATCGCTTCGGATGTACAATCCGACGCCTTCAACCAGTACATGTCCGGCGGTTTCACGGGAATTATCATGAACGAGATCCGTGTAAAACGCTCCATGGCATATTCGGCTTATGGTGTGAACGCAACGCCGGAACTCCCGGGCAAGGATTGCTACTTCATCGGTTACGTGGGTACCCAGTCGGATAAGGTCAACGACGCGATCTCCGTATATATGGATATCCTGACCGACATGCCGAAGGACTCGACTCAGTTAGTAGCGCTCAAGGCAGCGCTCAAACAGGCTGCGCAGACCGCTAAACCGTCGATGCGTTCCAAGGCCGCTACATATGAGTACTGGCAGCGTCTGGGTTACAACGACGACCCGTCAAAAGTCAACGCAGCGGCTATCGATGCCCTCACTTTCAACGATATCGAGAAGTTCTACGAGGAGAATATCAAGGGCAAACCCGTTACCATCATCCTCATGGGCGACCCGAAGAAGATTGACGTGAAGGCCATCGAGAAGAAACTCGGCTGCAAAGTAACCAAACTCTCGCCGGCTAAACTCTTCAACTCGACCCAAGAGTTGATGGACGCAGTAATGTAATTATGGCTGATTCTCAATCAACTGTACATAAATCAGGATTTGTCAACATTGTGGGAAACCCCAATGTTGGCAAATCTACGTTGATGAACGCCTTGGTGGGTGAGCGCCTCTCGATCATCACTTCGAAAGCGCAGACAACCCGTCATCGCATTCTCGGTATTGTTAACGGCGAGGACTTCCAGATGGTTTATTCCGACACTCCGGGAGTCCTCTCGCCGAACTACCGTCTCCAGGAGAAAATGCTGGAGTTCAGCCGCTCGGCACTCGTCGATGCCGACGTCCTCCTCTATGTCACAGAGCCCCAGGACACCATCGACCGCAATCCCGACTTCATCGAGAAAGTCAAGAAGATGTCCTCCGCGGGTACGCGCGTGTTCCTTATTATTAACAAGATAGATCTGACTACCCAGGATACATTGGAGCGGTTAGTGGAGTTTTGGCATACCCAGCTCCCCGAGGCGGAAATCTTCCCCATCTCTGCACAAGAGCGTTTCGGCGTCTCTCAACTCTTCGATGCTATCAAAGAAGCCCTGCCCGTCGGACCTCCGTTCTTCCCCAAGGACCAACTGACCGACAAACCCGCACGCTTCTTCGTCGATGAGATCATCCGCGAGAAGATTCTCCTCAACTACGACAAGGAGATCCCGTATTCCGTCGAGGTCGAAGTGGAGTCCTTCAAGGAAGAGGACAAACTCATCCGCATTGATGCCGTCATCTACTGCGAGCGCGACTCCCAGAAGGGCATCATCATCGGCAAAGCCGGTTCGGCCCTCAAGCGCGTCGGCTCCCAGGCACGCAAGGACATCGAGGACTTCTTCCAGAAGCAGGTCTTCCTCCAGCTCTTCGTCAAAGTGGACAAAGACTGGCGGTCCAACACCTCCCGCCTCAAGCATTACGGTTACGACCTCTCTTAAACGCAGCGCAGCTGCATAAACGTCACCTTGTGACATAAACAGCGAAGCGATACACACAAAGTCTGCCAAAACTGACAATTTGGCAGACTTTTTTATTTGGCATGCCTTTTGTCATTCTTTGGGTGACTAGTTTCCTAGTACCCTAGGCTCCTAGAACCATAAAAATACGAAATTAATTAAAGAAAGGAAAAATACTATGTCTAAGATTATTGGAATTGACCTCGGTACCACAAACTCGTGTGTAGCCGTAATGGAGGGTAACGAACCTATCGTCATTGCTAACGCGGAAGGTAAGCGTACTACTCCTTCTGTAGTTGGATTTATTGAGGGTGGCGAGCGCAAAGTGGGCGACCCTGCTAAACGTCAAGCCATCACAAACCCGACCAAAACTATCTATTCGATCAAGCGTTTCATGGGAGAGACCTACGACCGCTTGCAGTCTGAAATCGCGCGTGTTCCTTATAAGGTAACGAAGGGCGATAACAACACCCCACGTGTGGACATCGACGGACGTCTCTATACCCCGCAGGAGATCTCGGCTATCATCCTTCAGAAGATGAAGAAGACCGCTGAGGACTACCTCGGACAAGAGGTTACCGAAGCTGTCATCACCGTGCCGGCATACTTCAACGACTCGCAGCGTCAGGCTACCAAGGAAGCCGGCGAGATCGCAGGTCTCAACGTACGCCGTATCGTCAACGAGCCGACTGCAGCTGCCTTGGCTTATGGCCTTGACAAGTCCAACAAGGATATGAAGATTGTGGTCTTCGACTGCGGTGGTGGTACCCACGATGTATCTGTGCTGGAGCTCGGCGACGGTGTCTTCGAGGTAAAAGCAACCGATGGTGATACACACCTTGGTGGTGATGATTTCGACCATCGTATCATCGACTGGCTCGTTCAGGAGTTCAAGAACGAGAACGGCGGTGCCGACCTCTCCAAAGACCCGATGGCAATGCAGCGTCTGAAAGAGGCTGCCGAGAAAGCAAAGATCGAGCTTTCCTCCTCTACTTCTACGGAAATCAACCTGCCGTATATCATGCCGGTAAACGGTGTACCTGCACACTTGGTTAAGACCCTGACGCGTGCTAAATTCGAGCAACTGATTGACGACCTGATCCAGCGTACCATCGCTCCGTGCCGCACGGCCCTTGAGCATGCCGGATTGAAGACCTCCGATATCGACGAGATCATCCTCGTAGGTGGTTCGACGCGTATCCCGGCTATCCAGGATGCTGTACAGAAGTTCTTCGGCAAAGCTCCGTCTAAGGGCGTTAACCCGGATGAAGTAGTCGCAGTCGGCGCAGCGATCCAAGGTGGTGTCCTCACAGGCGATGTGAAAGACGTCCTCCTGCTCGATGTAACCCCGCTGTCACTCGGTATCGAGACGATGGGCGGTGTCATGACCAAGATGATCGAAGCCAACACCACCATCCCGACCAAGAAGACCGAGACCTTCACCACCGCGGTAGATAACCAGCCGTCCGTAGAGATCAAAGTGCTCCAGGGTGAGCGTCCGATGGCGGCTCAGAACAAGCAGATCGGTATCTTCCACCTCGATGGAATCATGCCGGCACGTCGTGGCGAACCGCAGATCGAGGTAACCTTCGATATCGATGCGAATGGTATCTTGAACGTCACTGCCAAGGATAAAGCTACCGGCAAGGAGCAGAAGATCCGTATCGAGGCATCCTCCGGTCTGTCTGACGAAGAGATCAAGCGAATGAAAGCCGAGGCAGAAGCCAACGCCGAAGCCGACAAGAAGGCCAAAGAGCAGGCTGACAAACTCAACAAAGCCGACGCTACGATCTTCCAGACCGAGAAGCAGCTCGCTGAACTCGGCGACAAGATCCCGGCTGACAAGAAGGCGCCGATCGAGAAAGCCCTCGCAGACCTCAAAGACGCGTACGCTAAACGTGACGCCGATGCCTGCGAAGCAGCCAACAATGCCCTCATGACCGCTTTCCAAGCCGCTTCTGCAGAGATGTACGCTGCCCAACAGCAAGCGCAACAATCTCAAGCCGGCCCGCAAGGTCCGCAAGCAGGCCCGACCAATGACCAGAACAACGGCTCCAACGGCCCTACCGCTGAGGACGTCGACTTCGAAGAAGTAAAATAATAGCGTCTATGCATTGCGCATCCATGCGCAATCCCTGACCTCTCCCCAAATCTCCCCCTCTCTCCCTGTAGAGTGGGGGATTTTCTATTTCCCCTTTCTTCTTTTCCGCCGGATTGAATCCGGCATTTGCTTCTTCTTTTCCGCCGGATGTCATCCGGCCTCTCCGTATGTCCATTTCCCGGCATTGAATGCCGGCCTTCTCCGTCGTTCATTATGCCGGATGTCATCCGGCTTAGGGCGGTTTACCTGCGGTGCCCCTCTCTTTTTTCCTCTCTTCGTTTTTTTTTATTTACCTGCGGTGCTCCCCTTTCCTAAATATGCCTATTCCGGCATAAAGTGGCCTATTTTTTCTTAAAAAATTTCACTCCCTCTTGCATATCCCAAAAATTTGTTGTACCTTTGCATCGAATTAACGCATCGACCATAGATGGTCGATCTAAAAAACTTCTTATTATGGACAAAAAACTCGCCATTATGGCAACCATCAAGGATGGTCTCGCCATCGCTCTGGTCAACTATCTGAGCCTCATTCTAACGGTAGTTCTCTACTTCGTTACTATCTGGATCCCGTACCTCAATGTCGGTACCACCATCGCGGTCAGCTCGCTCCCCGCGGAGATGGCGAAAGGCACGGTCATCAACCCGCTTTTCATTTTTGACGGTAAATACCGCCGCAACATGGGCGAGTACTTCATCCTCTCTGCTCTCATGACGGGGGCCATCTTGGTCGGTCTCCTTTTCGGTATCATTCCGGGATTCGTTATTTCCGTAGCTTGGTCGTTTGCAGTCGTACTTTTTGTGGACAAAGACATGTCTGCCATGGACGCGTTGCATGAGTCTAACCGTCTGACTTACGGCCATAAATGGCGTATTTTCGGTACCGAGTTCCTGCTTGTCTTCTGTCTTGAGCTGGTGATTGTAATCATCCAATGTATCTTTGGTATAGGCGAAGTGTCTTGGCTCGAAACGATCGGTACGATCCTTATCTTTATCCTTACTATTTTCGCCGTCCCGGCTATCTTAGGTGTCGAGGCATCTATCTACAAACAACTCACCTCCGGCGTTTTCCTCGCCGATACCCCCGCTTCCGCTGAAGCCCCCGCTCCTGCAGCAACACCTGCCGCAGAATAACGGACTCTCCCTAAACTAAACGCGCCAACTCTGCTGGCGCGTTTAGTTTATAGTGTCTGAATTATCGTCTATGCGTGGCGAGGAACTCTTTGGCAGATGTATGTCCTTGCTCCGCAGCTTTGCGTATCCACTCGAGCCCTTTTTCTGGGTTGTAGAGGATGCCTATGCCCTGGTATAGGTTATAACCTAAATTATATTGCGCGAATGGTTCTCCCATTTCTGCGGCTCTCTCATACCATTCATTGGCTTTTGTCATGTTCTGTTCGACACCATGTCCATTAAATAAGCATACTCCTACATAGTTGGTAGCCCCTGCGTGGCCTTGCTCTGCTGCCTTCAAAAACCAATGGTACGCCTCTTTGTAATTGAGCCTCACTCCAACGCCTTTATAATAGTCCCAGGCGATATTGTATTGCGCAAATTTGTCTCCCATCTCAGCGGCTTTCAGATACCATTTGGCTGCTTCTTGCCGGTCTTGCTTTATGCCACAACCATTGTTGTAGCAAATACCCACATAATTTATGGCGGCACTGTGATTCTGTGCCGCGGCTTTAAGGAACCAACGTAGCGCTTCGCTATAGTTTTTGCTTATCCCTGCTCCATTATAATAGTTCCAACCGATGTTATATTGCCCGAATTTATTGCCCATTTCAGCTGCGCATAGATACCATTTAGAACCCTCTTCTTTGTTCTGCGCCACACCATAGCCGTTACAATAGCATATACCCACGTAATTGATGGAATCTGCATGACCTTGAGCAGCTGCTTTGTTGAATAATCGGAACGCTTCTTCATAATCTCTTGAAACACCATTAGATCCGCTGTAGTAGTTCCACGCGAGGCTGTACGTCTCTTGTGCGCCTTCCGGATCGCCGGGCTTGGTAAAGTCCGCTGCATTGGCCGTTCCGGGAAGTTTTTGAACCGGTTGCGCACCGCCGAACCATGAGCCAAGGTTGGTCATTAGTTTGTTGCGCTGAATAGGGTTAGACCAGTCTATCGTATCGTATTTGTGATAACTGAAATAGAACTCGTCCGTCATATCGCAAGGCTCAATATATATCATTACAATACGTTTTCCCTTGCGCTTGGCAAAATCCAGTTCGTCCAGTGCCCATTCACTCTGCATAGAATGACTGCTGAGCATAAAGAGAATAGTGTTGTGCTCGTTAATGGCTTTGATAATGACGTTTTTGAACTGTTCACCGCTTTCTATGCCGTCAATATCCATCCAGCAGTCTATCCCCATTGCCTGATCAATAGTGTCTTTGATGGTTTTGACTTTGCTGAAATCTCTGCGACTGTAAGATATAAAAATTTCCTTTTCCATACTTCAAGACTTTTGAGGTTGCAAAGGTACGAAAAAATTCTGATACACGCAAATGAAAGTGAAACATTTCCGCAAAAGAACCCGTATTTCCGCAAAAAAATCCCGCTTTTCCGCAAAAAAAATCCCCTTTTTTCCCCTTTTTCTCCCAATTTATTTGCAAATCTCATTTTTTTGTATTACCTTTGCGCAAAATTTGCATATTATAACGACAGTCAAACGACGGTCAAACGACGGTCAAGAGACGGTCAAAGCCAACGTAACTTACCTGTCACACCCCAAACGAGCCCAAATTTATGTATAATACTATATTATATATTTATATATAATATACATTAAAAAAATCCTCTTTTATGTCAGAAATTAAAACATCATCCGGCATCGAACAAATCCACGGCAAGACTAACGGCCTTGATAGTGGCTATTTTTACATGCGAAACGGCAAGCAATTTTACCGTACACGCGAGGAAAACTACCAGAAAAATCAATCTCCTCGCCAGCAATGGAACTCCGCTGCCTTCAAGTATGCCAACTCCCAACTCAAACTCTTGACCTCTCCCGAGGACAAAGCCCAACTGAAATCCGATTTCGAGGCCGCAAAACACGTCGCCTCCAACGGCAAGACATACGCCACCTCGCGTGCCTGGAAATTTAACTCTCTTATACACGATTACAAAGTAGCGCATCCATTTACGTGACCCCGACGATCCCATACATACAATCCTGCTTTGACGAGTTCAACGCCCGTTTCTTTGCTTCGTCCCTGCCGCCGATCCCGATCAAACTCTCGAACGCGCGCACCTTCCTCGGCAAAGTGACCTTTACCCGCCGCCGCTCGTGGCTCTTCGGACCTGCCCGAAACGAGAACTTCGTCCTCCGCATCAACACGCGTATCGACCTCCCCGAAGACCTCATCCAGGACACCATCCTCCATGAGATGATCCATTATTATATCGCGGTCAATCAGCTTCGCGACACCTCCTCCCACGGCCTGCTCTTCCGCCGCGAGATGGCGCGCATCAACGCCGACGGTAACCGACATATAACCATCTCCTATCGCCTCTCCAAGGAGCAACTTCTCGAACTCTATCCGGAAAAAAAAGAACAAATTGAGGCATATTTCTTGCGTAAATCAAAAAAAAGTAGTACCTTTGCACTCGATTATTAATCCGTTAAACATTCATTGTTAAACATTATACCATTATGGAATATAAAATCAAAACAATCGGGGTACTCACCTCAGGTGGCGATGCCCCGGGTATGAACGCTGCCGTGCGGGCTGTCACCCGCGCTGCCATCGCTAATAACATCCGCGTCAAAGCCATCTTCCGTGGCTACAAAGGCCTCATGGACGATGAGGTTCAGGAGTTCACGACCCAGGATGTAAGCGGAATCATCCAACGCGGAGGTACGATCCTCAAATCCGCACGTAGCGAGGAGTTCAAGACTCCTGAGGGACGCAAAAGAGCCTACGAGACCCTCAAAAATGAGCAGATTGACGCCCTGATTGTCATCGGCGGCGATGGCACTTTTACCGGCGCTCGCCTGTTCGCGCAAGAGTATAATATCCCTATTATCGGCATCCCCGGTACGATTGACAACGACCTCTGGGGCACGGACTCCACCATCGGTTACGACACGGCTCTCAACACCATCGTCGAATGTGTGGACAAACTCCGTGACACAGGTACCAGCCACGAGCGCCTCTTCCTGGTTGAGATCATGGGACGCGACGCCGGCTTCCTTACCCTCAATGCTGCCATAGCTGCAGGAGCCGAAGCGGCCATCATCCCCGAGCGCGCAACCCTTGAGGAACAGTTAGAGGCGGCCATCGGACAGGGACGCCGTAAACATAAAAACAGCAGCATCGTCCTCGTTCAGGAGCACGCCATCCCCGGCGGAGCTCAGGCGGTGGCGAAGGTCATCGAACAGAGCCATCCCGAGTATGGCACGCGTGTCACCATCCTTGGACACCTCCAACGAGGCGGTTCGCCGACGGCTTTTGATCGTATTCTTGCTTCACGTTTCGGCTGCGCCGCAGTACAAGCCCTTCTCGAGGAACAGCGCTCGATCATGGTTGGACTCCAAAACGGAGAAGTCGTCTACGTGCCTCTCTCCAAAGCCATCAAAGAGAAAAAAGATATCAAGGACGATAAATGGCAGGCTCTCCAGGTCCTCAGCCTGTAATCCGCCATCCCAAAATATATGTGTATGAAAAAACTCTTTATTAGTCTCTTCTTCGTCCTCTGCGCGGTAGCTGCAAATGCCGTCCTTCCCGACGTCACTTTACGCGATCCGCAGGGACATGCCGTCAATATCGAAGACCTTGCCAAAACCGGCAAGCCGGTGATCATCTCTTTCTTCGCGACCTGGTGTAAGCCCTGTATGCGCGAACTCAACGCCATCGAAGACCTCTATTCCGATTGGCAGGATGAGACGGGCGTGCAGATGTACATCGTCTCTATCGATCAGGCGCAGGATGCCCAGAAAGTGATGCCTCTGGTGGACGGTAACGGCTGGGAGTATCACGTTCTGCTCGACCCCAACGGTACCCTCAAAAGGGCGATGAACGTCCAGAACGTCCCGCATCTCTTTGTCCTCAATTCCAAAGGAGAGATCGTTTATAACCATGCCGGATATATGGACGGCGAAGAACTCGAGATCCGCAAATACCTCAAATAAATCATAAATCCTAAATCATAAATCCTAAATTTGAAATCCTCTCTCCGCTCCATACTCCTCCTTTGTACATTGTGCCTTGTACTTTGTACACTAAAGGCGAACGACACCGTCTATGTCTCCGGTGCCATCCAGCATGACGGCCTTTTGGAGCACAAGCCCTGGTATTACGGCTCGAACTCGTACGTGGATTTCTCCGTCCATTACCTCAATGATTCCAACTCTGCGCATTTTCACAGCCTTCGGGCCTCGACCCGAGCAGAGCTGACTCAGTGGCCTTTGCCCGGCTACGACCCTGATTTCAAGGGCTATGGTATCAGTCATATCAGCCTCGAAGCGAACTTCGACTTCGGCGATTTCACCATCGGCGACATCTACGCGCAGTTTGGTTCGGGGCTCATTCTCAACCTCTACGAAGACCGCTCGCTCGGTATCGATGGCGCTCTCCGCGGGGCAAAATTCGACCTTATGCCCGATCGTGGCGTACACCTGACCCTCTTGGGCGGTAAGCAACGCCGCTACTGGAACTGCTATAAGGATCATGCCTTCGGTTGGAACTATACCCAAGACGCCGTCCTTGGTGCCGACCTCGAGTTGCACTTCGAGTCTTGGTCTCCTAAAATGCGGGACTTGGGCATGAATTTCATGCTCGGCGGCTCTTATGTCTCTCGCTACGAGCGCCCGGATACCATCCTCACGGTCTCTGACGGACATCTATACCGCTATAACCTCCCGCAGTGGGTGGGGGCATGGGATGTCCGCACGGAGTGGCAATGGAAAGGGTGGGACGTCCTCGTTGAATATGCTTATAAGGCCAATAACCCCGCAACCGAGAATGACTTCTCCTACCGCCACGGAGACGCACTCCTGGTTTCGCTCTCGTATTCCCGTCGCGGACTCTCTTTTCTGGCGCAGATGAAGCGCTCGGATAATATGTCTTTCCGCTCGCAAAGCGAGTTTTACGGTGTTGCCGGACGACTCAACCTCCTGCCGGCGTTCGATAAGCAGCATACCTACCATCTCCCGGCGCTCAACGGCTACGCCACGCGCTATGCCGACGGCGAATGGGCTTTCCAGACCGAGTTGCGTTATACATGGCCCCGTAAGTCCCGTTTCGGCGGTAAGTATGGTACGACCCTTGCCTTCGCAGCCTCACATATCCGCGGCCTCGCGAGTCCCGGCAGTTGGGCGATGGATACTTCCCGCGAAGGCGAATACTACACGGACATCAATATCGAACTCAATAAACGTCTATCCAAACGCTGGTGGCTCAATGCGATGCTTATGTACCAGACCATCAATCTCACCGTCGTAGAAGGGCATGGCGGCCTTGTCCGCTCAGGAATAGCGGTCCTCGATGCACGTTTCCAGGTCAACTCCAACGTCTCCATGCGAGGCGAATTACAATACCTCTATACCCCGCATTTCGATGGCCAGTGGCTCTTCGCCCTCTATGAGCTGACGCTCTACCGCTGTCTCACTCTCTCTGCTGATTGGCTCTATAATATCGGTCATGCCCCCGAAGCGACGAACGAGCATTTTTACTCTTTCTCCGCTACTTATACCAACGGAGCGCACCGCCTTTCCCTCGGTTATACCAAGACTCGCGAAGGCTTCCATTGCGCCGGAGGCGTCTGTCGTTTTATTCCCCGCCAGCAGGGACTAACTCTAAGTTATAACTTCTCATGGTAAAGCGTCTCTGTACATATCTCTTAACCCTCTCGCTGCTCTTCACGGGCTGTGAGATCATCCCCGAGCAGGAGCAACTCATCCCCGTCCCGGCGCCGATTGGCTCCACCCGCAGGCATGTCTTGCTGGACTTCACGGGATTCCGTTGCGTCAATTGTCCCGAAGCAGCCTCTACTGCCGCTTCGCTTCAAGCCCTCTATGGAGACCAACTCATCCTCGTCTCGCTCCATCCGGCCTCTAACCCCTTTACACATGGCCTTTACGACTACACCTGCCCGGCTTCGGATTCCGTATATCTCTTCCTCGGAGGAACCCCCTCTACGCCTTTCCCGATAGGCAATATAGACCTCCGTTTGACCCCGGAAGGCTATCTGTCAGATCCTTCCGATTGGCCATACCTTGTTGGACAGGCAATGGCGGACACCCTTTATGCGCCGGATATCACGGCGGAACTGACGTACGACTCGCAGACCCATTCGCTCAAGGCACATTGTACCATCTCGGACTTCGAACTCCTCCTTCCGCGGCTGGCTATTTGGCTCGTGGAGGATAGCCTCATCGGCGTCCAAGCCATGCCGGATGGCTCGGTTAGTACCCATTATGTGCACCGCCATCTCCTGCGAGACGCAGCGCACGACGAACCTCTTGGGCGCTATCTGGTGGACGGCCGTGATAGTGCGACCTTTGTCTTGCCCGAGACAGCTGATCCCGCTAACTACAGCGTCGTGGCTATCGCCATCGATGCACAAAATAACTATATTTGGAATGCTTATGAAACGAAAATTTCTACTTTTACCCCTTCTCCTGCTGTGCCTTAACGCACACGCGCTCATCCTCTCTGTAGAAGGTTACGGCGAAGTGCCGACCGATGGTCTGGATATCACTATCGACAAGGCGGAGATAGACTTCTTCACCGGCGAACCTGTCATGAAATGCGAAGGCTCGCTGCAGACCTATTCGCCCCTCACGGTGACCATCGATCGCCCTTCTGCAGGTCTCTCCGATGAGTTCTGTTGTGGTCAATGCATACCCGGAAACGGTGCCTTGCAGCAGGTCCTCAACTTCTCTCCTGCTGGATCCTCCACCTGGTTCGGACATTATTATCCGGCTTCTAACTCCGACCTTACCGTCACTTATACCTTCTCCGACGGCGCAGATACTCGCGTCATTCGCGTGCGTTATATCTACTCTACGCAGGGCGTGGAGAACCTTCGCGAATCGACAACTCAACCACGTAAAGTGCTGAAAGAAGGCATCTTATATATCGTTAACGATTCTAAAACATATACTGTCTTATGAAACATTTCTTTCCCTTTTTAGCGCTCAGCCTGGTTTTTGTGGCGCTCACTTCTTGCAAACCCAAGGATGAACCCATCCCAGATTCCTTCCCAAAGACACACCTCATCGAGGAGTTCACCGGACAATCTTGTGGCTACTGCCCTTACGGCATGGATTGTATTCATGATTTTATGGCGGATGATACCAATTTCATCCTCGTCCTCCATCACTACGGCTATCAGCAGGACCATTTTACCGTCACCGGCAGTAAGAAGATTACCAATAAGCTCAAAGTCGAAGGGGCACCGAACATGACGATCAACCGGGCGAAGACCGCCTACCGGGAGAGTGGTGTCAAACGTAGCGAGGTGGTCTTCCACCCCGGCTATCTTACATCTGTGGACAAGACGCAGTTTGAACAAAAGACCTACGCGTCCGTGAATATCCAAAATACGTACGATCCTTCTTCCCGTGAACTCAAAATAAAAGTATCCGGTGCTCTCTGTACTACCGATTACCCATCCCTTAACCTCACGGTTCTAATCAAGGAATCCGGTATGATCGACTCACAGGTGGATTATTCTCTTTCCTCTAGCGTCTGGAAAGAGTTTCGTCATGCAAACGCCGTACGTGCTTTCCTCTCTGCTGCAGAAGGGGATCCGATCACCGTGACCAACCAGCGTTATTCGGAAAACTATGTCATTGATCTTAAGGATGCTTGGGTTCCGGAGAACTGCATGGTCGTTGCTTTCCTTTCCGAAGAGTTCCAGCCGGTTGTTCAGGCCGCTCAGAAACCTGTTGTAGATGGTACGAAGGGTGGGGCAGACATTCTCCACGGAGGTATCACACCGCTCTAACGCGCCCGCGCGCGTTCCTTATATATACACGTGCGTATAGCCCCTTTCATCTCGAATGGGGCTATTTTTGTGCCCTTTATCCTCAAAATCCCAAAAACTCCAAAAATCGCCCAAAAATAGCAAAAATATAAATCGCTTATTTTCAACACGTTACAAAAAAAGTGATTTTTTATTGCATTTTTTTTGCCAAAATATTTGGTCATATCAAAAATTTGTAGTACCTTTGCATCCGCTTTCGCTCAAAAATGGGGCACACCCCAAAAGAGCTCAAGCAAAACAGTGATCTTTGAAAGAATGTCTATTCATAACAAGATGTAGTACAAGAACTGAAATAACCGGTTAGCGGTTAGTGGTTAGTGTTTAGCGGTTCGCCCCTAATCCCCTAATCCCCTAATCCACTAAACGGAATAATGGTTCCCTAAAATTCTACACTTGATAAATTCGATTATTCTGAGCTATCTTATAATTTCTTTTTACAACGAAGAGTTTGATCCTGGCTCAGGATGAACGCTAGCGACAGGCCTAACACATGCAAGTCGAGGGGCAGCGCGGGAGAAGCTTGCTTTTCCTGGCGGCGA
>DEKW01000003.1 GCA_002354055.1 Bacteroidales bacterium UBA2712
ATAGCGTCACAAGCATTGGAAATTATGCTTTCTATAAGTGTACTGGTTTGACCTCTGTAACGATTCCCAATAGCGTCACAAGCATTGGAGAGAGTGCTTTCAATGGTTGCAGCATAGGTACAATTAATTTTACAGGCAGTATAGAAAACTGGTGTAACAAAGAATGGTCTCCGGCGTCTATTTCTAACAATTTAAAGTATAAGTTAAAAATAAATGGAGTTTTACAGGAAAATGTCGTTATCCCGAATAGTGTCACAAGCATTGGAAATAATGCTTTCGCTTTTTGCAGCAGTTTGACCTCTGTAACGATTCCCAATAGCGTCACAAGCATTGGACAATATGCTTTCAAAGGTTGTTTTGGTTTGAACTCTGTGACGATTCCCAATAGCGTCACAAGCATTGGAAAATATGCTTTCTCTGGTTGCAGCGGTTTGACTTCTATTGAAATTCCTAATAGTGTAACAAGTATAGGAAGTAGTACTTTCTCTGGTTGCACCGGTTTGACCTCTATTGAGATT
The DNA here is from genome assembly GCA_002354055.1 of Bacteroidales bacterium UBA2712. Taxonomy (GTDB): domain Bacteria; phylum Bacteroidota; class Bacteroidia; order Bacteroidales; family Paludibacteraceae; genus Colicola. The sequence goes on from DEKW01000003.1 coordinate 519, forward strand.
CCCAATAGCGTCACAAGCATTGGAAATTATGCTTTCGAACGTTGCAGCGGTTTGACCTCTGTAACGATTCCCAATAGCGTCACAAGCATTGGGGATTATGCTTTCCAAAATTGCAGCAGTTTGACCTCTGTGACGATTGGTAATAGCGTCACAAGCATTGGAAGTTATGCTTTCAGGTATTGCAGCAACATTACAATTGTAGTTTGGAATGCAAAGAATGGGCCTTCCTATAATTTCGGAAACCAAGTTACTTCGTTTACTTTTGGGAATGAAGTGGAAATTATCCCATCTGAGCTTTGTAAAGGAATGACCAACTTGACCTCTGTGATTTGGAATGCTAAAAATTGTAGTAATTCAGGAAACTTTGGTACACAAGTGGAAAGCTTCGTACTCGGAGACTCTGTGGAGGTTATTCCTGATGACTTATGTAAAGACATGAGCAAATTGAGCAAAATCGAAATACCTAAAAGCGTTGTAAGGATTGGTAATAATGCTTTTAAGGATTGTGGAAATGATGGCAATTTGCTTTTGCCGGCTTCCCTAAAAACGATTGGCGATTATGCATTCAAGGGGTGGACAAAAACAAAAAAAATAGACATTCCTAATAATGTGACAAAAATTGGGGTTCATGCTTTTGACAGTTGTTATTTAGCGACCTCTGTATATCTCGGCTCATCTGTTGAGGAAATAGGCGATTATGCATTCAAAGGCTGTGTTCGCGTAAACGAAATAACCAGCATGAATACCAATGCTCCTATCGCTTTTGAGAATACTCTTACTTCTATCAGCGCCAATGCCTACTTATACGTGCCTGCAGGAAGTAAACATGCTTATCAAATTGACCCGTATTGGAGTCGCTTTAATGTTTATGAGATTGCTGCGGAAGATGCAACACTTACCAAAGGTTCAGTTACCGTTGAAGCAAACGATGATAATGCTATTTTTACATGGCCGACAGAAAATAATGCAGCGTCTTATTCGCTCCAGATAACCAAAGATGGTGTAGTCTTCTGTACGTTGATCTTCAATGCTAATGGTCAGTTGACAGGTATTGCTTTTGCGCCTTCTCGCGACGGACAGGCACATGCACCTGCTGCCACAATGTCTGTTGCAGGCATGTCCTTTACTGTCACAGGTCTCGATGGCGCCAGCAAGTATGCGTACCGATTAGCAGTAACAAATGATGCAAGTGAAGAACTGGTGGCATATAGCGGAGAATTTGCGACAACAGGATATGATGGCGAAGTCAATCCTGGCGGAAATCCTGAAGGTATTGAAGATGTCTTTACTGATGAACACAAAGCATCCAAAATCCTCCGTGACGGCCAAATCTTCATCCTCCGCGGAGAGAAGGTGTATAGTATCACGGGACAGGAGGTAAAATAAAGCGGAATACAATTCCGCGGAAATGGACATACGAAGCGGGATAATATCCCGCGGAACTACCAAGAAAGAAGGGCAGCGAGGGAAAATACCTCGCTGCTTTTTTTGCCGGTGGAGGCAGGTGAAGTATTAAGAAAGAGGTCGTAAAACCTGCCAAAATGGCAGAAAAATGGGGCGGCATGCATTTTGTACTTGCATATGTGAAAAAAAAGTTGTACCTTTGCACCCGATTGTGCATATTTGGACGGAAAAGATGAATATACGCGAAATAATTAAGGAGGTAAGATATATCTATTACTTCTCCGGCGGAGTGGCTTTTTTTCGTGCCAAAGATGAGAAAGGCAGTTATCAAGGCTTGATAGACAGGGACGGCGAGATCGTGTGGGACATCAAATGGCGCACCCCGGCGATGCGGCTGAGTGCATTTCCGAATTATATCAAGACTGCCAACGAGAAGAAAGAGTGGATTTATCTGGACGTACGAACGTTGGAATTTGTGACGGAGCCGGAATGTGTCCGAGCGCGTGAGAGTTCCCGCGCATGGCGCATGGCTCATGACGCCCCGAAGGCGCAGTTCATCAAAGGGATTGAGACGCCGTTCGATGTTCCGATGAAGAAGTACCTGAACGAAGCATATATCGCTTTTGCGGACAAAGACAGGAGTCGGAGTTCAGCAGGCGAAGATAGAAGCAGTCTTACTGCGTTTCTCGACAGGAAATGGGGTGTGCTGGATTTAGAGGGAAAGGAAGTTCTGCCGGCGATATTTGAAGATGTGGATATGGGCGGAAAGGAAAACCATTTCGTGGTAAAATACGACGGTTTATGTGGCGTGATGGATGATAAGCAGAAATGGATCATTCCTCGCGAGTACGCAGATATCATTTGTTACAAAGGAAACGGAGATACGAACGGGGTAAACGACCATTATGTAGCTTTCATCGGGCGAGACAAGACTGCAAGCATGTGTGGCTTGCTGGATAAAGATGGACAAGTGCTGCTGCCGTTTGAGTACGAAAATATCTTCCCGTCTCCGACGGAGAAACTGATTACGGTTAAGCAGGCAGGGCAATGGAGAGTTATTAACCCGAAGGGTGAGACCGTATTTGAAATAGGAAAATAGCGAACGACAAATAGGAAAATAAGAAAACAAGATATGAATTTTATTGAGATTATTACAAAACTGTTCGGCAACAAGGCGCAGAAAGACTTGCGCGCCATCCAGCCGTACGTGGACAAAGTGAAGGCGGCGTATGAGAGTATCGACAAGCTCTCGCACGATGAGTTGCGTGCCCGCTCGTTTGCGCTGATGGACCGGCTGCAGGAAGCGGTAGCGGACAAGAAAGCCCGTATCGCGGAGCTGAAGGCATCCATCGAGGGTACGCCGATTGACAAACGTGAGAAGATCTACAACGAGGTGGATAAACTCGAGAAAGAGATCAAGGATGTGTATGAAGAGAAGCTGACGGAAATGCTTCCGGAGGCTTTTGCCATCGTCAAATCGACGGCGCGCCGTTTCTCGGAGAACGAGACCATCGAGGTCACCGCAACGGAGCTGGATCGCAATCTGGCGGCTGACCCGCGGTTCGACTTCGTGGAGATAGAAGGCGACAAAGCGATCTATCATAACCACTGGATGGCCGGCGGCAACGAGATCACGTGGAATATGGTGCACTATGATGTGCAGCTCTTCGGTGGCGTGGTGCTCCACGGCGCGGTGAAGAACGACAAAGAGCAACGCGGATCGATTGCGGAGATGGCTACCGGTGAAGGTAAGACCCTTGTGGCAACGCTGCCGGTGTACCTGAACGCCTTGACGCATGAGGGTGTACACGTAGTGACCGTCAACGATTATCTGGCGAAACGTGACTCCGAGTGGAACGGACCGATTTATATGTTCCTCGGTCTGACGGTGGATTGTATCGACAAGCACCGCCCGAACTCCGACGAGCGTCGTAAGGCCTATGCCTGCGATATTACCTTCGGTACGAACAACGAGTTCGGTTTTGACTACCTGCGTGATAACATGGCAATCTCGCCGCTCGATCTCGTACAGCGCGGACATAACTTCGCGATCGTCGATGAGGTGGACTCCGTCTTGATCGACGACGCCCGTACGCCGCTCATCATCTCCGGTCCGGTGCCGCGTGGCGAGGACCAGATGTTCGATGAATACAAAGACCGCGTGGCTTCTCTCGTACGCCAGCAGACCACCCTGACCACCAAACTTCTTGCAGAAGCCAAGGCGAAGATGGGTTCCGCGGATGAGAAAGAGAAAGAAGAAGGCGAGTTGGCACTCTTCCGTTCCTTCAAGGGTATGCCGAAATCCAAAGCACTCATCAAATATCTCTCCGAGCCGGGCATCAAAGTACGGCTGCAGAAGACCGAGGAGTTCTACCTGCAGGAGAACGAGAAGAACATGCATATCGCTACCGACGAGCTCTATTTCGTCATCGACGAGAAGAACAAATCCATCGAGTTGACGGACAAAGGTATTGACGCCCTGACGGGTACGACCGATGACCCGAACTTCTTTGTCCTGCCGGATGTGGGTTCGGAAATGGCGGAGCTGGAAGGCGACACCTCCATCGCTCCCGAGGAGAAGCAGCAGAAGAAAGACGACATCCTCACGAACTATAGCATCAAGTCCGAGCGCGTACACACCGTACACCAGTTGCTCAAGGCATACACCCTCTTTGAGAAAGACGTCGATTACATCATCGACGGCGGCGAAGTGAAGATCGTCGATGAGCAGACAGGCCGTGTGATGGAAGGTCGTCGTTGGAGCGACGGTCTGCACCAAGCGGTCGAGGCGAAAGAGAACGTGAAGGTGGAGGGTGCGACCCAGACCTTTGCGACGATCACCTTGCAGAACTACTTCCGTATGTACCACAAGCTCTCGGGTATGACCGGTACCGCCGAGACCGAGGCAGGGGAGTTCTGGAATATCTACAAGCTGGACGTAGTGGTCATCCCGACCAACAAACCCATCGCCCGTATCGATATGAACGACCGCATCTACCGCACCAAACGCGAGAAATACAACGCCGTCATCGACGAGATCGTAAACATGGTGAACCAGGGTCGTCCGGTGCTTGTGGGTACGACTTCCGTCGAGATCTCCGAACTCTTGAGCCGCATGCTGACGCTCCGTAAGATCAAGCATAACGTCCTCAACGCCAAGCTGCACCAACAGGAGGCGCAGATCGTCGCTGAGGCCGGTCGTTCGGGTGTGGTAACCATCGCAACGAACATGGCCGGTCGTGGTACGGATATCAAGCTCACGGACGAAGTGAAAGCTGCCGGCGGTCTCGCGATCATCGGTACCGAGCGGCATGAGTCCCGCCGCGTGGATAGACAGCTCCGCGGACGTGCAGGACGTCAGGGTGATCCGGGTAGTTCGGTCTTCTACGTATCGCTCGAAGATGACCTGATGCGTATGTTCGGCTCCGAGCGTATCGCCGGAGTGATGGATAGAATGGGCTTCCAGGAAGGCGAGATGATCGAGCACTCGATGATCTCCAGCTCTATCGAGCGTGCGCAGAAGAAAGTCGAGGAGAATAACTTCGGTATCCGTAAGCGCCTCATCGAGTACGATGATGTCATGAACCAGCAGCGTAACCTCATCTACGCCAAACGTCGCCACGCCCTCATGGGTGAGCGTATCGGCGTGGATATCACGAATATGATCTACGATCTCGCGGAGAGTAGTGTAGCCGACGCGAAGTCTGCGAACGACTACGAGGGCCTCAAATACGAGGCGATGCAGACCTTCGCTATCGAGCTTCCGTTTGACGAGGAGACCTTCCATCGCTCGAGACGCGACGAACTCTCCAACCAGCTGGCGGAGGCGGCGCTCGACAGTTTCAAACGCCGTATGGACAAGCTGACGCAGATCGCCGATCCGCAGATCCAGTACGTCTATGAGACCAAGGGACAGATGTACGAGAATATCCTCGTGCCTATCACCGACGGCAAGAAAGTCTATAACATCGCCGTGAACCTCAAAGCGGCGGCGGAGAGTCACTGCAAAGAGGTGGTGAAGGAGTTCGAGAAACGAATGTTGCTCTACGTCATCGACGACGAGTGGAAAGAGCACCTGCGTCAGCTGGACGACCTCAAGCAGAGCGTGCAGAACGCGTCCTACGAGCAGAAAGATCCGCTGTTGATATACAAACTCGAATCGTTCAATATCTTCCGCGCGATGCTCGACACGCTCAACCGCCGTGCGATAGCTATCCTGCTGCGTGGTCAGATCCACGTGACCGAGCCGGACAAGGTACAGCAGGCACAGCAACAACGCCGCATGGACTACAGCCGTTACCGCACGCAGAAAGATGCGGTAGCACAGGCGGCGCAGGCTTCGGGAGCAGCTGCAGCTGCCGGTCGTGACACCCGTGAGAACGCCCGTCCTGAACCGATTCACGTGGATAAGAAACCTCGCCCCAACGATCCCTGTCCCTGCGGTTCGGGCAAGAAATACAAGCAGTGCCACGGTAAGATGAACGCAGCGGGAGTATAGATCTCGTAATAACGTAATACGTAATTACGTAATGTCGAAATATCGATATATCGTCATATTATTGTTTTGCTGCGCCGCCATGAATGTGACGGCGCAACAATTATCTACCGACACTTTCCGCCTCAACGACGAGAAGGCGGTCATTGATGCCGATGACCTGTTGCTGGATCTGGTGAACGAGCAGAGCGAAGCGCTGCATGCCGCCGACACTATCGACACCTTGACCCTTGCGGAGAGGATGCGGCTGGACTCCATCGAACACGAACTCAAGGAGATAGACTCGCTACGAACGGCGAACGAAGGACTTATGCTCCAGACCGTCTCTAAAGTGCCGACCATTGAAGTGGAGAAATCCTGGGTCAAGGATGAGGTGGAGGATCGCAACGATGTGCTGCAAGCCATCCGGGAGATGCGTTCGCCTTGGCGGCGTGAGGCAACTCTCATGGCGCAGATCACCCAGAACTACGTCACCTCCAACTGGTACCAAGGCGGTTCGTCTTCTTTTGCGGGTCTCGGTATTGCTAAAGGGCAGATCAGTTATATCCGCGAGCGGTTCACCTGGGAGAACACAGGCGAATGGCGTATCGGCGGCTCGACCGTCTCGGCGGACAGCCTGCATAAGGTCAACACCACTGATGACCTCTTCCGTATCTACTCCAAAGCCAACCTCCGTATCGTACCGAAGGTCTTCACCTCTATCTCTGCAGAGATAGAGACGCGCCTTCTGCCGACCTATAAATCCAACTCGATGGATCTCAAGTCCGCACCGTTCTCGCCTTTCCGATTCAATGCCGCGTTCGGTATCGACTACAAGCCCGTCAAGGGACTCAGTATATCCGTATCTCCGGTCTCGTACAAGGTCATTCATATCATGGATACCATACGGGTCAACCCCAGGGATTTCGGTCTGGACGAACACCAACGCACGCAGCATAATATCGGTTCGTCTATGCGTGTGGAATACGTATGGAAGCCCGTTCGAGAGGTGAATATCGAGTCGAAATTCTACCTCTACACCAACTATCAGAACGTTGAAGTGGATTTGGAGGTCAACTGTGATTTTATCATCAACCGCTTTTTGTCTGCGCGACTGATGCTTCATCCTCGTTATGATAGTACGGTCATTATGGAAGGGGATACGAAGGCCAAGATGCAGTTTCGTGAACTGCTCTCCATCGGCTTTAACCACCGGTTCAGGTAATGATTGAACACTAGAGTCCTATAGTCCTATTGCCCTAGTTGCATAGTTTCTCCAACTCTTGCCATCTGATGATGGCATCGTGGCCGTATTTCCAGATGTTGTATTTGATTTTCTCCAGAGCTACTTCTTCGCCGAGGTGGCTCTTACTGTAGAATTTATCGGCGTAGCAGATGATTTTTTCCTCGAGGCTCTCGGGGCAATAGTTGCGCTCCGGGATAGGCAGCTCTTCGCGTTCCACCTGCTCGATGGTGATGCCTGTACCGGTGTGCCGTTCGGCAACCAACGCGTGTTTGGGAAGACCTTCTGCGCGCAGCAACTCTGCGCCCAGATACCCGTGCTCGATATATTTATGCGGTCCTGTGCAGTATATCTTCGGCGCGTTACAGTAGAGGATGCCGATGTCGTGCAGCATCGCTGCTTCTTCAACAAACGTCCTGTCCACCAACCCCTCGGAGACCCACTGCGGGTGCGCGTCGATGATAGTCAGCGCACGATCCGCCACCTGACGACTGTGGGTCACCAGAATATGCCGTAGCTCCGGCTTGTCGCCGTAGTATTTATCTATAAGAGCTAAATAATCGATCACCTGTATTCAACCAATTAACTATGTATTCCGTTGAGGAAGGACTTCGCGTCCATACGTTTCTTGCCGGGTGCCTGCAACTCGAGGATGCGTACCGCACCTTCCTTGCAGGGGACGATGATGTCGGATTTCGTAATCCCGTAATCACGTAATTCCGTGATCTCGACCTTGTATATCTTGACGTTTTCGAAAGCCTGACCGTTGATCGTGAGGTTCGCCCATGCCGCAGGATAGGGGCTGAGTCCTCGGACGAAGTTATGTACTTCTTCGGCGGTTTTCTCCGCGAATTGGATTTCACAATCTTCTTTGAATATCTTCGGAGCAGGGCGGAGTTCTGCCAACTCCGGTTGCGGCGTGGTCGGCAGAGCGATACCTTGCGTCTCACAATCGATGATACGATCGACGGTCTTAAGTACCATAGTAGCCCCCAGTTCCATGAGCCGGTCGTGTACCGAACCGACATTCTCGTCCTCACCGATAGCGATGCGTTCCTGCATGATCAGGTTGCCTGTGTCAATCTCATGCTTGAGCAGGAAAGTTGTCACACCGGTCTCTTTGTCGCCGTTCATGACCGCCCAGTTGATCGGTGCGGCACCGCGGTACTGGGGTAGGAGAGAGGCGTGGAGGTTGAAGGTGCCGAGTCGGGGCATCGCCCAAACGACCTCCGGCAACATACGAAAGGCCACGACGATTTGCAGATCCGCCTGGTATGAACGCAGTTCCTCCAGAAAGGCTTCATCTTTCAGTTTCTCCGGTTGCAGGATGGGCAGCCCCGCTTCCAGCGCGTATTTCTTCACATCTGAATACTGCACTTGGTGGCCTCGTCCGGCAGGTTTGTCCGGCATGGTGACGACCGCCACGACGTTATAGCCGCCTTCTACCAGCGCCTTGAGACTTGCCGCCGCAAACTCCGGCGTACCTAAATATACGATTCTCAGATCTTTCTTTGTCATTTGTCTTGGTATTTTGGGTCCAGACTTTTCGGGCGTTTATCTACAACCGGCGAGAGCGGCCTCTTATACGCGCGTATAATAAGGTAAATACCGAGCACGATAAACGGCAGACTCAGCAGTTGGCCCATGTTCAGTATATGTCCGGCTTCAAAGGTTTCCTGGTCGTTCTTGATGAACTCCAAGAGGAAGCGTGTGACGAACACGATCTCGAAGAACACGCCGAGCAGCAGACCTTCTCTTCGCCGCGCGTCGGTGTACCAGTACATCGGCCAGGTGACGCATAGCGCTACGAAGCAGTAGAGGATCTCGTATATCTGCGTCGGGTGACAAGGCACCGTCTGACCGTCGCGCACGAAGATAAAGCCCCATGGCAGGTCAGTCGGACCGCCGTATATCTCACTGTTCATCAGGTTTCCCAGACGGATGAGCATAGCGGTGAAGCACACGCCCACGCAGAGCCGGTCGAGTATCCATAGCCACGAGGTGCCGAACTGCGGGTACTTGCTGAATTTATACTTGTTGAGGAGCACCGCTGCGGTGATGAGTCCTATCGCGCCGCCGTGACTCGACAGGCCGCCTTCCCAGATCTTAAGCAGTCGCAGAGGGTTCTCTATATACGGATTGCGGTACGTGAACTCCCATGCCAGGAAATGCCACGGTTTGCCGTACTGGTGCCACTCGTAGAACCAACAGTGTCCTAATCGCGCACCGATGATCACGCCGGCAGCCATCCAGAAGAACAACAGATCCGCCCATTCTGCCGGGCAGTTCTCGCGTTTGTACATCCGCTCATTGACTGCCCAACAAATATATAGACCGATAGCCCAGAGCAGACCGTACCATCGTATTCCTCCGTCCCCGAAATGTATCAAAATCGGGTCCACATCCCATGTAATGTAATTTAAGATCATGCTACGAATATCCGGCAGCGGAGCCTTACCGCCCCCAGTTGAGTTTTGTTTTGAGAGATTTTAAGAAACTGTTATCGCCTATCTGCACAACCTTGACGGTGTACGGAGCGCGTTCGATATGCAGACTCAGGTCGGTGCTCAGACTTTGGCTTCGACCATCGACGGAGACCATATATGCGTCGTAACGACTGCTGACACGGATATCGATCTTCCAGTCGTCCGGCATGATAATCGGTCGTACGGTCAGGCTGTGCGGCGCAATCGGCGTGAGGATCATTCCCCGGTTTTGCGGCACGACAATCGGTCCGCCGATGGAGAGGTTATATGCGGTACTGCCGGTTGGCGTAGCGATGATGAGGCCGTCTGAGTGGTATGTGTGCAGCAACTCGCCGTTCACCTTCGTCTCGATGGTCAGCATGTTCGTCAGACCTTGTTTGAGAATAGCTATCTCGTTCAGCGCGTTGGGTGCCATGATGAGCCCTTCACGCCGGATGTTATCTTTGTCGAGGATGGTCAGGTTGAGCAGACTCCGCCGCTCGATGGTATATTCGCCGTCAACGAGTTTCTGAAGGATATTATCGACGTCCTGGGTCTGTACCTCGGCGAGGAATCCCAGATGGCCGCAGTTCACGCCCAGGATAGGGATATTCTTGTCACCGATAGCGGCTGCGGAGGTGAGGAACGTACCGTCGCCACCTATCGACAGTGCAAAATCTATCGGCTCGCCATAGACATTCTCCGGCTGTTGCTCGCCGTCCCAGTTCTCCGGAAAACTCGGGTACTCACGCAGGTCTAACTCCTGACGTAACTCTTGTGAGAGCAGGACGTTGATCTTCTGCTCCGTCATGAAAGTCAGGATGTGTTGCACCTCGCGCAGCGTATCTGACTTCATCGCGTTACCAAAAATAGCTATTGTCATAAGTCGTTAGTCATTTCTTTCCATTTGGATGAAGGAATGGTCGTAAGACTGTCACCTTTCGCGACAATCAGCAGGCAGGCTGCGTCGCCGGCGCGCTCGATCATCTCTATCGCTTCCTCTTCGCCTAAAACCATACAGGCCGTAGCCAAAGCGTCCGACCGCATACACCGGCTGCTGACGACCGTCGCGGAAAGGACCGAGTGTTGTACGGGATAACCCGAACGAGGGTCGATCGTGTGGCTCCGACGGATATCGCCATCATAGTAGAAATTACGATAGTTGCCGGAGGTTGCCATGCTGATGTTTGTCACGGTGAGTATCTCCTGCAGCTCCTCTTGCGCCCCTTCGTTATTAATGTTGGGTTTCGTGATGCCGATGTGCCAAGGCTCGCCTTTGGCGCTCTTGCCTTTCGCTACCACCTCACCGCCGATATCCACCAGGTAGTTCTCGCAGCCTGTGTTGTGCAGCAGCTCCGCGATGACGTCACAGGCTTGTCCTTTCGCCACAGCTCCACCGTCAATCTGAACCCGCGGGTCTGATTTATAGACATGGTGGTCAATCAGTTTCACTTTGTCGAAGCCCACGAACCGGCGGATGCTATCTATCTCTCGATTTATCGATTTTTCGGTATCCCGATATCTCGAGGTATTCCCGAATCCCCAGTAGTTTACCAACGGCGCGACGGTGATGTCGAACGCCCCTCCGGAGAGGGCACAGACATCCTCCGCCTCTGCCCACATCGCTTCGAAAAGCGCGTCCGTCGTTGTGTCGCGGTTGGCGTTGATAGCAGAAAGAACGGAGTGGGGATTAAACATACTCAGACTCGCGTCAAACGTCTGCAGTGCCGCTTCAATGCTGTCCTGCAGGTCCTCTGTCGCCTCATAGCGGATGTTGTAATACGTGCCGAAAACCTTCCCTTCGTTATGGTAGTAGGTCTCCTGCCGATTGTCCTCCGTCTCTTGGCGCTTGTCGTCCAATCCCCAAATCAGCAGCGCTGCCAGGCCTACACCCAACAACGCGCCGATAGTATGTTTATTATTTGCCCGGATCATGTATTAGAACCAGATACCCAGACCGATGACGCCGTTGAGCTTCTGGTTGTATAGTTTCTCGTCGCCGGAAGCCTTGATGAAGACATTATCCTTGTTGATGCCGTCGGGGTTCAGCGAGCCCTGTGCAAACAGATCCAGAGTTACGTGCTCGAACTCCCATTCCTCGTTGATCTTCAGGCTGATGTTCGTCACGGCGAACTTGTCGTTGCCGTATATAGGGCTCTCCCACGGAGACATACCTACGACAGCGCCGAGTGTCAGACCGATACCCTCAAAGGTATAGTCGTAGCCTACCTCGAAATAGCTACTCCAAGCGCGTTTGGGATCGCCGTTCTCATCGTAACGCAGGTCCTGACCTGCTACCGTCGTGTACCAGTTGAAATATACACCGGCCTTGGTCACTTCGCCGAAGTTATATCCTGCCCATACCTCTGTGGTCGAGGTGTTGCCGTTAGCGTCCAGTTTGTCCACGCTTTGCCAGGAGAAGAAGTTCGATCCGTCGCAGTAGTAATAGTGGTTCGCTCCGATGGACAGACCGTAGGTGCTGAAAGACAGCACGACGTCCAACTCCGGCATGAAGCGGGTGTTAGGGTTGATCTCCGTTCCGTCCAAATCAATGTAGGTCGGTTTGCCCTTGCGGAAACCCCAGTCTGACGCTCCGAGGTTCGCCCAGACGCCTGCGCGGAAGGACGTGTGTTCGCCGTCGTAACCGATTTCTAAATCCGGCTGAAAACTCAGACCGCCGTTGTACTGACCACGCCAGATATATGCGCTGACGATCTCAGCACCGGCATCGTACGCAAACTCTACTTCTGCTTTTGCAGTCATTACTGCCGCTACCATCGCGGCACACAAAAGTGTAAATTTTTTCATTTCTAATACCTTTTATCTTTAAATTAAATTATAAATCCTAAATCCTAAATCCTAAATCTTCCCTCCTTGTGGGAGGTCGGGTGGGGCTTTTATTTCAAGTAAATGCCGAACGCGATATTCGCATTCACGCTCTGCTCAAAGGGAAATTCCGGTTTCCATTGGGCTGTCGTATGATCCTCCGCCAGCGCCGAAGGGTTAATACTCAACTGACCTTGTATCATCATTCCGCATCGCTCGGATACCGACCAGTCTTTGCGGAGTCTTACCTCTATGTTCTGTACGGCGAAATCCCGCTGATAGAAGGTGTAGCAACTCTTCCATGGCGTGATACCGATTGCTCCGTAGAGACTCAGCCCGAACGGCAGGGCTTGTGTGTAACTGATTTCCGCGTAACTCGAATACGCCCTAACGGTGTCGCCTGCTGCGTTCAGATAGCCGTCCGAAGCCGCCACACGCGTAGCCCAGAGGATACTCAGAGGCAACTTCTCGCTCACCGTCCATCGTATATCCAGCTCCAAGCGGTTACCCTTATCCGGGTAGTTGCCGAAATCGAAGAAGCCGCAGTTGAAATTATGGATGTAGAGCAGGAAGATATCGAGTCCCCATCGCCGGAATCCGATGGATAAATCCACCTCAGGCTCAAAGGTCTTAAAGCTCCAGTCCGTCACGCCGATGTTCCACCACATGTCGGCGTATAACCCGCCGTAACCGACGTTCGCGCTACCTTGTACGTTCGCGCCTCCGGCATATATGCCGCGCCAAAGGTATGTCGTCTGGATTCGTGCTTGTGCGCCATACGTGAAGCCCACCGGCCGCTTGTATTCGTCCCAGAGTCCCGGAATGCCGGTCGTCTCTTGTGCGTGCGCACGCGCAAAAAATACAAAAGGTAATGCTCCGACGCATAGCGCCAGAGCCATTACCTTTCTAAATGCCGTTTTAGTAATTGCTACCACAGCGTGTTAAAGCTCGTTCTGAGCCTCCCAAGCGCGGCGTAATGCCACCTCGAGGATACGCGTGTTGCTGAACACAACGATACCGCCGTCGGGGCCCGGCTCAATGTGATAATCGGCATTGCCTTCGCCGTTAAAATAAGCTCTTACTTCGTCGCCGGGAATACCAAGTTCGGCTGCGATGGCGTCCATACTACCATGAGGAAGGCTGTCTTTTACTGCACGAAGGCGATTGAATGTTGTACGCATAATGTTTGATTTTTATTGAGTTTATAATGTTGATTTCCAAATCCGGTGCAAAGATACAAAGAATTTTTGACATATGCAAGAAAAAAGAAAAAAAATCGTGCTACTTTTCCAAATATTTGCATATCTCAAAAAAAAGCAGTAAATTTGCAGGCAAATTCGAAACATATGCATACTATCTGTGCCATCAGTACTGCGTACGGTGTCGGCGGAATTGCTGTCATCCGTGTGTCCGGGGAGGAGAGTATAGCCATCGTCGATGGGCTCTTCCGCGGACGTGTGTCCTTGGTGGATGCCAAGGGCGGAACGGTGCATTTCGGCCGTATCGAGCGGAACGGAGAGGTGCTGGACGAGGTACTCTGTTCGGTGTTCCGTGCGCCGCATTCGTTTACGGGCGAAGAGACCGTGGAGATAGCTTGTCACGGCAGCCTCTATATCCAGCAGGAACTGCTCAGATGGCTCATCGACGCAGGTTGCAAGGCTGCTGAACCGGGCGAGTTCACCCGTCGGGCGTTCCTCAACGGCAAGATGGATCTGACGCAGGCGGAGGCCGTCGCTGACCTCATTGCGGCACAAAGCAAAGCTGAGAAAGATCTCGCGCTGAGTCAGCTGCGCGGATCGGTATCCACAGAGTTGGCGGCGCTGCGCGAACGCTTGTTGCATTTCACTTCTCTGGTAGAACTGGAGTTGGATTTTGCGGACCACGAGGAGTTGGAGTTTGCGGACCGCACGGAGTTGCAGACGCTTGCCGATGAGATTGAGCAGAAACTTGCCGCGCTGATGCACTCTTTCCGTACCGGCAACGCCATCCGTAACGGCATCTCAGTTGCCATCATCGGTGCACCGAATGTCGGCAAATCGACGCTTCTGAATGCGCTCTTAGGCGAGCAACGCGCCATCGTGAGCGACATCCAAGGCACGACGCGCGATACGATAGAAGACACGCTCGTCATAGACGGCATCCTCTTCCGCCTCATCGACACGGCGGGAATACGCGAGACGAACGACGTGATCGAGCAGATGGGCGTGGAGCGCAGCCGCCAAGCCATGGAGAAGGCGCAGATCATCATTTCCGTGCAGGACGCCACACGTCCCGGTTGGACCATTCCCGCGACCTGCCCGCGACCTGCCCGCGACCTCACTGTACTGTCCGTCCTCAATAAGTTTGATCTGTGTTCTGTCAGCGAACAAAGTGAGCGGTCTGTGCTCTGTCAGCGTAGCGGTCTGATACCCCTCTCCGCCAAGAACGGCGAGATAGAACCTCTCAGACGCGAGTTGGTGCGGGTAGCCAAAGAGATGCTGCCGACCTCTGCGGTCATGCTCTCCAATGCCCGTCATTACGAGGCAATCTCCCGTGCGCACGAAGCCATCCTCCGTGTGCGGCAGGGCTTGCAAGACGACCTCTCCGGAGAGTTGCTCTCCATGGACTTACAAGACTGCCTCGCGGCGCTCGGCGAAGTGACCGGACAGATCACCAACACCGAGGTGTTAGCAAATATATTCAGCAAATTCTGTATAGGCAAATGATACTTTCTATGACCGGCTACGGAAAAGCCGAAACAATTTTCCGAGGAAGAAAACTGATTTGCGAGATTCGCTCGCTGAACTCCAAATCCATGGATCTCTCCACAAGGCTCATCCCTGCGCTCCGTGCGCACGAGTTGGACATCCGTACCATCATCACTTCCCGCCTCGAGCGCGGCAAAGTGGATCTCGCCATCTGCGAGCAGAATTCCCTCCTTGCAGGGGAAGGTCAGAGTGGGGCTTTGCCCATCAACTGGGCGGCAGCGAAGACTTATGCGCAGCAGTACGGCGAGCAGTTTGGCGAACCGGTACCGGCTGAAGTGATGGCGGCTATCTTGCGTTTTCCGGACGTGATGAAGGTAGCGGAAGATGAGTCGGAAATGACGGACGAGGAGTGGAAAGATGTGCAGGCTCTGTTAGACCGCGCCATCGATGCCTTCATCGCCTTCCGTACCCAGGAAGGAGCGGCGTTACAAGCGATGTTCACTCAGAAACTTGACGGCATCGCTGACCTGCTCGCCCAAGTGGAACCGTTTGAGAAGGGGCGCGTGGCGAAGATCAAAGAGCGGCTGGAAGCCAACCTCGCACAACTCTCCGCTGAGACGCAGGCGCAGACCGACCGCAACCGACTCGAGCAGGAGATGATCTACTACCTCGAGAAACTTGACATCACCGAGGAGAAAGTGCGCCTGACGAACCATATCAAGTATTTCCGCGAGACCATGGGCGGTGAAGGTGCCGGAGTTGGTAAGAAACTCGGCTTCATCGCTCAGGAGATGGGACGCGAGATCAACACCCTCGGCTCCAAATCCAATCAATCGGAGATGCAGATCATCGTCGTCAAGATGAAAGATATCCTCGAACAAATCAAGGAGCAAGTCCTCAACGTGCTATGATATATATATTTTGTGCGCCTTCGGGCAGCGGTAAATCGACCATGGTGAAGCATCTGCTCACCCGGCATCCGGATCTCTTTGAACTCTCGGTATCCTGTACTACGCGTCCTCCGCGTGGACAGGAAGTAAACGGCAAAGAGTATTACTTCATCTCTGTCGAGGAGTTCCAAAAACGCATCGAGAATAACGACTTCATCGAGTACGAGCAGGTCTATGACGGCCTTTATTACGGAACGCTCAAAGAAGAGATCGAGCGCATTGAGGCGGCAGGACGGCAGGTGCTTTTTGACGTCGATGTCAAAGGCGGTCTGAATCTCAAGAAGATCCTTGGCGACGAAGCGACATCAATCTTCATCTGTCCGCCTTCTATCGAGGAACTGCGCCGTCGTCTGGAAGGCCGTGGAGACACGAGCCCGGAGATGATTGAGAAACGCCTCGCGAAAGCGGAAGAAGAACTCTCCTACAAACCCTACTTCGACCGCGTCGTGGTCAATGACGACCTCACCCATGCCTTCGAACAACTCGATGCGATCATAGCAGAATGAAAATCGGAATATACGGAGGAAGTTTCAACCCCGTGCATTTCGGGCATGTGGGATTGGCAAAATGGGTCATCGAGCATACGGATCTCGATGAGTTATGGCTCATGGTCAGCCCCAATAACCCGCTCAAAGATGCCGGTATCTTAGCGCCCGAAGAAGAACGTCTGGCAGCGGTGCGCGAGGCGATAAAAGACATCCCCGGAGTGAAAGCTTCGGATTTCGAGTTCTCGCTTCCGCGACCGTCTTATACTGCCAACACCCTGCGCGAACTGCAAAAACAATTCCCCGAGTACGAGTTCACGCTCGTCATCGGGGAAGATAATCTGGCTATTTTTGATAAATGGCGCGAGTACGAATATATCCTCGCGAACTTCCGGATTTTCGTTTATCCCAGAACGTCCTCCCGACAAACGGGAGGAGTGGCCTCTGCCGAGAAGGGCAAGATAAATACCGCGAAGCCGGTCAAGGAACTTCAGTTCCTCAGCGAAGCTCCTCTTTTCGACATCTCATCATCCGCCATTCGCCATTCGCGCGGACTTCAATAAGGCGCAAACCGTTTTTTTCAGCCTCTTTTTCGAGTGCCGCGCAATCGCTCTCGTAAAATCCGCTCATCCAGACCTCTCCTCCTTCTTTTATTATGCGCGCGTAGATAGGCATCTGCGCGAGGAGGATGTTACGATGGATATTAGCGAGGACTAAGTCGAATACAGACCGACCTTCGGTCTGACAGAGTACAGACCGTTCGCCTTGCTCACTCACAGATCCCAGACGCACATCTAACTCTACGCCATTCAGAGCAGCGTTCTCGAGGGTGTTCTGCACGGACTTATCATCAATATCTACTGCCAACACGTGCGCCGCACCGAGTTTCTTGGCGAAAATCCCCAACACTCCTGTCCCGCAACCATTGTCAAGGACATTAAATTTAAAATTTGAAATTTGAGATTTGAAATTAATCAATGCCTCAATCATCATCGCCGTTGTCTCGTGGTGGCCGGCACCGAAGGCACAATGCGGGATGATCTTCACGCCCAGCGGCAGTTCTTGCACCGGGTGCTCGGCTTCCCAGACCGCATTCCAATTCTCATCGGGCACTTCATCCACCGAAAGAAGCGTCGCTCCTTCGGTATCGGAGATTTGCGCTTGGATGGCTTCTTGGTTTTGTTCCCATAGATCCGAAGGGATGTAATAATCCGCATGACCTGCTTGCTCCGGTTCTAAACCGGCGTCTATGGTATCGACGCCGAGGTCACAAAGCTCCTGATCAAACACTTCTTTCTGCCATTCCTCGGCAAAATCCGTCGTTATATGTAATACGTGGTACTTCATTTGTCGCTAATCATTTGCAAAGCCTCGCCCACGAGGTAGTTACTGCCGCCGATAAAGACCGCATCCTCCTCTACGGCGTGTTCCAACGCGTAGTTGATCGCTTCTTTCGGATCATCGATAGCCATCGGCTGAATACTGAATGCTGAATGCTGAATACTCTCCCACATTTTTAACATCTCCTCCGCCGTTCTTGCGCGCTTCGTATTCGGGGTGGTGAAGATATAATGGTATTTGTCGTCGCTCGGCAGCAGCCGCATGACGACGTCTGTATCTTTGTCATTGACCATGCCGAAGACAATCCATATATGCGGGTTCGGAAGGGTCTTGAGTTGCTGGGCAACGTACTGAATGCCGTGCGAGTTATGTCCGGTGTCGCAGATCACGAGCGGCTTCTCTCGCAGCGTCTCCCATCGTCCTCTTAATCCCGTCAGACTGCACACATGCGCGAAACCTTCTCTGATAGTTTCTTTCGTGATTCCGTAATCCCGTAATCCCGTAATCCCGTAATTCCGCAACACCTGCAACGCCACAAATGCCGTCTGGAGGTTTTTCTCCTGATAGAGACCTTTGAGTTCGCACTTGGGCGCTTCGCGAAGCCTTCGGGTGCGCAGGTAACCGCATTGATCGGCGAACCAAATCCGGCAGTCGGTGGTTTCCAGTCCTTCGCCTAAGATACCGCACTCCTGCGCTTTGTCGAGAAAGACGTTCATCGTCTGAGGATGCGTCTCGCCGATGACGCAAGGCACACCGGGTTTGATGATGCCGGCTTTCTCACGGGCGATCTTCGCAAGCGTGTTGCCCAAGAACTCTGTGTGGTCCAGACCGATATTCGTGATGACGGAGAGGATAGGAGTGAGGACATTGGTGCTGTCGAGCCGTCCGCCGAGTCCCACTTCAACGACCGCAACGTCCACCTCCTGCGCTACAAAATACGCAAACGCCATGGCGGTCATCGTTTCGAAGAAAGAGGGTTGTGTCTCGTCGAGGAAGGCCTTGTTCTTCTCGATGAACTGCGCCACTTCGTGCTCGGGAATCGGTACCCCGTTGATGCGGATGCGTTCGGTGAGGGAGACTAAATGCGGGCTGGTGTACAGCCCCACTTTGTAGCCCGCGGCCTGCAGAACAGCGGCGATCAGATGAGAAGTCGAACCCTTGCCGTTGGTGCCTGCCACGTGAATCGCGCGGAGCTTCTCATGCGGGTTGCCGACGTGCGCCATGAGGCGGAGCGTGTTCTCAAGACCGGGCTTGTACGCCGCCGCGCCTACCATGTGAAACGGTGGCCTTGCGTTATAAAGATAATCTACTGCTTCTTGGTAGTTCATATAATTTCTCCTCCCCTTCAAGGGGAGGTCGGGTGGGGCTTTATTCTTTCGTTACTACATTAAACTCCAGCACGCCTTCCATTCGTTTGGTCACGAGCCATTTGTATAACTGCGGGGTAACGTGAATCGCGTTGGAACGGCTGGTGAGGGCTACCTGGTGACGGTTGAGAGGATTAAAGACGGATATATGTACGCGCTCGGAGCCTTTGTTGGCCTTGAGCACGTCGTTCAGTTCGTCAATCAGCTCGTAACTCAGCGCATCCAACGACAACCGGATATTGATGCCCTCCACACGTTTTTCCTGCGCCTCGTTCATCATCTCTACCTGCTGTACTACGAACTCAAACTCCGCTTCCTCATCTTTGGCTTCCTTGAACCATTTCATGCCGGCGCCTTTCTGCTGCACAACGCCGGTGACGAGGACGAAGAGGTCCTTGAGCATGAGGTGGGCGAACTGCGCGTAGGCGTTGCCGAAGAGCACGAACTGATAAGAACCGGTGTAGTCCTCGATGGTATAACGGCCGTACGGGTTACCTTTCTGCGAGCGCAGTTGCTCCGCTTCTATGATGAGTCCGCCGATGAGGCAGGCTTGGTTCTTGTGCGCGGCAAGGAACTGCGAGGGCAGGAGGATCTTCTCATCCGGCTCCTCGACCTGTTGCTTGCGCAGGTTGATCTCCGCTTCGTTGCGGGCGTCCGGTCGGCGCCATTTATCAAACTGCGACATCTCTAACGCCGTGGTGTTACTCAGCTCGTTGACCTCAAACGCATACTCGTCCAGAGGGTGCGC
Source organism: Bacteroidales bacterium UBA2712 (assembly GCA_002354055.1). GTDB lineage: Bacteria > Bacteroidota > Bacteroidia > Bacteroidales > Paludibacteraceae > Colicola. The sequence continues at coordinate 20,509 of DEKW01000003.1, forward strand.
AGAGAGGTAGATGCCGATGAGTTCTTTCTCTTTGTTGAGCCGCTCGATGGTGTCCCAACGGGGTACTTGCGGCAGGGAAGGGTGGTGTATATCCACCTCGATGTCGAAATCGTCGAAGAGCGAGTTGGTGTTGGAAGCTTTGTCTGCCTGCCATTTATTGCCGTAGCTCATGAGCAGATCGAGTCCCGATTCGCCGCTATCGTTGACACCGAAGAACTGCTCGCGGTAGATATCCTCGAAGCACTCGAAAGCACCGGCTTGCGCGAGGTTCTCGATGGTCTTGCGGTTGCAGGACTGCAGGTTCACGCGCTCCAGAAAATCGAAGATATCTTTGTATTTGCCGTTCTTCTCGCGCTCTTTGATGATGGCCTCTGCTGCGCCTTCGCCGACACCTTTGATGCCGCCGAGACCGAACCGTATAGCACCTTTCTCGTTGACCGTGAAGGACAACTCCGACTCGTTCACGTCCGGTTCCAAGACACTCAGACCGAGCGCTTTGCATTCGTCCATCAGCTTGGTTACCTCCTTGATATCGTCCTTATGGACGGTGAGGTTCGCTGCCATGAACTCCGCCGGGTAATGGGCTTTCAGGTAACCCGTCTGATAAGCGACCCAAGAGTAACATGCGGCGTGCGATTTATTGAAGGCGTATGACGCAAATTTCTTCCAGTCCTCCCAGATTTTCGTCAGCACTTTCGGGTCATGGCCGTTCGCTTTGCCGCCTTCCATGAACTTGACTTGCAGCGACTCCAGAACCGCCATCTGCTTCTTTCCCATCGCCTTACGGAGCTTGTCGCTCTCGCCGCGGGTGAAGTTCGCCAAGAGGCGGCTGAGGAGCATGACCTGCTCCTGATAAACGGTCACACCATAAGTGTCCTTGAGGTATTTCTCCATCACTGGGATGTCGTACGTCACGGGCTCTAGGCCTTGCTTGCGGCGGATGAATTGCGGAATATAATCCATCGGTCCCGGGCGGTAGAGGGCGTTCATGGCGATGAGGTCGCCGATGACGGTCGGTTTCAACTCTCGCAGGTATTTCTGCATGCCGGCGGACTCGAACTGGAAGACCGCTACCGTCCGTCCTTCCTGGAAAAGTTTATAAGTCACCTCGTCGTCAATGGGTATATGATCGATGTCGATATCGACGCCTTGCGCTTTCTTGATGTTTCTCAGACACTCCTTGATAATCGTCAGGGTGATGAGACCGAGGAAGTCCATCTTGATCAGACCCACAGACTCCACCACATGCCCGTCGTATTCGGTCACAAGCACACGTTTCTTACTGGTCTTATCCTCGACGGAACTCAGCGGTGCGAAGTTCGTCAGATCATCCGCACCGATGATCACGCCGCAGGCGTGTACGCCGACTTGCCTAATCGTACCTTCCAACCGCGCTGCGTAGTCAAGCATCGACCGCACATTCGGATCGCCGTTCTTATGCTCCTCTTTGAGTTCGGGGATGTACTTATAGCAGTTCTTGAGGTTCACTTTGGGACGTTTGGCGTCTTTCGGCAGGTCCTTCAGTAAGGAGTCCGGGAAATCGCGGTCGGGGATGAAGGACTTCAGTTCATTCACCCTCGCTAACGGCACTTGCTGCACGCGGCCGACATCCGCCAAAGCAGACTTGGTGGCCATCTTGCCGTAAGTCACGATATGCGCCACATGCGTCTCGCCGTACTTGCGGCTGACGTAATCAAGCACTTTGCCGCGGCCGCAATCCTCGAAGTCTGTATCGATATCCGGCAGGGATATACGGTCGGGGTTGAGGAAACGCTCAAAAAGGAGGTCGTACTTGAGAGGATCCAGATCGGTAATCTTCAGACAGTAAGCGACGACGCTTCCTGCCGCCGAACCACGGCCTGGACCGACGGAGACGTCCAGCTCCTCTCGCGCCGCACGGATGAAATCCATGACGATGAGGAAGTAGCCCGGGAAACCCATCGTGATGATGGTGTTGAGCTCGAACTCGATACGCTCTTTCAGTTCCTCGTCGTTCTGCAACCGCTCTTCGCCGTAACGTTCTTTTGCGCCCTCCATCGTCAGATGGCGCAGGTACGCACTCTCGAACGCCAGACGGTCGGGGTAGTCTTCCTCCTTGCCGAACGAAGCGGGGATGTCGAACTTAGGCATGATCGGGTCATGGTCGATGTCGTAGATCTCCACCTTATCGACAATCTCCTGCGTGTTCTCCAGCGCTTCTGGCAGGTCGGGGAAGATAGCCGCCATCTCTTCGGGTGTCTTGAGCCACTCCTGTTTGGTATAGTGCATTCGGTTGACGTCGTTGACGAAGTGGTTGGTGCTCAGACAGATCAGTCGGTCATGCGCCTCCGCGTCCTCTTCGTTCACGAAGTGCGAGTCGTTGGTCGCAATGATCTTCACGCCGTATTTGCGGGCAAGTTCCACAAGCACAGGGTTCACCTGTTTCTGCCGCTCGTAAGTGTCCTGATCACCTCCGGGTTTCTGCGTCTCATGGCGCTGTAACTCAATGTAATAATCCTCGCCAAACAGCCCCTTAAACCATTTTACCGTCTCTTCCGCCTCCTGAAAAACACCTTGCTCAATGAGTTGGGTAATTTGGTCTTTGAGCGGCTCTGCCGCGGTCATTATTCTTTCAGCGTCAGCGGTCTTTAATCCATTTAATATCTTCTGTGGCAACTCGCCACCGAGACAGGCGGAACAGCAGATGATGCCTTCGTGCCATTTCTCGAGAAGCTCTTTGTCGATACGCGGAGTATGGTAGAACGCGTCGGACATATATCCGTGCGAGACGATACGGCAGAGGTTATGGTAGCCCGCCATATTCTTCGCCAAGAGGATGAGGTGCCATCCCGAGCGGTCGATGACGTAAGTCTTTCCCTCGCCGTTCACGGCTTTGTCGTCGCTCATGGAGTGTCTTCCGCGACGCGCACAATATGCCTCGCAGCCCACGATGGGCTTGAATGGCACAAAAGCCTCACCTTTCTCTTCAGCGGCAGCTTTGAGTTTCTTATTCACGCCCTTGCAGTAGTCCAGCAGGTCCTTGATGCCGTACATATTTCCGTGATCGGTTAACGCCACGGCGTTCATGCCCGTCGCCAGACACTTATCTACGATCTCCTCCACCTTGGATAGTCCGTCCAGCAGGGAGTAGTGGGAGTGTACATGAAGATGTGTAAAAGTCATAAATCCAAAATTTGCTGCAAAGTTACTAATTTTTTTTGACATACGCAAGCACCCACGTAATTTCTTATTTTTTTTCATTTTTTCTTGCATATTCCAAAAATTATTTGTAATTTTGCACCGCAAAATAAAAAACACACAATGCCAAAGATTTTTGAATATTTCGGATTTGTCTTTTTCTTCTACTCGAATGAACATGAACCAATCCATGTGCACGTTACTCACAAAGGATGTCAGAGTATTTTTGAACTTATTATGGAAAACGGTATTTTGGTAGAGATTCGTGTGCGCGAAAAGGCAGGAGAGGAACCCCTTTCCTCGAAAGATCAAAAGACAGCTGAGGAGTTTATTCGGAAATACAGTAAGAATATAATTACCAAGTGGATTAAATTCTTCGTTTTACGACAAGCAGTAAAGAGCACAACCATAAAAACCAAATTATAACTATGAGCAGACTTTGTATAATAGGAGCAAAAGATGTGGGTAACTTCACTGTGGATTTGCAGTTTAGCGATCAAACGACCCGCAGAGTAGATATCGGTGACTTCATCCGCCGTCACCCGCATCCGCAGTATAATAAGTATCTTAACCCACGTAATTTTCGCCGTTTTGAAATAGAAGACGGAAATATAGTGTGGGGCAAGAATTGGGATTTGGTATTCCCGATAGAGCAGTTACACGCAGGTGTAATTGAGGATTGATCAAACCGCAGTTACCGTCAGCGTAAAAAACGGTCGTCACTAACTGACGTTAAACAGGAGTGCTGGCATCGACAGCGTAAAAAAGCAGTGAGAAATATCAGTATTACGGATATACAAACTAAAATTTAAGACATATGAAAAAATCAATTCTTTTTTCTGTGCTTGTATTTAGTATAACATTAGCTTTTGTGGGATGTAAGTCCAACCAAAACGAACCGGAAGCAGGCGGTTCGTCTAATAGCAAAAGTAACGGCCACGAGTATGTGGATCTTGGCCTTTCTGTCAAATGGGCGAATATGAATGTGGGGGCAGAATCCCCCGAAGACTACGGCAACTACTATGCTTGGGGAGAAACCGCGGCCAAAGCAACCTACGATTGGAGCACTTATTTTGACACCAATGATGGTGGTAACACATTTACGAAGTACAATAATGAAGGTGGGAAAAAAGTTCTTGACCCGAAAGACGACGCTGCTCATGTCAATTGGGGCGGCAGTTGGCGTATGCCGACCATGGCAGAATGGCAGGAACTTTATGACAACTGCACATGGACATGGACTACGCAGAATGGGATAAACGGCTACAAAGTCACGAGTAATAAAGCAGGCTACACGGACAAGTTTATTTTTCTTCCCGCGGCGGGTTACCGCAACGGGAGCGTCCTCTACTATGTGGGCTCCGTCGGCAGCTTCTGGTCGTCTTCACTCTACGAGTACATCTCGTCCTGCGCGTGGTACTTGGGCTTCAATTCGGATGACCACAGCCTCGCCAGCTACGTCCGCTGCAACGGACGTTCTGTGCGGTCTGTACTACCTTAGAATTTTACCTTCGTTTCACCCAAATCACCCTTGGATTTTTCGGCATTGGTTCGTTGGGGAGATAGGGGTAGTACAGAGGTGTGACGTCGTATGAAGCATACGATGAGCATACGTTCAGCATACGATGAGCATTCGATTGGACTCCTATGGGAGTCCTTTTTTTTGTGCAAGAAAATGCTTTTTTATTTGCGTATGTCAAAAAAAAGCAGTACCTTTGTACCCAAATTGCGTTAATAGGCAAAAACAGAACCATTTATTATGGCAAAAACAAAACCATACTTGGATGAAGAAGGCAAGGCTTTGCCTTATCCATGGCTCATTAATTTCATGCTGATGTTAGTCGGCGGGTCGCAGACATTGCGTCTGCGTTTCTGGAGTCGCAAACCCCGCCACACAGCAGAGAAGACCCTTCGAGACATACTCACTATCTCCCGCGACACCGTTTATGGCAAAGAGCACCATTTCGACCGCATCCTGAGTGCCACGAGTGCTGAGGATTTGTTTCGGTTGTACAGGCTCTATGTGCCGGTGAATAACTCGTTTGAGACCTTGCGTCCGTACGTAGAGCGGCATAAGAATGGCGAGGAGAATGTGCTCTTCCCCGGCAAGCCGGATATGTACGCAACGACATCGGGTACGACGTCCGAACCCAAATGGATCCCGATGACGCATAAGTACCTCAAGGACGTTTATGGCAAGATGAGCCATATATGGACGTGGAACTTCGTCAAGCACCGGAGGCGTATCTTCGGCGGTCGGATCTTTACGACGGTCGGCAAAGAGTGCGAAGGCTACGCGCCGGATGGGACGCTCTTCGGCTCCGTGAGCGGTGTGTTGGTACGCGACATCCCGCAGATCATCAAGAAGCACTACACGGCTCCTGCGTCGGTGATGGCGATTCCGGATTACGGGACGCGCAACTATGTGTTGATGCGGTTGGCGTTGCAGTACCGCGACGTGACGCTCTGGGCGACGGCGAACCCCTCGACGATACTCGAACTCCTGCGTGCGCTGAACGAAAACACCGAGCAGATGATCAACGACATCGAAAAGGGCACCATCAGCGAAGATGTGGATATCCCGTATGAGATTCGTTCGGAGTTAGACGCGTACGTCGCTCCCCATCCAGAGAGAGCCGCAGAACTCAGACAGATACTCGCCGAGAAGGGACACTTGTATCCGAAAGATTTCTGGCCGTGGTTGCAGTACCTCAGTACCTGGAAATGCGGCAACACGAAGATCTACATGGACAAGTACATGGACCAGTTTAATTGGGACAAGACCTTCTATCAGGAGCTCGGTTATATAGCGACCGAGTGCCGGTTCGGTTTCTCGTTGGACGACACCAACGAGTCCGTCCTTTTCCCGCAGTTCCATTACTACGAGTTTGTGGAGGAGAGCGAGTTGGATAGCTCGCATAAGCATTTCAAGCAGATTGACGAGTTGGAGCTTGGCAAGCGCTACTGCGCGTACGTGACGACCTACTCGGGACTTTTCCGGTACAACATGAACGACCTCGTGGAGGTCGGCGGCTTCTACAAGAACACCCCGACGGTACACATGATCTCGAAAGTCAACGGCATCGTCTCCATGACCGGCGAGAAGTTGTACGAACCGCAGTTTATGGACGCGGTACATCAAGCCGAGGCAGAGACGGGAATCAAGACGAAGTTCTTCGTCGGTTTCGCAGAGGTGGAGGAGAGTAAGTACCATTTCTATTTCGAGTTCCAGGACGAGAAGATCGACCAGGAGCAAGCGGAGGCGTTCACGAAAGTGGTGGACGAGAAGCTGCAGCACATCAACGTAGAGTACGAATCCAAACGCCAGTCCTTCCGTCTCCATGCGCCCGAGACCCATATACTCCTTTCTAATGCGTACGCGCGATTTAAAGCGGCGTGCCTGAAGGACGGATTTAGAGACGGACAATTCAAGTTCAACCTCCTCATGCAGGACGAGAAGCGGCGTAGCAAATTCAACCTCATCCAACGCATGGAGAGCCGGTTTGATCAGATTAGTCAGAATATTATTGATAGAGCAAACAAGATAGATGATCGACAAAAAGAACGCGCTAAACGGCGTAAAGACCGTCGTGCTGGATCTCGACGGAACGATGTATGATAAGTCGGGTCTCGCAGCCCGAATGGTAAGAAGATTGTTCTGGTGCCTGCCGTTAGTGATGGCAGAGCGCTGGGCGCGGCGTAACATGCACTACACCCAGTATGCCTCGGAGGAAGAGTACAACGACGCTTTCTTCCATTTCATGGCGCGTGGTCATTGGTGGAGCGCAGGCATCGCTGAGACGTGGTATAACACTGTCTATATGCCCGCGATGGCGCGCCTGATTCATCGTCACCACAAGCCCCGCAAAGAGGTGATGGAACTGGTGGAGGAGGCGAAGAGTAGGGGAATAAAACTCGCCATCTACTCCGACTACGGTTACGTAGAGGAGAAATTAGAGGCCTTGGGTATCGACCCGGAGCCGTTTGAGTTACTCATCGCAGCACCGCAGTTAGGAGCTCTCAAACCCTCGGAGCCGTGCGCGAGAAGGCTATTGGAAATGCTCGAAGCCGATCCCGAGACGACGCTCTTTGTCGGCGACAGAGATGAGAAAGACGGTGCGAGTGCCCGCGCCGTAGGAGCAAAGTTTTTGAAAGTATGAATAAGAGATATACCGATCTGGAAGTCACCGAAGGAACCTATGTGCCGCCGGTGAAGATAGACTACCCGGAGGAGGATCCGTATATAGGGCTGTACAAGCCCGTTTATGACCGTCCTTATCCGGAGGTGGACGCAAACTATCCGTACGTCGATGATACGTGGCGGAACAAGCTGCGTATATGGTTCGGCTATCGCATCGTGCGTCCGATCTTAGGCGTGGTGCTGCGGCTGAAATACGGGCTGAGATGGCAGATCGAGGGCGAGAAGAAATGGCATCGTTGCGCCTGTCCGATGCGGCGATACCTGAAGAAATTCGACCTCTCGCACGGAGCCATCACCATCGCGAACCATTGTTACCGGCACGACTGCGCGTCGGTACTGACCGCCATCAACGGTACGCACAGGATGCGTATCCCGATGTTCGCACCGAACTTCCGGACCAAAGATCAGTACTTCCTTCGTATCGTAGGCGGAATACCTATTCCTGCGCCGGAAGCGGGGCTCTCTGCCATGAAGGCATTCAACGCCGCCTTCGATGAGTTCGACCGCCGTGGGTATTGGTTTCATATCTTCCCCGAAGCCAAGCGATGGGACTGGTACAAGCCCTTGCGGCCGTTCCAGAAAGGCGCTTTCACGATGAGTTATAAGTACAACAAACCCATCATTCCGTTTGCCATTACGTATCGCGAGCGGACAGGCATCTACCGGTTCTTGGGTCCGAATGACGAGCCGTTGACGCAAGTAGTGATGGGCGCGCCGATTTATCCGGATGCCTCGGCTCCGAGAGCTACGGAGACGGAAAGACTGATGAATAAAACACATGAAGAGATATGCCGTTTAGCGGGAATAAAACACAATACGTGGCCGTCATCGCTCTGATCATTTCGATGATCATCTGGTCGGTGAGCGGGATAGCTATCAAACATGCGTTGGTAGCCTTGCCGCCGTTCACGATGATCCTCATGCGGTTCATCCCCTCGGTGTTGCTAATGTTCGTCATCGGTCTCGTAAGGCGCAAACACTCGCTCTTCTGCCTGCAACGGATGGAGCGAAAGGACCTGCCGCTCTTCCTCATTGCGGGGTTCTGCCAGCCGTTCCTGTACTACATGCTGGAGACCTACGCCTACGATGCACTCAACAGCCCGACCATCGCCGAGACTTTGCTCTCGACAAGCCCGTTGCTGAGCCCGATTTTTGCAGCAATCATTCTTCGCGAGCGCATCACGCGTAATAATATATGGGGTATCCTTATCTCCACCGTCGGCGTGTTTGTACTGACTTTGGTCGGCACGACGGACTACTCGATCGGTAGTTATTGGGGCGTGCTGTTAGCGTTCATGGCGGTGTCGGCAGCGGTGATAGACTCGGTGATGATGCGCAAAGCGCCGCTAAGGTACAGCGCCCTGTCGTTCGTCTTTTATACCCAGGTGGTGAGTCTGTTGTTCTTCATCCCCGTGTGGTTCTGGCGCGAAGGACCGAGTGCGTTGAAGGCGATCGATTGGAGCCAACTCTCTGACCCGGCTTCGTCCCTGACGGTGGCCCTTTGGTCGGTATCATACCTGACGATCTTTGCGTCCGTCACGGCGTTCATCCTCTTCTGCTTTGCGCTGCGTCAGGTAGGAGTCACGCAGGCGAACGCGTTCAATAATATCCGTCCGGTGTTCACGGCGTTGTGGATGTTCCTCTTCTTCGGCGAACAACTGCCGGCGCTCAAATGGGGCGGCATGGCGGTAATCATCTTAGGACTTTTTATTTGTCAAAAACAAGATACGAAAACTATAAATAACAAACAATTATGAATATTTACACCATTGATTTCTTTTACGACCTGCTGTTTATCATGTTTGTGATAGGTCTGGTTGTGTTTGTGTCCCTGTATTTTGTGGACGCAGGGTACGGTAAGATGCGTTCGGAGAAATGGGGCCCTGCGATAAACAATAAAGTGGGCTGGTTCCTTATGGAATGTCCGGTGTTCCTCGTTGTTTGGTACGAGTATTTCAAAGCGATGGGCAGCGCTGATCCGGTGATTTCCGAGGCTGCGAAGAGTGCGCCGTACTGGCTCTTCTTCCTCTTCTTTGAGTTCCATTATTTCCAGCGTTCATTTATCTTCCCGTTCCTGCTGAAGGGCAAGAGCAAGATGCCGGTAGCCATCATGATCCTCTCCGTCGTATGGAACCTCATCAACGGTTATATTCAGGGTTTCTGGTTGTTCCACTTGGCACCGAAAGATCCGTTCTACGCACATCTCTACACGTCATCCTGGTTGACCGACCCGCGGTTCATCATCGGTACCTTGATTTTCTTCACGGGATGGATCATCAATATGCACTCGGACTACGTCATTCGTCATCTGCGCAAGCCAGGTGACACGAACCATTACCTGCCGAAAAAAGGCCTCTACAAATACGTCACGAGCGCTAACTACCTCGGCGAAATCACCGAGTGGCTCGGCTTTGCCATCCTCACTTGGTCGCTCGCGGGACTGCTCTTCTTCTGGTTCTCCTGCTGCAACCTCGTACCGCGCAGCAATGCGATCTACAAGAAGTACGAGGAGGAGTTCCCCGATGAGTTCGACCGCAAGAAACTAAAACGCATTATTCCTTTTATTTACTAATGAACAATAAACTCTTTACCCCTTTTCAATTAGGGCCGATTACGCTGCGGAACCGCATCATCCGTTCTGCTGCCTTCGAAAATATGGCGCGTCATAATGCGCCGACTCAAGAGCTGCAGGACTACCACGTCTCGGTAGCCCGCGGCGGAGTAGGAATGACCACCGTCGCTTACTGCGCGGTCGATCTGAGCGGTGTGTCGTTTGACGGTCAACTCTACGTCCGCGACGAGATCATTCCGGACATGAAGAAGATGACCGACGCTATCCACGCCGAGGGCGCGAAAGCATCCATCCAGCTTGGTCACTGCGGAAACATGACGCATTTCTACACTTGCCACTGCATGCCCGTCTCTGCGGACACGTGGTTCAACCTCTATAGCCCGACGATCCATCGCCGCCTTAAGGTCTCGGAGATCAAGGCGCTTGTCAAGAAGTTCGGCGAAGCGGTGGATTGGGCGCGTACCTGCGGCTTTGACTGCGTGGAGATCCACGCCGGTCACGCGTACCTCATCTCGCAGTTCCTCGCGCCGCGTACGAACCACCGCCACGATGAGTACGGAGGCTCGTTTGAGAACCGCGTACGGTTCCTCAATGAGGTGCTCGACGAAGTGATGCTCCATGCCAAGGACGACATGGCAGTCGTAGTCAAGACCAACATGTGGGATGACTGCTGGAAAGGTGTCTCCATCGAAGAAGGTATTAAGATCGCGCAAGAGATAGCCAAACATAAGGTACACGGCATCGTCCTCTCCGGCGGTACGGTAAGCCGTTCGCCGATGACCATCCTCTCCGGCGCAATGCCCTATAAGACCCTCGCGCATTATATGCCGATGAAGTCCTTCTGGTGGCTCAAAGCCGCGCTCAATATCCCCGGTGTACACCAGATCATGCTGCCTACTTCGCCTTTCAAAGAACTCTATTTCATGGACAAAGCGAAGCTTTTCCAGAAAGCTCTAAATGACCAAATAGTAAATGACCAAATGGTACTTATTTATGTAGGCGGTGTGCAATCCGGTGATAACTGTTATCAGATCATGGACGAAGGCTTCGAACTCTTCCAGATAGCCCACGTGCTCATCAAGGATCCCGAGTTCGTCCACCATGTAGAGGCGAATCCGCATTACCACGCGGGCTGCGGACGGTCGAACTACTGCGTAGGACGCATGTACACGCTCAATATGAAGTGCCACGAGTGCGTAGAGCGCGACGGAGAGGTCATCCCCGCACGTATCAAAAAAGAGATAGCTAAATTAGAGAAAGATGCTGAGCTTAGTAACGGGCGCAAGTAGCGGCATAGGCCTGCAGTACGCTACCGCCTTGGCGCGGGATTATCACTCTGACCTGCTGCTAGTCAGCAACCAGCAGCAGGAGTTGAATCGTGTAGCGGCAGAGTTAGCGGCGACGTACGGCGTTCAGACCACTGCGCATTTTGCCGATCTCTCGCTAAACGACGCAGCAGAGCAACTCTTTGCATGGACCAAGGAGAACAATTATACCGTCGATGTGCTCATCAATAACGCGGGCGTGTTCTTCTTTAACCCCTATATCGAGACCTCGATGAAGCGCATTGAGTTGATGCTCCAGCTTCATGTCATCACCGTCGCCAAACTCACGCGCCTCTTCGCCGAAGACATGGCGAAACGCTCGTCGTCTGTCAGCTTCAGCGGTCTGTCAGCAAAGCGGTCTGTCTTCTGTCAGGCCGCAGGCCGGTCTATGAAAGGCTACATCCTTAACATGAGCTCGATGTCCGCATGGATGGCGATGCCGGGTATCCAGACCTATAACGCGTCGAAGGCCTTTATCTATAACTTCTCGAAATCCCTCTGGTACGAGTTCAAACCACTCGGCGTAGGCATCACCGTCATGGCGCCCGGAGCCGTGGATACAGCGCTCTTCGGACTCTCGCCTAAGTTACGCAAGTTAGCGGTGAATCTGACGGTCTCCATCCCGCCGGAGAAACTTGTCAAACGTGCCTTGAAGAAACTCTTTAAGAACAAGAAAGCGGACACTCCGGGTTTCTTGAATTGGCTCGCTACGCCCCTCTTGAAGCACACACCCGACTGGCTCCTCTTCCTTGCCATGAAGTACGTCGGAAAGTATCAAAAATAGTAATTTCCTTCCCAAAATCGTAATTTTTAGGGATTGTAGAAATGACGAAAAAGTAGTACCTTTGTATTGTTTTTAAAAGACAGTACAGAGGTATTATTATGTATCGACAAATAATCTTTTCAGCAAGGCACTTAAGCCTGTCTATCTTATTGATTTCGTGTGCGTTACGTACGTACGCAGGGGATTCTATAACGGTTTCTGCCGCGGACCTTCAGGCGCTCGTTCAGCGTGTGGAGAGGCTCGAACAAGCCCAGCAACAGGCGGTAGAGAAAAAAGACACTCTATCCCCACAAATAGGTAAAGAACGACATTTTACTATCGGCGGTTACGGTGAGATTACCGCCAAACATTGTTTTTTCTCCAACAACTATCTTCGTTATGGCAAGAACCCCGAGCGGTTTGCCAACGACCATTACGGGGAGTTTGACTTGCCGCATGTGGTGATCTACATGGGTTATGACTTCGGTCACGGATGGTCGGTCGGCACGGAGATCGAGTTCGAGCACGGCGGTACGGAGAGTGCCATCGAGATTGAAGAGGAAGAAGGCGGCGAGTACGAGAGTGAGATCGAGCGGGGTGGTGAAGTGGCTTTGGAGCAGTTTTGGTTGCAGAAAGCTTTCAACCGCTACGCGATCATCCGGGCAGGTATGCAGGTCATCCCTGTCGGCGGTCTGAACGCCCACCACGAATCGACGGAGTACTTCGGCGTGTATCGTAACGAAGGCGATTTCACCATCATCCCGAGCACCTGGCACGAGGTAGCGCTGACGTTCATGGGAAGTACCAAGAACGGCTGGCATTACCAGGCGATGTTCCTTCCCGGCTTGGACAGCGACCGTTTTAACCGAAAGAATTGGATCAAACCGGGTGCAGGAAGTCCATACGAGTTTAAGATCGCGAACGTCTTTGCCGGTGCAGCGAGGGTGGATTATACGGGTGTCAAAGGACTTCGTCTGTCCCTCAGCGGGTACTGCGGCAACTCCTTCCGCAACACACTCAGTAAGTCCAACGCCGAGTTGGACGAGAGCGCGTACAAGGACGTCAAGGGTACGGTCTCCATCGGCGCGTTTGATTTCCAATACAAGGACTACGGTCTCATCCTCCGCGGTAGTTTCACCTACGGTCATCTGTCCGATGCGGCGGCGATCACGCAATACAATATCGCAATGCGCAAAGGCTCCGTCTCCTCCAAGCAATGGGTTGCGTCCGATGCACTCGCAGCAGGAATCGAAGCAGGTTACGACTTCTTCTCGTTCAACCACAAACTCAAAGAGAAAAAGCAATCCTTCTACCTCTTTGCGCGGTACGACTACTACGACTCGATGTTCCGCTACGACGGCAAACCGACGGATATGTACTCCTGGTGCGGTAGGCACCGTGCGGCGGTGGGTATCAACTACTTCCCCATCAAGCAGATCGGCGTGAAGGCGGAGTTCTCCTACGGCATATTGAAACAAGGAACGCGCGCGGACGGTACGCGCGGGAAACTCTACAACGACGAACCGCAGATTGCCGTAGGAATCGTTTATGCAGGATTTTATCAACTATAAATACTAATAAATTACAATCATCATGAAAAAGAAGTTTCTTTTATTCTCGCTCATCGGCTTGGTAGCTTTGAGCGGGTGCAAGAAGGGTGACACGGATGTCACCACGGACAAAGAGGCGGCGTTGCAACGCGCGATGAAGCCTTATGTAGAGAACACGGTTATCGCCACCTATTCCTCCATGGCGGACGAGGGTCTGAAGCTGCTGGACAAATGCCAGCAGATCCTCAAGGCGCAGGAGGCAGGAACGGATTACTCCGACCTGATGAATGCTGCCGGCACGGACTGGCGTGCGATGCGTAAGTACTGGGAGCAGAGTGAGGCCTTCCTGTACGGTCCGGCTGCGGGACATAACATCGACCCGCACATCGACTCTTGGCCTTTGGATTTCAACGCGATGAAAGCGTTGCTGAACGATCCGCAGAAGATGGCGGAACTGGAGGCTGAAGGCGGTTCGTACGTAGGCGACAAGCTCGGTTATGCCCTCAAGGGTTTCCATGCCTGCGAGTACCTGCTCTTTGAGTCCATCGAACAAGACGGTCGTGCTATCGGTACCGGCAAACCTCATGCAGCGAACCTCACCCACGCCGAGGCAGTCTATCTGCTTGGTATCGTTGAGGACCTCACGCAGCAGGCAATCCTGCTCGAAGACTGCTGGGCAGGTAAGGTGAGCGAAGCCAAAGAGGCGGTCATCACGGTGGACGACGAGTCGCTCAGCTACGGCGAGAACTACGGCGAGTACCTCATTAATGCAGGTCAGGCGGGAAGTATCTACAAGACCTACCAGGAGGCTGCGGAAGAGATCATCGCCGGCTGTGTAGATATTGCCGGTGAGGTGGCGGACCTGAAGATGGGTAACCCCTATATCAGCAGTACTCCCGACCAACGCGACTACATCGAGAGCCCGTACAGCTGCACTTCGACGATCGACTTTGCGGATAACATCCGTTCTATCCGTCACGCTTACTGCGGTGCGCAGGCCGGTGACTACGCCATCTCGAACTATATCTACCAGCAGGACGCAGACTTGGACGGCAAGGTGCGCAAAGCCATCGATGCCTCCATCGCTGCCATCGAAGCCATCGAAGACTTCGAAAACACGGCTAAAGACAACGCTAAGGTAAAAGCGGCGATTGATCAGGTTTCCGAACTTGAAGGACTCCTTGACGACGAGGTGTTACCTCTCTTGTCGAAATAACGTAATCCCGTAATCCCGAAAAAAACAATATCATTATGAAAAAAGAATTTTTATTCCTGACTCTGGTGGCGGTAGCGCTCGTGGGTTGTAAGAAGGAACCTACGCCGGTAGAGCCGGTTTCTGACCTGCCGGAGTGGTACTACACCGGTGGTCAGTTAGGTACGACGACCAACACCTCTTCCATGACTTTCCGTCAGCCGACACCGGCGACCGAAGAGGCAGGTCTGGGAACGATGTTTGCCCAAGGCGACAATATCGCCGAGAAAGATTTCGTGACGGACACCGTAGGTCGTCAGCATGGTCTGGGACCGATCTACGTCCGCGCCTCCTGCCAGCACTGTCACCCGAACTACTCGCACGGAACCTCCGTCCCCGAAGGCACGTATAACGCCAAGGATCAAGGTAACGGAACGTTGCTCGTGGTCATCAATCCTCAGACGCAGGCCTACGTGCCTTGGCTCGCCGGCATGCCGCAACTCTTCGGTGCTGCGCCTTTCAAAGCACCGCTGGATCCCGACCAGATCACGGTGACCTGGAAGACGGCGACGGATGAGCACGGAAACAAATTCCCTGACGGCGAGACCTACGAGTTGCGTTACCCGGAGGTAACGATGCCGAACACTGCTGTTTACGTCTATAACCAAGGCTACCGCGACCCGGACGGCTTGCTCGAGAGCGAAGGCTACGAAGTGAAACTCGAGAACACGATCGGCGTGTACGGTACGGGACTTCTCGATGCCATCACCGATGAAGATATCATCGCCCAGTATGAGAAAGAGGCGACCGACGGCAAGCTCAAGAACGGTCTGAACCCTGCCTTCTGGAACGGTGGTTTCCAGACCTCCGGCTACTATAAGAACGACCCGCAGTGGGGCCCGAAACGCTTTACGTATGCCTTGACGCGCGGTCCTATCATGGATGCAGCAGGAGCTAATGCTATTTGGAACATTACCAACGTCACCCGAAGCGATAGAAAATATCACTACCTCGACCTCAATGGCACCATCTATGCCGAGTACGCCTCCAAAGACCCCGAAGTACAAGCGGCCTTCGGTACAGAGGAGGAGATTTACAAGTACCTCACCAGCAAAGAACTGCCGGCAGAAATGACAGACGAAGAGTTTACGCAAGTGATGGTATGGCATCGCGGTCTGGCTGTTCCGGCAGCGCGTAACGTGAACGACAGTGCGGTTCTGCGTGGAAAAGAGTTGTTTACCCAGATCGGTTGCGACTACTGCCACCGTCCTACTTGGACAACCGGACCGGACGAGGTGCGTGACCCGAACCATTTCCCCGTCACTGCTCAGATGCCGCGCTACCCGAACCAGAAGATCTGGCCTTATACCGATATGGTGCAACATAAGCTCTGCATGGAGAACGATATCCGTACCGGTTGGTGCCGTACGACGCCGCTCTGGGGTCGTGGCTTGCACCGCAAGGCTACCGGCGACACCTACGAGGCACGTATGCACGACACTCGTGCCCGCAATGTGATCGAAGCGATCATGTGGCACGGCTATAGCGAGCAATCCGATGCCTACTGGCCGACCCAGCAGTTCTATAAACTCAATAAAGAAGACCGTGATGCAGTCGTTGCTTTCATTAATGCGATCTAGTCGAGTGGTTCGACAACCGCTTAGCTATGCAGCGACAATACTGCTTCACACCGCCCTGGTGGTCATCATCATCGGGGCGTGTGTGACGCATTTCTTCGGAGTCCAAGGGGAGATACACCTGCGCGCGGACAAGGCGGAGACGCTCTCGGTAGCGAATAAGCCCGTTTCTCTCTTCCTCTGGGATTTCCAGGTCCTCAACGATGCGGAGGGTAATCCCGTGGATTTCGTCTCGGATCTGCGTCTCTTGGACCGCTCGAAAGGAGCGCAGAGTGCAGATCACCAGATGACGATTGACGAAGGCACCGTGCGCATGAACAAACCCCTCAAGTACCGCGGCTATCGGTTCTGCCAGTCGGACTACGACAGCGATCAGATGGGCGTAACCCTCTCGTATAACTACGACCCTTGGGGTATCGGTATCACCTATGCCGGCTACGCACTCTTGCTGCTCGGCATGATCACGTTCTTCTTCCAGAAGAATACTTATTTCCGTGCCCTTTGGAACAAGATGATTGCTGCTTTCCCCGTTTACGGCAGGGTAGGAGCCGGCCTCTTTGCGGTGCTGGTTATTGTGCTGGCTTTTGTCATGACGAAGGTCGTCACGCCCAAACCGCCCCTTCAGCCTGTCCTCCAGACGCCGCTCTTGGGAATCCACGTCTCGGTGATCATGCTCTCTTACACGCTCTTTGCGGTGGTGATGATCAACGGCATCTTGGGTCTCTGCGTAGCGCGTTGGCGCGAGACGCTGATGAACCTCTCGCAGCTTCTCTTGTACCCGGCGGTCTTCTGCCTCACGGCCGGCATTTTCATCGGCGCCGTGTGGGCGAACCTCTCCTGGGGACGTTACTGGGGATGGGATCCGAAAGAGACCTGGGCACTCATCACCATGCTCGTTTATGCGGCGATGATCCATTGGCCGGTGATCCTCAAGGCGCAAGGGCGCAAACCCGCTTCGCAGCTTGCCTACCATATCATCTCCATCATCGCGTTCGTATTCGTCTTATTCACGTATTTCGGAGTCAACCACCTCCTCGGAGGACTTCACTCTTATGCATAAAAAAAAACGGGGCTCGTCCCCGTTCTTTTTTTATTTCTGTCTTTTTTATTTCAACTCTTTCAACGCTCTCTTCAGCTCTTTGTCGTAGCGAAGGTTATACGCCGCTTGACCTTTCTGGTAGTAGTACCGCAGGACGATCTCTGCGCCCAGGAGCTGCTTCACTTCCTCTTTGTTGCGCTCGATAGCTTTGCGGAAATCCGGCGTCAGGACGGGCTCCAGAGCCTCTAACTGCGCGAGCGTCGTAGAATCGATGTCTTCGTGTTTCGCCATCTTGATCATGTCTTCGAAGAACTTCGAGGTCTCCGTCTCGTATTTGAATTCCCGTTCGTCCAGGAACCGGCAGAAGTCCTCTATCTCCTCGTCCGTTAACTCGAACACCTCCGGACGGGCAATCGAGTCATGCAGACGGTGGTAACGCGTCGCGTAGTCGAAAAAATAATGATTGATATACAGCGAATAGGTGATATCCACCTTGCCTGAATCCGAGAGAACGATATCCGGCAGGATGCCGCCTGCGGTGTCGCGTTTGAGTTCATGTCCTTTCTGACGCTCGCTGTAATCAATCGCCTGAATGCACCGTCCCGAAGGCAGGTAGTACTTGCTCGTCGTGACCTTCACATGACCGCCGTAAGCAATCGGACGTACGTTCTGCACAAGCCCCTTGCCAAACGTCCGCTGACCCACCAAGGTAGCGCGATGGAGGTCCTGCAAGGCACCGGAGACGATCTCGGAAGCGGACGCAGAGTTCTTATCTACGAGCACCACGAGCGGCAGGTCTTTGTATCGCGGGTTATTGCGGGTCTGGTAGGTGTTGTTGCTGCGCGCCGTCTTGCCGCGCGTCTCCACGATCGTCGTGTTGCGATCTACGAAGAGGTTGACGATCTGCATCGCCTCATCGACGATACCTCCGCCGTTACCGCGCAGGTCGATCACCAGCCCCTTGGCACCGTGGTTATAGTACAAGTCGTCCAAGGTGTTGCTGAAGTCCTGCGCCGAACCCTCCGTGAACTCGTTAAAGGAGATATATCCGATCGGATAGGGCAGGGTGTCTGCCTGAAGAATCGTCGCGTAGCTGACGGGCTCCAAGTGAATGTCTTCGCGGACGATAGAGACCTTGAATGGCTTCTCCACACCTTCGCGCTCGAGCTCCAAGACCACCGTCGTACCCGGTTCGCCGCGGAGGTTATTGCTCACTTCGCTCACGCTCAGGCCCTTCGTCGTCTTGCCATCTACGGAAAGAATGCGGTCGCCTGCTTGCACACCTGCCCGCTGTGCCGGCTTGCCCTCATAGGGGTTCACCGCGTACGTCCAGAGGCTGTCTTTGGACACTTTCGCCTTGCCTTTCAGCTGCGCTTTGTTGGCTGGCCTTTGTTGGATAATCGAACCGATACCACCGTACTTACCTGTGGTCAACATACGCAGATCGCGGTCGTTCTTCTTCGGATAATATACGGTATAAGGGTCAATCTTACGCAGCATCGCGTTAATCGCTGTCTCCGTCAAATCCTCATAATTGAGGGTATCGACGTAGTTCACATCGACCTGACGCATCACGTCGTTGAAGATCGTGATACACTCATCCACTCGTACCGTCGCCGGCCGCTCTTGTGCGTGAAGACTAACGCAGAGTATTAGGCACAAAATCGCTAACGTCTTTTCCATAAGCGTATAAATCACGTACTAAGGTGGAGGAGATATGCGCGTACTCGGGGCGCGTATAAAGGATCACGGTCTCGATGCCGCCGATCTGCTTGTTGGCCTCCGCCATGTTTCGTTCGTACTCAAAATCGCCGATACAACGCATCCCGCGAAGGATGAACTTGGCGTCCTGCTCTTTCGCGAAATCTACCGTCAGGCAGTCGTAGATAGCGACCTTCACGCGCGGCTCGTCAGCAAAGATCTTACGGATCGCCTCCTCGCGCTCACGGATAGGGAAGGTCTCTTTCTTCGTGCTGTTTCGACCTATACCGATGATGATCTCATCAAATAACTCCAGACCACGCTTCACAATATCGTAGTGGCCTACTGTAAAGGGATCAAATGACCCTGGAAATATTGCTCTTTTCATAATTTATCTTCGGATTATTATACATTTCATAAAGTTTAGTTCTCAGGAACGCCTCGTCCTTATTCGGGATGTCAATCATCGCCAAACGGCTCTCGATGTACGCATCAAAATCCGTGCCACGTTCATAAATCTCGTAGCCCCGATGAATATGCCGGTCGATGATGTCGCACACATGTTGCAACTGGTCGTGGATCGGAGCCTCGCGGTACTCCGGATGCGCCGCCAACATCGCGTCGATCTCCGGATTGATGCTCGGCGTCAAGCGATATATCACGTGCCCCTTGTATCCGCGAATGCCTGTCTTCATGGATAACACATCATCTTTCGCCCGCTTTTTCCACTTCGGATTATCCCGTTTGAGCTGCATCTCTGCCGCCTTCAGGTAGTCGCACGGGTCGTACTCGTAAGTGATACTCACCGGGCAGATATTGAGCGCTTTGACGTTCTGAAAGAAGTCCTCGTCGCCCAGCGTCAGCATGTGCAGCACAGAGGGTTGCGTCAAGTCATTACTGTCTTTGGCGCGACCCTCACGTTGAGCCAACCAGATAGATTTGCCTTCTTCCCGAAGCGAACGGATATACGCCGAGAGTTGCTTCGAGTTCTCCAACTGCGCATGAGCCCCAGCGCCGCGTTTGACCACGAAACAGCGGTTGAAACGCACCAACACCTCGATCCATTTATAAGCAAACAAATTATTGCCGATGCCGATGAACGGACGGATGAAGTATTTGCATCGTAGTAGCAACGACAGCCATGCCGAGTCCAGGACGATGTCGCGGTGGTTCGTCATGAAGAAGGCCCCGTGTTTGATATCTTTCTCTATCTGTTTGCGGTCGCCCATGTAATCTAACTTGATTCCCTTGGTCGTACGCTTTGCCCAGATCCACAAGAGCGGAAAAGCAAACAGAAAATCGCAGATGGTCAGCAACCATCCCACGCGATAAGCTCTAATATCTTTGAAATTATCTTTCATACACCTTTTACACGTCGCGTAGCGACATTACACCTTATACACCTCCAATGCAGCTTTTGCTGCTTCTCTATACGCCACCATCAGTCCTCCGGTGCCGAGCAGCGTACCGCCGAAATAGCGCACTACGACCACTAAAATATTGTCTAATCCCCGTGCATCGATGGATCGCAAGATAGGTGCTCCGGCTGTACCGTGCGGCTCGCCGTCATCTTTGGTTCGCCAGAGGTTCGGTCCCAACCGGTACGCGTAGCACACATGCCGTGCGTCGTGGTACTTCTTCTTATACCACGTGATACGCGCTTTCGCTTCGTCCTCATTCGCTATCGGCTCTGCGAACCCTAAGAACTTGCTCCCGCGATCTTTATATATACCTTCCGCCGCCATCAGTCTTTCGACTTTCGACTTTCTACTTTCTTCTTAATCTCCTTTGGAACAGCTTTCTTGTTTACCAAGATGTCGTTGGTCTTGTACCGCATGAACGCCTCGCTTACATACCAGATGCCCTTGTAGTCGGAGCGCATCGTGCCCCAGCTGTTCTTGATCATGTAGTATTTCTTGCCGTTTTGGTCTTTGGCGATACCGAAGATCTGCATCCCGTGGTCGTCGGTGTTCTCCCAGTTGTCGAAGGCGTCCTGACGCATCTCCTGGGTGATCTCTTTCTCCGGCAGCGGTTTCTTCGTCAGCTCCTCTTTCTTCTTGTCGTTGCTCATGCCGACCCATTTCGCCATGTCGGAACCGGTGATGTCTGCGCCGTGGTCGTCATCCGGCACCACGCCGATACCTTTTCTCGTGAAGCCGAGTTCGGATACATCCGCTGCCCATGCCAGCGTGTAACCCTTTGCCAGCGCTTCGTCGATGATCTGCATCAACTCGTCGATCGGCACGTTGTACATCTGGTCCATACGCCAGTTATCAGGCACCTCCAACGCGAACTTCTCATAGAACGGATGGTGGGTATAGGACGTGAAGGAGACATAGTTCTCTTCTTTCAGCCCCAGGCTCTCCACAAAACTCTTCGGCGTGTATTTCTTGCCTTCGTACTCGAACTCCTCCGGACATTTGCCCAGGTACGTGTCGTAGATCGCTTGCAGCCCCTCTTTCCATACCGGACTCAGTTTCTTCAGGCTCTTGAGACCGTTCAGGTATCCTCCTGCTACCTTGTCCAACTCGCTATGAACGGGTAGGGTGTCGTTCTTCGTCCACCCGTAACGGATTCCCGGCATCGCTTCCTGCGGCACCAGACCGTAGTGCTCCATGCAATAGATCACATCGTACGCGCTGCCGCCGGGTGCAAAATGCGGCTCGTTATACAGCCTTACGCAGTACGTCGCGCGGTCGATCATCGTCTTGCTCACGACATACATCTCGCTGAAATCCACCACTTTGCCTTTCTCCCGCAGCACCTCGCTCTCGAGAAATCCCAGCGTCGAGAACGCCCAGCAGGTCGAACTTCGGTTCTGGTCCTTCACCGGCGTGATACCCACGCTATCGACCGTCGTAAAACGGAAGCCCTCTATACTGTCTTTCTCAACTTTCGTACTGTCTTTCTCAACTTTGGTACTGTCGTTCTGCGCATAGGCGCTTAAACTTACCGCCAACGCGGCTATAATCATTAACTCTTTCATTCGTTCATTCGTTAATTCGTTTCATGTGAGGCTTGTACTCAATCAAAAGCGTGCGGAGCGTGTTGGGGACGCGGAGCCGCAGTACGGGGCAGTACGGTTTTGATGAGTACTAGCCGAACCTACTCTGGAAATTCCATCAAATACGCTTTGATGAACGCGTCGATATCTCCGTCCATGACGGCGTTCACGTTACTCGTCTGATAGTTCGTCCGGTGGTCCTTCACGCGGCGGTCGTCGAAGACGTAACTGCGTATCTGGCTTCCCCATTCGATCTTCTTCTTGCCTGCCTCCACTTTCGCCTGAGCCTGTCTTCTCTTCTCTAACTCTAACTCGTAGAGCTGACTCCGCAAGTGCCGCAAGGCATTCTCTCTATTCTTCGGCTGGTCGCGCGTCTCGGTGTTCTCGATGACAATCTCGTCCGGCTGGTTAGTCAAGGGGTTGATGAACTTATAATGCAACCGCACACCGGACTCCACTTTGTTGACGTTCTGTCCGCCGGCACCCGAACTGCGGAACGTGTCCCAGCTTATTCCCGCAGGGTTGACCTCCACCTCAATCGTGTCATCAATCAACGGCACGACAAACACGCTCGCAAAACTCGTCATGCGCTTTCCCTGCGCGTTATAAGGACTCACGCGCACCAGACGGTGCACGCCGTTCTCGCTCTTGAGATAACCGTACGCCATGTCGCCTTCGATATTGAACGTCACGGTCTTGATACCTGCCTCATCGCCTTCCTGCAGGTTGGCGATCGTCACTTTATAGTCGTGCTTCTCGCAGTACCGCTGGTACATACGCATCAGCTGCTCCGCCCAGTCCTGAGCCTCGGTACCACCTGCCCCCGCGACGATCTTCAACACCGCCGGCATCTGGTCCTCTTCATGAGAAAGCATATTCTTCATCTCCAAATCCTCGACCTCCGCAAGAGCGTGCGCATAAGCCGCATCCACCTCTTCTTCGGTTACCAACTCCTCGCGGTAGTACTCATAACTGAGGTTCAACTCCTCCACCGCCGCGCGTACACCTTCGTATCCGTCGATCCAGCGTTTGATGCCTTTGACCTTCTTCATCTGCGCCTCGGCAGCTTTCGCGTCATCCCAGAATCCCGGAGCCTGCGTATGCAGCTCTTCTTCCTCCAACTGAATACGTTTCTCGTCGATCTGCAAGTACGCCTTCAGCTTGTCTGCTCGTTGTTGTACGTCTTTTAATTGTTCTATCGTAATCATAAGCCTATAATTTGCCAATTTAAAATCGGCTACAAAGGTACAACAAAAATTGCACATATGCAAACATTCGGGCATTTTTTTTGACGAATAGAATAAAATTCTATCTATTTTGTGTGGATAGATAGCGGCTATGCTTGCATAAGGCGATATCTATGCGCACAAAAATAGGAAGCCGTTCGGCTCGTCAAAAAAGATGCTCGCCTTTGCATATGGGCTGCAAGATGCGACTGTACTTTCGAAGGGGTCCCCATTTTGGGGGAGGAGGTCGAAGTTACTGCTTTTTTTTGACATACACAATTTTGCGACCTCGTTGCCGCACGCGAAGGCGGGGGGAAAATATTAATTGCTCTTTGTCCCTTGGTTCAACCCGTAAACGGTAAACTGTAAACTGTAACCCTTAACCCTTAACCATTTTGTTTACCCATATTTAGATAAGGTTTTTATATGTTTTCCCTTATCAACAAAGCGCCCACTCGCGAGAGTAGGCGCTTTGCTTTTGTGATAGGCCACAGATTATCATATCATACGGTCTCCTACGGAGGTCTGGGATATGATATTGTGGAGTATTACCATTCAATTCTGGAGAACGTCTTGTCTTCTTTGAACGCATAGAGAATACTTACGAGGCCGTTTTTGTTCTCTTCGTACCACTCGGCCACTTTTCCTTCTGCGATAGTAAAGCTGACCGCGTCCTCGACCTCGGCCACATCCGATACCACGTAGTCATCATCATCTACTACATAACCCGTGACTTTGTAAGTGTATGCTCCGGCAAATGCCCGCATCGTGTTCACGTCCTGACCTTCTTTCACTTGCAGCAACACGCGCATACCCAATTTGCAAGGAAGCTTAGTCCTGACTTTCTTCTCAAATGAGCCTTCGTCTGTCACTTGCTCGCTTTTTACCTGGCCATCGGCATCGTAGTACTCCACCGTTACATCAAAATGACTTCTGATTTTTGAGTTGGCCCTGAACTTGTAAGTCATCTCTGCTTCCAACTTCTGCTCCGAAGTGGGCGGGTTAACCGGCTTGTTGCAGGAGGACAACAGGTACATCATTGCAGAGCAGCAAAGGACGGCTGCAAGCATCATCATAATTTTCTTCATAATCATAAAATTTAATAAAACTAATATTGATTTTTTCTACTTAACATCATCATTTGTCTTATTGTGTAGTCTATTATAGTAACACACATGCGCGAATGGCTGTAGAAATCAACCCATCCCGACACCCGCTCCGCCATGCTGTAATGTGTGACTAATAACTGATTATCAGGGCGATATACAACGTGCGCCGACGCAGCGTGAGGCCTGATAATCAAAACACGGTGCAAAGGTACTGCTTTTTTTTGACCTGCACAAGCCCTTATACCATTTTTTGCTATTTTTCTCTATTTTTCTCACTTTTTGCTATTTTTCATACTTTTTCATGCCCCGAAATTTGCATATTTCAAAAATTTTCCGTACCTTTGCGTCGGATTTAGAAGATCGCCCACTACATTGTGCATTTTTGTCGCATCGTTGCGACAACCAACCCCAAAACCAACCCAAGTCCCCTGAATAAACCCCAAACAAAACGCGAACAACCCCAAAACAACCCCCAAACAACCCCCAAACAACCCCCGCCACGGACTCATCCTAGACTTTATGGCACAAACAATACTCCTAATCTGCTGCAAATAAACCACTTATACAACATGTCGAAGCACTTAAAAACACAGGTCATTAACGCTTTGAAATCCTCAATCGCTACCTTTGTGGATCTCCCGGCAGGTACACCTCATGCTAAAGGCGTGCGGTACTTCTACCTGAGTGCCGGCTTCGACTCGTATATAGGCGCGCTGGATGAGCAGAAACTTGGACGTAAGTACAAGAAACGCATCATCGCACGCCACTCTCGTTTCCACAAAGGCCTCTTCCAACTTTATACCTTCCATTTCCCGAAAAAATGGTCCGCAGCCTGCGTGGCCAACCGCGAACTTATCAAAGAAGCCCAGCGCCAAGCCCACGCCCTCGAACACGCTCATACCCCCGAAGCACTCGAATGGAGACTCCGTTTCTTCCATCATTACTTCAACGTCGTCAAAGGCCACGCAAAACCCGCTCCGGGACTCAAAGCCTACGGCTATTTCTATCAATATACCTACGTCTGTATCTACCGCGAGCTCCAGGCTCAAACACAAGAAGCCAAAGCCCGCCAAACTCGGCAATCACCTGCCATAACCGACGCACAACTCAAACATTTTGCCGAGGACGTCACCTTCGAACCCGTCTATCCCAAAATCAACCGTCATCCGCACACTCTTTTTCCAAAAAACAATGCGGAAAAAATTACGTGCGGGCTTGCATATGTCCGAAAAAATGACTACAAAAAAAATATTTATGAAAACTAACAAATTCTTTTGGGTTATCGCCATGATAACCTTTATGGTGCCGGAGATGGCACAGGAGATTGCGGCAGAGGAGCCGGAGATGGCACAGGAGATTGCGGCAGAGGAACCGGGGATGGCACAGGAGATTGCGGCGGAGGAGCCTGTGATCATCACCGCCCCGGACACAACGATCGACAAGACCGCTTATACCTTATCCGATCAAGGCATCACCATCGCTGTTTCCTACGGATCAGCGTACCCTGCAGACCATGCGTACAATAACATCGACGTGACGTATTTCGGCGTTCTTGCCAATGGGAGTATGACCATTTCCGCCGGCGAAAACATCCGCGGCATTGCGGTCAACGGATGGGCGAAGCAGAACTTCAGCGCGTCGTGTGATTACGGAAATATCGACTACATCTCCGATGAGGCAGCGGACGCCGTCGGCGAACCGGTTCTGACGATCAGCGACGTTAACCATCCGTCGGTGACGATCTCCTGCGACAAGCAGCTCCGCTGTTTCAGCATCGAGGTGTATTTCTCCGAGAACCCCGACGCCCCGCAGGAAGAGGCGACGGATACCGTGCGTCTGGAGATGGTAAGGGCGGTAGCACAAGACTACTCGGAGGACACCACGTACTCCAGCGAAGGAGCGTACAGTTATTGGCTGATGTTAGCGCCCGAGGCGGGCTATCCCGAGGTTTGGCTCGATCTCTACGCTGCGGTCAAAGGTGATTTGTCCGGCGAGTACTCGCTATATAACTACAACGTAGGCGACTACACATTTGTGCAGCTGGGCGCTTCGTCGCTGGATTACGAGTACGCTTATGATCAGGAGTTTACGATCACCAAGTCCGGCAGCAACTACCGCATCGAGGGCTATGTGATTGCCGAGAATGATGTACAGTATGAATTTGTATTTGAGGGACCTGTATCATTCGTGAAAGAAGGAGACGATGAAGGCGTAGAGAATGTAGAGCCCGACTCCTTGCGAAGCGTCAAGATCCTGCAAGACGGACAACTCCTGATCCTGCGAAACGGCAGGAGATACACCGTCTTAGGGATATAAAAAGCAAGATAATTCATATTTTTCTTGCATATATCAAAAATTTTGCGTACCTTTGCACCCACAAAGGTTTTTGCACGTAATAAAAACAACTATGGCAAGTACAAAACAAGAAATTATTGAGGAGCTCAAGGCGTTGCTGCAGCAGGAAGATGTGATGGCAATCAAGGAGCAGGTAGATCATCTGAAAACGCGTTTCTATTCCACCGCCGAGGAGGCTGAGGAAGCAGTAGCGGAGGTAGAAGAAGAGTTCAAGACCCTTTTGGCGCAATATAAATCCAAGCGCGCTGAGGTAGCCTCGGCTCAAGCCAAAGAAGAGGAGGCTAATCTCGCCCGCAAGGAAGCAATCCTTGCGCAGATGAAAGAGATGGCGGAGGACGAGAACGCAGACGGTGTCATGGCGAACCTCCAGAAGATGCGCGAGCTGCAAGCCGAGTGGAAGACGATCGGTGCGATTCCTGCTCCCAAGACCCAAGAGATCCGTAAGGCATACCAGCAGTACCAGGAGCAGTTCTACGACCTGGTGAAGATCAATATCGAGCTGCGCGATCTGGATTTCAAGAAGAACCTCGAGCTCAAGACCTTGCTTTGCGAAGCCGCAGAGAAACTGCAGAACAACGAGAATATCGTCGAAGCCAGCCGTGCGCTGCAGCAGCTGCACGACGAGTGGGCGGAGATAGGTCCTGTAGCCCGTGAGTTGCGTGAGGACCTCTGGAACCGCTTCAAAGCCGCTTCGACCATCATCAATAAGAAGCATCAGGCGTATTTCGACGAGCTGCACGCCAAAGAGCAGGCGAACCTCGAAGCCAAACAGGCCATCATCGAGCAGCTGAAGCAGATCAATGAACCCCTCGTGAACGGCGAGCCCATGAGCGCCAAGCAGTGGGAAGAGTTGACGGAGAAGATCCAAGGCCTGCAGAACGAATGGCGTAAGATCGGTTTTGCGCCGAAGAAATTCAATCAGTCCATCTATGATTCTTACCGCGCAGAGTGTGACCGCTTCTTCGCCACCAAGAAAGAGTTCTTCCTGGAGCTGCGCGAGCGCCGTAAAGAGCGTGAGCAACGTCATAAGGAATATCTGGAGCGTCAGAAAGCCCGTGAGGAGCGTCAGAAAGCACGCGAGGAGCAACGTCAGGCCTTTATCGCAAAGGGTGGAGACAGCCTGCGTCGCATGCACGAGCGACTCAAACAGGAGATTCAGACCGCGGAGAACAATATCCTCTTCTTTACCGCTAAGTCCAAGACAGCCAACAAGTTAGTGGAGGGCATGCAGAAGAAGATCGAGGACCTCAAGGCCCAATTGGCGGACATCGAGAAGAAGATGAACGAGGAATGAGCGCGTTAATCGAATATAAAAATGTTGAGGTCCATCAGGCGGACCAGATCGTCCTGCACGACGTGAATCTGACCGTTGAGCGCGGGGAGATGATTTATCTCTTGGGCAAAGTCGGTAGCGGTAAGTCCTCGCTGATGAAGACGTTCTACGGCGCGCTGCCGATCATCAGCGGCGAGGCGAAAGTGCTGGACTACGACATGTGTACCATCCGCCGCCGTAAACTGCCGTACCTCCGTCGCCGTCTGGGCATCATCTTTCAGGATTATAAACTGCTCACCGACCGCTCGGTGGAGGAGAACCTCTTGTTCGTCCTCCGCGCGACCGGATGGAAAGACAAGAAACTGATGGCAGATCATGTACGCGAGGTCCTGGAGCAGGTAGGCATGGAGACCAAGACCTACAAACGTCCGTACGAGCTCTCCGGAGGCGAGCAGCAACGTGTGGTCATCGCGCGTGCGTTGCTGAACACGCCGGAGATCATCCTCGCCGACGAACCGACAGGAAACCTCGACGCCGAGACGGGTAAAGAGATCATGGATCTGCTGTACTCCATCTCGCAGGCCGGCATCACCGTCCTGATGTCCACCCATAACTTACAGTGGCCGGAACTCTATCCCGGTAAGAAATGGTCGTTTGAAGGAGGAAGGGTAATCGTATGAGTATCAACGAGATACAGGACGAACTGATCGAAGAGTTCGAACTCCTCGACGACTGGATGGACCGCTACCAGCTGCTCGTTGATTATGCCGAGGAGCTAAAGAAAAACCCCCTTCCGGAGGCAGATAAGACGGAGAGCAACCTCATCGATGGATGTCAGTCGAAAGTATGGTTCACCTGCACGTATGAGGACGGAAAACTCTTCTTCAAAGGTGATTCCGACGCTTTGTTGGTCAAAGGTATAGTAGCCCTGCTGATCCATGTACTGAGCGGACATACGCCCGAGGAGATTGCGAACGCGAATCTCTATTTCATCGAGAAGATAGGGCTGCAGGAGCACCTCAGTCCGACCCGCAGCAACGGCGTCGTAGCCATGCTCAAACAGATGAAACTGTACGCGTTGGCGTACGGGGCTAAAGGTTAGTGGCTAAAGGTTAGAGGTGGGAGGAGAGGAACTCATAGAGTTCCTGAGCGATGCGCTCGTCGGAGTCTTCATCGCAGATTTCTACATCGAGAATATGATGCGCACGGCTGTAGAACGGCTCACGCGCTTCGAGTTGAGGAGCTATGAAAGAAAGTAGCTCCTTTTCTGTGCGACCTTGCAGCACCGGCCGCTCGCTCAGATCTGTCAAGGCAAGTCGTTTTGCCAAATGCTCGGGTTTCCAGCGGATATAGATGCTCGTGCCTAACTCACGAAGACAATCCATATTGTCCTCCCAGCACGGGTAACCGCCTCCGGTAGCGTAGATGACCTTCTCAAAAGGCGCCGCGTCCGCTATGTCCTCCACGACGTATTTCTCCTTCTTGCGGAAATCCTCGATGCCGAACGTACGGATATATTCTGCGGTAGTGTAGCCGTGGATCTCCTTGAACGCCTCGTCCAAATCCACAAAATGCCAGCCGAGTTTCTCAGCCAGCAGACGTCCGGCAGTAGTCTTGCCGGCTCCCATGTATCCAACTAAATAAATAGGAAGTTCCATTTCAATATTCCCAATTATCGTTGTCGGTCCAAGTGATGTGGCCTGTTTCTTTGTCCATCGTAGCCAGCGGAAAGATGGACTGGACGGACGGTTCGAGCGGGAAGAGATATTCGCCCACCTTATTATATACACGCGCGCACGAGGAACACTGCGGTGCGCAGACGGTCATTACAACGAGGTAATTATCTGCCTCGTATATATCCAACGTGGCGCTGTCAGTCAGTTGAAGGCGTGTGTAGTTGCCCTGTTCCTCTACGACGAACGGGTGCCCACCCATAGTCATCAGGTCGCTGACAATACGCAGCAACGCACTGTTTCCGGCATTTGCGGACACAGACAAGCCGAATAGTAATATGGAGAGAAATAAACGGCGCATTAGTTGATGAGTGCCACGGCGTACGCAGCTATGCCTTCTTCACGGCCGACGAAACCTAAATGCTCCGTGGTCGTGGCTTTGATGTTTATTTGGTTCGGCTCGACACCCATAACTTCCGCCAGACAAGCCACCATCGCAGGGATATGCGGATTGAGCTTAGGCGTCTGGGCGCAGATGGTAAGGTCGCAGTTACCGAGTTCATAACCGTCCTTGCGAATCATCTCCATGACGCGGCGAAGAAGAATCTTGGAGTCGATACCCTCGTACTCATTGCCTTTGGTATCGGGAAAATGATAACCGATGTCGCGCATGGCGGCGGCACCTAAGATGGCGTCGCAGAGCGCATGGATAGCTACGTCGGCGTCCGAATGACCCAACAAGCCGCGGTTGCACGGCACCTCAATTCCCCCTAACCACAATTTGCGGTCAGGGGCGAATTGATGTACGTCATATCCGAAGCCTATACGCATGGATTATTTCTTCTTGTTATCCACGAGGTCCTTGATACCTGCGAGGTCGAAGCCCAGCGTGAAGCGCATGGTCTGATCGAGCGGGTTGGAAGCCGCCAGACCGACGCAGTAGGAAACATCGAGGGTCACGATAGAGAGGTGGAAACCGGCACCGAAAGTGAGGACGTTACGGTTACCTTTGTAGTAGTTCTCGTAGCTGTAACCGACGCGAGCGAAGAATTGCTTGTTGTAGCTATACTCGATACCTGCGCCCCAACGAACCTCTTCGAACTCCTCTTTGGCACCGCCCGGAGCGTCAGCAAAGCTCTGGAACCATCCCTTAGCCGGGTTGATAGCAGAGTAAGCGTCCTGGCTGTACTTGCCGGTGGTCTTATCATCTGCGAACTTCGAATAACGGGTCGGAACGAGCATCTTGTTTGTCTCGAGGTTGAAGGTCAGGAAGTTGTACTTATTGAGCGGCAACTCATAACCCACACCGAGGTTCATGCTCGTGGGGATAAAGTTACTCGATCCGTCCTCCGCGTAGGTCATCTTACCACCTAAGTTCTTGAGGGTAAAACCGAGCGAGAAATGGGAGGTACCCATCGGCAACTCAATCGGCTGTTTGTAGTACAGACCGATGTCTGCTGCCATAGACCAAGCCGCGTGCATCTCACCTGCAGTGGAGGTAGAGCTGTTCACACCGTTGTTGAGGTCCGAATAGAGGAAACGAACCGCTACCGACATAGATACATATTCATGCAACTTACGGAAATAACTGAGGTCGAGAGCCCACTCGTTCGGACGTACGTCCTGCAGTTTGGTTCCGTCCAAGGTCGTCAGCGCAACGTCACCCATCGAGAAATACGTGAAGCTGGCACCGATACCACCACCCAGGTCACCGAAGTTATAGAAACCTGCGAGATAAGCCAGGTCGATGTCGCCGACCAACTTACGCAACCACGGCGTGTAGTTAGCGGTGATACCGCCCTTGGAGTACATGTAAGCGTACTTGGCAGGGTTCCAATACTGCGAGTTAAAATCTGCCTCCGTAGCTACACCGACGTCTCCCAGACCGGCCGCGCGGGCATCCGGAGCGATAGACAAGGACGGCATAGCCGTGATAACAGGGTTTGGAGTGGGTTCCGTCTGCGCGCTCATCGAAGCCGCCAGAAGCAGAGCCACCAAAGAAATACTGATTTTTTTCATTTGTGTTATGTTTTTTGTTTTTTTAGTTATTTCGTTATTACGGGATTACGTAATCACGTAATGGAGAGGTTATATATTAAGCGATTTGCTTCATAGGCATATTTTATTTTGTTACGATGATTTTACCCGAGGTTGTGCTGTATTTGCTGCTCTCGGATTTGATTTTGACGGTATAGATGAATACGCCCGGATGGAGATTGAGTTCTGCAAGGTTAATCGCTACCTGATCGGGGTTCTCCTGTTTACGGCTGTAAATCATCTGTCCGTTCGTATTAAAGAGATAAATCTCTGAACTTAGTAATTCATCCGGCTGGTCGTAGTTGACCATAAGGTTCAGCACGCCGGTCTGGCGCACAGGGTTCGGGTAACTGACAACCGAATAGATCGAGGGATCGAGACCCGCCTCAACGATGAAGTTCAGGCTCTTGGTCGTGCTGTTGTTCAGCAGGTCCCATGCGCGGAAAGTGAGGCTGTGAGGACCGTCCGGCAGTTCACCCATAAGATAGCTCACCTGACCGGTCGTATAACTGTCGTTTGCCGAAGTGAAATATTCGTTGAGAACGTAAATCTGCTTGGGGTCGTTATCCACGATCATCATCAGGTCATGCCCGATACCTGCGCCTGCGGTATTGATACCATTCCTATCGTACAGGTCCGCAAAGAAACGCGGAGTGGAGTATGTTTTACCGCCGTCTTGGAAAGCTTTGTTATTGAGATATATCTCCATCTCGGGACCTATGGTGTCGGCACTCAGAATATCTCCCGTTCCACCGACTACGAACTCCTCATAATGTCCCACGGCTTCTATCTTATCCTCCTCATCATCGCTTACGGCGTAATAGACGATGCGGCCGTTGCCGTAGTTATAACGGATATCTTTGGGCACCATGAAGGAATAGGTGAACTCTCCTGCTTCCACAGCCGCCGAGCCCGTGAAGAGCGTACCGGGGTAGTCGTTGTATTTCAACTCCTTCGCCTCTTCGTCCTCTTTGGCATCGTTGTCACGCGTGGTGATGACCTGCATCTTGTCGTAGATAGTGATATCCACCTTGCCGTTGAAATCCGTTGCCGTCAGGTTGTCCTCGTCGATGATGCGTCCATGCACCTGCTGCACGCTCAGCGCATGCAGGGTATCGATATCGGTCACGGTCTCTACGTAGTAGTTCGTCGGGTAATTGAGCCGCATAGCGGGGTCGCCGAAGAGGACGTACGCCATCTTGTTCTCGTCGTAGCCCAGCGCGTTCTTGCCGGCCGCGACGGCTTCGCCTAAGGTAGCCTCGTAATGGAAAGTATTCGTATGCTTGAAGAGCTCTGCGGTCACGGAGCGGCTAAGTTTGGTATTACCCGTTGCGTAAACGGTGCGCGTCGCTGCCAGAACACCTATCGCGCCGCCGCGGGAGTTCAGCATGGCCGTCTCGGCCGCACAACGCTTTCCTCCGTCAAACTGCGCGAAGTTACAGGTGGCAAAGAGCCAGAAGGCCTGATTCTTATTGCTCATCAGCTCGATGTCCCGCATGTTCAGGATCGACTCATTCGTGATTGCGTTATAACCGCCATGGCCGGAGTAATTGAAATAGAGCACGCCGTTGCGCAGGAGGTTCTGGATCTTGTTCTTGGCTAATGGATAACTCTCGCCGCTCGCGTTCATCTCCTGCGGATAAGCGTCCAGATAAACCTTATGTACAATGAAATCCGGATTGCCCACGCGGGTCAACTCGGCACTCCCCTCTGCAGTCTCTGTGTGTGTCCCGTGCTCGCCGTCGTCCGCCAGATAAGCAATCTGGTTCTTCCATTTACCGGTCTGCTCGTTGTGGATATACGCGATGAGTTTGTCTATCGTTCCCTGTGCTTCCTCTACGCTCGTCACCGGCAGACGACCTACGCCTATATCCATCCTTCCGCTGGCATCACGTGTACCCTCGTTGTCGTCCAGAAAACCGAAGTAGTCATCCGTCGCATAAGCATTCACTTCGTTGGTGGAGTTCTCCGCCTGGTACGTGAGCAGCAATGCGGAGCCGGATGTCGGCAGGAGCTTGCGGTTATCAAACGAACCATGACCGAGCAGCAGCAACCATCTCGGCTTCTGGCCGATGCCTTCGTCCGCGCGGTCGTAGAGCATCTTCATCATCCATCGGTAAGCCGTTGCATCCGGGGTGCCTGACGAGAACTCATTATACACCTGCTGGTCGGTGACTACCGTCCAAGTGATTCCTTCTTTCTCTTGGTGCGCTTGCGCCAGACGCGTTGCTTGCTCGACATACTCGCTCGGACAGATGATGATGTAGTCGATATTGCTGAGCCGGTGCAGGTCCTGATTATCGATTGTTCCTACTACGTCGGCCGTCACAAAACTGTTTCCGTTCGTGTTGACGGCGATGTACTCATGTACACCATCCGCCTGCGTACCGACCCAAGTCAACTCACTGCCTGTGAGAGTTGTCGGCATGCGTTGGATAGCGGCTTTGTTGGTGATGTCCCATATCTGGATACCCGCACTCGCGTTCGTCAGATGAAACCGTACGGGCACCGAGCTGTTCTTGTTCGTCAGCGTTCTGACGGTCATGTACGAGCCGTTCATACTCATCGTCCGCGGGGTCGTCAATTCGATATAGTTCAGCCATCCGATAGCACTGTTGAGGCTGCTCTGGTAACGCACTTGTACCTGTTGGGTTTGTGCGCTTGTCGTAGCAGACAAGGTGATTGTACCGGGCTGACCGCAGTCGTAGTTATCTTTGTACTGGGGAATAGTAACCGATTTGGACGAGGAGTTGAGCGAGGCCGTGAACTGCGTCGAGACCGACGCGTATCCGGCTACATCCACCACGACCGTACTCTGCTCAGACGTCAAGGCATCCGGGGTGGTGAAGGAGAATGTGCGCTTCGTGCCGTTCTCAAACTGCTCACCGTAGAACGTGCGACCGCCGCCGGACACGCCACTGCGGTCAATGAGGTTGATGCTGTCTTTGTCGTGTACCTGCAGCATCGGATAACTCGTTACGTCCGTAGCTGTGCCGCTGATCGCCTCTCCTGCCGTCGGTGCTAAAGGCGTACTTACGTTCTCTGTCAGGAAATAGTAACCGTAGTTAGAGTAGGTGTTGCGCGTGTGTACAAACCGTCCGTTAGAGTTGTCGTATGCCCAGCTGATCGGTCCCTGAACATAAAACAACACATAGTCGCTTCCGACAAACACCGGTACTTGCGGCAGGTCGTCGATATTGGGCTTGCTGAAATCCTGCGTCTTCATCGCACCGCCGTAACCGAACACCCGTACTTGCGACGGATTGCTGATACCCGCAGCCTGCAGGTCACTGAACGTCATCTTGCATACGCCGCTCTCGCTCACGCGGATCTTCACCCATTGACCGTTGGTCAGAACCGAGTGGTCCTGATACGTATGAATGCTCGCTACGGCCGAGAGCCATAACGATAACAGCAGTACTATGGGAACTATTTTTCTCATTTAATCTTGCAATACAATTTCTCTTCTCCGCCAATCTCTACGCGGATGACTTCTTCCTTTTCTACCTGTCTGGGCGCTACTGCGCGTTGGATGTAGATCAAGTCCCCTTGCCGGATGGTCATCACCTTGCTGGCCCTCGCTACTGCTTCTTCGGGTGAGAGCACGAGTTCTTCCTTCAAATACTCCCTTCCCTTCAAGGAGGGGGTGGGGGTAGGCTCATATTCTCCTATAGCCAGCGAGTAGTCAAACGCAATCGCCTCTGTCCAGGGTTTGCCTTCCTTTTGTGCCTTACGCGCCAGATCCATTGCAATGAAATCTGCTCCGGGAGCTACTGCGTCGTAGTAACGGCTCGCGAACTTCGGCGCAATCTCTTTCCCTAAGCGGCTCACTCGAAGAATCACGCACTCCGTCACGCCTAACTCGCTCGTTCCATCGGGTAGGAACATCGGCTTGCGGCCGTTCAGCAGACAACTGTCCCCTTTGAGCACCATTTGCACCCCTGAGTCGTGATATATGAAGCCGATTATTTTCATCTCCGAAAAAAGCGCACAAAGTTACAACTTTTTTTTGACATACGCAAGCAATTAAGTAAAAAGTGTAACTTTTTATTAAAAATCGCCTTTATTTCGCCCTAATGAAGAGTTGTACCGGTGTGCCCTCGAAGTCCCACCACTCGCGCAGTTTGTTCTCCAGGAATCGTCTGTACGGTTCTTTGACGTACTGCGGCAGGTTCGCGAAGAACACAAAGGTCGGAATCTGCGTGTTTGGCAGCTGGGTACAATACTTGATTTTGATGTACTTGCCTTTCCACGCAGGCGGCGGATAGTTCTCGATGAGCGGCAGGAATTTCTCGTTTAGCTGCGCAGTCGGTACCTTCTTGTTTTTGTTCTCATACACGTGCAGCGCGGTCTCTACCACCTTGAAAATTCGCTGCTTGGTTACGGCACTTGTGAAGATGATCGGGAAATCTGTAAACGGTGCGATTCGTTCGCGAATGGCACTTTCGTACGCCTTGATATCCTGATTCGTCTTGCTTTCCACCAGATCCCACTTATTGATACATACTACCAGACCCTTCTTGTTTTTCTGAATCAGCGAGTAGATATTCAGGTCCTGCGCCTCAATGCCGCGCGTCGCGTCGATCATGAGGATACACACGTCGCTGTTTTCTATCGCGCGGATAGAACGAACGACCGAGTAGTATTCCTGGTCTTCCGTCACTTTCGCTTTCTTGCGGATACCCGCAGTGTCAACAAGGTAAAAATCCTTGCCGAATTTGTTATACCGCGTGTAGATCGAGTCGCGTGTCGTACCGGGGATATCGGTTACTATCGTCCGCTCCTCGCCGATGAAAGCATTGAGGATACTGGACTTGCCGGCATTAGGACGACCGACAATCGCAAAACGCGGTAACTCCTCCAGCTGCTCGTCCGAGTCGTCCTCTTTGCGGAAACGGCTGACCACTTCGTCCAGCAGATCACCGGTTCCGAGACCATTCTCTGCGGAGAGGATAAACGGTTCACCCAGACCCAACTTATAGAACTCCGCAGCTCCGTATTGGTTCTCGAAAGTATCTACTTTGTTGACGCAGAGCACAGTCGGTTTTTTCGCCTGTCTCAACAGGTGCGCCACCTCCATGTCGAATTGCGTCACGCCTTCGTTCACATCGACGACGAGCATCACCACATCCGCCTCACGGATGGCGAGGTCCACTTGGCGGTTGATCTCGCTCTCGAAGGTGTCGTCGCTGTTTACGACCCATCCTCCGGTATCAATCACCGAAAACTCCCGGCCGCACCATTCGGCTTTGCCGTACTGACGGTCACGCGTCGTGCCAGCCGTGTTCATTACTATCGCTCGCCGGGTACCCGTGAGCCTGTTAAAAAGAGTCGATTTCCCAACATTGGGACGACCCACTATAGCCACAATATTTGCCATGTCGCGCGAGCTATGGTTCAGAACGATTCGCGACCTTGTCGCTCATATGATCTTTCACCATGCTCTCGCTCTTCGGTCTGCAAAACTGCGTTTTACATCCCGAGGTTTGAGAGCCCTCTTAGCTCGGTGAGAGGTTTTATTTTATCAATTATCAATTATCTCCGCATCCTTCGCAGCTACTGCAACCGCCGTCTGAGCAGTCACCGCAGTCGCCACCTTTCTTTTTGCTGCAACCGCCTCCGCAGCAGCCTTTTCGCGGATTACGTATGGCTTTCAGTTCGCCTTCCGTCACGTCGCGGATCTCTAAGATTTCGCCCTTGAAGTGCAGATCCTCGCCGGCGTACGGGTGGTTTAGGTCGATGGTCACTTTGTCGTCGGTTATCTCGCAGACCTGCGCTTTGACAATCTGACCGTCGACAGTGTTCATCGGCACGATTGCACCGACGTACACGCGCTCCTCGTCAAACTCGCCGTCGCCGTTGAAGAACATCGTCTTCGGCAGCTCCATGACGCCTTCTTCAAGGTACTCGCCATAGGCGTCAGCGGCCTTGAGCACGAAGTCAAAACGCTCGCCGGCCTCTTTGCCTGCCATGGCTGCCTCAAACGCCGGAAGCATCATTCCTTCTCCGTGACACCATACTAACGGAGTCTCTGCGGTCGCTTTCTCCATTAACTCTTCTTTGCCATCCTCGCCGGCTATATACAGCTCGTACGTGGCTTTTACTACTTTTAGGTTTTCTACCACCATGATACTCTACTATTTGTTGATTGATTACTATTTTTGTCGTATTTGAGGTCCGCGAGCATCGACGCGTTCACGCCTATGTGGAACGTGTAACTCTTGAACGGACCTATCGGGTTGATACTTGCCGTCATGTTCCAGCAGTGCAGGTCGCGGCTGATGTTGAACGTGCAAGCGGTTACTTTCTTGTATTCGAAGTTGTACGTCATATTTGCGCTCACTTTCCATCCTTGTCCCAGACCTATATTGCCGCTCATGGTCAGGCTGTGGGTGAACTTCATCTTGTAGTACATCTTCTGGTAGTCAAACTCATTTCCCGGGGCGTACGCCAGCGAGTAACTGAGCGACAGGTTCCACGGGAAATCGGTCTTCACATAGCCGTCATCCACCTCCTCCGCTTTCTTGGTCTGTTTGGCATTCTTATCCATACCTTCGGCATCTTTCTCCACGGCGGCCAAGTCTCCGTTTGCTCCGTCCTCCGTATTCTCCGGCGTATCGTCTTTGGTCTTGCGGCCGGCTAACTTATCACGCCATTTCTTGATCGTCTGGTTGGAGATGGAGTAACTGAAGCTCCATCGCAGACCGTCCCAATGAGGGAATCGGCCGTGATGCCAGTATTGTTTGTTGGTCTGAACCGGCGTGCCGAGTGCGTTCAACTCGTACATGTACGGATCCAGATGTGTGCTCACGTTCAGACTGTAGTTGTTCAAGTACGGAAATTTCAGACGCAGGTTCACGGTAAACTTACTCCAGTTCATACTGTCCGCCGCGAAGTTATAAGCACCGTTGACGGAGAAGTTATCGATGAGGCTGATCACCTTGAACGGCTGTTTGCCTGTCGTGTCTTTTGTGTTCACGACCTTCATCTCCAAGTTGTTCGCAAGACCGAAATTGAGCGTCGCAGACATCCCTCGCGACACAGTCCCATAGGGCATGCCTTCGAAACGTGAATAATTCTGGTGCACCACTTCGCCGGTCGGCACTTTGCGACCCGCGGCATCCAAACTGTCTTTGTAATATACCGGCTCGTCGTAGCTGCCGTGGTAGCCCCAGAAGGACTTGCCGAAGTCCGGGTGATAGCTGATACTCAGCGTCGGAGTCATCACATGACGGAATTTCTCCACTTTGCTGTTCGGGAATAACTTCTTCAGCGGCGTGAAGAAGCCGTAGATCTTGGTGCTCAGGCTTACTCCCACGTCGAAATCAAACACGTTATAGAATCCCGTCGTCGTGTCCTTCGCTAACTGTTGGGTCTCGTCGTCCCAGTGACGGTCGGTGCGCATGAAATACATTCGGTCACGCAGGTTGATGTTCGGCGTGATATTCAGGTATTTGAATAACGTGAAACTTGCGTTAATCGGTACGGAGTGGTTCAGACCGGTCTGCCAGTCGCGCAGAAAATCAGTATGCAAGAAATCTTTCTCTTTGATGCTGTTGATGGCGATCTTTCCGTTTCCTGTATAACTCAACTTGATCTTCTCGTACCATTGTTCCTTGCCGCCCACTTTGCCTTTGCGCTTGAGCGTGGCCTGCCTCCATAGTTTGAAAGGATAAATACTACTCATGCTTACCGACAACTGCGGAGCGGTTAATGAGATTGTCGAGTCGCTTGTGCGTTGTGTCAGACTCGCACTCATGCTCAAACTCCACGGACTGTCCGGGAAACGCTGCGTGTAGTTGATCGTACTGCTCTTCGTGTTCTCCGAATACAGATTCTGGTTGTAGTAACTGTTGATGTTACTGCGGTTGTAACCGCTCGTCGCGAAGTTTACACTCGCCGAGAAAGTGCAATACGGATTTGCCTTCGCGTCCTGGCTGTGCGTCCACTGGATGCTGAAGTTCTTCCTCGTCGCGTAGTCCGGCATGCCTTTCTCGCTCGTCACGTCGTTGCGGTAATTGATACTCAGATTGCCCGAGAAATGGTACCTCCATACGTACCGGCTTTTCGCACGAACGGCCCATGTACCGCGGCTGTAGATATCTCCCGTAACTTCCAGATCTGCGTAGTCCGACAGCGCAAAATAATATCCGAAATTGCTCAGATACAGACCCCTCGAATAGTCATCGCCGAAAGTCGGCATAATGATTCCGCTGGAGTATTTGTCCGTGAAGGGGAAGAAACCGAACGGGATGGCTAACGGCAGCGGTACGTCACCCACCACCATATATGCAGGACCGGTCGCGATATAATGGCCCGGTTTCACTTTCGCTTTCGTCATCTTCAGGTAAAAATGCGGGTGCTCATGGTTGTCGCAAGTCGTGTATTGACCACCGGCCATCATCATCTCGTCGCCTTCTACTTTCTTCGTCTTGTCGGCGATGATATATCCCTCTCCTTGTTGCGTCACTACGTGGCGGATGTATCCTTTCTGCGTCTTGATATTATACGTAATCTCGTTCGTTTCGTAGCTGTCGTTGCCTTCTTTGAACACAGGCTTGCCTTTCCATTCGTAATTGATACTGTCATAAACCCCTCGTGCGTAAATCTGGCTCGAGTCTATATTCATGCGGATGTAGTCGGACGTCAGCTCCATCTTCTCATACTTCAACTCACCTTTTCCATGCAGATAAGCCGTTCCGTTCGCCATCATCACCATCGAGTCCGACGACTGGTAATGTACCGGTGCCGCCAGCGCACTCTTTTTCTCCTTCTTCTCCGGCTTCTTTATGCTATCCGCTGCCAGCGTATCCCTTGCTATACTATCCGCCGCTAAGGTATCCTGTGCTACGTATATACTATCTTCCGCCCACGCCGCTGTGAAGCAGAGTAGGAGACTCAAAATCCATATATATACACGTACGCGCACTATACCGCAAATTAAAAACGGCTGCAAAGGTACAACTTTTTTTTGACATACGCAAGCGCACGCGCGTTTTTTCTCCATAATTTTTTTTCTTCCGAGCCGCTTCCTTGCCACATCTGCCGACCCCAAACCCACCCCGATACCTACCAAATCCTACTCTCACCATGGGATCACCATAAGATGACCATAGGATCACCATAGGATAAGACACCCATTTTGTCATCTCATCAATACGTACTATATATACACAGTATATATACTTTTTTCTTAAGTTTTTTATTTGCATATATCAAAAAAAATCACTATCTTTGCACGAAAATTAAAAAGCAGATGGATTCATTGATTGATATAAGGCGACCGGTGACGGTCTGCAGGGCGTCGGCGGGAACGGGAAAGACGTACACCTTAGCGGCGTATTATGTGGGGTTATTGCTCTCGGGCGAGGACTACCGCTCGATCCTTGCGATCACTTTTACCAACAAGGCGACGGCGGAGATGAGCGAGCGCATCATCGGCTATCTGCATGAGATCGCCGAAGGCGGGGCGAAGGATTTCCTGAGTTATGCACGGAAATTCATGATCCGCGATCAGGGCGCGCCGGACGAGGTGTTGTGTAAGCGTGCGGGAGAGTGTTTCGAGAAGATGCTGCTGGATTATGACAATGTGCAGATCCAGACGATCGACTCGTTCCTGCAGACCCTTCTGAGCGGTCTGGCGGGGGTGTTGAAGATGAGTGCGGGTTTGAGTACGGAGCTGGATATAGACCACGTCATCCGCACGGCGGTGGAGCAACTGCTGACGACCGACATGACGGCATCGGACAGGACGATCATCGAAGATTATATGCGTCTGAAGTTGGATCAGGAGAGCCAGTGGGACGTCAGGGAGAGCCTTTGCGGCATGGCGAAAGAGCTGTACAACGAGTCCGTGCAGATGTTAGACGAAGAGGGGCTGATTTGTTTTGACGGTCCGTCGATTGTCCGCCGTCGCAAGGCGATAGAGGAGCAATGGAAGACGGATAAAGATTTGGCGAGACTGAAGGAGATCTTGCATCAATGCGAGCCCAAGGCCGATACGTATAACCGCTATACGAAAGCCGCTTACGAGCGCTTAGTTCGGTCGGTTGAGGCACCGGAGAAAGTGCCGGCGAAGGATCGTTTCCGCGGCGTGAGCGAGAAATACTGCTGCGACGAGTTGATGGGTCAGGCGACGGCGATTGCTGAGCCTCTGGGAAGAAAGTACAACACCCTCTCGTTGACCATCCGTTTCAGCAGAGATATGGAGCTGATGAGTTCGTTGCAGCACCTCATCCAACGCAACCTCGCGGAGGCGAATTGTGCGTTGCTGGCAAGGACGGCAGGTACGCTGAGTAAGGCACTCAGGGAGGGCGATGCGGAGTTCATCCTCGAGAAAGCCGGTATCCGCTACCACCACGTGCTGATGGATGAGTTTCAGGACACCAGCCAGTTGCAATGGAGCGTCATCCGGCGGCTGCTGACGGACGTGCTTGCCGGCGCAGGCAACACGCTGCTCATCGTGGGCGACATCAAGCAATCCATCTATAGATGGAGAAACGGCGATTGGCATATTATGGAGGGGTTAACGAGTAAAGGAATGAACGAGTTAACGAGTGAACGTGTGAACGAGAAATTCACTTCGTTGACGCGGAATTTTAGGAGTAGCGAAGAGGTGGTGCGGTTCAATCTGTCACTCTTCGATCACATTATTAAGAGTTCGGGCGACGAGTTGACGGCGAAGATCTACGGCGAGGGGTACGAAGAAGGGAAGTTAGGGGAGTTTTACCAGGCGAAGAAGAAAGGCGGTTACGTACGCTTCCATGCCATCCCAAACGGCAAGCCGGCGGACTTGGCGATGGAGATGTTTGAGCAAATGGAAGACCTTTTGGCCCGCGGCGTGAAAGCCGAGGAGATGATGGTGCTGGTGCGCGAGAAGAAAGAGGCGATGCGGGTGACGGAGATGCACGCGGATTTGGACGAGGCGCAGTTCCCGCACCTGAGTCAA
This sequence comes from Bacteroidales bacterium UBA2712, assembly GCA_002354055.1. Lineage (GTDB taxonomy): Bacteria > Bacteroidota > Bacteroidia > Bacteroidales > Paludibacteraceae > Colicola. The sequence goes on from DEKW01000003.1 coordinate 63,291, forward strand.
GTGAAGATCGTCTCGGCGGACAGTTTTCTCTTGGAGGCTTCGACGGATGTCCAACTGGTCATCGCGGGCTTGAAGAGCTTGTCGTCCGGCGGCGTGGAAGAGCGATATATTGAGATGATGACCGGTCGGCGGGAGTTGGTACAAAGGCTGCGCGAGCGGCTGAACGCTGACACACCTTTGTACGAAGCCGTGAGCGAGACCATCGCTATCCTCCTGACCGATGAGAAAGGGCAGTATCACGGCAGCCAGACGGCGTATCTGAATGCATTACTGGACCGCACTCGTGCGTATGTAAGCGCGTACGGGAGTAATATAAAGGAGTTCCTCAAATACTGGGACGACACAATGCATGCGAAACCCATCCCTGCTTCGTCCACCAACGCCATCCGCATTCTGACGGTTCATGCCAGCAAGGGCCTGCAGTCGCAGACCTTGTTCGTGCCGTTCTGTACGTGGACCAAAGAAGCCGGACGGCATCAACCGAAGATCTGGTGTGAGGCGGACGGAGAGAAAGATTTTGTGCCAATCCAGGACGGTACGGAGATGGAGCTGTCGAACTACGCACCGTACCGCGAGGAGGAACACCTGAACATGCGGATCGATAACCTGAATATGCTGTACGTGGCGCTCACGCGAGCAGAGGACAACCTCTTTGTCTCTACCTCGTACCCGGTCAATAAAGACGGCAAGAAAGGTGCCTGCAACCACGTGGGGCAGTATATACTCGATTTCGTCGGAGGGGATGATTGGGAGGCAGGAAGTGTGATAGTCAAGAGTCAAGAGTCAGGAGCCAAGAGCCAAGAGGCAATTGAGGAAGCAGAACTGTGGGCGGATAGCGGACAAGTGCGGTTCGTGCAGTCGCAGGAAGGTGCGATGTACACGGCGTACGGCGATGAGTCGTACCGCAGAACGGCGAAGATGGAGGAGGGTACTTTGTGCCATGACATTTTTGCACATATCCGCAAAGCCGATGAGTTAGACGCGGTGCTGCGGGATTTTGAGACACGCGGTCTGATCGCTTCTGAGGAACAACGGGAGAAGCTCCGCGGCTTGATCTCTTCGGCATGGAAAGGCAACGACGAGATGCGGGATTGGTTCACCGCTCCGTGGGAACTAAGGCTCGAGGAGGCGATCTATATCGACCAGCGCGAGTTGCGTCCCGACCGCGTGATGATCAACCCCGAGACGAAAGAAGCGGTGGTGCTGGATTATAAGTTCGGCGGATGGGAGAAGCAATATATCCACCAGGTGCAGGAATATATGGAAGCCCTCGAACGGATGGGCTACAGCCCTGTACGCGGGTATCTGTGGTTCGCGAAGGAAAACAAGTTGGTTAGGGTTTAGGATTTAGGTTTTAGGATTTATGGAGAGTTTTTTGGAACAAACAGCGCGGGAGATCATCTCGCAGATCGAGTGGAGCAGGTTGAGCCGCACGACCTTGGTGCTGCCGTCGCATCGTGCGGGGGTGGTGCTGAAAGATGCGTTGTTGCGGTTGCAGAAAGAGAGCCAAGCGCCGGCAGTATGGGCACCGCAAGTGAGAACCCTGACGCAGCTGCAGGACGAGTTGAGTCCGCTCTACACTGAGGATGAGTTATTCACGATCATCCGGCTCTATAAACACTATCGCACCTTGATGCACGATGACGACCCGATGCCCTTGGACGTCTTCTATAACTGGGGACGGCAGATGCTCTCGGACTTCACGAACGTCGATGCGTCGATGGGAGCGAGCGAGGTGCCGAACTTCTTTGAGAACACCATCGCCGCGCATGAGTTGGAGCGGTGGCAGTTAGACGAAGAGGTGGAGGAGCGGCTTCGGGCGCTGATGGGTACGAGGTCGGACGCGGCGGCAGACTCTGTACGGGCGGCATACGAACGGCTCTGGGATCATCTGTACGAGCTCTACAAAGCCCTCAAAGCAGAGATGTTAGAGGAGCAGAAAGGCTACGCGGGACTCAGACAACGGGCAGTCATCGAGCGATGGGAAGAAGAGAGTGTCCAAAACCAAATCAAAGGCCGCACCTATATCTTCGTGGGCTTTAACTACCTGCTGCCCGTAGAACGCGAACTGATGACGCTGCTGAAGGACAAAGGCCAGGCGCTGTTTTTCTGGGACTACGTCCCGAATTTCCAAACCAACCGCAAGGCGTTCGCGTTTGCTGAGAAGAACGCGGGGATTTTAGACCGCTTCGCTGACAGAATACAGACCGCTGCGCTGATAGACCGCGGCAAAGCCGCTGATAGATTTCCGAAAGAGGTGACGGTGCTGTCGTGTGTGTCGCGGGAAGCACAAGCGCAGTATGTCCATCGGTGGTTGCAGGAGAACTACACGGAGAAGGGACAGAAAGTGGGCGTGGTGATCTGCGACGAGTCGATGTTAGAGCCCGTCATTTATGCCCTGCCGGCGATCACTTTATCGGGCGAGAAAGAACCCGAACCGGTGAATATCACCAAAGGTTTTCCGCTGCGAAACACCGCTGTGTACGCCCGTGCGATGGCGTGGCTGAACGAAGAGACCAAGGGTAGAGCCGAAGAACTCGCTCAGCCCGAGACGATCGACCGACTGATAGAGGCGTTGTTTGTCAGAGACGAGAGTCAAGAGCCAAGAGAGGAGAGTCAAGAGCCGCTTCATTGGCAGGAGTTGTTGGCGTTGGAGGCGGACTATCAGATACGAAAGATCCTCAACCAGCTGCGGCTGCTCATCACCGGCGGTCTGGAAGGTGTGCCGTTTACGATGAAGCTGCTGCGGCTATTATTCAGACGCATGGTGGAGTCCGTGACGATGCCGTTCCACGGCGAACCCGTGACGGATATCCAGATCATGGGCGTCCTCGAGACGCGTATGTTGGACTTCGACCGACTGCTGCTGCTGAACGTCGAGGAAGGTGTCATCCCGCAGAAACAAGCAGACATCAGTTTTATTCCTTTCTACCTGCGCAAGACCTACCACATGCAGACCTCCGACGAGAAGGCAACGATTTATGCCTATAACTTCTTCAGGCTCCTGAGCCGTGCGGGCCATGCGACGCTCTTGTACGCAGCGGCAGACGCCGTCGAAGGTGGCAAAGGTATGTCGCGGTTTATCATGCAGATGATTTACTCGCCGGAATTTCAAGTGACGCGCGGTGCGATCCAGGAGAGCAGCTTGATAGAGAATAACGGACCGGAGATGAATCTCTCCGCACGGTCGGTACTGTCGGGCTTGCATCCCAACGCCCGCGGGGAGTTATGCCGCGAGAACGGGCAGCGTTACCGCTTGTCGCCTTCGGCGCTCAATACCTATATATCCTGCCCGCGGTCGTTCTACCTGCAATATATCGAGGGCTTGCGGCCGAAAGAAGAAGAGGATGTGCTCTTTGAACCTGCTACGATGGGTTCGTTTGTACACCACGCGATGGAGTATATCTATACCCGTTTCTTAGGTTGCGATAACAAGACTCCGGTGACCGTCACCCCCGAAGCGATCGAGGCCATCCGGACGGATGAAGCGAAGTTGCACGAGGCGCTGATGGCGGCGTACGAAGAGATGAATAAGCTCTACGCGGAAGATAACCCCGACGAACCGGATCATTATATCCCCGACCACCACGTGGGGGAGAACGTGATCATCGAGGGGTATATAACCAATATCCTGACCCGCGACCGTGAGGACGCGAAGAAGGGGCTGCAGATCTACCTCCTGGAGCAGGAACGAACCTTCCCCATCTCGATAGAGGGCATCGGAGAGATCTTGACCGGCGGCACCATCGACCGCCTGGATATAGTAGGCGAGGAAGGAAACCAGACGCTGCGCGTGGTGGACTATAAATCCGGCAACTATAACGACACGACGCACGCGAAGAAGATGTCGTCCTCATGGGAAGAGATCATGGCGGATGCGGACAAGGCGTACGTACGCCAGACGATGATTTACAGCCACGCCGTCATGACGCACGACAAGACCGGTCTGCCCATCGAACCGAACCTCTTCTTCTGCCGCCGGTCGCTGACGGATATCGTGACGACGATCGACGTAGAGAACGAGACCGTGCGGGACTACCGAACCATCCAGCAGTCCTTCTACGAAGCCCTGCAGACGAAGATCAAAGAAGTAATCACCACCACGGATTTTCCGCAATGCGAGGAGGACCAATGCCCTGCTTTCTGTCCTTTCTTCACCTTGTGCGGAAGACAACCCAATGAATATTAACAAAGATGATGAATACCCGTTATTACTGCGTAGCCGACCATCTGATGGCTATCACGGCACCTGAGAAAGCATTTGAGGTGCTGTCTAATTATGCGCCGTTTGAGATTCCCGAACCGAAAGGCGAGATGATGCTTCATATATCCGTTTCGAAGGAGGAGAGACCTTCTTCCGATAGTTGGGAACACGTCTATACCGACCGCTCGGACGAAGACATGCCGCGTATCGAGATGTACCGCCGCGAGGAGGAGTGGTTGCTCTGCGTCTCTGTCTATCGCGATGCACCGATCGACTGCGCCATGCGCTGCTCGGCGGACTGGCATGAGGTGACGCTGTACCCGAACCCCGAGAACTTCCGCTTTGCGGTGGATAACGCTGCGATGCTCACTTTTGCGTTCGCTACCGCAGATCGTCAGACGCTGCTCTTTCACTCTTCTGTCACGGTGCGTGAGGGAAAAGCCTATATGTTCCTTGGTCATTCCGGCACGGGCAAGAGTACTCACAGCCGCCAGTGGCTCACGGCTTTTGAGGACGCATGGCTGCTGAACGACGATAACCCGGCCGTGCGGCTGATGGAGAACGGCGAGGTATGGGTATATGGTACACCGTGGAGCGGTAAGACTGCGTGTTATAAGAACGAGAAAGCACTCGTGCAGGCACTCGTGCAGTTAGCGCAGGCACCGGAGAATAAAATGGCACGCCTGCGAATGACGCAAGCGTACCCGTATATCCTGGCATCGGTCAGCGGTTTGAAAGTGCTGCCGCAGATGATGGACCGGTTGTATGAGTCCATCGCCAAGTTGCTGGAAATCACTCCTGTGTATCGTCTGGAATGTCTGCCGGAACCGTCTGCCGCACGGTTATGCGCTCAAATGTGTTCACTTTAGTCTCGTCGTACGGACAGGAGACACGGATATAGTTCTCCGTCCATCCGTACATCAGCGGACTTTCGCCTTTTCCCCCTTCCCAAAGGACAGTCGCTTCGTATCCCTCATGCTCAGCGTAGAAAGCTGCGGTCTTGCGGGCGCTTAGTTCATGCAACTCCTTGCTGCGGCGCTCGCGTTCTTTCTGCGGTACGACATACAGATCCATCTCCAGCATCCGCGTGTTGGCGCGCTCCGAGTAGGTGAAGACATGCAGCTGGCTCACCGGCAGGGATTCGATGAAGGTCTTGTAATCCTCCCAATACTCATCCGTCTCACCCCGTACGCCCACCATACAATCGACCCCGATGAAGGCATGCGGCATGACGGTCTTTATATGGTTCACACGCTCGGCAAACAGTTCCCGCGTATAACGTCTTCCCATGATCTTCAGCACCTCGTTACTGCCGCTCTGCAGAGGAATATGAAAATGCGGCGTGAAATGCTTGCTGGTGGCTACAAAATCGATGATCTCGTCGGAGAGCAGGTTCGGTTCGCAGCTACTGATTCGTATCCTGAATCCCGACTCCTGACTCCCGACTCCTGACTTCTGAATCCCATCTAAAGCCCGCAGGAGGTCGATGAAATGCTCCCCTGTACTCCGTCCGAAATCGCCGATGTTGACACCGGAGAGGATGATCTCTTTGGCTCCGCCGTCGATGGCTTCTTGGGCTTGTTGAACGATCGTCTCGATAGACGGGTTACGGCTCTTGCCGCGTGCCAGAGGGATGGTGCAGTACGAGCAGAAATAGTTACATCCGTCCTGCACCTTGAGAAAACACCGCGTGCGGTCGTCTTTGCTGTACGCACCGTGAAAGGTCTCCACTTCCCGAATCGGAGAAGTAAAAACTTCAGTCTTTCGTCTCTCGGCTCTCGGCTCTCTTCTCTCTATCTCTTCCACAAACTCTTCGAGCCGGAACTTCTCATCCTGCCCCAATACAAAATCTACACCTTCTATCTTGGCTATCTCACCGGGTTTGAGTTGGGCGTAGCACCCCGTGACGATAAGTATCGCATGGGGGTTCTGCCGCCTGATGCGGTGGATCATCTGACGGTCCTTATGGTCGGCGGCGTCGGTGACGGAGCAGGTGTTGATGACGCATATATCCGCTTCCTCACCTTTCTCTGCCCGCGTGTGACCTCTCGCGATGAGCATTTTACCCAACGCACTGGACTCCGCAAAATTCAGTTTGCACCCTAATGTAGTGAACGAAATCTTCATCTTTTTTCCATTTCGGGTACAAAAGTACTACAATTTTGTAAAATATGCAAATATTTTTTGCTATATCGTTTTTTTTTTGTAATTTTGTGCGCTAATTTTGGAGTATAATGAATAACTTTGAACAATTATGTCAAGTTAGGCGGTCCGTACGCGCTTACACGAACCGACCGATAGAGCAAGAGAAAATCGATTATATGTTGCGCTGCGCGCTGATGAGCCCGAGTGCCAAGAGGACCTGTCCGTGGGAGTTTTATGTGACGACGGACGAAGCCAAACTGCGTCCGCTATCGGGCTGCAGGACATACGGCAGTAAGATGTTCGATACTGCGACGGCGGCGATCGTCATTGCGCTGGATTCGACGCTGTGTGACAACACCTGGATGGCAGACGGAGCGATAGCGGCGGAGAATATTTTGTTAGCGGCAGCAGAGCAGGGTATAGGTGCTTGCTGGTGTCACGTGCACGAGCGTGAAGGAGCGCCAGAGTTAACCCATCGCCTTTTCGGTATCCCGGAGAACCTCAAGGTGCTCTGCGCGATTGCCCTCGGCTACCCGGCGGAGGAGAAGAGCCCTTATGACCTCGACAAACTGAAGTTTGACAAGGTTCACTATGTGTAATTTTCAACTTTCAACTTAAATGAAACCTATTATAGCAATTACTACCGGAGATACGAACGGCATCGGATACGAAGTGATCATCAAGGCGCTCCTTGAAGGTCATATGTTCGAACTCTTCAAACCCGTCATCTACGGCAACGCCGTCGTGGCGAAGCATCATATCCAGACCTTAGGAGACTACTGGAGAAACATCAACTGGAACGTCATCGACTCGCCTGAGCAGGCGAAAGACAGTCGTCTGAACCTCATTGTCAGCTATCCGGATAACACGGAGGTGACGTTAGGTGTACCTTCCGAGGCAGCTAACCAAGCGGCGAAAGCGTCGTTGGATCGTGCCTGCAAGGACCTCAAGGACGGTAAGGTGGACGCGCTGGTAACGGCGCCGCTGAACAAAGAGGCGCTGAATGGTGGTCATACCGAGTACCTGGAGAAAATGTTTGGTGGTGCAAATGGTGGTTCGCTGATGATGCTTTGTTCGGAGGGCTTACGCGTAGCGTTGGTATGTAACCACGTGTCGATAGCCGACATCCCTGCGCAGATCACCGAGGAGCGCATTCTCGCCAAACTGAACATCCTCCAGCAATCCCTCATCCGGGACTTCGGTCTGGAGAAACCCCGCATCGCCGTCTTGGCGCTGAACCCGCACGCAGGGGATGCAGGGCTGCTGGGCAAAGAGGAGCAGGAGATCATCGCCCCGGCGATTCAGAAGGCCAACGAGCAAGGGCTCTGGGCTTTCGGCCCGTATGCAGCCGACGGATTCTTCGGTTCCGGCCATTTCAAGCATTTCGATGCGGTCCTGGCGATGTACCACGACCAGGGCTTGATTCCTTTCAAGACCCTCGACATGAGCGGCGTGAACTATACCGCCGGCCTGCCCGTCATCCGCACTTCTCCGGACCACGGTACAGCGTATGACCTGGTAGGCAAAGACCAGGCGGATTTCCTCTCCATGCGTAATGCGATGTACATGGCGTATGACCTTATTCATGCTCGCGCAGAATACGACGAGTTACGCGCTAACCCGCTTCCTTTCATCGAGCGAGAAGACAAAGAGGGACGACCCAGACGCGAATTTATAGACTTTAAAACAACCAAATATGACAGCTCAAGAAATTAGAAAATCATTCTTAGATTTTATGGCATCGAAGGGCCACCAGATTGTGCCCTCTGCGCCGATGGTCATCAAGGACGACCCGACGCTGATGTTCACCAACGCCGGCATGAACCCCTGGAAGGGAATCATCCTCGGCAATGATCCGATCAAATACCCGCGTGTAGCAGACAGTCAGAAATGTCTGCGCGTCAGCGGCAAGCATAACGACTTGGAGGAAGTGGGTCACGACACCTACCACCACACGATGTTCGAGATGTTAGGCAACTGGTCGTTCGGCGATTACTTCAAGCAAGAGGCGATTGATTTTGCGTGGGAGTATATCGTCGATGTTCTGAAGATCGATCCGGCTAACCTCTACGCGACAGTCTTTGAGGGTTCGCCCGAGGAGGGTCTGAGTCGCGATGACGAGGCGGCTTCTATCTGGCTCAAACACCTGCCTGCGGATCATATTCTTAACGGCAACAAGCATGATAACTTCTGGGAGATGGGTGAGACGGGTCCTTGCGGTCCGTGTAGTGAGATCCACGTGGACAGTCGTTCCGCTGAGGAGCGCGCCAAAGTGCCCGGACGGGAGTTAGTGAACAAAGACCACCCGCAGGTCATCGAGATCTGGAACATCGTCTTCATGCAGTTCAACCGCAAGGCAGACGGTTCGCTGGAACCCCTGGCAAAGAAAGTGATCGACACCGGTATGGGCTTCGAGCGTCTCGTGCGGACCATCCAGGGCAAGACCTCCAACTACGACACCGATGTCTTCCAACCGATGCTGAAGAAGATCGGCGAGATCTGTCATTGTGAGTATGGCAAGGACGAGAAGACCGACATCGCCATGCGTGTCATCGCAGACCATATACGTACGATAGCGTTCGCTATCACCGATGGCCAGCTGCCGTCGAACGAGAAAGCCGGTTACGTCATCCGTCGTATCCTGCGCCGTGCCGTACGCTACGGGTATACCTTCCTCAATATGCGTGAGGCGTTCCTCTATCAGCTGGTACCGCAACTCATCGCGGACTTAGGCGAAGCGTACCCCGAGTTAGTGAAACAGCAAGCGCAGATCGTGCCGGTCATCAAATCCGAGGAGGAAGCATTCCTCCGTACGCTCGATAAAGGTATCGGTCTGCTTGATAAGCTGATGGACGAAGCGAAGAAAGCCGGCAAGACCGAGATCAGCGGTGTCGATGTCTTTACGCTCAAGGACACCTACGGTTTTCCGCTCGACCTGACGGAACTCATCCTCCGCGAGAACGGTTTCACCACCAACGAGGAGGAATATAACAAAGCCCTCGCGCACCAGAAAGAGATGGGTCGCTCGGCGAACAAACAGGACCTCGGCGACTGGAATATCGTCAAGGAAGGCGATCCGGATTTCGTGGGCTACGACGAGCTCACTGTAGAGACCGAGATCCTTCGTTACCGCCGCGTGGAGCAGAAAGGCAAGGCGTTCTTCCAGGTCGTCATCTCCAAGAACCCCTTCTACGCGGAGATGGGTGGTGAGGTCGGCGATACCGGTTGCCTGCGTCTGGATAACGAGTGCTTTAAGGTGCTCGACTGCAAGCGCGAGAACGGTCTGCCGGTACTGATCATGAACGAGGTGCCGTTCGTCACCGGCGGCGTGGCAGGTGTCTCCGGCAAACTCACTGCCGAGGTGGATGCTGAGCGCCGCGCTGCGATCATGTGCAACCATACGGCGACCCACATCCTCCATTACGCGCTGCGTCAGGTGCTGGGTGAGCACGTAGAGCAGAAAGGTTCGCTCGTGACTGCCGACAGCTTGCGTTTTGACTTCTCGCACTTTCAGAAAGTGAGCCCGGAGGAACTGCGCGAGGTGGAGAGGGTAGCGAATAAACTCATTCGTCATGACCTGAAACTCGAAGAAAGCCGTCATACGCCGATAGCCGAGGCGAAAGCCATGGGAGCCATGGCGCTCTTTGGCGAGAAATACGGAGACGACGTGCGTGTCATCAAGTACGGTCCGTCGATTGAGCTCTGCGGCGGTTGCCACGTGCCTTCGACCGGTAAGATCGGTTCCGTACGCATCGTCATGGAGACTTCTGTCGCTGCCGGCGTACGTCGTATAGAAGCCGTGACGGCTGCTAAGGCCGATGAACTCTACTACGCTGCGCAAGACATGCTGAACGGTCTGCGCGGGCTCTTCAATAACGCACCGGATCTTGCCGGAGCCATCCATAAATCCATCGAAGAGAACGCCGGTCTCAAGAAACAGATCGAGACCTTCATGGCAGAGAAGATAGAGCGGTACCGTGACGAACTGATTGCGCGTGCAGAGGACTTCGGAGAGATCAAACTCGTGCGTCTGCAGGGCGAAGTGAACCCGGAGATGATCCGTGGCGTGATGCCGCTGCTCCGCGGGAAGTTCACCGATGTGAAGTTCGCCGTGGTAGGTGCTACGCAGTTTGAGGGCAAACCCACGATCGCCGTCTTCCTCTCGCAACCGCTCGTCGATGCTGGTAAGAACGCCGGCGCGATGATCAAAGCGGCGGCTAAGAACATCCAAGGCGGTGGAGGCGGTCAGCCGTGGATGGCTACTGCCGGAGGACGTGACGTCAACGGACTCAATGCCGCCATGGAAGAGCTCCTTGCAGCTTTGAAATAAATGGTACATGGTAAATGACCAAATGGTAAATGACATGAAACTGCCCACCCGATATCTCCCTGCAAAGACCCGTAGTGCCGTGCGATTCTTCTTCGTCGGCACCACGGGTGCTATACTGCAGACTTGGTTCTTCATGGCGGCGCTGACCGTCATGGGCGAACCCGACAAAGGCACGGCACTATACTATGTCGCCTTCGGTATCGGGTATATATTGGAGATGATTCCGAACTATTTCTTCTCCAACTGGTACACCTTTAATACGCGGCCGAGTAAGAAGAACGCCGGCGGCTTTCTCTTTGCCCGGGCGATCAACCTCGTCGTGCAGTTTGGTCTGCTACCGATGGCTTTGGCGGCCTTCCCCTTCTGGCGGGACGACCTCATCAGCCTCTTTGTTATCTTTATCGGAGGGTGTATCAACTACTTAATCTGTCTAATCTTCTTTAAGAAACCCAAAGAATGAAAATCTACAGAGCCAATATTATCCATACCCCTACGCCCGGTCGGTTGGAGATCATCGAGCACGGCTATATTGTCGTCAAGTCCAACGGTCTCATCGAAGGCGTGTACCGGGAGTTGCCGGAGAACCTTGACTGGCGTCGCCAGCTGATTGACTTCGGTGACAAACTGCTTATCCCGGCTTTTAACGACTTGCACGTTCATGCGCCGCAGTACCGCAATCTGGGCCTTGCACTGGACTTAGAGTTACTGCCGTGGTTGAATACTTATACATTCCCCGAGGAAACCAAGTACGCCGATCCCGAGTACGCAAAGCGGCTCTACCGTCGTTTCGTCCATGAGTTATGGATGCAAGGTACGATGCGTTCGGCGGTCTTTGGTACCATCCATCCCGAATCGACCCGTATCCTTGCAGACCTCTTTATTCAGGCGGGCATGGGTGCTTACGTAGGACTCGTGGGCATGAACCGCAACGCTCCGGAGACCCTCCGTAACACGACGGACGAACTGATGGCAGGCATGCGAATGCTTAAGGCCCATCTGGACGAGCACGGCGACGGTCGTGTCAAACCGATCATCACCCCGCGGTTTGTACCCTCCTGCTCGGATAAGATGCTCACGGCGCTCGGCGAGTACGCCAAAGAGACCGGGCTGCCCGTGCAGTCCCACCTCTCCGAGAACCGTTCGGAGATAGACTGGGTCAAGGAGCTGGAACCGGAGGCTACTTGTTACGGCGATGCCTATAACAAGTATGGCCTCTTCGGTCAGACGCCGACGCTCATGGCGCATTGCTGCTATACCGACGGCGAAGAGATGGAACTCATGAAGCAAAACGGCGTCTATGTGGTGCATTGCCCGACGTCAAACAGCAACCTCTCTTCGGGCATGGCGCCGATACGTAAGTTCCTCAACGCCGGCATTAACGTAGCGCTGGGAACGGATATCTCTGCCGGCCACCACATGTCGATGCTGCGCGTCATGCAGTACGCCATCCAGGTCTCCAAACTCAACTACGCCCAGACGAAAGGCGAGATGTCGTTCCTTAGCCTGAGTGAGGTCTTCTACCTCGCTACCAAAGGTGGCGGATCGTTCTTCGGCAAGGTGGGTTCGTTTGAACCCGGGTATGAGTTTGATGCCCTGCTCATCGACGATAGTTACCTCAATTACGACCACTATACGCTTCCGCAGCGTCTGGAGCGTTATCTCTACCTCGGTGACGACCGCGATATCAAACGTCGTTTCTGCCGAGGAGTAGAACTCACCGAGCCGGCTTTTTGAATGCTCCTAACTCGCCCCATAGAGAATCTCCCGCTGGAGGACTACCTCGCCCTCGAAGCCGAGATGGTCAAGACGATTGCCGAACCGACACTCTTCACGTGGGTTGTTGATCCGACGGTTATCTACGGTCGTCATCAGTGCCGCGAGCAGGAGGTCAATGAGGCGTATTGTGCGGCCCACGGTGTGCGCGTCGTCCAGCGTCAGAGTGGGGGAGGATGCGTGTACGCCGATCGTGGCAACCTCATGGTCTCTTTCGTCTCGCCCTCGACCCACTCGCAGGAGGTCTTTGACGAGTTCCTGAGACTCCTCTCCGGGGCTTTGCGAGAGATGGGATACGACGCGGTGACCACTTCACATAACGATGTACTCGTGGGGGACCGCAAGGTAGCCGGAACGGCTTGCTATACCACGCCGACGGGCACGGTGGTTCACGCCTCGATGCTTTATGACATCTGTCTTGAGGCGCTCGAGCAAGCTATCACGCCTTCCGAGGCGAAGTTAGCCAAACACGCCGTCTCCTCCGTCCGTCAGCGTGTCCGCAACCTCCGCGAGATACGCGACCTCGGAGATATAGAGTCCTTCCGCGCCGAGTTGGAAGCCCAAATGGCTAATTGTCCCAATAAATGACCAAATAGTAAATGACCAAATAGTAAATAACTTTATGGAAATCTCCTTACGTGCCCAATCCATGCCGGAATCGCCGATCCGTAAGTTGGCGAAGTACGCAGATGCTGCTAAGTTAGCCGGTGTCCACGTCTATCATCTGAATATCGGTCAGCCGGATATCAAGACCCCGCCGCAGGCGCTCGAAGCCGTGCGTAACTACTCCACGGACATCCTCGAGTACTCGCCTTCACAGGGACTCAAGTCGCTCCGTACGAAGATGGTCAGCTACTACGCCGAGTACGGCATCGACCTCTCCCCGGACGAGATCATCATCACCGCCGGCGGTTCGGAAGCGATCATGTTTGCCTACATGAGTTGCCTCAACCCGGGCGATGAGATCATCGTCACCGACCCCTCATACGCCAACTATATGGCGTTTGCTATCTCGGCAGGAGCCGTCGTCAAGTCCGTCAAGACCGACATCAAGAACGGTTTCAAACTGCCGCCGGTGGAGGAGTTTGAGAAGCAGATCACGCCGAAGACGCGCGCGATCCTTATATGTAACCCCAACAACCCCACGGGTTACCTCTATACCAAGCAGGAGATGCGGCAGATACGCGACCTCGTGAAGAAATACGACCTCTATCTCATCTCTGATGAGGTCTATCGCGAGTTCATCTATACCAAGTCGCCGTATATCTCTGCCTGCCACCTCGAGGGCATTGAGGAGAACGTCGTGCTCGTGGACTCCGTCTCCAAGCGTTACTCCGAGTGCGGTATCCGTATCGGTGCGCTTATCACGAAGAACAAAGCCGTCCGTGAGTCGGTGATGAAGTTCTGCCAGGCGCGTCTCTCGCCACCTCTCTTCGGGCAGGTCGTTGCAGAGGCTTCGCTCTCCACACCGGAGGAATACATGCAGGAGGTGTACGACGAGTACCTCACGCGCCGTAACTTCCTCATCGACCAGCTCAACCAGATCCCCGGGGTCTTTGCACCTGCGCCGACTGGAGCTTTCTATGTGATGGTAGAGCTGCCGGTGGACGACGTCGAGAAGTTCTGCAAGTGGTGCCTCACGGACTTCACGTACGAAGGCGCAACGATCATGATGGCGCCGGGTACGGGTTTCTATACCAACCCCGAAGACGGACGTCATCAAGTCCGCATGGCGTATGTCCTCAATAAGGAAGATCTCGGCAAAGCGATGATTGTCCTCCGCAAAGCCCTGGAAGCATATAACGGTTAACGGTTATCGGTTAACGGTTCAACAAAAAAGCCCGCATCTCTGCGGGCTTTTCCAATCCACCGTACACCGTACACTGTACACCATTCCATCATTCCATGGTGTCTTCCATCGAGTCTCCTACGATCTTGCGGTAGAGCTCTTTGGGGTCGGTGGCTTTGCGGATGATCTCGTGCAGGTCTTCGATCTTCACGCGGTCCTGCGTCATCGTGTCGCGGTAACGGACGGTGACACAACCGTCTTTCTCTGTGTCGTGATCGACGGTGATACAGAACGGTGTACCTACTGCATCCTGACGGCGGTAACGCTTACCGATAGAGTCTTTCTCGTCGTATGCTACCTTGAAGTCGAACTTCAGCTCGTTCATGATCTCGCGGGCTTTCTCGGGCAGACCGTCTTTCTTCACAAGCGGCATGATACATGCCTTCACCGGTGCCAGCACTGCCGGCAGGTGGAGTACGACACGTGTGTCGCCGCCTTCGAGTTGTTGCTCCTCGTAGCTTGAGCACATCACGCTCAGGAACATACGATCCACGCCGATAGAGGTCTCGATGACGTACGGGGTGTAGCTCTGGTTCAGCTCCGGATCGAAATACTCGATCTTCTTGCCGCTGTACTTGGCATGCTGGCTCAGGTCGAAGTTCGTACGGCTGTGGATACCCTCCACCTCCTTGAATCCGAACGGCATGAGGAACTCGATATCCGTCGCGGCATTCGCGTAGTGAGCTAACTTTTCGTGGTCGTGGAACCGGTATTTCTCGTCGCCTAAGCCGAGCGCTTTGTGCCATTTGAGGCGGAACTGCTTCCAGTGCTCGAACCATTTCAGTTCCGAACCCGGACGAACGAAGAACTGCATCTCCATCTGTTCGAACTCGCGCATGCGGAAGACGAACTGACGGGCTACGATCTCGTTACGGAAAGCCTTACCGATCTGCGCGATACCGAAAGGAATCTTCATACGGCCGGTTTTCTGCACGTTGAGGAAATTGACGAAGATTCCCTGTGCGGTTTCCGGACGGAGGTAGATCTTCATCGCGCCGTCGGCGGTAGAACCCATCTCCGTCTGGAACATCAGGTTGAACTGCCTTACGTCGGTCCAGTTACGTGTGCCGCTGATCGGGCATACAATCTCCTCGTCGAGGATGATCTGCTTCAGCTCCGCCAAGTCGTTCTCGTTCATCGCCTTAGAGTAACGCGCATGCAGCGCCTCGCGCTTGTTCTTTAATTCTTTCACTCGTTCATTCGTTCCAACGAACATCTCCTCGTCGAAACTCTCGCCGAAACGCTTGCGGGCTTTCTCCACCTCTTTGGCGATCTTGTCGTCGTATTTGGCGATCTGGTCCTCAATGAGGACGTCTGCGCGGTAGCGTTTCTTCGAGTCGCGGTTGTCGATCAGCGGATCGTTGAACGCGTCCACGTGACCCGAAGCTTTCCAGGTCGTCGGGTGCATGAAGATCGCCGCATCGATGCCCACGATATTCTCATGCAGCAGCGTCATCGAATCCCACCAGTAACGCTTGATGTTGTTCTTTAACTCCACGCCGTTCTGACCATAGTCATATACAGCGCCCAGACCATCGTAGATCTCGCTGGAAGGGAAGACGAATCCGTACTCCTTGCAGTGCGCTACGATTTTCTTAAATGTTTCTTCTTGTGTTTGTGCCATATAAATATATCTTTAATCTGTAATTTTCAATTATCCATCATCTTCTTCACTTTGCTCATGAAGACGTGCAGGGCAACCATGTGGTCGCCGTATTTGCCGAAATCCCACGTTATATTCGCCCTCTCTCCCAGACACCGGCGTAAGTGCGCGCCGTTCATATAACTCACCAGGCGGTCGTTCTTCGATTGAAACACATACAGCGGAGCTCTCGGTTTCCATTCCGGGCAGATGCTGTCCGTCTCCCCGCCGTCGAGGTCATAATGCACGAGGCTCGAACGCAACATCCCGTCGTAGAATCGCTTGGTCTCCGGCTGGGTCTTATCCATGCCTGACGGGGTCATCCAATGCGTCAGCTTATGGTTCGGCATCAGGAAATAAAGCTGAATGATGCTTTTCTTCTGCGGCGCTATATACTTGTCGTAAGCGCGTATCATGGCGGGAGTGAAGAAGTCTTCGCGCTTCAGGTTCAACCCGTATGACGCACTCGTCCCCAGCACCAGGAGCGGTATCTCCGGCGGCACGCTGGCGGCGTTGTACCGCACTGCCTCGTCGTAGATGGACGCCACGTCGCATGGTGAGCCGCCTGCAAAACATTTCCGTACATGAATACTCTCAGCGTATTCTTCCTCGATCAGCTTGAGGGTCCAGAGCGCCGTTGCTCCGCCTTGGGAGTATCCGACGATGAAGATACTGTCTGTCGGTATGCCCAGCGCCATGCTGTCTAAGATTTGCCGGCAATAAAGCATCATATCCACTGTGTTCCGGGCGGTCAACTCGCCGTGCAGATAAGGGTGCATGCGCTTGCCGGTAACGCCGTAACCGATATAGTCGGGCATAACGAGTACGTAGTCTTTGATGAAATACTTGGCTTCGCCCGTCACTTTGTGGGAAGGCGCTTCTTCGGCATCGCTGATGGTCCAATGCGGCAGCAGAATAATACCTTTGGGCTTTCTGTCCTGCGGCACGCATAACTTGCCGGAAAGGGTCAAGGTGTCTCCATACTGGTCATGAGAAGGGTAGAGCACAACGCGCTCCAAGACACTCTTTTTGGCTGAACCCATCGTCCAGCAAACCAGAAGAAGCCCTATGAAAAATATCCGTTTCACTTTTGCGAGTGCAAAAGTACTACTTTTTTTTGACATATGCAAATAATTTGCAATATTGGCACGCATTTTGTACTATATTTGCTAAAAACGAATGCATATGAGACAGATTTTTTCTCTTTTGATGGCTTTGACGCTGTGCGTAGGCACGGCGGGGGCATGTGTTAAAAAGGCGAAAGGTGAAAGGTTAGAGGCGAAGAGGGATCAACCGCTGACGGTTATCGTCATGGATACGACCCAGGCGCTGCTGGCGAACGCCGAGGTGAAGGTGCAGAAAGAGGTCTATACCACCTCTTTCGACGGCCGCGTGGTGCTCAAGCCCGAGCAAGTGACCTCTACTACTTTCCTCGTCTCCTGCGAGGGTTATAAGCCTGCGCATGCGATTGTCAAGAGCGAGGCGGTGCTGATCGTTCGGCTGCTGCCGGACCCGAAGAAGCAACCGAAGAACGATGGGACGGTCATGATCCGCGGCACCGGACCGATGTACGTCACCGGTGCACGCAGGGGGGATGTCTTTTACTCCAAAGCCGCCACGCCGACAGCGGACGCCGCGATGATGGAGTCTGTTGCGCTGAGCGACGTAGCGCCGATACGCGAAGAAGGCACCGTCCACCACGAGGCGGCTAACGTCTCTGCAGGGCTCTTGACAGCCGGCGAAGTGAACGACTTCACGAAATGGTATTTCTGGCCGAAAGTGATCGACGGAACGCACAAGCCGTACGCGGAAGAATGGCAATTTAGTCCGCGGCATCGTTATACGGCGCAGGTGGTGAATAAAGAAGGGTACCCCGTCGCATCTAAAGCGGTGAGTCTCTTGGATAATGCCGGTAACACGCTCTTCCAGGCCGTGACGGACAACACCGGCAAGGCGGAGCTCTGGTACCAGCTTGTCGGCAAGAACCTCTGCGGCAAGCATGCGGATTTCTATATTGCCGTCGATGACCGGAAGCAGGTAGCCAAAGACTGGTCTGAGGGGCTGAACACCTTCGTCCTCGACGAACCCTGCGAGGCGGAGGAGGACGTCGATGTGTTCTTTATCTTCGACGCGACGGGTTCGATGGGCGATGAGTTGCAGTACCTGCAGGCGGAGATGAAGGATGTCATCGCGCGTGCCAAGGAGGCTACGGGTGGTCTGAATATCCGTACGGGTGCGGTGGTCTATCGCGATCATCAGGACGAGTACCTGACGCGTATCTCGCGCCTCACGGAGGACATCAAGGAGACGCAGGCTTTCATCGACAAGCAGCAGGCTAACGGTGGAGGCGATTACCCTGAAGCCGTACCTGAGGCACTGATGGCGGCGATGAACAGTGCCGGATGGGATGCCAACGCGCGTGCGCGTGTCGCGTTCCTTATATTAGATGCTCCCTGCCACCGCGACTCCGCGACGATCGCTCTCCTGCATGAGCAGGTTCTCAATGCCGCCGCACTCGGTGTACGGATTGTGCCGGTCGTTTGTAGCGGCATAGGCGAGAGTGGGGAACTGCTCGTTCGCTCCATCGCTCTGGCGACGAACGGCACCTCGTTCTTCCTCACCGACGACTCGGGTATCGGTCACTCCCATCTCAAACCCACCACCGACTCCCTCAAGGTCGAGCACCTCAACGACATGATGGTGCGCACGATCGTCGAGTTCTCCGCGATGCCGGAATGTAATGGTGGATTGATTAATGGTGACGCGGCAGAGCCGCTTAATGGTGAGATGGTAGATCCGCAGTTCCTTCCTAACCCGTTCAGCGCGGAGGAGATAGCCGCCGATCCGTCTATCCCGCACGGCGATGGAACCCATTATCTCATCGACGTGAGCGGCAAACTGATCACTATCTATGAGGGCGACATCGCTACCCTCAAGACCCAACTCCGCTCCATGGGTCTGCCCGTAGGCATCTATTTCATTAAGACTTTCTACGATGGCACCTGGCATACAGAGAAGGTGTTAAACCGTTAAAAAGTGGGCTTCGGCTCACTTTTTTTGATAAAAACGCATTTTTATTTGCACAATTCAAAAAAAAGCAGTACTTTTGTGGCAGATTTTGAAAATTAATCCGATTAAAAACAAAAATTTGCGTCAAAAGTATGAGTAATGTTCGTTTTGAAGCCGTTAAAATGGCAAAATCGCACACTCCGGTGCCGGCCATCAAGCCGGAAGGTCGTGTAAAAGACTTTTTTGCACGCGATGTGTTCACGCGTGAGCGTATGAAGGAATACATCGCGGAGGATGTCCTGGACCAGTTATTCGACGACGTGGACAACGGTCGTACGATTCACCGAGAGATAGCGGGCAGCGTAGCGATCGGTATCCGCAAATGGGCGATGGAGCACGGCGCAACGCATTACACTCACTGGTTCCAGCCTCTGACAGGGGGGACGGCGGAGAAACACGATGCGTTCTTCACGCTGGACAAAGACGGTACGCTCATGGAGGAGTTCAGCGGCGACAGTCTGTACCAGCAGGAGCCGGACGCCTCTTCTTTCCCTTCGGGTGGTATCCGCAACACCTTCGAGGCGCGCGGCTACTCGGCATGGGACCCTTCGAGCCCCGTCTTCCTCATCGGCGACACCCTCTGTATTCCGACGGTCTTCGTCGCTTATACGGGTGAGGCGCTGGACTATAAGACCCCGCTCATCCGCTCCACGGCGGCGCTCTGCCACGCGGCACGGGAGGTGGTCAGTGCGTATTTCGACAAGCAGGTGAAGCACGTGCATGCGAACTTGGGATGGGAGCAGGAGTATTTCCTCGTGGATGAGGCGCTCTATCATGCGCGTCCGGACTTGATGCTGACGGGCCGTACTTTGATGGGGCACGAGAGCGCGAAGAGCCAGCAGTTGGAGGACCACTATTTCGGTGCGATCCCCGAGCGTGTGTTGGAGTTTATGCGGGACCTGGAGTACGAAGCCCTCTGCGCGGGTATTCCTGTACGGACACGTCATAACGAGGTAGCTCCGATGCAGTTTGAGATGGCGCCGATCTTCGAGAACGTCAACCTCGCTAACGATCATAACCTGCTCGTGATGAGTATCATGGACAGGGTGGCGCAGCGCCATCACTTCCGCGTGCTGCTTCACGAGAAGCCCTACGCCAAGGTCAACGGTAGCGGCAAGCACTGTAACTGGTCGATAGAGACCAACACCGGCGTCAATCTGCTGGCGCCCGGTAAGAACCCCTACCAGAACCTCCAGTTCGTCACCTTCCTCGTGAACGTCCTGATGGCGGTGAAGCGGCATAACGGGCTCTTGAAAGCCTCCATCGTCTCGGCGACCAACGAGCACCGTCTGGGTGCCAACGAAGCACCGCCTGCTATCATCTCCGTCTTCCTCGGCAAGCAGATCAGCGAAGTCCTCGACAAGCTCGAGACCGCTACCGCCGAAGAGGCGATCATCATCAATGCCAAGAAAGAGATGAAGCTCGGCGTGGGAAATATCCCCGAGATCCTGCTGGACAACACCGACCGCAACCGCACCTCGCCGTTCGCCTTCACAGGTAACCGTTTCGAGTTCCGCGCGGTAGGTTCGTCGGCTAACTGCGGTGCGGCGATGCTCGCCCTCAATGCCGCCGTAGCGGAGCAGCTGATGATCTTCAAGGCCGAGGTGGATGCCCGTATCGAGAAAGGCGAAGCCAAAGAGCGCGTACTCTTCGACGTCATCAAGAGTTATATTGTCGAGTGCAAATCCATCCGTTTTGACGGCAACGGTTACAGCGAAGAGTGGAAAAAGGAAGCAGCCAAACGCGGTCTCGACTGCGAGACCTCCGTGCCTCTCGTCATCGACCGTTACCTCCTGCCGCAGACCATCGAGATGTTCGCCAAGACCGGCGTCCTGAGTGAGGCGGAGCTGATGAGCCGGTGCGAAGTCAAATGGGACACGTATGTCAAGAAACTGCAAATCGAGAGCCGCGTCATCGGTGACCTCGTCGTCAACCACGTCCTGCCGGCAGCCAAACGCTACCAGACCATGCTTCTGAAGAACGTGATGACCGTCAAACAGGTCTTCTCTCCGGACGAGACCGAGTCACTCAACGAGATGGACTACTCCATCATCCGGCAGATCGAGTCGCACGCCGGTGCGATCCTCAAAGGCGTGGAAGCCATGACCGACGCGCGCCATAAAGCCAACCGTCAACCCGACGAGCGATCCAAAGCCATTGCTTATCACGATAACGTCCTGCCCCTCATGGCGGACATCCGCGAGCATGCCGACGCCCTGGAGATGATCGTCGATGACGAGCTATGGACCCTCCCCAAATATAGAGAATTGATGTTTATAAGATAATATGTGCGGAATAGTTGGATATATCGGTAAGCGAAAGGCTTATCCTATCTTGATTAAGGGTCTGCATCGTCTGGAGTACCGCGGGTACGACAGTGCCGGCGTAGCGCTCATCAACGAGCAAGGTCAACTCAATATCTACAAAGCCAAAGGCAAGGTCTCTGAGCTGGAGGCGTACGCTGCGGACAAAGACACCGGCGGCACGATCGGTATAGCGCATACGCGATGGGCGACCCACGGCGAACCCAATACCGTCAATGCGCACCCCCATTACTCCGAGTCCGAGCGCCTGGCGATCATCCATAACGGCATCATCGAGAACTACGCCGTCCTCAAAGCCGGACTCATGGAGCAGGGTTATACCTTCCGCTCCGAGACCGACACCGAGGTGCTCGTGCAGCTCATCGAATATACGCAGCTCAACGAGCATGTCGATCTCAAGACCGCCGTGCAGTTAGCCCTGCAGCAGGTCATCGGTGCCTACGCCATCGCTATCCTCGACAAGGATCATCCTGACACCCTCATCGCTGCCCGCAAGGGTTCGCCGCTCGTCGTGGGAGTAGGGCAGGAGGAGTATTTCCTTGCCTCCGACGCCACGCCTATCGTCGAATATACCGATCAGGTCATCTATATCGAGGACGAAGAGGTAGTGTGCATAAGGATGAGTGGATTAGGGGATGAGGGGATTAGTGGTACCACTAACCCATTAGATATCACGACGATCAATAATGTGCAAAAGACGCCGGAGATCAAGCGTCTCGAGCTCTCGCTGAGCCAGTTGGAGAAAGGCGGGTATCCGCATTTCATGCTCAAGGAGATCTTTGAGCAGCCGCGTACGCTGACGGACTCCATGCGCGGTCGCGTCAACGTTCGTCAAGATAACATCGCCCTCTCGGGATTCATCGACAACAAAGAGCGTTTCCTGAATGCCAAACGAATCATCATCACCGCCTGCGGTACCTCCTGGCACGCCGGCCTCATCGCCATGTACGCCATCGAGGAGTTTGCGCAGATACCCGTGGAGGTGGAGTACTCGTCTGAGTTCCGCTACCGCAAACCCGTCATCAACAAAGACGATGTCGTCATCGCTATCTCCCAGTCCGGCGAGACAGCGGACACCCTCGCGGCGATACAGTTAGCCAAGTCCAAAGGCGCGTTCATCTTCTCCATCTGTAACGTCATCGGTGCGTCCATACCCCGTGTCTCCGACAGCGGTTGCTATACCCACGTGGGCCCGGAGATTGGTGTCGCCTCCACCAAGGCTTTCACCGCCCAGGTGACCGCCCTCACCATGCTCGCCCTCTGTATAGGAAGAGAGAAACGGATGAGAGGATTAGGGGATGAGGGGATTAGCGAAGAACAATTCGTTCGAATCGTACGCGAGTTGGGGCAGATACCCAATAAGATCTCACGCGTGCTTGAGCAGGAGAAACGCATCGCCGATTTCTCCAAGACCTTCACGTACGCCCAGAACTTCATCTACCTCGGTCGCGGGTATAACTACCCTGTGGCAATGGAGGGTGCCCTCAAACTGAAGGAGATCTCCTATATCCACGCAGAGGGTTATCCGGCGGCGGAGATGAAACACGGACCTATCGCCCTCATCTCTCAAGAGATGCCGGTGGTCGTGGTCGCACCTCATTGCGGCACCTACGAGAAGGTCGTGTCGAATATTCAGGAGATCAAAGCCCGCAAGGGACGCGTCATCGCCATCGTCACGGAAGGGGATGAGGTGGTCTCGAAGATCGCCGATTATGTCATCGAGGTGCCCGAGACCGAAGAGTGTCTCACGCCGCTGCTGACGGTCATCCCCCTCCAGCTCCTCGCCTACCATATCGCCGTCGTCAAAGGCTGCGACGTCGATCAGCCCCGTAATTTAGCAAAATCAGTAACAGTAGAATAATATGAAAATCGCAATTTTAGGCTACGGCAATATCGGCAAAGCTGCCGAAGAAGCCATCAAAGCTGCGCCGGACATGCAGTTAGTCGGCATCTATCATCATAATGACTGTCTCGACTGCATCGACGCCGACGTCGTTCTCGTTTGTACGCCGACGCGTGAGGTGCAGAAGTTTGCAACGCTCCTTGCCGCAAGGGGTATCTGCACGGTAGACAGTTTTGATATCCATGGACAGATATGGTCGCTCCGTTCGTCCCTCGACGCCGTCTGTCAGGCTAATCATACGGTCTCTATCCTCTCCGCAGGATGGGACCCCGGTACGGACTCGATGGTTCGCGCACTGCTCATGGCGATGTCGCCCAAAGGACTGACCTACACGAATTTCGGTCCCGGCCGCTCGATGGGTCATACGGTTGCTGCCAAAGCCATCAAGGGTGTCAGAAACGCCCTCTCCATGACCATCCCTCTCGGTACCGGCATCCATCGCCGTATGGTCTATATCGAACTGGAGGAAGGCGCAGATTTCAAGACCGTCGAGGCGGCTATCCTTGCCGATGACTATTTCGCACACGACGAGACCCACGTCATTCCTGTGGACTCCGTCGATGCACTCAATAACGTCGCCCACGGTGTCAATCTCGTTCGCTCGGGTGTCTCCGGAGAGACCCATAACCAACGGTTTGAGTTTAACATGACCATCAATAACCCCGCCCTCACCGGTCAGGTCATGGTCTCCTGCGCCCGTGCGGCCGTTCGGATGAGAGACCGTGGAGAGTGCGGCGCCAAGACGATGATCGAACTGCGACCCATTGACCTCCTGCCGGGTACGACGGAGCAAAATATCAAAGCCCTGGTATGACCGACGAGAAACAACATATAGGTTCCCTCTTTGACCGCATCGCTCCGACTTACGACGGGCTCAATCACGGGCTCTCGCTCAATATCGACCGGCGTTGGCGGCGCAAGACGGTAGCTCTCATGCCGCCAGCGGAGCACGTGCTCGATGTAGCTATCGGCACGGCGGATCTGACGATCGCCATGCTCCGTGCCGGCAAGGCGCAGCGCGTCACCGGCATCGACCTCTCGCGCGAGATGATGCGTATCGGCGAGGAGAAAATCATAAATCATAAATTTGAAATCTCCAACGTAGATTTCCTCTACGCCAACGCTCAGGAGATGCCTTTTGAGGATGCCTCTTTCGACGGCGTCACCTGTGCTTTCGGATGCCGTAACTTCTCCGACCTCGATGCAGGTCTGAGGGAGATGTACCGCGTCCTGCGACCCGGTGGACAAGTGACGATCTTAGAGTTCTCGTACCCCACGAATAAACTCATCCGCTGGGGCTACGACCTGTATTTCTCGCATGTCCTGCCTCTCGTCGGACGCCTCGTCAGTCGCGACAAGACCGCTTATACCTACCTCAACAAGAGTGTCAAATCGTTCTGCCGGGGTGAGGACTTCCTGCGTCATCTGACCCAAGCGGGTTTCCAAGACGCCCGCTTTGAGACCCTCTCCTTCGGCATCGCAACGATATACATCGCTACCCGTAACCCCTAACCCCTAACCCCCTAACCCGAAAGAAAATGATCAAACATATCATCTTATGGAAACTGCGCTCGGAGATGAGTGCATCTGAGAAACAAGAGGCTGCGCAAGCCATTAAGGAAGGTCTGGAGTCCCTCCAAGGCCAAGTGCCCGGACTCGTCGATATTCATGTACAGATCGACGGACGTCTCGATAGTAGCAACGCCGATATCATGCTGGACTCGACCTTAGAGTCCGAAGAGGCGCTCAAAGGCTACGCCGTTCACCCTGCCCATGTAGCGGTGGCGAATGGTGTCGTGCGGCCCAATACCGAGTTACGAACCTGCCTCGATTACGAGATCTGAGTGATGAAAAGAATGATGCTTATAGCGATGCTCTCCGTAGCCTCGCTTTGTACCTTCGCACGGCCGCAGACCCGTGCTGTCGTCATCGACACCGTCTGTGACGCATCGATGGAGCAGTTACTGCCCGTCATCCGGCGTTTCTGCTATCAGTTTCAGGCATGCCCGGACTCGCTCTTTGACTGGGCGTACCTCAACCTTAAAGAACACGAAGAGGCGGATACCAAGAAAGATACCAAGGAGGGTAGGGCGGTCATCCAGCTCAGCTATAAGGACCGTACCTACGACCCGAAGACCAAGACCGGCGATGTGGCTATCGATATCTACGTCCTCGGTGTCAGGTGGTGGAAGGACCAGCACCTCGGTACCAAGTACTCCCTCACGCGGCCGGCGCATGCTCCGCATCCTCTTACCGCACGGCTCAAGGCTACGTACTCCGGTGCCATCCTCGAGGGCGGCGATTGGATCTTCGTCATGACACCCGTTTCGCCGACGCAGACCCATCTTCATTATGAGTTCTCCATCACCTTCGGACGCGTCCTCTCTGCGTTTATCAGCGATAAGATCTGGAAAAACGCCATCGAGTGGCGTTTCCAGATCATCTTAGAGAACCTCATCGAGTATGCCGAGACCGGCACCGTGGTTCAACGCAAACCCGTGTAGTTATTCAGAATCCGGCAGTGCTCGCAGGTGTTCCACTGGTACGTGATCGTCAGACCTACCTGAAACCAACCGTCGTTCCAGTGGATCTGCTTCTGCCCGTAGCGGTTGATGTACGTGCCGAAACTGCCGCCTAACTCTACATGGTCACTGTTCTGCGACGCAGCGAGAGGCCAGGCGTCAAGATTCAGATAATGCGTGTCTATCAGACCCTCCTGGATCATGATCTCTGCGCTCATCACCCAGCTCTCCGTCAGCCGCCAGCTGTACCCTAAACCGAGCTGCACCATCGGCAGAAAACCGAAGGTCTTGCCTTGAAGTAACCGCCTCTCTGTCTGACTTCCCGAGATCTTCTTGTTGTAGTAGAACTCATAACTACGGATGATACTCGCCGTGAACGCAACACCGCCGTAGAGGTACAAACCCGCGCGAACAAATGGATAATACTGCACCCCCACCGCCGGCTGAATCAGTATCGAGTTGAACTTCCGAAAATCATCTCGGGGAGGGTTCAGTGTCTTGAATTTCAACTCGTTGTTACCCCTCAGCGTTCCGCCCATCAGCGAAAAACGTAGGTTGCAATGGTTGCCCGTCGGCAGGTTGTATGCCATTAGAAAACTTCCTCCCAAACTCAGGTTGTCGAGGTTGAAACCGCCGTTGAACGCTACGCCCTCGTTGTCCACATCGCCGAAGTAATACAGCGCGTTCGCGTTGAGGTTCACGCCGTGAGACACGAAATAGTTCTTCACCGTGTAAAGACCGTACTCCGGACTCGGCTTGCTCGACCATATCTGCCTTCTCTGCGATGATTTGCCCATCACCGTCATCGGCGTTGCTATCAGCCATAAGCTGATCAGCACCATTACTATGTATCCGCGGTTTTGCATGCGTTTCTTACTCCTGCTTTGTTTTTTTCAAAAATCCGCTACAAAGGTACTGCTTTTTTTGCATTTATGCAATACTTTCCACAAAATTACGCAAAATTTCAACATAAAAAAAGCCTGCGACGTGCAGGCTTTTCGTAGTGCTACCCGGACTCGAACCGGGGTTTACGGCGTGAGAGGCCGTTGTCCTAGGCCACTAGACGATAGCACCCGGAAGTGTCCCCGCCAATCGGGGAAACTGGCCTCCGCCGGAAGGGGCATTTAACGCTCCTCGGGCGAAATCGACGACAAAAGTACTGCTTTTTTTTGATATACGCAAATATTTTTGAAAAAAAATGCATTTTTACCCTCATTTTTTTGCATAATTGAGAAAAAAGTAGTAATTTTGTGGCCTAATTTGCAAATTATAACCTTAAAATGGCTAATCATAAATCGAAACTGAAATCCTCCAGTGGCTTTTGGATCTTGTTGGTCGCCGCGGTGGTATTAGAGGCTACCGCCTGTCTGCAGTATTTCTACAGCCGTGCCGCTATTGACAATGAGGCAGTTGAACGTGCCCGCGCTGAGTTACGCGCCGCGGAGTTGGAGATCAACGCCGCTACCGTTGAGCTGGAAGCGGCGGCGAAGATGCTGACAAATATGGCAGAGCTGAGTCTGGATCACCCGGATGGGATATACACTTGTACCCGCACGCTGCTCGAGACCCTCGATAATGTCGAGTCCGCCGGCGTAGCCTTCATCCCTGACTACTATCCCTCCAAAGGGCGATGGTACGAGGTCTGCAGTAGCCGTATAATAGAAGGAGATAGCATGCGTATATACACGCGCCAAATAGGTGGTCCGGAGCATGACTATTTTCAGTCGGAGTGGTTCAACAACGGTCTGACGATTGACTCCGCCTGGTGGAGCGAGCCCTACCTGGACGACGCGGGTGCGCAGAAGATGGTGGTCAGCTGCTCGTACCCCGTGCGCGATAAAACCGGTACCATCGTGGCGGTCGTATGCATCGATCTGTCGCTGAGCAAGCTGCATCGTGTGTCGGAATACCTGCAGGTCTATAAGGATAGCTATTTTTCCATCCGTTCCTCGACAGGTATGGACATCGTTGCGCGGCCGGACACCATGCCCGGACGTAAATATCGCATCTTCGACGAGGAGATCGATTCTACGGGTTGGCACCTGTCGATTATCATCCCCGAAGACGTGCTCTACGCTGATCTCAGACGTATCGGTCTGATCGTGACGATCCTGATGCTCCTCGGTCTGGCGTTGTTGGTATTCATCATGGTCTTCGCCGGCAGAAACCTCCAGAACCTCATGGACGTCAGCACCCAGCGCGAGCGTATGCTCCGCGAGCTGGAGATCGCCAAGACCATCCAGAAAGCGATGTTACCGAAGATCTTCCCGCCTTTTGCGGATCGTTCGGATCTGAATATCTACGGCATGGTGCGTCCCGCCAAAGAGATAGGCGGCGACCTCTATGACTTCTACGTCCGTCACGACAAACTCTTCTTCTGCGTCGGCGACGTCAGCGGCAAGGGTGTCCCTGCGTCGCTCGTGATGGCAACTATCCGCTCGCTCTTCCGTTCGATCACGGCGCATGTGGAGCAGGCGCACGAGGTACTCATCCAGATGAACGACACCCTCACCGAGCAGAACGATCAGAACATGTTCGTCACCCTCTTTGTCGGTATCCTCGACCTCAAGACCGGCGAGTTGAGTTACTGCAACGCCGGGCATAACGCACCGCTGATCATCCGCGGCGAGAAAGCAGAAGTGCACACGATGGAGGTGCAGGCGAACCTGCCGGTAGGTATCTCCTTGGGCTATTCCTATGTGGAGCAGAAGATGCACCTCACCTATGGCGACACCCTCTTCCTCTATACCGACGGCTTGACCGAAGCGGAGAATATACGCCATGAGCAGTTTGGCGAACAGCGCATGGAGAAAGCCTTGAACGCCAGTCTGGCGCTCCGTCCGAGGGAGATAGTCGATGCGATGGATGCGCAGGTAGCAGCATTTGTGGGCGATGCCGAGCAGTCAGATGACCTCACCCTCATGGCGGTGCGTTACCAGAAACCCGCCATCATCATGCGCAACGACATCCAGCAGATACCGACCCTCGCGGAGTGGGTGGATGAGTTAGGCATCCCGATGGAACTCAACATGCCGATCAACCTCGCTTTGGAGGAGGCCGTGAGCAATGTCATGCTTTACGCATACCCCGGACGAAACGATGGTAAGGTCTTTGTCGAGTTCGCCAAAGTCAAAGACGAACAGGGCGAGAAACTGATCTTCACCATCTCCGACAGCGGTATTCCTTTTGATCCTACCGCCAAACCCGAAGCGGACATCACTCTCTCCGCCGAGGAACGTGCTATCGGCGGACTCGGTATCCATCTCGTACGCAAACTCATGGACGAGATCCGCTACGAGCGCCAGGACGGAAAGAACATCTTGACCCTCGTCAAGATCCTAAATCAGAAATCATAAATCCTAAATATTTATATGGAAACAACAATTCAACAATCCGGCAATCAAATCATTGCTTCTTTCTCCGGCCGTCTGGACACAGCGGCTGCTGTACCCGCTGCAGATGCAGTCAAACCTCTCCTGGAGGCGGAGAACAGCGAGATCATCCTGGACTGCACCCACCTGGAGTATATCTCCTCGTCGGGCTTGCGTATCTTCCTCTCTATTCGTAAGGAAGCTGCTGCACACGGCTCCAAAGTGATTGTACGTAACATCAACGCCGACATCCGTCAGGTGTTCATGATGACCGGTTTTATCAGCCTCTTTGAGATTCAGTGATGGATGCTTTGGATCTTCATTGCCAGATGATTCTGGAGGAGTACCGCGAAGCACTGCCTACCTTAGAACGTATGCAGGCCGAGGTACTCGCTACGCTCCGCAAAGCGTTGGAGCGCAACGGACTCGTCGTCACGGCTATAGAGACACGTATCAAGACCGAAGAGTCGCTTGCCGGCAAACTGGCGCTCAAGGGCGGTAAGTACGCCACCCTCAGCGACATCACCGACATCCTCGGCGCACGGATCATCACGTTCTACACCGATGACGTGGATCGTATAGCCTCTATCGCCGAGCAGCTCTTTGAGATCGATTGGAACAACTCCGTGGACAAACGGCGGCTCCACCAGCTCGATAGTTTCGGCTACAACTCGCTCCATTATATCTGCCGCCTGCCGGGCTACGACATGCGGTTTGAGTTGCAGCTCCGTACGACTCTCCAGCATGCCTGGGCGGCCATCAACCATGACACGGGTTACAAATCCGGCATCGAGATCCCGCGTGAGTACATGCGCCGCATCAACCGCCTCGCAGGACTCTTGGAGATGGCGGACGATGAGTTCAGCCGCATTCGTACGGAGATCACCGACTACCGGCGGCGTGTACAGTCCCTCGTGCAGAACGGCAAGCTGGACGACGTCCTCCTTGATGGCGATACCTTCCGTTCGTACCTGCAGGCGAAGCCCCTTGACCGGCTCAACAGACGTATCGCTGCCATCAACCAGGCGGAGATCCAGGACGCACCGCTCATCCGGTACCTGCGTGTCCTCAAGGCACTCCAGTGTAACACCCTCGGTGACGTCAGCCGGCTCATCCAAACCTACGAAGAGGACGCCTATCGTCTCGCGCGCCATCAACTCGGCAACACCGACATCGACATCGTCTCTTCCGCTATCGGTCTGCAGAACATCTGCATCGTCTGCATCCTCAAGACCGGAGGTGGCAAGATCGGTCTCGAGCGGCTCTTCGAAGTGCTCAACGGCAATAACTCTCAGAATGCCTCCATCGCCGAAATGACCTACCAACAAGCCCGAAACATCGAGCTGATATAACCCGCTAACCCCCTAACCCCCTAATCCGAAAACAACATGACCCCAACATTAATCGATCTCGCCGAATACGAGCGAGTAGGTGAGGGCGCTAACGGCGCCAGCTATAACCACCGTCAGGACCCCAATATCATGCTCAAACTCTACTTCCGCAATTTTGAAGCGGCGGAACTGGAGCTCGAACTCGCACGCAAAGTGTACGAGATGGGTATCCCGACTCCCGAACCCGGTGACCTGGTAACCGACGGCAAGCAGGTAGGCATCCGTTTCCGCCGGCTGGTGGGTAAGAAGTCTTTCTCCCGCGCCTGCGGAGACAACCCCGAGAAGACCGAACTCTACGGACAACAGTTCGCTCAGATGTGCCTCGCGCTGCATAACACCCACGTGGACACCTCTCGTTTTGAAAACGTCAAGGACCGTCTCTATGCGATGCTCGAAGCCAATCCGGACTTCACCCCCGCTCAGAAACAGAAGATCCACGACTACATAGCCGCTGCGCCGGATGCAGACACCGCTATCCACGGAGACCTGCAGTTCGGTAACGGCATCTTCATCCCCTCCGGAGAGAAATACTTCATCGACCTCGGCGACTTCTGTTACGGCTTTCCGCTTTTCGATTTAGGCATGGTTTATCTCTGCTGCTGCCTCAATAACGAGGCATGGACGATGGAGGTGAACCACATGTCCAATGCCACCGCACGGCGCTTCTGGGACGCGTTTGCAGACGCGTATTTCCACGCTCCCGACTGTCCCCTCATCCCCTATGGATTCAAGGATAAAGACGGCAAACCGCTCTTCGGACCCGGTGCGGACTTGCAGCAAGTGGAAGACCTCGTGAAGATCTACGCAGGACTCAAGACCCTCATCGTCGAGCGTGACACCCATTGCCCCATGCCGCAGTTCCGCGCCATGCTCGAAGGAACGATTTATTGATAACACCAATCCCCTCTCAATCGGTATAGAGGGTCCCCGATGGATGCTAAAGTAGTGCGTCCGGTGGGGAGAGCGGAGGCATAGGTTGCCCGTTCATTTAGCGGAGTGGTATGAACCTTTGCAATCCGATTGCCGAACGCGAATGCCAAATAAATATCTAAATACAGATATTTTGGACCGCGCGATTATCTTCGCGGTCAAGGCGCATCATAACACCGAGCGCCGGGGAAAAGGTTTTCCTTATATCGTCCACCCCATGGAGGCGGTGGAGATTGTCTCTACCATCACGCCCGATCAGGAACTGCTGGCAGCTGCGGCGCTGCACGATACCATCGAAGATACCGGCATCACCTACGACGAGCTCCGTGAGGCTTTCGGCGAGCGTGTGGCGAAGCTCGTGCACGAAGAGAGCGACCAACTCAACGGAGAAGTCTTTACCGGCGGCGCGAACGAGTCAGAGACCTGGCACGCACGCAAACAGGCGGCTATCGACCGTCTCGCAGCCGCTTCGCATGACGCGAAGATAGTGGCAATGGGGGACAAACTCAGTAACATGCGGGCGATCTGGCGCGATTATCAGGTTAAAGGCGACGAACTCTGGAAGATCTTCCACGTTACGGACAAAGCCTCGCACGAGTGGCATTACCGTGGCCTCGCAGCGTCCCTCTCCGAACTCTCCGACACCTTCGCCTACCGCGAATTTATCCACCTGATCGACGACGTCTTTGCACGCTAATCCCCTAACCCCCTAACCCCTCACCCCTAACCCCTAAAATGACCGTCCTTTTCGACAACATAGTTAACGCCCGTGACTTAGGCGGCCTCATCGGCGCCGGTGGTAAGCCCATCAAGCCCCACCGTCTTCTTCGTACTGCCCATCTGCATGATGCCACGGACACTGATCTGCACCGTCTGCAGCAGGAGTACCACCTGGCGAAGATCTTCGATTTCCGTTCACTCGGCGAAGCCGAAGCCCTTCCGGATCGTGAGGTTCCCGGTGCTACCCATCATCTCCTGCCGACCATCGACCTCAGCGCCGAACGTCTGACGGAGCAACCCATTCCTCAAGAGGCTTTCCTCGATCTGGAGGCACATATCGTCAATTATTCTTTTTACCCCGAGGTGCAGAAGATGGCGGCAAATATGTACCCGTCGCTCATCCGAAGCGAGTACTCGCAACTGCAGTACGCCGCTTTCCTCCGTCTCATCATCGAGGCTCCCGAAGACGGCGGCATCCTCTGGCATTGTTTCCAAGGTAAAGACCGAACAGGCTGGGGAGCGGCTTTCCTCCTCTCAGCTTTAGGCGTTGATCGCGAAGCGATAATCGCAGATTTTGACCTCTCTAACACCGCTTACCGCGAACTCGTCGCAGTGCTTAATGCGCAGATCGAAGCCCGTGGAGGTGGCGAAGCAGAGAAAGAGGTGATCCTCGCTTTCATGGGCGTCTCGACCCCTAACTTCATCCGTACTTGTGATCTCATCGACCGCGAGTTCGGAGGCATGATCTCTTATCTCCAGAACCAACTCCTCCTCTCCTCCGACGACCTCCGCCTCCTCCGCCACCGCTTCTTGCAATAATCCCCCCTCCACCATTGCACCATCCCACCATTCCACCATTAGCGCGCTGCGCGCTCACCATTCCATTAATTGTTTTTTGAAGTGAAGCGAAGCGTAACGATTTTTTGTGAGGGCAAAGCCCGTGTTTTTTGTAAGCAGCCGACAGTGCACATATGGGCAATGTCGGAGCGGGAATGGTTATTAAGGGCGATGTGAGCTCGCTCACAATCGCATTAAGAAGCATTTACGCTCAAGGCCGCGTAGGCCAATAGCCATGCGGACGTAGGCTGCGCGTTTTTGGTTACTCTAAAAATTATACGCGCTGCATAGCTATAATTACTATTTTCTCCGCAAATGCGGTATTTTTACTATAATTTTCTTAACAAAAAGCACTATTTTCTTAATAAACGTGCGTTTTTGGCACGATTTTTGTCGTTTCTTCAACAAAACTTGTATAACCCCTAAAACACAATTTTTATGAGAGACTTAAAAGGAACAAAGACCGAGAAAAACCTCATGGAGGCTTTTGCCGGTGAATCAATGGCGCGTAACAAGTACACGTATTTCGCATCGAAGGCAAAGAAAGACGGTTTCGTACAGATCAGTAAGATTTTCGAGGAGACTGCAGCCAACGAGAAAGAGCACGCGGAACTCTGGTATAAATACCTCAACGGAGGTAAGATCAGCGACACCGCTACCAACCTCGCAGATGCCGCTGCTGGCGAGAATGCCGAGTGGACCGACATGTACGCTCGCATGGCGAAAGAGGCGGAGGAAGAGGGCTTTACCGAGATTGCAGCTAAGTTTGCCATGGTCGGCGCCATCGAGAAACACCACGAGGAGCGTTACCGCAAGCTGCTCAAGAACATCGAGGACAAGATTGTCTTCTCCCGTGACGGCGATTGCATCTGGCAATGTTCTAACTGCGGCCATATCGTAGTCGGCAAATCCGCTCCCGAAGAGTGCCCCGTCTGCCACCACGCGCAGTCCTACTTCCAACTCCTCGCAGAGAATTACTAATCGTTCATTCGTTCATTCGTTAACTCGTTAAACATTAAACATTAAACATTAAACATTAAACATTAAACATTAAACATTCAACATTATGTTATCCGCAATCATAAGCCTAATCGCGCTTCCATACGCGCCCAATGCGCTGGAACCCGTCATCAGTCGGGAAACGATTGAGTATCACTATGGTAAGCACCTGCAGACCTATGTCGATAACCTCAATAAACTCGTTGCCGGAACGGAGTTCGAGGCCATGCCATTGGAGGAGATTGTCGCCAAATCCCAAGGTGCCATCTTCAACAATGCCGGCCAGATCCTCAACCACAACCTCTACTTCACCCAGTTCAAGCCATACACCATTGAGCAATCAGCAATTATCAATGACCAATTGCCTATTTTCAAGGCCATCATCCGTGATTTCGGCTCCTTCGAAGCCTTCCTGGCGGAGTTCGAGCAGAAAGGCACCACGCTCTTCGGATCAGGTTGGGTGTGGCTTTCAGCCGACAAGGATGGCAAACTCGTCATCACGCAGGAACCCAATGCCGGCAACCCCGTCACAAAGGGTCTCAAACCCCTCTTGACGATGGATGTCTGGGAGCACGCGTATTACATCGATTATCGTAATCGCCGTGCCGCCCATCTCCATTCCCTCTGGCAGATCATCAACTGGGACGAGATTAACCGCCGGTATACGGAATAATTTCCTCTTTTGGGCAAAAAAGTAACATTTTTTGCATAATTTCCCATATATATTTGCATATATGGGATTTTTTTTGTAATTTTGCGCCCACTTTTTATGCCCGATAGCGCAACTATACATATTAATCCCCGTATCCTTCGCCTCGTAAAAGCGATTGGTTCAGAAACGCTTACGCGTAGAGGAATCTGTGGAAATATGAACCTCCGTGCCCGTCGTAGTCTTTGGGATTATTACATGACTCCTGCTATGGCAGAAGGATATATCAAGATGATTTATCCGGAGCATCCTAATAGTCCGGATCAGGCTTATTACCTTACCCGCAAAGGCCTCGACTTGCTAAACGAATTGAAGAATGAAGATGGAGAATAGTATGAAAATAGACCAGCTTGTATATTCGGTTATCGGTTGCATGCATGAGGTATATCGTCAGTTAGGCCCCGGCCTGCCGGAGTATGTTTATCAAGAGGCGCTGATGTCGGAACTAACGGCTAATGGCATTACGGCATATAAGGAACTGGCGTACCATCCTTTGTACAAGGGCGAACCGCTAAATACGTATATTAAGATGGATATGGTAGCCGAATGCCCAGAGGGAAGAGTGATTGTGGAATGCAAGGCAATGTGGCAGTTGACGGAACGCGAACGTTATCAGGTCTTTGGCTATTTGCGTGCTACAGAATGGCCGGCTGCTGTGCTTGTTAATTTCGGCGCGAGCCCGCGTGCGCAAATTGAGCGATATCGTTTGGCGAATAGCAAGATTGTGGCATTTTAGTGAGTTTTTGGTTACCTGAAAAAATGCGTTAGGGTACAAGTAGGATACAAGCAGGGTGCAAGTAGGGTGCAAGTAGGGAGCAAGCTGGATGTGGAGGTAGCGTAAGACATAGCATTGGCTATGGTGAGAAGAGTTGAATTAGATTGTTTTTCACATTTTGTAAGCGCAGCGCGTTTTCGTGAGGAATCTGCAGAAACAGTTCTGCTGTATCTGCAAAGCGGGTTTGAACGAAAGGCTGTCCGGAAGCTTGTTTACGAGCAGACTTTAGGTCAAGCATGCTAAAGGCGCCCCAGCGGCTGAGGTTTCTGAGTTTTTGGTTACCAGAAAATACGTTAGGGTACAAGTAAGGTACAAGTAGGGTACAAGCAGGGTGCAAGCATGGGGAATAAGAGAAGAAAAAGAAAAGAAGAAATAAACAAAATAAAGATATGAGCAATAACATTGCAATAGAATTTAACCACGTATCCAAGCAATACCGCCTCGGCCTGGTATCAACAGGTACACTCCGGCATGATATTAATCGATGGTGGCAAACGAGCATTTTGGGAAAGGAAGACCCATATCTGAAAATAGGGGAAGTCAACGACCGTGCCTCTAAAGGCAACTCCGAGTACGTCTGGGCGCTGCGTGACATCGATTTCAAGGTCGAGCAAGGCGACGTCGTCGGCATCATCGGTAAGAACGGCGCCGGCAAATCAACCCTTCTTAAACTACTATCAAGAGTAACTGGCCCTACCACGGGGACTATTAGAGCCCATGGTAGAATTGGTTCGCTCCTCGAGGTCGGCACCGGCTTCCACGGCGAGATGACGGGAAGAGAGAATATCTTCATGAACGGCGCTATCCTCGGCATGACGCGTAATGAGATCCAAGCCAAACTGGACGAGATCATCGATTTCTCCGGTTGTGAGCGCTATATCGACACTCCTGTGAAGCGTTATTCCTCCGGTATGACGGTTCGTCTCGGTTTCGCTGTGGCAGCTTTCCTTGATCCTGAGATCCTCGTCGTGGACGAAGTCCTCGCCGTCGGCGATGCCGAGTTCCAAAAGAAAGCCATCGGCAAAATGAAAGACGTCTCCACCGGCGAAGGTAGAACAGTCTTGTTCGTTAGCCACAACATGGCTTCTGTAAAAGCCCTCTGCACGCGTGGCGTGCTCCTTGAACAAGGACAGGTGAAGTACATGGGTGGCATCAAAGATACGGTGGATTATTATATCGGCGAAGGAGGTAGCAGCGAGAACCAGTATTTCGACGATTTGGCTACCGCACCCGGTAATGATGTCGTCCGCATCAAGTCTTTCGAAATCCTCCCTGGCAAGCCGCAAGCCAATATCGACATTGAATCTGGCATCAAGTTCCGCCTTAAATTCATGTGCTACAAGCCTGATGCCATGTTGGATGTGAATATGCATGTCAGAACAATGGACGATGTGTCGGTTTTTCAAGTAGGCAAAATGTTAGGAGAAGTAGGAAAGAAAGATTCTAAGGAGGGAATGTACTCTGTTGATTTTGATATTAACCCTTATACTATTAATGCCGGCAGATATAAAGCAGAGATTTTCTTTGGAGAAAACCAACGCTATGTGGTCTATTCAGGATTTGAACAATGTTTTGAGGTGGCAAATACATTAAGTGATATGGGCTTTAATCAAGCAGTTCTTCCCGGATTATTACGACCGAAGAATGACTTTAAAATTCAATTTGAAGGATAATGAGCAAGCATACAACTATAGACGATTGCAAGATTATAGACTTGCGTAAGATAAGTGATCCGCGCGGTAATCTCACCCCCATTGAGGGTGGAGCAGATGTTCCGTTTGACATCAAACGCGTATACTATCTGTATGATGTACCCGGAGGTGAAAGTCGCGGAGCTCATGCCCATAAAGAGTTGCAACAACTGATTGTCGCTGCGAATGGATCTTTCTCAATAACGCTGGACGATGGTAAGAACAAGAAAACGTACAACCTCAATCGTTCGTACTATGGTCTGTTGATTGTTCCGGGTATCTGGCGTGATTTGGATGATTTCTCTTCCGGAGCCGTCCTCCTATGCCTCGCCAGCGAGCATTACGATGCCGCCGACTACATCCGCGACTATGAGGAGTTTTTGAAGTATAAAGGAGTGGAATAGTTGATAGTCGATAGTTGAAAGTGTAAAATGTGAACGATGGAAGATAAATTTGCAATACAATTGTTCGAGGGCAATAAAGTCCGCGTTGTCTGGGACGAGGAACAGGAGAAGTATTTCTTCTCCGTAGTGGACATCATCCAAGTTTTAACTGATAGCGTTGATGCACGCAAGTATTGGAACAAGCTGAAAGAGCGTCTAAAAAAAGAGGGAAATGAGTCGGTGACAAATTGTCACCAACTGAAATTACCTTCCTCCGATGGTAAGAGATATATGACGGATGTGGCCGATTTGCAAGGCATATTCCGTATCATTCAGTCCGTTCCTTCCAAGAAAGCCGAGCCGGTGAAACAATGGTTGGCGCAATTAGGACAACAGCGTATAGATCAGATGATAGATCCGGAACAAACGTTCCAAATGGCAGTGGAGGATTACCGTCGTCAGGGCTATTCGGACAAATGGATAAACGAGCGCATGCGTTCCATCGAGATGCGTAAAGAGTTGACGGATGAATGGCAACGCAGCGGCATCAAGGAGCATAAGGACTTTGCAATACTCACGAATGTACTTACGCAAGCATGGAGCGGAATGACAACCGGTGAGTATAAGAAATTCAAGGGTCTTACCAAAGAGAATCTGCGTGATAACATGACCAATATTGAGTTAGCGCTAAACACACTTGCAGAGGTAGCAACCACCGAATACTCTCGTCAGTCAAATCCGCAAACGATGGAGGAGAACAAGCGCGTAGCACGTGAAGGGGGTAGTGTTGCTCGTGAAGCTCGTGAGACGATGGAGAAACGCCTTGGGCGTTCGGTGGTTTCGAAAGATCGTGCTTCTGATTATATCATTGATGCAAAAACAAAAGACAAAAATGGTGAATTGCCTTTTGGTGATGAAAACAAATAACCGACTCACTACCGACCGATGAGCGGGAGATGATCGAGAAAAAATCTAGAAAAGAATTGAATAATATGAGTGAGAAAAATCGAGACAAAAAATCTACGTGGGCACTACTTATTTCCATAGTAGCGTTGTTGTTGTGCCTTTTGGTTCTTGCGTTATGGGTATTTGAGGTTATGCCGCATTCAGTTATCGCTCCAGATAGTTTTATCGGAGCGTGTGTGTCATTGTTGGCTGTGGTCGTGACTCTGGCTGTAGGATCGCAGATAGTGAATATAATGGAAGTAAAAAGCACACAAAAAGCGTGCGAAGGGAAGGTGAAACAAGTGGAAACAGAATTAAACGGCATGTTGACCGATATCAAAAATCAACAAGAAGCAATCGAAGAAGATAAGAATCACAACTTACATATTCATCATTATTCTCTAGCAATGCTTGCTGAGATGCACAAATCATACCCATCGGCAATACATTATTACATCGGCGCGTTGTTGTTTGGAATGAAAATGAAAGAATCATTAGAAAACGAAAAGAATGTAATTCAACGCATTAGATTTTGCTTGTCTCGGTGTAACGACCTAACTTCTTTCCCGGTCAAGTTTCGTGAAAAACTGAAGAAAAATGATGCAGAGATACGTACTATGTCTAACTATCGTTGGATAAAAGAAGAATATGAACCACTATTTGAGGAATTTATGACAAAAATATTAGAAAAATAAACATACTTATACAAGGTTGGGAAGCATGAGTAAGATTAACATTGATAGAATCGTAAAAGACATTAAGTCGAGAACCACGTATTTGACGCCGATAATTGAAGCGGTATGCAATTCCATAGATGCTATTGGAAACAATCGAAAGGATGGTTATGTTAAAATCATCGTTAAACGTGATCACCAAACAACAACTGATGAACAATCCAATGCAAATGGCAACATTGTTGCTATTGATATTGTAGATAACGGTGTAGGGTTTACAGATGATAATGCGGACTCTTTTGATACATTCCGTAGCGGATATAAGATACAGCAAGGAGGTAAAGGTTTTGGACGATTTATGTACTTAAAGTACTTCCGATGTGTAACAATAGATAGTGTGTATAAAGATAATGGTAAACTAAAGCGAAGGGAGTTTACTTTTGGGCATAAGTCTGATATTATTGAAAATGAAAAAATTTCTGATGTAGATGAGCACGTATCAACAGGTTCCATACTGCACCTTTCATCAATCATTAACATAGAAGAAATAGATAAAGGATTAGATGTTATTGCCCGAAAACTAGTTGAAAAATTGCTTGTCATATTTGCAACTCAGAGTGAGACTACACCAACTATAACTATTATGGAGGAGGATGAATCTAATCCAATTGTGCTCAATGATTATATTGGGAAGAATTCGGATATAGTTCAAGTGTGCAGTGACATACCGCTTCAAATCAAAGGAAGAGATAGTAAGGAGTATGATTTTATAATTAAAGTTTATAAGATTTATTTTTCTGCAATAACCAATAAGATTTGCTTAACAGCTAATCAAAGGGAGGTGAGCGATGTCTCTCTGCATGCTTACGTTCCAGAGTTTAAAGATACTATGAGTGAGACAGATAGCGCAGGGCACCAGAAAAACTTTATGGTAAAGGCATATGTACTAGGAAAATATCTTGATGATAATGTAACCACAGAACGTGATGCGTTTAATTTTGATAAAGATGAGGAGAGTATATTTGGGATATCAGAGAGAACTATTTGTCAGCGAGTGGCTCAGATATGCAAAGATTTATTTGGAAGTGATATGTCGGAGAGATATATAGCAAAGAAAAATCGGATAGAAAACTATGTGATAACATCAGCTCCATGGAACAAGACATTGTTAGCATCAATGGACATGGAGAGTATTCCTGTAGGCATAGATGATTTCGAACTTGAAATGTTATTCAGGAAGAGGAAATTCGAGTTGGAACAGCAGTCTAGAATAGAGATTAAAGAGGTTTTGGAGAAACAAGACGATGAGGACATCGATGATAATATACAAGAGATAATGGCGCATGTTAATGAAATTCAGAAATCAAATTTGGTTCAGTATGTGTGCAAGCGAAAAGAGATATTGTCGTTGTTCAATAGATTGCGGCGAAGACTAGAGAATGGTTCAACCCACAAGGAGAATGAGATTCATAATTTAATTTTTCCAATGATAAAGACTGATAGAGAAGTTGAATATGATGAGCATAACTTGTGGATGTTGGATGAGCGATTTGCGTTCACTCAATACATTGCCTCAGATAAGATAATATCAAAGAAGGTTAAAAAAGAACCAGATTTAGCGATTATTTTTAAAGAGAGAATGTTCTACCGCAATGGCGAAAATAACATGTTATCCCCAGTCTGTATAGTTGAATTTAAGCGACCTAAAAGAAAGGATTATACAGCAGAAGAAAATCCTATTACCCAAGCATGTAAGTACTCGAGGAAAATTTTGGAGGGTAAACTTGAAATGCCTGACGGATTAGAGCCAGTAAAAGTGTCTAAAGATAGTACGCCGGTGTATATTTATATAGTTTGTGATATAACACCAAAGATTAAAGAATTTGCAGATAATGCATCATTAACGGAAAGTCCTGATAAAGAAGGTTATTTTGGGTATATGCCTAACTACCATGCGTATGTGGAAGTTATGAGTTATAAAAAAATGTACGATGATGCGTTAATGAGGAATCGGATATTCTTTGAGAAACTAGGGATCAATGTGGATTAGAGTGGTATAATTGCGCAAGTTTATGTCTATATACTATGTTGTTGGTTATAAATAAACAAATATATGGCAAATAAAGAAAAAATTAGAAGACCGTCTAATTGGACAGTTATTAACATCAAGGCAAGGGATAATCAGACCCCTGAACATTATGTAAATCTTATGCGGAATATAGTTCGTGAGGATCCAATGGTTGATATCGGCCGGAAACATCAAATTTGTATGAAATCCTATGAAGAAGGACCATTGATTGCCGAAACTCAGATTCCGCAATGGATAGTAATGGTATTCACAACATTTGTGATAGTCGATCCAGAAGCGTTTTATGACATAAGAGCGAAGAAGGATGTTACTATAGAGAAATGGAATGAAGATATTGTAGTAAACAAACGTGAAATAAACACGTTATTTATACCTGATACTCATACTTTGGCAGTTAGAATGTCTGCAGAAGGTTCTTTGAAGCATATAGAGCGATATATGATTGAGGCTGTTGAGAGAGTCGAGCCTGAGACGTTTGATGTAACTGTTATTAAGAGTCATGATGTGGTACAGCGAATATTGGATTCACACCATATTATCAAATTTGATGCGTCGGTGTCCTTTTCTAACCCTGGGCATACGGGACTTTTTAATGCAGCGTTTGATGAAAAGATGCGTGAAGTTAATCCCTCAACATGTAATATCAAAATGCAAGGAACGCAGGAAAAACCGCTTCAAAACGAAGCAGATGGTTTAATAGAGGCGATCGTTTCTTTGTCCGAACAAAATGGCGAGGTCAAGGCCACTATAGTTGAAAACAATAAGCCGGTAGTTGTGAATACTAAACTTTATCCCGCAAGGTTGCGAATTGTCTCTGCAGCTATAGATTTATATCATAATCTAAGAAACCGCATTATTCAGGAATATGGAGAACACAACCGATAATAAAAATAGAGGATTTGGAAGTAGATCAATGATTTTATCATACTCAATTAAGGATCTTGCAAAAGATGCTTTTTTTCCATTGATTGTGTCTCTGGTTTTATGGAGGTTGAGTATTTATTATGTAAAGGATACATATGCATTGGTATGCAAGGTAGTAGAAATTTCTCTGAGTATTATACCCGCTATGATTGCTTTGATGTTAACGGCTTATGTTTTTGTGATGTCATTTCTGTTCGGGAAAAATATAGTGTCAACGATGAAGGATCCGCAAAAAGGGAAAGAACTATTTCGTTCTATTAATGCAAGTTTTGGAATAAGCTTATTGGTTAATGTGAGCGCAATAATTATTTTTTACATTATCTATGTCGTTTCGCAAATTAATATATCCGCGGAATATGCGGATACTATTAATAATTTAGTTATATTGTTTGTGTCATTTTTGGTGCTATTATCTATTACGATGCAAATAGGGATAGTAATTGATTTATTTAATTGTGGACAAGTGATAGTGCGCAATAGTTGCGAAGATTAAGTAATTCTAACAAGTTAACCCCCCAAAAAATATGCAAGAGGTAGATTAATCCATTAAGAAAGGAGATGCATTAACAAGGCAAAATAAAAATCCATTAATCAATCATCAATAATATGATAAAACTCCCTTCCAATTTCGAATTAGATAGATATGGTCTGCACGTGCGATAATGCGTGAGGAAGAGGTTAAATGAAAATAATCGGGAAATATTCAAAGAAAAAACAATAAATAATTACAATGATACATCCATTATCCGACTGTCAGACGCAAGTGCCTGAGTCAACCAACATCTGGCAATATTGCGTAGTGTTGTCAAAAGCCAAAATCGGCGAGAACTGCAATTCGTAAAGTAGATGAATATAAACAATGCTGTCTAATCATTTTATCTCATAAATAGCCACTATACTTCCTCATAAAACTAAAAAAATCAATGCAAAATTAAGAAAAAAATCATTTTAAAGTCCATATACTTGTGTATATGGATTTTTTTTTGTAATTTTGTGCGCTTTTTTGTGGGGCGTTAATTGTAAAGAGATATGTTGTATATTTTAATCTTAAGGAATTTTGAAGGTAAAATCGAAAGGACAGAGTTGGATAATCTGCTTTCGAGAATGGACAGGAACCTTCGATTAACGGATGGAGTTTATATGCTCAAGACAGACTTGTCTGCAGTTGAAATTAGAGATGCGATTAAAAGACTAAGCGATGAAATAGTCATTTTCGTATCAGCAGTAAAGGCTCCAGCGGCATGGAAAAACATGAATGCAGAGAATGAGGAAATTAAAATGATGCTTAGATTTTAATAAAGGATAAGTATGAGTAAAACCAAATCAAAGGTGGTGATAGGAGAGGATTTCTGTTTCTCGAATCAGATATACAG
The DNA here is from genome assembly GCA_002354055.1 of Bacteroidales bacterium UBA2712. GTDB lineage: Bacteria > Bacteroidota > Bacteroidia > Bacteroidales > Paludibacteraceae > Colicola. Next base: position 106,863 of record DEKW01000003.1, read on the forward strand.
CATACAGAATACACATGCGGCATTGGGATATTATGCGGAACACAAATGTGATCCTTCTTCATGGTTGAAGCCTGACAATAAGACACCACTTTTCTTCGATACTAATGTTTTACTGTCGCTGTATCGAATGTCTATAAACGATAGGACTAGTTTGCTACGGTTTGTTAATAAAAATAAAAATCGCATTTTTATACCGGCTCAAGTCGAAAAAGAATTTCTTCGGCATCGAATATCTCATATAGAAAAATTCAAAGCTAAAGTAGACGGAATAACAACTTCATTTAAGACAATTAAAAAGGAAATCTTGTCTGGCTATGAAAAGAATTTGGAACATCTGCATTCCTTTAAGGATCAAAGAATGATTGTTGGGGATATGCATGAGTTGTTAGAAGACATAAATGATTTAACTAAATTGTATGAAAAGTGCAATATACCCAAAACAAAATTAAGGCAACTGACTCAAAATGTTGAAAAATTAGAGAAAAAATTACAGGAAACAATAGATAAGACGTATTCTGCTCAGTCAAATTGGCAGTTTGACGACCCCATATTAAAAGGAATAGCCCAGACAAACATTCTAACATCATTAAGTGAAGAAGAAAGAAATTTTTTACATACTCGGTATGAGCAGTTATTGGACGAGTATGATAAAGTAAAATCAACAGATAAGAAGAATCAGAGTGCATTCCCGGGGTGTGGTGACCGCTCCAAACGCGAGGAAGGATTAGATCCATGTGGTGATTTTTATATATTCCATGAGATAATGGCTTATATGAAAGTCAACGATACCGATGCTATATTGTTAACAAACGATGTGACTAAAGAAGATTGGATTGAAAAAGACGAGAAGCCTTTTTTTCAGTATATTGTGAATGCCTATCAACTGACAGGCCATTGCCTATATATTATTAAAGCGGATAAATATTTATCTCAACCTGAGTCAAGTTCAGAAAGTGCGGATGAGGATGATATCGAAGAATTAGAATTAAAGCCTTCATCTGATAGTATTCAAAATGCCGATGGGAACAGTGAAGGCAAAGAGTCTGTGTATGTATCTTCATATTATAAGGACATAACGGAGGAGGAAATGATGATTGAATTAGCCCTTCGTCTGCAACTTTCGAAGTATTATTATGATGGGTATGTTGGAGAAAACTATTTCATATACAAAGTTCTTGCTAATCAAAACTATAACTATCACTCTAGTAAGAGATTATTGGATAGATTGGTTTCTGAGGGAAAGATTATTCGTCAACCGGCTACCGTGAAAGATCATACGTTTGATGCACTTTCATTTCCGACTGAAGAAAAATGATGTTGATTATTGAGGACCGCATGTGATGCTTGCTGAGTTAATAAGAATTATCTAATAGTATATTTCAAAAGCAGAGGAAATAATGCGTATTGCTTACTGCAAGTATAATAACTGTTAAGAAACGATTGAAAAAATAGCACCATTAATTATTCACCATTAAGCGGCGACGCCGCGTCACCATTAAGAAATAAACAATAAAAACAAATGACAAAACTACCAGAAAATTTTGAATTAGATAGATATGGTCTGCACGTGCGATTAGTGCGCGAGGAAGAAAGGAAGGTAAGTAATATAAAAAATAGGTAAATCAGTAGAACAAAGATCCACCCCTTATCCGATTGTCATACCTCAGTCCCAGAATCAACCAACATATATAAATAGCCACTTTATATCCCTGTAAGGTGTAAAAATCAATGCAAAATTGAGAAAAAAATCATTTTTCAGTCCATATACTTGTGTATATGGATTTTTTTTTGTAACTTTGTGCCCACATTTTGAGAAGATGAGTGAAGAACATGAAATATCAGAACTGCCACGTATGGTGAAATCCCACGATATATGCATCGATGGAGACTACGCGGAATGGATTGCCGAGTTAAAGCATCGGTATCGTTCTGCGCAAGTGAAAGCGTCTGTACGAGTTAATGCGGAGAAGTTGCTCTTTAATTGGGAGCTGGGGCGTGACTTGGTGCAAAAGAAAGCCGAAGAGCGTTGGGGCGCAGGGGTCGTAGAGCAAGTAAGCCTTGATCTCCAGCGTGAGTTCCCGAATGCGGATGGGTTCTCAACCCGCAATATTTGGTGCATGAAGCAGTGGTATCTATTTTATAATCAACCATATACAAAACTGCAACAACCTGTTGCAGAATTAGAGAATGCAAAACTGCAACAAGTTGCTGCAGAAATACTCCACCAGCGTGGTGGAGAAAAACTTCAACAACCCGTTGGAGAATTTCCGTCATCTTTTGCTTACGTTCCATGGGGACATCATATTGCCATTATCTCCAAATGCAAATCCGTAGATGAAGCGTTGTTCTATATAGGCAAGACGATAGAGCAGGGTATGAGTCGTGTGGCGCTGGTGAACTGCATCAAGGCGAACTTGTACGAACACCAAGGGAAGATTCTTAATAATTTTGCTGAGCACATGCCGGCATTGCAAAGCAAACTGGTTCAAGAGGTGCTCAAGGAGAATTATGATTTTGGTTTTGCGACGGTTAATCACGAGATATACGATGAGCAGGAGTTAGAAGAAGCGTTGAGCATAAGTGTAACAGATCTGTTGCTGGAACTGGGAACCGGCTTTGCGTTTATAGGAAGACAGAAAGAACTGATTGCCGGAGATACGACACGTAAGATTGATTTGCTCTTCTACCATATCCGCTTGCGCTGCTATATAGTGTGCGAACTGAAAGCCAAGGCTTTTGAACCGGAGTTTGCCGGTAAACTGAATTTCTATGTCAATGCGGTAGATGACCTATTGAAGGCCGATGATGATAACCCAACGATCGGTTTGCTTATCTGTTCGGATATGAATAAGGCAGATGTCCAATGGTCTTTCCGTGGTATCAGTACACCGATGGGAGTAGCAACGTATAATAATGTGCGCATCAAAGACATGCTTCCAACGCAAGAGCAACTGAAGGAACGCATGGAACTGCTCCAAAAAGAGTTGCGCGAAACAAAACGACTGATGAAAGTGAATAAGTAACCACCGGCCGATGAGCGGGAGATGACTGAGAGATAAACATAACACAATAACTGAATAATTAGTGAATAGAACAAATTACAAATATTATGGAAGAGTTTCTAAAACAATATGACATCAAGATTCCTGTTTATGTGTCTGAACGGGTAAAATTAGAAAAGAATAACCTGTTTGCTAATAGCAGTGCGACACTTTTGCAGCAGGTTAGGGATATAATCGCCAATTATAATAGCAGTCCTCAGAAAAAAGTGTTGACAGCCAAACGGAATAAGACTGATAAAATTGGCATAAAAAGTATTAATGCAATAGATATCTCGTTCAATACAGACGATTGTTTGTTACTACAAGTAACGGCATATAAAACTAATTTATTGGATGGCTATTATCAAGATGGAGAAGAAAAGCAGCAAATCAATTTCCAACAGTTGGATAAATTATGTAGTGATACTTATTTTTACGTGCTATATCCTTTAATCAGAAGAAATCACAATAGTAATGAGGATGAAGTGTATTGGCAATTATTTATATACGAAGATCCGTCTAAATCTGATGAGGAGATGGTACAGATAGGGCGTTCAATGATGCGACATATTCTTAAAACTCCTATTAAGAATATAAAATCAGAGAAACTGATAGAGGATTTAAAAGCGCATAAATTAGCAGATGTAGAAATCGTTTTATCTAGTTTTGATGAAGATGATAGTAGTGATGGTAAACCAGTATATGTGAAAGATTACCAATATTCATGCAAATTCAAGCGCGAAAAAAAGATTTCATTGTCAGGTATGAAGATACAGGATGTGTTGGAGATATATAACGATAGAACGGATTTTGATGCAAGCAATTATACAAAGCGTCAACTGAAATTTTTAACGGAAGACAGACATACCTATTCTATTGTACAAGAATACAAAGATAAAATCAAGGAAGCTATAGAAGATAGTTTTAACTATAAAGAAAGCGTCAGCGAAGAAGATGTTAAGAGTAAAAAGATATTTGAGGTTGACGAGATAAAAAAACATATGGAAGGAGTATTTTGTAACTATTTGGCAAATCAAACAAAATGACAGAATATTTATATGCAGACATATTAGCGACTTGCTTGTCTTTTCTTATGGGAGGATTATCAGTAATAATTTCAATTTTTACTCTTTCCACTTCTGCGATAATAAGCAAACGTGAGCTGCGTAATGATTTGGAACGGCAAATAGAGGAAGGCGGGGTCTCATTAACACTCACACGTAAAATTAAAACAGCAAACACCTTTATTAATAAAATGCGTAAAGTTACAGATAATTGTATTGTTGTATGTATATTGTTCGTAATAGGTATAATCGCATATGTAATATTTAGATTTATAAACCCTACTTGGTGGATAATGTGTTTGGTTGGAATAGTTGGAGGTGGTATAATATATACTTTGTTTGTAATTTATCTATTGCTTAATTGGTACCTAAAAACTAATAAGTTATAGACTATTTCTCGAATATTAGTTAAGATTTTTTTTATTTGAATAGATAACAATTAAATTTCGAACAAAATGGGCTTGTCATTAAATGCATCAAAGAAGAATATTCAGACGTTGTTTGATTCGGGAGAATTGCAATATGTGATTCCGTATTTTCAACGTCCATATTCTTGGGAGTATGCTCAAGTTAATCAACTGTATGAGGATATAGTGTATGCATATAATCACGATGGATCGTATTTCTTGGGTAATATTTTGTTAGCCATTAGTGAAAACGAGGCAAGTAATCCTCAAGTTGTTGATGGACAACAACGTCTCATTACTATATGGCTTATGTTAAAAGTAATGTCTACTCTTCTACCAGAGCACGCGAATCTATCAAGACTAGTATCTTCTGAATCTCTATTTAGTACAAATGAGCAGCCCCAGTTGAGGATAGGTTATCAACTCAAGGAATTTGAGGATAATTCTGAAATGCATAAGGTCTCTCTATGGAATCGAAGTGATATGGAGATTCTATGGGATCGATATGCTAAAAATAACAAAATCTCTGAACGATTATGTCCACAGCTTATAGAGGCCAATTGCTTATATATGTATAGTTGGATATCGGAATACACGAATGATTTTGGTGAGGCAGGATTATTAAAACTGATGAAATTTCTATTGGATTCTGTGTATATGTTACCTATTGAGATGACGGGGCAAAACTCTGATGAAGCGATGACTCGAGCCTTAAAAATATACGAATCGATGAACAATAGAGGATTGAGTTTAGCCGATGCAGATATTTTTAAAGCACGACTGTATAACAAGGCCAGTAAAAATCACGAGGAACAACAATTTATTGAACAATGGATGGAGTTGTCTAGTGATTGTGATGAGTTGTCCATAAGCATTGACGAAGTATTTAGATACTATATGCACATTTTGCGTGGAGAGAAAAATATAGTTACAGGAGAAACGAGTTTACGAGATTTCTTTATTGCGGGATCTAATCCTCCGTTGGATTTAAAAGACTATTCGACTGTCATGATGGATCTTTCAAGGATAATCTCTATATTGAGAAAATATAAGATGGTATTAAACTCCGATGAAGATATTGCAAAGTGGTTACGGGTTATCGATTGGTACACCAATCAATATCCTAAAATTGCATTGGTGGCATATATTTATCATCATGGAAATGATTGCTTTGATAATAAGGGATTCTTGCGTTTAGCGAAAGCAGTTATACGTTACTGCTATAGTGTTGGATCTTCAACTGTAGTAAAGTTTGAAATGTATAACATTATAAGACAAGTATCGCAAGATATAGAATTCTCCGACTATTTCGACACATCTGTTTCGGTTGAGGATTTCGACTATCTAGGAGCTCTAAAAAAGGGATTTTCCTTGTTAACATATGTAATCAGACATAGTGATGTCAAAACATCCGAGTTCATGTGTGATCGTCTATTTAAGGGTGCCGAAGCCGAGTATATGATGAACTTTTGGTCGGAATATGAGGTGGAGTCTGCTATTGGTAGTATAGCTAACTATTATATACGAAGAAAAGACGGATCTAATTGGGTAATTGATGAGATGGTAATTAAAGATTATATGTCCTCTAAACCAAATATAGAATATAAGGATTTTAAGGCCTATTCTATAGAACTGAAGCAATCTTTAGTGGATTTTTATATAGGTAAATAACAGATATGGAGTATTTATCAATCAATAAATTTAAGGCTTTCAGCGAGCAGTTAGAGATTGCGACACCAAATAGAGAGAATGTGCTGATGTGTGGAGAAAATGGAGCAGGAAAATCCTCTATTTTCGATGCGATTCGTTATATATTCTACTATGACAAAATGATGCAAGAAGGAGTAGAACTAGGAGAAACACCGGAGCGAAAATTGGCAAAGATGACTCAAAATGAGATATCGTACATTAACAAACAGCACTCTGGGGAGTCTATCGAAATCAAATTTAACGGCAATAACTGTCGGACAATGGATTTGAGTGACTATGAGGTATATATGGTATCCCCCAACGATATTCGAAATAAAGATAGAATTAACTTACGTGAGATTTTAGAAAGGGCATATATTCCTCAGTCAAGTGTTGATATATATTTGCAATATTCGGATGATACCATAAACTTTGTAAATGTGGCATTAGAAAAAAGTTTTGGTGAAACCATTAGGTTGCAAAAGTTGGATGATTCATTAGATTGTAAGTTGCTAGGAGATAATGGATTAGAAAGTAAAGACGAATTGCCGAAGTATTTCAATGAAGCGAGATTGTCTATAGTATTTCTACTAATTATTTTTTCATATATCAAAACTTCATCTAGTACGCATAAAAAGAGAATATTAGTTTTGGATGATTTTATAACAAGTCTTGATGTAGCTTATCGAATCGGCCTTGTAAAATACATTCTATCTGAATTTGATGGGTATCAAAAGATAATATTTACACATAGTCCGTCTTTTTATAATCTGATAGAGAGTGTTATAAAGATGGATCAGAAAAAATTTAATTCATGGAAAAGGAGTCAATTATATGCGATAGAAGACAAACACGTTATTCATGACGGAAAGGAGTTTACTTCAGCATCCGTATATAGACAAAAATGGATAGATACATTAGATGACGATGGAATAGGGAATGATGTTCGTCAATATATTGAGGTGTTAGCGTCTGAATTGAACGGATTATATCACTTAACGGCTCATGAAGGAACAAAAAATATTATCCAAACACTTGCAACAGGAAAACCATCGCACATGTATTTGAAATTAGATGCAGGCAACAAATTAAAAACGGTCTTTGACCTTATAGACGATATTGAGACGGTATTAAATACTGCTGGAAAATTACCTAATGAACGATGTAAGAATATCAAACAAACTATTCAAGAATATAGGAACTTTGATGCATACACTCAAATAAAGGAGATATTTCAAGATTTATATTTGTATCAAAAGGTAGTGCTCCATCCATCTTCACATGGTTCTATTGGTATTCGTCATTTTACAAGCAATGAAGTATTATATTCAATTGCATTAGCAGATAAATTGGAGAAATTAATACATGCTATGCGCGAATATAATAGTTCCGGTGATGTATATAGTTATTAAAAAATTTTAACAAAAGAATACGTATATTAGATTATATGCTGCGAGTGGAAGGTACAGAAACGATTGGGAGTATAGGCAAGATAATTTGGCGAACCTTTTATAATGTATTATGGATGCTGGATTAGATAATATCGCATGAGGATTCCTATGGCAAAAGTCATAAATCACTTAATTCTGATAACAGGATGGATATCCAGCTTTTTTGAGGAATCGATAGCTTGTCTAATGGATGAAAATGATTAAATTACACATAAAATCAAAAAGTTATACCAGAAATAAGGGCATTGCATGCTGACTTATATAAGAGAATATGAAAGAACCGAGAATAATAGAACTGCCGAAATTTTTGTATGAGTTCGTATCTCGACAAAAAAGGCGTTTGACACAATGAGGCATGAAGACAAAATACACTTTGCATCAACCGATACTTGTACCGGGTGCGTGGAATAAATATTAACTTTATCCTCTCGTATCTGTCCCGTGTGTTTCTCGTAAACACGTAACAAAATTAAATTTATACACTGTACACTATACACAATACACCAAAATATAAAAATAAATGACAAAATTACCAGAAAATTTTGAATTAGATAGATATGGTCTGCACGTGTGATTAGTGCGAGGTTAGAGTGTAGAATTGACGGATTTGGCAAAAGTACGATAATGAATTAAAATAGGAAAGATCCAAATGAAAGAATTATCAGTTGCAGAACAATTGATGTACACAACAACGAGAGTTGAATGTGTAGATAAGAATGGCAGGAAGTCACTTGCTACCGCATTTTTTTGCAAATTATATCTTGATGGAGATAGGTTTTGTGAGGTGCTGGTTTCGAATAGGCATGTATTTGAAAACCTCAGTGAAATTACTTTCCATATAACGCTTGCATCTAAAGGAGGGGTGCCAACTACAGAATATCAAGACTATCATTTGGTTGTGAGAGATGAACTAAATTTGATTATTCTCCATCCGGATAATAATGTGGATTTGGCGATTATGTTGGTGCGGCCACTCCTGATAGATATGCACCAGAAACTACAGAGGACATTATTTTATAAGTCAGTCACAGACACGCAAATAGCAAATTTATCTGATGAGAAATATGATGCCCTTGAGGAAGTGATAATGGTAGGTTATCCGATTGGATTATGGGATAATGTGAACAACAGACCACTTTTCCGCAGAGGAGTAACCGCAACCGATCCGAAAATCAATTATCAAGGAAAGCCAATGTTTTTGATAGATTGTGCATGTATTCAAGGTTCGAGTGGGTCTCCAGTGTTCGCATTGCATAAAGGATATTTGACTGATAAGCATGGGAAACCGTTGAATCAATATGGAACAACTTTGGAATTGTTGGGGATCCAAAGTGCAATGCCGGTCAAGAGTATATATGCAGATCTAACGATTGTGCAACGTACTGCAACAAAACCCGTTGCCAACGTACAGATACCTATTAATCTTGGATATGTGGTGAAAGCAGAGAAACTAAAGGATTTTATACCCATTATTCGCGAGAGGGTTGATGCTGCTACGGAAATGCTAAAACATTTGCCGTCAGGAAACGGGATATAAACTAATAAGGATATAAATTGTTAGTATAAAACTAAACTAATGATAACAATAAAAAGATATACGGCTGAAGATGCTGCAATATGGGATGCATTTGTGGATGCATCCAAAAATGGCACATTCATGCTCAAGCGCGGATATATGGATTACCACGCTGATCGTTTTACGGATCATTCGCTGCTTTTCTATCGCGAAGAAGAGTTAGTCGCTTTACTCCCGGCATCTCAACATGAAACTGAATTGCGCTCGCACGGAGGATTGACTTATGGCGGAATGATTTGCGGCTACGATATGAAACAGCATATCATGGATGATTGCATATCTGCGTTGAGAGGTTACATGCAGTTAAATATACTTCACATGTTGTTATATAAATCACTTCCGTACATTTATCATCGTTATCCGAGCCAAGAGGATTTATATGCATTATGGAAGAATGGTGCTAAATTGGTAAGAAGGGACGTGTCCACGACGATTGAGTTTAACGAGAACCCAATTAAGTTACCCAAGGGTCGAAAGGCTCAAATATCGCGAGCAAAAAGAGAGGGAATAGTGGTTGAGCAATCAACAGATTTTGACTTGTTTATAGAACTAGAGAATCAGGTGTTGGCTCAATATCACGGGCAGAAAGCCGTACATACTGGTGCTGAACTGGCTTTGTTGCACTCTCGATTCCCGGAGGAAGTTTTGCTGTATGTAGCAAAGCATGATGGAAAAATTGAAGCCGGAACGCTTTTGTTTGTATATGACAATGTATTGCATACGCAGTACATGGCAAGTTCAGAATATGGCCGTGAGAACGGTGCATTAGATTTGGTCATTGCTACTGTAATGGATGAGTATCGCAATTCGAAGCACTATTTTGATTTTGGAATTTCTACTGAGGATGCAGGACGAGTGTTGAATTATGGGTTGATAAGTCAGAAAGAAAGTTTTGGAGGAAGAAGTGTTGTATATGATTTTTATGAATTGAAAGTATGAAAAAGAAATTGATTATTGTAGGTAATGGCGAAACAGCAGAATTGGCCTATTTGTACTTTACAAATGACTCAGAATATGAAGTTGCTGTATTTGCTGTGGAAAAGGATTACATCACAGAGGCAAGGCTCCGAGGGCTAGATGTTGCCGAATTGGAAGATATAGAAAACAACTATCCACCAAAGGAATATGAGGCTTTCGTCGCAGTAAGTTCAACCAAACTTAATACACTTCGTACACGATTATATAGCAAAGTGAAAGCAAAAGGTTATAAGTTTGCATCTTACATCTCATCGAAGGCATATATAGGATATGAGGTTGAGATTGGTGAGAACTGTTTCATAATGGAGAATAATGTAATCCAAACATTCTCCAAGATAGGTAACAATGTGGTGTTATGGAGTGGTAATCATATTGGGCATAGCAGTGTGGTTCATGACAATTGCTTTATTTCTTCGCATGTGGTAATATCTGGTTTTTGCGAGATAGGGGAAAATACTTTCGTAGGAGTTAATACATCTGTCGCGAATAATATTAAAATAGGTGACTATTGCTTAATTGGATTGGGATGTGTTATCGCCAAAGATGTACCAGATAATACAATAATGAAAATGCCATATGCTCAAAAACAAGTAATATCAGCAAAACAATTTTACGGAATAAAAGAATAAAGATTATGAAACTGATAAAGAAAGGTTTGATATACGATGTGGATAACCGGATTAATTGGGCAACTAATTCGGTATTGACCCCTAATCCGTTCTTGTTAGATGAGGAAACTATCCGTGTATATGGATGTTTTCGCGATGACCAGGGAATGGGACGTATTGGTTATGTGGATGTTAAAGCAAGTAACCCGAAAGAGGTAATCAAAGTATCCGAGAAACCGGTGTTAGACTTGGGCGAGGATGGTATGTTTGATGATAATGGTATGCTTTTAGGCGATGTACTGCGTGTGGGAAGTGATGTTTATATGTACTATGTCGGTTTCCAGATTCCGAAGAAAGCGAAGTTCATTACATGTTCCGGTTTAGCTATCAGTCATGATGGCGGCAACACCTTTGAACGAGTGCAACAAACACCAGTCGCCGGACGAGTTCCAAATGCCCCTTTTGGACGTTGCATACACACTGTACTCCTTGATAAAGGCATCTTCCGTATTTGGTATTCTGTTATTCAAGGATGGCACTATGTCGGAGGAAAACCATATCCAAAGTATGATATCCGTTATGTCGAATCGCAAGATGGTATTCATATCTCCGATGATGAAGGAGTGCTTTGTTTGCCAGTAGGTAAGAATGAATATCGTATAGGTCGTCCTCGTGTTATCAAGCGTGATGATACGCATTACGAGATGCGTTTTACTGCTGATACATATGATAAACAATATATATCAGGAATTGCATACTCTTCAGATGGCATCCATTGGGAACGACGTGATGAGGACGGATTGCTTAAACCATCTGCAGAGGGGTGGGACAGCAAAATGGCTTGCTATCCGGTTGAAATTGAAACGAAATACGGTACGTACCTATTCTATGATGGGAATGGCATGGGTGCTACCGGATTTGGATATGCAGAATTAATTAAATAAACGATATGACATTAGAAGAATTTAATGAGAAAATCGAGGAGTTGTTTTTGAACGGAACAAAGATTACTCCTACAACGGACTTCCGCGACAACGATGAATTTGATTCGCTGATTGGTTATGCGATGTTGGTAACTATCCAAGAAAATCTGAACTACTCGATGTCTGTGCCGGATTTTTTGAACTGCCACACTACAACCGATTTATATAACGCAGCAACGAAAGAAAGATAACATGGCTTATTTACAAGCAATAGCGTATTACTATCCTGAGAAATGCTTAACGAACGAGGATATCTCTCGATTGCATCCGGAATGGTCGGCTGATAAAATTTCCAGCAAGACAGGTATATATAAGCGTTATCTGTCTTCGACAGACGAGACTGCTGTTGATATGGCAGAAAAAGCCGCGCTTCGGTTGTTCAAGGAATTCAAGATCGACAAAAAATCGATTGATTTTATTGTTTTATGTACGCAAAGTCCGGACTATTATTTGCCAACATCTGCTTGTATCCTACAGGATAGACTCGGACTGTCAGAAAATTGTGGCGCCTTTGACTATAACTTGGGTTGCTCAGGTTATGTTTATGGCCTAGGCTTAACAAAAGGCTTAATAGAGACTGGACAAGCGCAAAATGTGTTGTTGATCACATCGGAGACATATACCAAGTATCTCCATCCGGATGATAAGTCGTGCCAAACTATCTTTGGTGATGCCGCAGCGGCTTCGTTGATAACATTAGAAAAGCACGTTGGATGGTTAAATGCGGAGATATTGAAATCTGCATATAGAACAATCGGTGCGCAATACCGCGATCTAATTGTAGAGAATGGCGCATCTCGTCATCCGAAAGTTATTGATGAGAAAGTTGAGTTAAACGAAGATGGTTCGTTCAAATATTGTGCGAATAATTTGTTCATGGATGGTAAGTCAATCTTTGATTTTAGTTCCCTGATTGTTCCGCAGGTGGTAGAGCAAACACTTGTGAAGAATGGAATTTCTAAAGATGATGTGGATTGGTATATCTTCCATCAAGCAAATAAGTTTATGCTCAATTTTGCTCGTATGCGTTGTGGCGCGCCGCAAGAGAAGTTTGTAGTGGATTTGGAAGATGGAGGAAATACAGTATCTTCTACTATACCAATCGTTATGAAGCGGATGATGGATAATAATCGACTTACACTAGGGCAAACATTGTTGCTATGTGGTTTCGGTGTTGGATTGTCAGTAGCAGGAATAATGTTAAAAATGTAGTGTTATGCAAGTTCCTTTTTTGAGTTTACATGATGTCACGGCGATGCACGGAGAAGAAATCCGTGAGGCTGCGCGCAGAGTGATTGACAGCGGATGGTATCTGCAGGGCAAAGAGAACGAACTCTTCGAGCAGCATTATGCCGAATATATCGGTACCAAATATTGTATCGGTTGTGCCAACGGTTTGGATGCGCTGATATGGATTTGGCGTGCATATATCGAGTTAGGTGTGATGCAGCCCGGCGATGAAGTGATCCTGCCGGCTAATACATATATAGCAACCCATCTGGGTATCACGGAAAACGGACTCGTGCCGGTATGCGTGGAGCCTGACCCAAAGACGCTGGAGATTGATGACAGCCTTATCGAGGCGGCTATCACACCCAGAACGAAAGCTATCTGCATTGTGCATCTCTATGGTCGGTGCGCTATGACAGATAAGATAGCAGAGTTGTGCGAAAAATACAACCTCAAATTGGTGGAGGACAATGCGCAAGCTCATGGGTGCCGATTCAACGGCAAACGCACCGGTTCCCTGGGCTCCGCAGCTGGACACTCGTTCTATCCGGGCAAGAATCTGGGTGCTTTAGGTGATGCCGGAGCGGTGACGACGAATGATCCGGAACTGGCTGCGGCTATTCGTGCGTTGGCGAACTATGGTAGTCAGAAGAAATACGTATTCAAATACACCGGTCGTAATAGCCGTTTGGATGAGATTCAAGCTGCAATACTGGATGTGAAGTTGAAATATCTGGATGAAGATATCAAGAAACGTCAAGAGGTAGCAGCGTATTACTATGATCATATCAATAACCCGTTGATTGAACTCCCAACTCGTCTGCCGGATGAGAATAATGTGTATCATTTGTTTCCGATTCTCGTAAAGAGTGAACGAATGAACGTTGAACGAGTGAACGGTGTAAGTAATCGTGACAGGCTTCACGATTACTTAGCGGATCATGGCATAGGAACTGTGATCCATTATCCTATTGCGCCTCATAAGCAGGAATGCTACCAACACGCCGCATGGAACCACTCTTCCCTTCAGGGAGGAGACGGAGGTAGGCTTGTTTTGCCTATCACAGAAATGCTGGCCGATTGCGAGTTGAGTCTCCCAATCAGCCCGTGTATGACGCAAGAGAAAGTAGAATGGGTAGTAAAATGTGTAAATGAATTTAAGTGATTATGGAACAGCCTTTAGTTTCCGTGCCAGTAATAACATATAATTCCTCAAGAACCGTTCTCGAGACGCTTGAAAGCATTAAGGCGCAGACCTATCAGAACCTCGAACTGATAGTGTCAGACGATTGCTCTACGGATAATACGGTAGAAATATGCCGCAAGTGGATAGAGCAAAACAAATCTCGTTTTGTCCGTACAGAGCTACTCACAGTCGAGAAAAATGCCGGCGTGGCTGGAAATAATAATAGAGCAGCAAAGGCTTGCCGAGGCGAATGGGTGAAAAGCATCGCGGGAGATGATGCCTTTATGCCGGATTGCATACAAGATTGTATGGATTATGTTGCTGATCATACTGATACTATTTATTTGTTTGGGAAGCAAAAGGCATTTGGAGCGTCTGAGGAAAGATGTAAAGGGATTGATGCTGTATTTGACTATACGTTCTTTAACCTTACAAAGGAACAACAATTGCATCGCTTGGTATTTGACAGAAACTGCGTTCCTGCAACAACTGTTTTTTATAATCGAGAGAGAGCAAAGCAATTGAATATTAAGGAAGACGAACGCATCCCTCTTCTTGAGGATTGGCCCAAATGGATTAATCTTCTCCGTGCTGGAGTAAAGCTTCATTTTATAGACAAGGTGTTGGTAAAGTATAGAGTTGGTGGCATCTCAACAGGGATGAGGCAATCTTTAATGTCATATCGTTCAGAAAGGCTGATGCGATTCTATTATCAGTATCCAGAATGGTTAAAGGAGGATGAAAATGAAGCGGTGTCGCGTATAGTAGATGAAGAGTGTACCTTATACCAAATGCTCGTAGAGTCTGAATCGGATACCGAGACTTCTTTGCGCCA
The DNA here is from genome assembly GCA_002354055.1 of Bacteroidales bacterium UBA2712. GTDB lineage: Bacteria > Bacteroidota > Bacteroidia > Bacteroidales > Paludibacteraceae > Colicola. The sequence goes on from DEKW01000003.1 coordinate 121,911, forward strand.
AGAGAGAAATCTGTATAAGCAGCAATATGAGGCCTATTATAAATGGTATAACCAAATCCAATCCTCCAAAGCCTACCGCCTCGGTAAATTATTGCTCAAGCCCTTTCGGTGGATGAAGAAGTTTAAGGATTAAAGAATTAACGTTAAACGAATGAAGGTTGAACGATGGTTATAAACGAGCAATTACACATAAATCTCAATAAATTTTAAAAATTATGGCATATACTCTTGTATATGTCATTTTTTATTCCAATAGTAACGTCAAGGGCACCGAAACGATTTTATCGTTCCACCTCGAAGTTACAATGCAGCGATGCTGCAAATAGCAAGTTTTAGCCTAAAACCCTTAAAAATACAAGTATTTTATAGATTTTCTACCAAAAACTTGCTTATTTGAATCTTTTTTCGTAACTTTGCAGCCTGATTTGTGACTTGATATGATTTCAATAATAATCTGTAGCCGGAAGGCGGATATATCGCAAGAATTAAAGGACAATATCGCAGCCACAATAGGCTGCGAGTATGAGTTGTGTGTGATTGATAACTCGCGCAATGAGTATAATATCTTCACTGCATATAACGAAGGTGTCCGTCGAGCAAAAGGGGATGTCCTCTGTTTTATGCATGAGGATATTTTATTCCGTTGTAAAGATTGGGGGAATGAGATACAAAGTGCTTATTCGCGCGATGCGAAGATTGGCGCTATCGGCGTAGTAGGAAGCCAGTATCTGTCAAAAGAAAAAGTAGCTTGGTGGGATGCCTCTCCAACGGTAGGTAGTATCATTCAAGGTAGAACGGATTGCAGTGAGAAGTATCACGCATATTGTGATGATGCGGGGAAGGTAGAAGAAAAAACAGAGGTGGTTGTACTAGATGGATGCTTTGTGTGCGTGCGGTCATCATTATTTGAAAGAATTAAATGGGACGAAGCTACGTATAGCGGATTCCATATTTACGATATGGACATATGTATGCAAGTTTTAGAAAGTAAACATAAAGTATGCGTTATCCCTACGATAGAATTGGAGCATCAATCTTCAGGCATACAAAATGATTCTTATTACATGGCATTAGCGGCATTTTGCGTGAAATGGGGTTCTAAACTACCTATTTATCGCGGCATATTTCTAAAACCCAATGAACTTCAATGGCGTGAGCGTATTTTACAAACAGTATCATACGAACATATTTTAGAAAGTCAAATAACTCAAATCCGTTCCTCCAAAGCTTACCGCCTCGGTAAATTGTTGCTCACCCCATTTCGATGGATGAAGAGAAAGGAATGACATAATAAGTGAAAACAATCGTTCGTTTTTTGAGAACGAATAATTGTGTAGTAATGTATTTGTCGAAAATAAACTTGACAATAACTTGTGGATAAGAGGTCGTTTCGTGTTACCTATCCCAATTGTATGATGTGGTAAATAATTAATTTTTATATTGCAGATTATCAGTATGATTTCTATTTGTATACCAACATATAATAAGCCCAAGGAGTTGCGTAGGTTGTTAGATAGCATTGCGCAACAAACTTATAATAATTTTGAAATCATCATCTCGGATGATACACCAGATGCGGATAGTATCAAACAAGTAATTGTGAATTACCCTCAATTGTCTATTTGTTATTATCATCATGACAAGCCATTGGGAAGTCCGGAAAATTGGAATTTTGCTATAGATCAAGCACATGGCGAGTACATAAAACTTATGCATGATGATGATTGGTTTGTATCAGAAGACGCATTGACGCGAATGGTGGAAGGACTGAAAAACGGGGAAATGGTTTTTTGCCAATCAAAGGACATTGACGCAAATGGAAGTATGGTCTATTGCAAATCTCCGGCGAAAGAGTATGTAGAGAAGGTATTGGAATATCCAACACACTTGTTATTAGGAAACTGGATTGGGGCTCCAAGTTGTGTGCTTCATCAAAAATCTGATCTTAGATACGATAAAAACCTTAAATGGTTTGTAGATATAGATTTCTATATAATGCAAATTTTGCAATCTAAGAATCATATTTCGTACGTACCAATGAATCTGGTATATATAGGAGTTGATGGTAAACGTGTGACCAATGAGTGCATTACCGATTTACAGGTGATAGGGAAGGAGTATTTTTATTGTTTAGAGAAATACCGTAAGTTACATATAATAAGTTTTAAAGATTATTGTTATTTGATATACTGTTTTCTTAGGGATTACAAACTGAAGGAATATAATGATTTTAGGCCATATTGTAATTCTATATTGGGAATAACGATTTTTAACGTTTACAAAATGAGGAAACGATTATGATTATACTTAACATAGAGGGTCGGTTAGGGAATCAGTTATTTGAATATGCGTTTGCACACAAAGTGTCGACGCAATTCCGTTCAATGTTACTTATTGATAATGCTCGAGATTTCTATCTGCCAAAGTATTTTAGGTTAAATAAAATTTATAATCAAATAGAGAAAATACCATATATCCGCACTAAGTATCGTCAAAAAGTAGCAAATCTAAAAGTCAAGAACACCCTTGATTTTACTGATTGCACTTTAATTCCAGAGAATGTTATAGCTAACCTACAGGACAATGCGTATTATAAAGGATATTTCCAGTCAATGATATATTTTGAGCCGATTAATGTGAGCAAGTTGTTTCAAATACGTGAGGAATATATTGGACAATATTCAAATAAATATAAAGATGAGTTTGGGCAAAACAAAACAATTGTAGTGCACGTACGAAGAGGTGATTATTTGACACATGGGGTTGCAATAGGATCAACACAAGCTGATGTATCACTGCCTAAGAAATATTATGATGAGTGCTTTAGACGTATTTCGAATATTGAAACTTACCAAATTTATTTCATTGGAGATGATATGGACTATGCAAAAGAAGTGGGCAAAGAATATAATAGTGCAAAATATGTTCATGAGTCAGAAATCATCGATTTTCAGTTATTGATGAATGCCGATATCTGTGTCATATCAAATAGTACGTTTGCTTGGTGGGGGGCATATTTGAATCCCAAAGAGAACAAACAAGTATATGCCCCTAAGTATTTCTTAGGATTTCATGAAAAAAAAGAGTTTCCTAATGGTATATATATCAAAACGGGATACAAGGAAATTGAATGGTAGGAATGGCTAATATTAGACAATCAAATATAGAATTGTTGCGAATGCTATGTATGTTTTATATAGTATTGCATCATGTGATTGTGCATGCTTTGCCGATGGTTCCCGATTTTTCAATATTTATGGGAGCGGAGTGGTATTTCATACAATTGTTAAACGCATTTTGTTTTGTAGCAGTTAATGTATTTATTCTTATTTCTGGTTATTTTGGAATAAAAGTTAAATTCAAAGGTTTCTTGCGCCTATATATTATGTGCGCTTTTTATTCCTGTATACTTTATCATCTTCATTTGTACGAAATAGGGAGTCATATTAATCGCTGGAGTCTATATAATACAATATTTCCGTTTAGTTATAATCCAGGATGGTGGTTCGTGATGTGTTATTTGTTATTATATCTCATATCTCCAATCTTGAATTCCGTGGTTGAGACATGCAGTAAAAAGAAATATCAGTATGTATTGTTATTGGCTACAATAGTCATTGTATATTTCGGATTTTACAGGGATCAAGATTTTGTAAATTATGGTTTTTCTCTGTATCATTTTGCATATTTATATTTAATAGGAGGTTATCTGCGTAGATTTGCCTCATTATCTTCGAGAATTCGATTCTACTCTGTAAGTGTATATGTATTGGGGTCTTTTATTATGTGTGGGAATGCCATCATAGCAGCAAAATATAATGTTGATACTCATGTGTGGTTCAGAACTTTACAATACAATCACCCTATGCTTATCATAAATTCTATAGCCTTATTATTATTTGTGCTCTCTTTTGATTTTAATAGTAAGGTAATCAATTTTTTAGCCCCATCATCTTTAGCAGTTTATTTAATTCACGACAATAATTATTTTAGAGATACAATATACTCGTATATTTCCGGTGCATACATAGGCGCGAATCAGGGGGGGGGGCGATTATTGGTTCTATTCGCTGCCACAGCCTGCATTTGGATAATGGGCTATGTGATAGATGTATTCCGTCGTGGTTTAACTTTCCCTATAGAGAAGCGAATAAATGAATTTTACGAAACAATCAAGACTAGATGAACGTAGATATTTCAGTCATAATATGTTGCTATAATGGGAAAGAGCGGTTGCGCAAAACTATTGAGCATCTGGCATTGCAAAAAACAAGTTTGCAATGGGAGTTTGTGTTAGTAGACAATGCTTCAACGGATGGTTCTGCAGACTATGTAGAATCGTTGTGGAGAGAATTTAGTCTTAATGTACCTTTACATATCGTGAATGAACGCCAGCCCGGTCTTGTATATGCCCGCGTCGCAGGTGTGAAAGTTGCGAAAGGTAAATATGTAGTATTCTGCGATGACGATAATTGGTTACGAGAAGATTATATCCAAAGTGCTTATGAACTGATGGAGCAAATGCCGAATGTGGGAGTTCTCGGGGGTCAGAGTGTTTTAGCTCCTGGAATAGAGGCTCCGGAATGGTGGTCAGAGCAGCAAGGAAATTATGCCGTAGGAAAGCAACTGCCACAATCCGGATTTGCCAACGAAAGAGGTTTCCTTTATGGCGCAGGGATGACAACGCGTACTGAGTTAGCTCGAATTATCTTTGATGAACATTATCCGTTTTTGCTAACAGGAAGAAAAGGTGATCAATGTTTATCCGGAGAGGATGGAGAGTATTGCTGGCGAGCAATGATTGCCGGTTATGATTTGTATTATAGTGAGAATCTGTTTTATTATCACGACGTTGCGCAGAACCGATTGACTGATGAACAATTAAGGAAGTTGCTGCAAAGTTTTGAGATGGGAAAAGAAATAGCAGAGAAATATCACTATGCAGTGCAATATACTAAGGACTCTGTTATAAGACGTTTGTCGTGGTTCTTGGTTCGAGTATTCAATTATCTAAAAGCAAGTGCTAAATACAAACCCCGCAAACGTCAATTATTGCATTACCATGCGTGCATATGTGGTATTGGAAAAAAGGATAGAGAGTTTGAGGTGATTAGAGGGTATATAAATTATGCTCAACCTAACAAAAAGAATAGATGGAGATGAAGTTATCAATTATAACAATTAATCGCAATAATGCAGCCGGGCTCCGTAAGACAATGGAGTCTGTGTTCTCGCAGACCTATCGAGACTTTGAATATATCGTAGTAGATGGAGCATCCACCGATGGCTCGGTTGACATCATACGTGAATACGAATCCGTTCATTCGTTAAACGTTCAATCGTTCAACTTTATATGGATCTCCGAACCGGATACGGGTATATACAACGCCATGAACAAGGGCATAGAAATAGCGTCTGGTCTTCGCTTTGTCAATGCCCTTAATCGTTCGGAACGGAGTGGAGATAAGAACAAGGAAATTAATCGTTCCGAGCTTGTCGAGGATAAGAATAAAGGAATCGGCAACAAGGCTACCGAAGAAGGCTATGTTCTTATGCTTAACAGCGGAGATTATTTAGTAGATGAGCATGTGATTGAACGTATAATACCGGAATTAGACGGAACTGATATTATTCAAGGAAATGTTATAGAGGACTATCCAAACAAAACAATTCGATTCCGAGGCTATGGCAAATCTGATATATCGTTTATAGACGTTATGGACGCGAATTTCCCACATCAAGCTATGTTTATTAAACTGAGTATAATGGAAAAATATGGTTATTATGATGATTCGTATAAAAAATGTTCTGATACATATTTCTTTATAACCGCTTTAGGGCTTGGAAATGCGACTTACCGCTATATTGATATTGATATTACCAATTTTGATACAAATGGAATATCCGCTATGCAGGATCCAAGATGGATAAAGATAGATAAAGAGGAGGATGCGCGTTGGTATGGAGAGCATATATCGAGACGCTTGTGGGATTTATATAAATCAGCCCCAAAGAAAATTCGGTTGTATGACCAATTACATAAAAATAAATTAATTTGGGAATTGGCGATGGGATTAGTGCGGATATCTGAATGGCTTTCCCCTACATCTCCAGAAGTTAAAATTGAGAGAATCCAATGACAAATTTTAAATTACAAATATTAGCCACGATACGTAATTCTATCGCGAACTATCCTGATAAAAATGCCTTTTACATTGACGGCGCGTATTATACCTATCGCCAATTCGCAGAACGCGTGTCGGCTATTCGCGGCGTCATCCGTGCAGCCGAGATTAACGAACAAATATGGGGCTTGGCGCTGCATGATGACCTGAATACCTACGCATCTATCTTTGCTCTTTGGATGGAAGGCAAAGCGTACGTGCCGCTGCATCCTTCATGGCCGGAGGAGCGTATTGCATCCATCAAGGAGCAGGTGGGTTGCTCAAACGCGCTGGATTCGTGCGATGCTCCTTACACAGGAGACTTGTTGGACGATTGGTTAGAGGCAAGTGACGAGGATTTGGCTTATATCCTCTTTACCTCCGGTTCTACCGGTGTGCCAAAGGGGGTGCAACTGACGCGTCGCAACATAGCTGCTTTCATGGATTCGTTCTGGAAAACCGGCATCGACATCACTCCCGAGGATCGTTGCATGCAGGTCTTTGACTTGACGTTTGATGTGAGTGTGCAATCCTATTTGGTGGCATTAACCCGCGGAGCATGTGTCTATACTGTGCCGTATGGTCAAGTGAAGTATCTCTATGCCGCATCGCTTATTCAGGAGCAACATATCACGTTCGGTGCTATGGCTCCGTCTATGCTGACGTATCTGCGTCCGTACTTCGAGGAGTTCGATGCAAGCAGCATGAAAGTATGTATTCTTACGGCAGAGGCTTGTCCGGTGGATTTAATGGAAGCATGGTATGGCTGCGCGAAAAATACCGAGATCTATGATTTCTATGGCCCGACTGAAGCCACTATCTATTGCACTTACTATAAACTTACGCGAGGTGGCGAGAACTTGAGTCTTAATGGCATCATCTCTATCGGTAAACCCTTAGCGAACGTCCAAGCCATTATTATTCGCGAGGATGGAACGCTTGTTGAAGAGCAAGAGAAAGGCGAACTCTGTGTCGCCGGAGATCAAGTCACTCCAGGCTATTGGAAGAACGATGAGAAGAACGCGTCTTCGTTCTTCATCCGTGATGGAGTGCGGTACTATCATACCGGTGATTTGTGCTATTGGCATGAGAGTGGTAACATCATGTATTCCGGGCGTATTGATCAGCAAGCGAAGATCCAAGGATTCCGTGTTGAACTTGGGGAAATAGAGCATCACGCACGGCAATTCTATCAGAACGAACGTCGTGTAATAGCATTAGCCTTCCAGAATGTCCAGAACCTGACGGAGATTGCGCTCTTTGTAGAGTCGGAAATAGAGGATCCAAAATCGCTAATCGATTACCTCCGCTCCAAAATGCCTTCGTACATGATTCCCACGCGCATCCTCTACGAACCCACCTTCCCGCTCAATAAGAGTGAAAAGATAGATAGAAACGAACTTAAAAAGAAACTACAATGAATAGAGAAGAAATTATTGAAAAGTTAACACCGATTGTGCGCTCCAATTTACAAAACGAGAGTTTGGAGTTGCGTGATGATTTGTCGGCAGAGAATGTATCTACATGGACCAGTTTGGCATTCATGCAGATGCTGACGGATATCGAGAACGAGTTCGGTATCAAGTTTAAGATGATGGAACTTATTCGTCTCCGCTCATTGGGAGATATTATCCAATCTTTAGAAGCACACCTCGCGAATGCATAACTTAAGGACCATAGATCATATCGGTTACGCTGTGCGTGACATCAAGAAAACAGCGGCGCATTACGTGGCTGCCGGGTGGACATTATCCGAGATTTTCAATGAGGAAGTGCAACATACGAAGATTGCATTTCTCACAAAACCTGGTATGACGACTATTGAACTGGTTTCTCCATTGGATGGTCCCTCTCCTGTGGATAACATCTTGCAAAATAATGGTGTTGCTCCGTATCATATATGCTATGTGGTGGATAATGTCATGCAAGCCGTGGAGGATTTATATGAAGAAGGATTCAAACCTCTCTTTATGCCGGTTCCGTCAGTAGCGATGAACAATCGTGAGATTTGCTATATGTTCCATTCGGAAGTTGGATTTATTGAAATAGTAGCAAAGGTATGAACGAGAATATTGATTTAAAACTATATTCGGTGGCAGATCTGAAAGATTATTTCTTTCATAATAAGCCTGTAGAGTTACTATCCGATAAGATAATATCTCGTACGCGTGCATGGTCAATAATTCATAACCCTTACGCAACAGACGATTTGTATGTGGTATCGGCATTATTTGTAAATGACGAGATAGCAGCTTATACCCATCTTTTCCCTGACGAACAAGATGGACAGCGCATCTATTGGAACACCACACTCTATTGTGCTCCGAAATATGAAGGGCGAGGTTATGCAGCTATTGTGATAGGACAGTTCTGCGAATTGTATGGTGAGCACTATTTCGATTTAAATGCTGCGGCTGCTTCAGTGGCTAATTTGAAGTTCTGTGGATTGAATGTGGAGTACGTACCGCAATATATCTTGTCGGGTAAAGCTATATCCGGTAAGGGATTAAAAGCAATAGGCGCAAAACTATTAGAAAAAATCACTTATATTTGTACTAATCAGAAGAAACGCTTATTGCAAGAGATTGCCAATGCAACTTTTACATTAAAATACACAACTTATTTGGATGATAAGGTATATGAGTTTGTCCGCGAACATAGTACCAACAGTGTATTCCTCCGTCCGAAAGAGATATTCAATTGGATTTTAACATATCCATTGATGCAAGAATCGCCTTTGATTAAAAGAGTGGTTAAAGACTCGGAGTTTACATCTACAAGAGCAGCCTTTCGAATGTTTGGAGTAGAAGTGTATAACAATGAGCAATTGATAGGTTTCTACATACTGAACGTATCTGAAAAAAGTGTGGATGTAAGTTATATATACTATGATTCGGAGCAAGAAAAGAAGGTGTTTTTATCTATTGCGGAGCATATTTTGAAATTCAACAAGCCACATGTTATCACAACCGATGAGCATTTGTTGCATTTTTTTCAGACCTATAAGATATATACCCGAACCAGTAAATATAAGAAATCATTCTCTTATCCACATGGGTTCGTGTATGATTCATCTAAAATAATGCAATCAGGGGATGGAGATAATATCACGTAGGATTTATCATTTGTATTTTGGAATTTATGATTTTAGATTTATATCATAAGATAAAACAGAAATGTACGAAGTTGCGTTTGCAACCAATCCGCGTGTTCTGTTTTCATCAAGTTAGTAATACATTTGATGCAAGTACCATGTATCCGAGTGATTGGACGCAGATTGAACAATTTGAGAGGAATATCCTACGGTTGAAAGAGCAATATGAATTTATTTCTTTAGAGGAAGCAATCCAAAAACTAAAACATGATATTTATAGAACGGAAAAATATGCCGTCTTAACAGCGGATGACGGATGGGCATCACTGAAGAATATTCTTTCATGGTTAGCAGAGCAGCAAATACCAATTACGTTATTTGTGAATCCGGCCTATTTGAGAGGCGAAGAGACGAGAGAGAATGGGATGAACGGATTATTATCGGCTGAAGATTTAGATGCTTTACTGTTATCATATCCAAATATCACCATTGCATCTCATGGCTGGAATCATACATTGGCAGCGGATGTGGAGACTGTGGATTTTATGGATGCTACGATTAAAAGCAAGGATTATTTTATGCAATTTAAGAATAATATTCCTTTTTATGCCTACCCATGCGGCAGATATACCAAAGAAACTGATGCTATATTAAGAAGGGTAGGATTAGTTCCGGTTTATATGGATGGGAATAAGAATTATAGATATGATGGCGGCATACACCGAGAATTATTAGATGGATTGCGTCTATGATGAATAAGTTACGGAAATTATGGAATTTGTGCCGGATGGTGGACGTGTGGCAAACATGGCGGTTATACAAGATGCAGCCGCACGATAGGAGTGCGCAGTTGCATATCTGCAACCGGTCGCAGATACATGTGGATAAAACGGCAAAGATAGAGATGCTACCAAAGGCTATCTTGGAGTTCAATATGATGGAAGATCCGTTTAAAGATGTTCGTCCGTCCCGCTTGATACTGCACGAAAATAGCCGACTAGTATGCAAAGGACATATTCAAACATTCGAAGCCGTGAAGATAGAGTGTTTACCTAATGCTGTTGTTGAAATAGGAGATAAGAGTTATATAAACCATGATAGTGAAATTCGATGCCGTGAACGAATAACAATAGGAAATAACGTATCCATTGCATACAATGTGCTAATACAAGATTCGGACTATCATACCACTTATGACGATAAAGGGAATCCCAAGCCGCAAACACTTCCCATAATGATTGAAGATAATGTCTGGATTGGAGCGAATGTGATAATTTTGAAAGGAGTGATAGTCGGAGAAGGAACTATTGTTGCTGCTGGGAGTGTAGTTACTAAGAGTGTCCCTCCCTATTCGTTAGTGGGAGGTAATCCTGCAAGAATCATTAAACAAAATATTAAACATAGTTAAATATGTTCAAAACCCCAATATTATTAATCACCTTCAATCGCCCTGAGCATACGAGGCGAGTACTAACAGAGATTCTGAAACAAGAACCTCAATCACTCTATGTATGCCAAGACGGCGCGCGAGAAGGAAACGAAAATGATCGCATCAAAGTGCAAGAAGTACGCGAGGTAGTGAAAGAGTTGGTTGATTGGCCATGTAACTTGCATACACTCTATCAATCGAAGAATCTCGGCTGTGGTCCCGGTCCGCAAGCAGGTATCACATGGTTCTTTGACAACGTTGAGCAAGGTATAATTATGGAAGATGACTGTCTTCCGCATCCGGATTTCTTTGGTTATTGTGAGGAATTATTAAATCGTTACAAAGATAATCCGCAAGTTCAATTTATCAATTCCACACTCTATCATGACCGTTGGAAATGTGCAGGCTCGTATGGCTTTAGTCATTACATGGTTACCGGTGCATGGGCCGCATGGCGTAGCACATGGCAAGGGTTTGATTTGGACCTGCATGATTTGAATGCATGGAAGTTCCGCAAACAAGTGCTACATTTGACAAAAAACAGAGCGGAAGCCAACTGGTGGTTTTTTATTGTAAAAGCCATACAGGCAGATAGATCAAAGAAAAGTTATTGGGACTACCAGATGCAGATACATTTATTTCGGAATAATGCGTTGACGATTCATCCAGCAGTAAACCTCATCTCCAACATAGGTTTTGACCCCGAAGGCACGCATACTACATGGAACGATGGCCGTGGAGATAAATCGGTCTTTCCGATTTTGCCATTAATTCACCCGAAAAATACAAAAGTCGATACGGAAATGGATGCAAACTGTTTTGCAAAACGTAAATCTCGGGGATGGCTGATTGATACATTGTCGTTTATTAAGCACTTGTTAAAGAATAAAAGAGCAATTAGTGATTAATGGCATGAAGGTACTTTTTGTAAACACCAACGACATTTCTGGTGGCGCAGCGCGAGCAGCGATGCGTATTATGCGTGGTGTACAGCAGAGTGGAGTCGAGGTGCAGATGTTCGTGAAGGATAAATACTCCAAATCATCGGATGTTATTTCGTTAAGCACATATGCTCCATCATCTAATTGGCTGCTTGATATTTTCAAATGGGTAATTCAAAAATTCAAGAATAGATACCACATGTTCAAGTGGCATCCGTACAGGCGCACCAAGCAGAATGTCTTTATGTCCGATTTGCGGCATACTGATATTCATGGTGCGTTGCAGAAACTGGATTACGATATTGTGCATCTGCATTGGATCAATAATCGCTTCCTGGACATTCGCGAATTAGCGAAAATCCATAAACCTATCGTTTGGACGCTGCATGATTCTTGGCCTTTCTGTGGCGTGTGCCATTATTTCATTGATTGTGAGCGATACCAAACCCATTGTGGCGCTTGTCCGATGTTGGGCTCTAAGAAAGAGCAAGATCTCGCCTATGAGATATTTGAGAAGAAACTTGAAGCCTATAAGGATTTGGATCTCCATATAGTTACGCCGAGCCGTTGGTTAGGCGATAGTGCCAAGAAAAGCGCCTTGCTTGGCTGTTTCCCTGTGCATGTGATTCCTAATTGTCTGGACACGGATTTATTCCGTCCGCTATCGGATACAGAGATACTAACTATCGCCGAGCGTCAGCAAAACACGGTGGTTAGCCGCGTTTTGCGCGAGGCGACGCAGGAGAAAGGGCTTGCAAAGCCTTTGATCCTGTTCGGAGCGATGAATGCTGCGAACGACAGGATAAAAGGCTTTGCAAGCCTTTTATCCGCGCTGCAAATCCTTGATGCACAAGGTTTTAATGCGCACCTCGTGGTCTTTGGAGCCAATGCGCAAGAACTGCCCATGAAGTTTCAAAACATTGATGTCACCTTTGTTGGCTATATCCATGATTCATCTGTTTTAACAGCACTTTATAATGTGGCTAATGTGATGGTTGTACCATCGTATAGTGAGGTTTTTGGACAAACAGCAAGTGAAGCTATGTCCTGTGGAACTCCAGTAGTTGCATTCCGTTGTACCGGCATCCAAGATGTTGTGGAAGAAGGTTGTGGGTATTTAGCCGAACCCTATTCATCGAAAGATTTAGCAAATGGAATAGAGTGGTGTTTGGCACATAATGAAAATAATGTGTTAGGAGAGGCGGCTAGAGAATCTGCAGTCAGACGTTTTGCGGTAAATGTGGTTTCTGATCAATATGTAGCTTTATATAAGTCGTTAGTATGAAACTACCGATATTGCAATCTATAACAACGCCGAGGGCTTGCGCTTATGTTAGTGTACGGTATATAGTGTATAGTGTATGATGTATGATGTATATGGCGTAATGAATGAATGTTTAACGTGTAGAGAATGAAACGCACTAACGTCTAAAATTATAAATCGATGGACAAAAAGAAGTGATTTTGTCCACTCGAATGATAAAACTGAACAAAATGAAAGCCTACCTTCTCGTTAAATTATTGCTATCCAACTTTCGTGGATGAAGAGAAAGTGAAGGTGAAATAATGATGTGCTAAACATAACGGTTACAATTTGAAACCAGTTGAAATTGCCTACTTGCCCGCCCAAAATCAATCGGCGACAAATACTCGAATCGGCGATAAATCGGCGAGAAACAAGACACCAACTACTGAGAAAACTACCCAGAAAAGTTCACAGAAAAGTGCGACGCTGTCGCACGAATTTAGCCCAAAATAAAGAAAAAATGTAAAATAATCCCTATATGCTTGCATATATGGGATTTTTTTTGTAATTTTGCAGCGCAAAATTGTTAGTTGAATCCCAAGGGTATGTCAAGTGAAGGAACTTGACAATGGGAAAGTCAAGTGAAATAGCTTGACAATTAAAAAGTCAAGCGAAATGACTTGACGCATATGAAAAGCTCAATAGATATATGAAAGGAATTATTACTGCTGATGTTGTTGGATCGACCCAAATGGATGCTGAGGTTAGAAATGCCTTGCCTGAGATTTTGAATGAGATTGCAGATTCTATGCGAGGGATAACTCCCTTACATTTGGAAATGTACAGGGGAGATAGTTTCCAAATTGTCGTAGATAATTATGAAAAAGCTCCTTTTGTGGCCGTGTTAATACGTATTGGGTTGATGCGTAATAGCTGCATGGCAAATATGAGCAAATTAGATGCGCGGGTTTCCGTGGGAATCGGGAATGTGAGCTATATGGCAGATACAATCGGAAAATCGGATGGAGAGGCATTTGTCTTATCGGGCAGAGCCTTTGACCACTTGGGGAAAAAGCGCTTAGTTATGGTAACTTCTAATGAACTGGTCAATGGCGAATTGGCTGTGTATGAATCTATATTGGATGAGTTGCTAAGCGATGTAACGTGTGCTCGTAGTCGTACCATCTTTGCGCATTTGCTTAATCCAGAGTTAACAATGGAGAAAATTGGACATTTATTAGGAATGTCTAAACAGGCTGTTAGTCAAGCTTATCGCGCAACTAGAGTTGCCATTATAGACTTAGTACTAAAGAGAATAGAGTATGTTTTATCAAATTATTTAAGAAAATGAACTATATATTACTTATTAAATTGCTATTAGCGCATGTGCTGGGAGATTTTGTGTTACAATGGAAAGATCTTTGTAATACAAAACAAGATTTATCGAAATTGAAAGGGTGGTGGGCTCAGATGCTACATGCGTTGATTCAAGCCATTTTTGCATATATTTTGGTGATGGATTGGACTAATTGGATTATCCCAGTTGTCATCTTCTGTTCGCATTTATTAATCGATGTGTTGAAGTCTTGGTTGTGTAAAGAGGACGATGTGTGGCCTTTTGTGTTTGATCAATTGGCTCATGTGGCAGTAATTATCGCATTATCTTTTATATTTGTTGATACAGCTCAATGTTTTCTGATTGAGATTAAGTACTTGGTAATGCTTTTGGCATACATACTAATGACTAGTCCAACGTCTATCTTTATAAGCAAATTTTATAATCAATGGAATAATAAGGAAGAAGAGGATAATAAGGTAGCTAATAAGGTAGATAATAAGGTAGATAATAAGGTAGATAATAAGGTAGATAATAAGGATGGGGGTGGTAACAATCAAACACCTCCCTCTCTCCCGCGAGGAGGAGAATTTATCGGCAAACTGGAACGTGTACTGCTTTTGACATTCATTTTCGTCGGTTATCCAGAAGGGATTGGCTTTTTGTTAGCCGCGAAATCTATTTTCCGCTTCGGAGACTTGCAACAAAGTGGGGAGTTAAAGTTGACAGAGTATGTGCTAATAGGAACGTTTCTTAGTTTTGCTATTGCAGTCCTGGTAGGATATGGTGCGCTCAAGTTAATAAAAATTCTCAAGGTTCAGTGAATTAAGAGAACATAGAAAGGATGTTGAATCATGATATCTACTATGTTCTATAACGGAAAAATCGGCAGGGGGGAGTAAGGGATAGGACACGACTATGGAGAAAAAACGAAACCCATACATAGAATTAATATATAATCGTAGATGAGAATTATGTTATTATTACTGGATATAGGTATGCAAGGAGATACAATACAGCATTTAAGGAACATCAATGATAATATTGATGCTGTTAGGCGTATAATAGATGTTTCAAATTCTACAATTGCCAATGAAATCAGTGCAGTAAATACGATGCTCGTGGCTTTTACAATAGTGTTTGGAGTGGTGGGTGTATTTTTAGGATGGTATATTTCATTGCTCCATAGGAAAGTTAGTAAGATGAGCGATAATATTGCCGAGAAAGAGCAAAAGATTATTAATCTGGCGAATACTGTAGAAGAAACAGATAGAAAAATTCATACTAACATCGGTGGCCTTTATGAGGATTTGAGAAAGGAAGAAACGATGACACTATTGCGCCGTTTAGAAGAAGAGCCTCTAGATATTTCAAATTTGTCCAGTTTACTTATGACCCGTACTTTAAGTGGCGAAGGATTTGTAATCTTAAAGAAAGCATATATAAAGCTAAAGTCTCTTGGCCCAGAAATTGATCAAAATAGAGTTGTCGAGCCGAGTTTCAGACAGCAATATATTATTATCTTTTTTCAACATTATCTGCGAGAAGCCATATTGGATGAAGAGTTGAGACCTGATGTTGTTAAGGATTATAAGCGAAGTATGCAATGTGCCTTTAAACGCGATATCATAAAATCAACAGAAGATTTTTGTTTGGCATTGAGCGAAGACAAAGTTCAATTTGATAAGGTTTTATTATTAGCAGATTATCTTAAGGCATTAAACCACTCTGGTTATCGTAATTTGATAGAGTTAAAAAATATATTTCAAGAAAAACTAAACTCTAATGTATTAGTAGATGCAATTGATAAATGCACTACAGACAAGGAGTATTTAGGATTATTTGGAGTTGCCGCCCCAACAGAGTCGGCTGAGAAAACAGAAAATCCAGATGGAGTGAAGTAATGCCAATCTCTAATAAACGATAATGAAATTATCTGTTATCATATTATCCTATGCCATAGACGAGGAAGTCTATCGGATGAATTGCAGGGCGATCGAGTCGCTGTACGCTTCGGAAGAGTGGGAGTTAACGAATGAAGGAATTGTGGAGTTAGCGAATGAACGCAAAATTTCCAATCTCCAATCTTCAATCTTTAAAAATCAATAATCAATAAAAAAGTGAACTCAAAAGATCAACTATATAAAGAAAAATTCATGGCTTTCGCTATTAGGATAGTTAAACTTAAGAACTATCTCAACGAGCAGAAGCATGAGTATAACATAGCCGATCAGATTCAGCGTTCGGGCACTGCTATCGGAGCCAACCATCGTGAAGCAATTGCAGCGGAAAGCGAGGTGGACTTTGTACATAAATTGGCCATCGCACAAAAAGAATGCAATGAAACATTATATTGGTTAGAATTATTGAAGGCTACAGACTATATTGATGAAAAACTTTATAATAGTCTATATGCTGACGCAGAAGAAATAATGCGAATGCATACTGCAAGTATCATAACTGTCAAGAAAAGACTTAGGAAATGATAAAATGGTGCGAATGGTGAAAATGAGTCCACCATTAGCGCGTAGCGCGCTCACCATTAATCAATAAGCAATATCATCACACCATTAGCGCGAAGCGCGCTCACCATTTAGCAATTATCAATAAAGTAATGAAATTAAGCATCATAACCATAAACTACAACAACGCCGAAGGCTTGCGTAAGACCCTTGCTTCTGTAGCCGCACAAACCTATCGCAACATCGAGCATATCATCGTCGATGGTGGTTCGACGGATGGTTCGGTTGATATCATCCGTGAGTACGAAGAAACCATACACCATACACCATACACCATACACCTCATTTGGCTTTCGGAGAAAGACAATGGCATCTACAACGCTATGAATCATGGCATTGAGATAGCCCTCGGACGCCGTGTCGTCAACGATAATCACACATCCGAACGTGACCATACACCATACACCGTACACCATACACCGTCGCAATCCGATTGCGACTACATCCAAATCCTGAATAGTGGTGATCTCCTCGCCGCTCCCGATGTCACCGAGCGGATGATGGCTGCCCTTCATTCGTTCACTCGTTCAACGTTAAACGACAAAATCGGCATCCCGATTTTGTATGGCAACATGCTCAAATCATACGACGGCAAAACGATCATCAATCGTGATACCTGTGGTGGCGATATGTACACTCCGGAGTCATTTTTGTATTTCTATAAGGGTACGTTAAATCACGATTGCGCCTATATCCGCCGTGATTTATTCGAGAAATATGGCCTTTATAACGAGGATATGAAGATTTGTTCCGATTGGGAATGGTACGTGCGGGCTATTGTGCTTGGCGGAGAGAAACCGGTATATACCAATATTGATGTAACCATCTTTGATATGAACGGCGTGAGTGAGAGTAGTGGCAAGAACGCGGATATCATCAAGCGCGAGCGCCGCGAGTACCTGGAGTCCATCCTTCCTCCGGCTATTCTGCATGATTACGATATGTTCTCCTTCCCCATAACGCAATATCAAAGACTAAAGACGCATCATCTCTGGGGAGTTGTTTATTTTATGGAACGGGTTCTGTTTAAACTCGAGAAATGGCATGTTCTGCGAGGGTAACGAACTAATGAAGGTTGAACGAATGAAGGTTGAACGAGTGAACGAGTGAAGATATGAACGAGGCAAAATATAGTTATAAAAACCTAGATGTATACAAGGAAGCCAAGATTCTTGTAATGATGGTATATAAGTTGCTCAAACAATTTCCCAAGGAAGAGCAGTATGCGCTATGTGATCAGCTTCGCCGCGCAGTAATATCCATACCATCAAATGTGGCTGAAGGAAGTGGGCGTACCTCAATGAAAGATCAAGCTCATTTTATCGAGATCGCTTTTGGCTCGTTAATGGAAGTTGATTGTCAAATGGATATTGCTCATGATTTAGGGTGTATTACTCAAAATGAGTTGGACACAATATGCCTACAAATCAGTCGCATAGCAGCGATGTTATCTGTAATGCGGAATAAGTGCCTTCAACGTTCAGTCGTTAATCGTTAAACGTTATTAAAATGAAACTTAGCATCATCGTTCCGATATATAATGTGGAGCAGTATCTGCGCAAATGTGTAGATTCGCTTCTCGCTCAGGACATTTCGGATTACGAAATCATCCTCGTTGATGACGGAAGTACCGACAACAGCGGTGCTATCTGCGATGAGTATACCTCTCCTTCATTCGTTAATTCGTTAACTCGTTCAGTCGTTATAAAGGTAATCCATCAGGAGAATGGTGGACTAAGCGCTGCGCGAAATTCAGGTATTGAGGTAGCGCAAGGAAAGTATATCATGTTTGTTGATTCAGACGACTACATAGAACCTAACGTATTATCCGGTTTAATAGCTCAAGTAGAACGTGATAATTTGGATGTACTGCGTTATAGATTACAATATGTGAATCCGCAATATGAGGCTTACAATCCATATAAGTCTGATTCGTTCAAGGGAAACGATTATTCCGAAGAGGTTACCGATGGTGTGACATTCTTGAATAAACGAATGAACACGCAATGTTATGCATGGGTATTCTTGATAAAGCGGAACTTAATCATAGACGATAGATGTATAGATGATAGATGTTTGTTCACGGAAGGAATCTATTTCGAAGACACCGATTGGACCCCGAGGATGTTAGTAAGAGCCCACCGTGTAGCCAGTACGAATACGGTTGTTTATAACTACTTCCAGCGAGAGGGGAGTATTACTAAGGCGGTTAATCGGAGCAAACAACAGAAAGTCCTCGATGACAAAATGCGTTTAATTAGCGAAATGCAGCGGCAGGCGAAGGAATTGCAAGACAAAGGATTAAACAACGCATGGTTCAACCGCATGATTGCGGATACAGTCATTAGCGTCATTGGTATATTGAGTGTGGATTTCTATAGTGAACGGAAGGCTTATTTGGAACAATTGAAAGTGATGAATATATATCCACTCCAATCCCAATTACCCAAAGCGAAATTAATCAACTTCTCTCCGCGATTAGCAGTAGAGATATTGCATATTAAGAACAGATGAAAATAATAGTTGATCCGAGAAGTAGTTATTCGTATGGCTCTTTTTATATGGAAGAGTTGAAACGAGTGTGCAAGAATAATTTGCATTATAGTCTCAATCCATTCAAAAAACTTGGAATGCTATGGAATGATATGCGATTTATCATAGAAGTTGAAGGTAAACAAACGAAATACTACCTCCATCTAAGCGATTCATATAGAATTCTTGAACAAGACTATGAATGGTGCGATGTTTATGGATCAGTAAACGCAAACTTTGCTCATTATCCGCAAGAGAAATATCCTAAGTTAGTTTCATTAGTTCCTTCATTCGGAGTTAGAGACACCTCCTTGATTGGGATGATGTATACTTCCTTTTGCAATCTGTGTAAAGCCCCCGGATTAGTTACTCATCGGACCGAATGGAATAAGGTCCTACAAGATAATGAAGTAAGGCTGTTCCCAAATATAAAGCGTTATTTCGGGCGAGCATACAAGACATGGAAGAATCGTTTGCCATTATCTGCGTATGATAATCATATTGTATCTAAAGATAATTATGTATTCTTCTTGTGCACATTATGGTATAGTGATGAATGGAACAAGAATGATGAAGGTGTAAATTTACGTAGAGCCTACTTTATAGAAGCGTGTAAATCAATACCGACCTGCAAATTCGAAGGTGGACTTCTAAGTCACGGGGGGGCGCATAAATCAATACCAAACAACGTCGCAACGGATCAAAAAGAGCCATTTGCATCGTGGATAGAGAAGACAAAGCGCAGTGCGTTGGTGTTTAATACACCGGCATTCTGGGATTGTCACGGGTGGAAGTTAGGCGAGTATTTGGCATTAGGAAAATGTATTGTATCAACTAAACTCAGTAATGACTTGCCGCACCCTTTGGAGCATGGAGTGAATATCCACTTTGTGGAGAATAGTGAAGAATCTATGCGCGAAGCAGTAGAGTATATTTTAACTCATCCGGACTACCGCCATAAATTAGAAAAGGGCGCGAGAGAATACTGGGAGACGTACGGAACTCCGAAAGCAAGTTTGAAATTATTAGGAATAAAGTGAAAGCGTTCCGATAGCGTACTATTTGAAATAAATATATATGAATAACAGTAAACCATTATTGATTATTCTTCCGCTGGTCTTTAATGAGGCATGGATATTTGGATGAAAGTAGTGAAATATTTTGGTGATAATATAGAAATATGGAAACGATCAATCAAGCCATACAACGTGATAAGTCTATAGATTGGCTAAAAGGATTAGCCATCTTCCTTGTTGTTATGGGACATGAACTTCAATGGTGTACATTCCACCTAGCCCCAAGTCAGTTACTTGCTAATGGAAACACCGGATTAGTGCAACAGTGGATTAGTTCTTTTCACATGCCACTACTATTCTTCCTTAGTGGATTCCTCGTTGGTTGGAAAAAACAAACTGAAGACCCCTCTTGGTCTGCATTGGGACGAAATATTCTTCGCAAAATGCAAACGATCCTCCTGCCGGGTGTTACATGGATGATCGTCAAACATTTCATTATGGGAGGCTGGTATATTGAGTGGTTCCTTAAGGTGCTGTTTGTGATATTTGTACTATTTGTATGTGTTCGCTTCATATCACAAAGATTGCATTGGCATTTTGTTGTAGAAGCAGTTGCTCATTTTGTTCTCTTTGGCACATTAATGGTTTTTGCTCACACGATGAAAGGCACGCCCCTATACGAGCATCTTTGTCTTCGATCCATAGGTGGTTATTACCCGTATTTTTGCTTTGGGGTGTTTTTCTCGGCTCGAGGATGGAACAGAAAATGGCTTGAAAAAGATTGGCTATATGCTATTTCACTCTTGGTATTTGTCGTTTCATATGGACTTTATTATTGGAAATGGTTTGATACTTCCTGGGCTGTATATATTATGCCATATATCATTGCTTTTTCTGCTATTTTGACATTGTATGTATTAGGCGTGCAGATTGTTAACATGACTCATTCCACCGGGATGTTCTCAATCGTCAATAATGCATTAGGTTATATGGGGAAGCATTCATTGGCTATATATGTGATACACTTCTATTTCTTGTTGGGAATACCCCCAATAGCAGATTTTTGGATATATTTGACAGAACATGCGGTAACAAGTATTCCGGCTATAGGAGTACAACTTGTTTATGGTATCTTGGCTGCCATAATTGTTTGTGGCATATGCCTCGGTTTGGAGTTTATCCTTGCGCAAAGCAAAATACTCAATTTCCTTTGCTTTGGAAAGAATATGAAAAATTAATGAATATTTTTCTATAAATATGAAAAAGATGACCCAACCCATTCACATCGTAATGACTCCGGTCTTTAATGAGGCATGGATATTGCCGGCTTTCATGAAGGCCACCTCGCTTTGGGCGGATTATATTATCATCGCAGATCAGATGAGCACGGATGGTAGTAGAAATCTATATGAGCAATTCTCTAAAGTGGAGCATATCAATTTGCATGGTCGGAAATGCAAATTGATAGTGATTGATAATCCTCGTAAAGAGATGCATCAAGCAGCAACGCGTCGATTGTTGTTTGAAGAGGCTAAAAAGATTGAGGGCGACAAGATACTTTTTACATTAGATGCGGATGAATTCCTTTCCGGTAATTTCCCAGAAACTGAAGGATGGAGAACAATCATGAACTCCGAGCCTGGAGATGTGTTCGAATTTCGGTGGATGAATCTTTCTTCTGATGTTACAAAATATTCCACTTGGCAGCCATACTACTGGGCTGCACATCTGGATGAGGATTTGTTAAATGGCGAGTTTCCGGATAATTTCATTCATGAGTGGAGGCTACCGTGGCCTAATAATGTAAAGCACGAGTATGTAATTAAAGATGTCTCTTTTATCCATTTTGCGCGTGTGAATCTAAAACGTCAGCATAACAAAGAGAGATTCTATCAAGTATCACAATCTGCAAAAATGGAAAAATATAGTGGCGTAAGCTTTTATCGTATGTATCATCCAATATTAGAGGAAGTATATTATGATGTGCCAAATGATGTATATGGATATTACGATAAATGCGGCTTAAATATTTTATCTGAACTAAATCTAAATGACGTCGGGAAACATTACACTGAAAGCGTAATGCATAATATACAAGTATATGGAGCACAGTTTTTTCGTAAGTTAGATATCTGGGACAGAGAATTTTTACAAGAAAATAATTTAAAAGATCCACGTGGAATAGTAGATGTGATGATGCATTGGTATCTTAGAAAGACTAATAAATACTCTGGGAAGTTTATCGTCCACACAATCGATTATATTTTAAAGAAATTGTATTGATGTTTTTGCCGTATGATTCCTAAAATATTACATTATTGTTGGTTCGGTCAAGCACCGTTGCCGCTGTTGGCAGAGCAATGTATCGCTTCGTGGAAGAAACATATGCCTTTCTGGCAATTCATCCGTTGGGATGAGACGAATTTCGATGTTGATTCGGCTCCGCTTTATGTCCGGCAGGCATACGAGTCACGGAAGTTCGCTTTTGTGTCGGACTATGTGCGGTTATGGGCATTGGAGCGGTATGGAGGTTTGTACATGGATGTGGATTTTGAGGTGTATCGGCCGTTTGATGAGTTAATGGACAAGTATTCTGCTTTTGCCGGATATGAGGGATCAAAGCGGCAGCCGGTGATGCAGGGAGTGATAGCCTCCGAGCCGCATGGCGCATGGGTAAGAGATATGCTTGGTACGTATAATGACCGTACGTTTATCAAAGAAGATGGGAGTTTAGATATGACTCCGAATACCGGGTATTTCACCGATCGTCTCGAGTCGCAAGGATTTGTCGCGGATGGTGTTGAGAAGGACTTCTTTGTAACGAGTGAAGGAATGAGCGAGTTAACGAATGAACGGACATTCTTTTTGCATGTTTTCCCGGTGCATTATTTCTGTCCGGTGCTGACAACGGGGGAGGATGTGCGGACGGAGGAGACGTACTGCGAGCACAAGGGGGAGAGTAGTTGGGCGGTAAATACGGGTTGGAAAGCCAAACTATTAAAGTTCTTCAGCCCGAAATGGCGGACGAAATTGATCAAACTCAAACGGAGAATTTTGGGGTAGGACGGCCTGTGGCCGATAGGAGATAGGAGATAGGAGATAGGAGATAGGACGGCCTGCGGCCGATAGGAGATAGGAAATAGGAAATAGGAGATAGGACGGCCTGCGGCCGATAGATGATAGATGGATAGATGATAGATGATTGATGGATAGCGTGAAGAAAAAATATTTGGAATTGCTAAAAGCTGCCTTGTGGGGTGGTAACGAATTAACGAGTGAAGGCTTAACGAGTGAAGGAGTTAACGAAGTTATTCGTTTGTCGGCATTTCAAGGGACTGGTCCGTTGGTGTATGACCAATTGCTGAAGATGCAGGAGGTAGAGATACCGGCAGAGTTGCGCATGCAGATGAAGCAGCAGTGTGTTTCCACTATGATGCAGCAACAAAAGATGGCTCCTCTTTTGACGCAGGCATGGAAGGCTTTGGAACAATCAGATATTCATCCTGTTCTATTAAAAGGAGCCGGATTGGCACAATATTATCCCCAACCGCATTTGCGTCAATGGGGCGATATTGATCTATATGTGGGGCAAGAGAATTTTATTAAAGCATGTGACATATTAAGAAAGACATTTCCGGACTCTATATACGGAGAAAAACCGGTAGAAGGCTGCAAGCATTATAACTTTGATTTTCCGGGTACAGCTATAGAGACCCATCGTATAAGCATGGGCTTTGCGCATCCGTGCGATAGGCGATACTATGAGCATTTGGAGAAAATATATCTGACTCCAAACGGGCCTTCGTTCGACTATGAGGGGGTATCTATCACAACCCCGGAAGAGACATTCAATGTGTTCTTTACCTTCCTGCATGCATGGCATCATTTTGAAGGATCGGGTATGAATATGAAGCAGTTATGCGATGTGGCGGTATTGCTTCATACCAAACGCGATGTGATAGACAGGGCGCGATTGCGAGAGACGCTGACGAAACTTCATCTAATGGAAGTATGGCAGTTGTTCATGTATATTATTGCGAACTACCTTGGTGTACCCGAAGAAGAATGTCCGTTTTATACGGATGCATGCAAAGAACGTGCGGAGTTACTGTTTGAACGCATTATGAGGGAAAGTTCGGGAAGAGAGCATGAGACATCGAAGGCCGCAAACGTATCGTATCTAAAACGAAAATGGATAACCTTCCAATCCCGCATGGTTAATAGCCGGTTAGTGAGAACTTATGCGCCTAAATATGCATGGCATAAGATGGTAGGAGATGTGTTGCATGGGGTAGAGAGGACGATGATGAGGAAGTAGGGGCGGCCTGATGGCCGATAGGAGATATGAGATAGGGAGCAGCAAGCTGTTATAGTAAATAGGAGATAGTAGATAGGATGGCCTGCGGCCGATAGGAGATAGGGAGCAGCAAGCTGCTATAGTAGATAGTAGATAGTAGATAGTAGATAGGAAATAGGATTGTCATAAAGAGTAAATTATATGAATA
This sequence comes from Bacteroidales bacterium UBA2712, assembly GCA_002354055.1. Lineage (GTDB taxonomy): Bacteria > Bacteroidota > Bacteroidia > Bacteroidales > Paludibacteraceae > Colicola. Next base: position 146,696 of record DEKW01000003.1, read on the forward strand.
GAAATGATGTACTGGAGAAGTGTATCACGTTCTCGGTGAAGATAAATAAATTGAAGAAATACTTATGCGAGAAACAACATGAGTATAACAACGCAGATCAGATACAAAGGAGTGGAACAAGTATTGGTGCGAATTATAGTGAGGCATGTGATGCAGAAAGCAAGGCTGATATGATACATAAACTTGGTATCGCACTAAAAGAAGCCAATGAAACGAAGTATTGGATAGAAGTGATATACAGATCAGAATTGATGTCAAAAGATAAGTATTCTGAATTGACAAATGATGTCGGGGAATTATACAAGATACTGGCAGCAAGTATAAGAACGGCGAAAGGGAATATGGGGTAGGATGGCTGACGCCTATAGTAGATAGGAAATAGGAGATAGGACGGCCTGCGGCCGATAGTAGATAGGAGATAGTAGATAGGAGATAGGATTATACGATGTCAACATACAAAGAAAAATTGTTAGATGCAAGAGCTGATTCGGAAAAGTGCCTGAAGGTGGATTATCCGGAATATGAAAACATTGTAAATAAAATGACGGATTTTTTTACAATGATTACAGAGAAATTGGATGGCAACGAAATCGCAGATGAAAAGCTACAATATAAATTGTTGCTTGTAGTATCCTTCATGCGTACCCATTATGTCGTTAATGAGTTGATCATCTATAGTGAAATAATAGAAGCGGCTACGTTGATGAGGAAGCAGTTAGAACTAATTGCACGTATGGAAGAGATAGATGTTAGTGAATTAGAAAAACTTGACAAGAAAGTTCCTCAAATTAAATATGTTCCATTGATGAAGGAATATTATGGTCTATGGAGTCAAGTTGCACATAATGCGAATGTAAATTCTTTAGATTTATTAGGTTACAAATTTGATGATGAGATTCATAAAAGGTTCTATGTCCAGCCTACTTATACGGAAAACACAATAGCTACTTTGGATATGAGTATTGGTCTTTTTGAGATGTTTGCAATGGAGATGATAAACATAATGGGGCAGATAATTATAGATTACAAACCGATTGATGAAATGAAATTCCTGTGGTCTTTTAATATGTACGGATGTAAGACAAATATCCCATTTTTTGAGGCTTTTAAAGAACGCTTTGAGAAGGAAATGGAAGGGGAGTAGGAGAGAGGTGTAGAGTGAATAGTGAAGAGTGAATAGTGAATAGTGAATAGTGAATAGTGAATAGTGAAGAGTGAATAGTGAATAGTGAATAGTGAATAGTTAATAATGAATAGTAATAGTGAAGAGATAAGAGTGAATTGTGGAGGAGGAAAGAATGTTGATGAGAACAAACGGTAATGGACGGAGCTGGAAATATGAGATTTTAGAATTTAAATTTTAGATTTGATAATATATGGAAAACGGAGAAGACTCATACAAGGTGTTTTATTCCTGGCAATCTGGAAACCGAACTGCGAGAAACAGGATTGCAAAAGCTTTGGATAAGGCTAAAGAGCAACTGCAAGAAGAGGGAATTCTTATAGAGATAACGCAGGATACCAATGGGCGAGTCGGGACGCAGAATATAGACAAAGAGGTATTGCAAAAAATACGTGACTGCGATATATTCATAGCTGATGTGACACCGATACTAATGGCGAATGAAGAGGATGAAGAGACAGGAATAAAACAGGCGAAACTAATTCCGAATCCAAATGTCATGTATGAGAGTGGTTATGCGTTGGCACATAAAGGAATGGGTAGGATGCTATTTTTTGCATCTTTAGAAGAAGGGCAAGAATTAAACCAGTTGCCTTTTGATATCAATCATAATACGATCAAAACATTAGGGGAGGGAGATATATCTTCATATCTAAGAACGCAGTTTGAAAAAATGGTAGAAGAGATTGATAAAGAACGAGCGCATCAGGGAAAAGTATATGATTGTATAGTCTTGTTCGACAATGGTTCAACGCATAGTAGAGAGATAACCATTAAGCCTATCTACCAAAAACGAGTTTATTTGCCTTCACAACTTACTCAACCAGAGATGCCCGCTAAAGCGAGGATGTCTATAGCAGGAAGTTCACTGATGGATGTGTTTGCATCTCCTACGGGGTATATATCAGAGGTAAAAGTGCGTCCGAGCGAACCGTTTATACACACATCTAAAGAGTTTATTAATCATGGCGCATGTCCTATTAATTTGGCTGTGCATAATATCGGAATGAGCACATTAGAGAATCTCAATCTATATGTACATATTGAGACGCAGGGAGTGATTATCGCAGAAAAAAACAAAGAACGAACAGGATATGCAATAGAGAGTCTGTTGGATAGGCCGGATTATACTATATCAAGCAAGAATAAAGCGCGGTGTAATATAGGAATGTTGAATTCCGGAGATATATACCCACTTGATGTTTTTTATTTAGTGGTACCATACGGAGTGAATGAAATATCGTTGCGATGGAATATTTCTGCAAAAGATATATCCGCGAAAACCGCACCATGCGGAAAACTGACTATTCGTGTAGAACCTTTCGTTCATCCAGAGTTGGATGAGAAAGTGAATGACATGAGGGCTTATGAAGAGGAAATGGTGGCGTATATGGAAGAAGTAAAATGAAAAATTAAGTGAGGGTTGGAGATTGGAGATGAAGAATCATCCAGATTGGGCGGAGCAGATGATGATAGATTATAGATAATAGATAGACTGCTGACGCAGATAGATTATAGATTATAGATTGACTGCGAAATCACGCATAGATGAATAGATAGGCTGCTAAAGCAGATAGATGGTAGATGATAGATTATAAATAGACTCATCCCAAATAAACGGTATATGAAAGTCATACAAAAAATTGTTCTTCATAACTTTAAGCGGTTTCGGTATATAGAAATCCCTTGTAACGAGAATCTCAATATTTTTATTGGCGATAATGAGTCAGGAAAAAGTACACTTTTACAGGCTATTGATCTTGTGTCTCGAGGCAGCTATCGGAGGGTAGAAGATATAGGGTTGAATAGACTTTTCAACACTGATGCAGTGCGGGAATTCATGGCGAGCGATAGGAATTATAATAACTTACCTAAAATCATTGTTGAATTGTACTTGGCTGAAAGTGGAGAAATCTCGTTGGCGGGCACAAATAACACCCAGAGAAGAGAATGCGAAGGATTGGCTATGGTCTGCGAACCGGATGAAGGCTATAGTTCAATTATTGTTAATTCGTTACGAGCACGAGATGCAACATTCCCATTTGAGTTTTACAAGATTGATTTTCATACATTTGGTGGTACTACTTACAACGGGCATACCAGAAAGCATATTTCAATGACGATAGATACCTTAACTATCGGAAATCAATATTCTATGGATGAGTATGTGCATGACCTATATAGTGCACGAACTACAAAAGAACAGCAGTTGCAATTAAGACATAATTATCATATAGCTAAGGAACAGTTTGTGCAAGGCACATTAAGAACGTTTTTGCCTAATGGCTCCAATGCATGCCAGTTTTCCATAAAGGATAATAGTTCTAATAATATCGAAACTGCTCTCACGTTGCAATACGATGGCGTGCCTGTCGAAAATAAGGGGACGGGACAATTGTGTTTTATCAAGATGGAATTGGCGCTCAAAAGTGCGAGAGATAGTGTAGATGCTATATTGATTGAGGAACCGGAGAATCATCTCAGTTATGCTAAAATGCTGCAGTTAATTCGTCAGATTCAGAATACTACGAATAAGCAACTATTTATCTGTACGCATAGTGACATGATAGCTACTCGATTAGATTTGCGTAAATGTACCATGTTGAGCGGAGATTTACAGAGATTCGTGCAACTGAGAGATATAAGCGAGGAGACGGCTAAATTCTTTATGAAGGCACCGGATAATAACATGCTGCAATATGTTTTGGCTAAGAAAGCACTTCTCGTAGAAGGTGATGCCGAATATATATTGATGGATAAATTTGTTAAATCCATATCAGGACAATCATTAGAGGAGATTGGTATAGCGGTGATTGCTGTAGATGGAAGGTGCTTCAAAAGATATTTAGAAATAGCAAGAATATTAGGTATCAAGACCGCTGTAGTTACGGATAATGATGGAGACTATGATGTCAATATCATACAAAATTATGCAGACTACACGTCAGGACAGTATCCTAACATACGTATATTCTCAGAGGCTAATAATGAATTATACACTTATGAAGCAAGCATATATAGTGTAAATGAAACAGTATGCGATAGACTTTTCTCCGGAGCGACACGAACTCGAACTGTGTTAGAGTATATGTTGGCAAACAAATCGGAGGTGGCATATCGACTGTCGATAGCGGAAGAACAAATCATAGTTCCGCAATATATTTCTAATGCGATACAATGGCTAATGTCTTGATGTTGGCAGTTGCGGGTGCAGGAAAAACAACGCATCTCGTGAATAGCCTGAATGAGAATGAGCGTTTTTTAATTGTGACATATACAACGAATAATGTCGAAAACATAAGGCGCAAAATCATTCGGCGATTTAGTTATTTCCCGTCTAATATCACATTGATGTCATACTATGTATTTCTGTATAATATATGCTTCTTGCCATATTCAAAATACGAACTTAAGCCTACCGGTATCTCATGGAAACAACCAGGGCCAGAAATTCGGTATTTAAAATCAGATAATCCGTTTTTCTATAGGACGCATGATGGCTTATTATATCATAATCGCATAGCGAAATATTGCCATGATTTTCATCTTGATGAAATTAGACGTCGGATAGAGAAGTATTTCGATCATTTCTATTTTGATGAGGTGCAGGATCTTGCCGGTCAAGACTTTGGTTTTATCCATGACCTGTTTCCCCTTCGAATAGATGCACTACTAGTAGGGGATTTCTTCCAGCATACATTCGAAACCAGTCGAGATGGAAATAAAGGAGGCAGCCTCTATGATGATTATACAAAATATTTACTGAACTGGTCGCATATTCAAGTAGATACCACTACATTGGCTAAGAGTTTTAGATGCACAAAGCAGATTTGTACGTTTGTGAGCGAATCTATGGGAATTGCTATTGATTCTCATCAAGAAGCTGATTCGCAGATCGTTGTTCTTGAATCTCAAGAAGAAGCAGATGCTATATTGTTAGACCCAAGGATAATGAAATTAGTTTACCAAACTAGCTACAAATATGAATTTAGAGCAATGAATTGGGGCGCGTCAAAAGGATTAGATGATTTTGAAGATGTATGCGTAATCCTCAATAAAACTACATTCAGAAACTATAAAGCAAATACCTTACAGCAGTTGGCTGCATCGTCTCGGAATAAGCTATATGTGGCGTGCACGCGTGCGCATAGACATTTATATATTATGTCTGACGAGTTTGCCGAAACATATAAACGTGACTGAATAGACCATCAAGTTCAATAGTCCACTCTGTCAATTAGTTCTTTGCCTCTCCATTCGGTGTTTGGTTCTGCGAGATAGGCGGAACCATACATCTCATAATAGTCGAAATGAAGGCCAACATCATTGATGATAAAATCGGACCAATAATTAATCATATTCGGCATACTGACCCTATATAATTTCTTGTTTTCTTTGAAATCATATGGTTTCTTGGCTTTCTCCAAGATATTTTTGTATCTAATCTTAGCTGACGGATGCGATGGTGTTCTCATGGGCGGGAAAATATAGTCTTCCGCTGCTTCAATAATTGCGAGCATAGAGAACCAAAGTTGAGCGTAGAAATAGTACGAAGAATACTCCTTATCGCTAAAACGTGGTAGATTAATTGCAGAAAGGTCAGCTGCTAATTCTTTCTCGTGTGAGCTATAGTAGATCTCACTTATCCATGAAGAAGTTCTATCTTTGGGAGATCTGTTGTGAAAAGTTTTATTAAGGTTTTGCGGGGTGACATCTCCGTTCAGGAAATGGCCATATTCATGTCCGGCAATGAAGGCGCAGATGTATGGAAACGGTTTATGGATCTCTTCCTTAATAGAACGGGGTATGATGCCCCTCTTATCCAAATCAAAATCCAATGCTTCTGTTCCTAAGGCAGTTCTAACTGCAATCCGCATAGCCGCTGTCTTGATATCCATAGGAATGTCTGATGGCATTAGAGCCAACGACGCAAACTCAACAACGTATTTGAGAGAATAACTGATAGTTGAGCAAGGACCATATTGAGAATCAAAAATAATACCGTTCAGATCATTGGATAGGATACACCCGGTACCAACACTATCTACCTGATTGCGGATCTCACCCGGTAAGTGCCTCTTATAAAATCGGTAACCTGCTGTTATAGGAGAAAGATATTTCTCCAAGGACCACTTGGAACCCAAGACTCTTCGATGTTTCTGGATAACTCTGCATAATCTTGCGTCTGCGGATATGGTGTCTACAGTGGTCCGTAAGATATAATCCTGTGCGTTAGATACATGTAAGACCCGTTGCAGTTCTTCTTCAGAACACAATCCCTGATACCATAGCCGTAATGTTTGTTCGGAGACTGTTTCGTAAGAGTCTTCGATGATGGTTTGCACGCCATTCTTACCGGATCTACTGGTAAAGAATGGTATTGGTTTGCTGAAATCCAAATTAGTCATAGATGCCATCGATTTTTGGCCGCAAAGGTACATAAATTCTTATAATTATGCAAATTTTTATTTAAAAATATGCATATTTTTGCCATTTTTATCGATTTCTCAACGGATTAGCAGTAATTTTGTCGTCGGAGTTGGCTTGACAACGATGGCGTCACAAACGTGACTTATAAAGTTGACGCAACTCCTCCTCTTCGGCTCGCAAACATTACATTGGTTTACGATCCGATATTATTGAGGAGTTAGCAAAATTATTAACTTAAATCCATTAAGAAAATGGCAGAAAGAATTGATTTGAATGCGGAGTTACGGGAGTTCCTTCGCATGCGGGTGACCCAGATCTTGGGTGAGGAACAAGAAAACAGAGACATGTTAAAACTATGTATCAAGGAGGCGGGAGATGACATCTTCTGCCTTCTTTACGATTATCAGGTATACAGAGGGTGGGAGCAGATTGCCGAAAACATGTCCCGCATGACAGGAATTGAACGGAGTACGACCTACAAAATCCGAGATCGTATAAGAAAAAACAAGCGTTAGAGCGATTGTGGACTTTTTCTGCAAGAAGATGTGAAAAAAGCTGTAATTTTGTCGTCGGAATTGGCTTGACAACGATTTCGTCATCAAAATATGACTTATAAAGTTGACGCAATTCCTCCTCTTCGAACCGCAAACATTACATTGGTTTGCGCTTCGATAAATGGAGTAGTCAAGTCTTTTCCGGTTGCATTGGTTTGTATAGGTCCAAAATTACCAACAATGGTCCTAAAATGCTTAATAGAAATGAAATAGAAATACCTCATGAAAGAGGGAGGACGATGAGTCTATCTGAGGTCCTGGAAGAAATGTTCGGATTCGATCCGAACGCAATTGACGAAGAAAGAAACGGCCGTAAATATTCGACCGAAGTGCAAAATACGAAATGATATATGGAAGGAACAGAATGTACGTTTGACAGGTTGCAGAAGCAGCGGATATTGCCATCATCGGAGATACCGCCGCATGAGTTTTTGTTTACATGGCACGATATCCCTTGCTTTGCAAGGGGTGAACTCGTTGCCGTTACCGGTAAGGCGAAGTCGGGAAAGACGTACCTGAATTCTATTCTAATGGCTGTTGCCGGAGCACCTGCTCATTCGAATAGAATGGTTGAAGGAATGAAGGTTGAAGATTTAACGGATTATTTTTTAGGCTTGGAGCGGATGAAGGAAGAGCCGCTGAAGGTGCTATGGATCGATACGGAGCAGAGTGAGGATTCGACGCATGAGATATTGCGGGATCGGATAGGTGCGATGATAGGCGAAGAGCCTTCGCCGGAACGGTTCTACGTGTTTAACTTGCGGCAGGTGAGTTTGAAAGACAGGGAGCTGATGGTGGAGACGGCGATTTATTGTTACCAGCCGGACTTAGTGATCTTTGATGGAATACGCGATATTGTATCGGATATCAATGACTATGCGGAAGCACAGAAGGTGATAGGGATATTGCTGTCGATAGCTTCGGACAAACGCACTTGCATTGTCTGTGTGCTGCACCAGAATAAGGCTATTGAAGATAAGACGTTACGCGGTGCGTTAGGAACGGAGTTGCAGAACAAGAGTTTTGAGACCTATGAGTGCTCCAAAGATGATGATCGGGTGTTTACGATTAGGCAGTCTGCGACGCGTAAGTATGATATACCGAATAAGCAGAAATTTATCGTTAATCCGGAGGGATTGCCGGTACCGTTTGCAGGTGAGGATAGTCCGGCGCCTACCGATAACGCAGATAAGAGGTTCAATACTGCTTACCTATTGCCTGATGGACATTTCGATCAGAAGAAATTATTTGGGTATATATTGCAGAACGGAAAGCGAATGGCGCCGGATCAGTTAAGGCAGGTGGTGATGAGAGTGGGGAATATAAAGAGTTTTAACTTTGCGGGGAAATTGATCGAGGAGGCGAAGTTGCAGGGGGTGATAGGGCAGGTGTATGAGAATAACAACAAGTACTATGCGTTATGTGAACAGACGATTTTTTGACAGACCGCGAACGTTCTTTAGTACGTACGTCATCCCCCTTGTATAGGGGGACTGACAGTACTAAACGAATACGGGTCTCGTCAAAGAGGGACGGTATAGTGACGTTCAGGATGGTCGCGAGATGGTCGCGGGGTTTAAATTTAAGAATTAGAAGAAAACATATAAAACATGAAGATAAACCAAAAAAGAAAAAAAAATCTCTAAAATTAATTTAAACATTTAACGATTATGAGTAAGAAAAGAAAGAAGCAGGAACTGTCGGAAGGACAGGAGCGATTGTTGGACTTGTTTGCTGGTATCAACAGGTGGACAACAAGAGGCGAGAACAAGGCATTTGTGTTCTTGAGTGACGGTAAAGAATGTTTGCTATTTGTGAACAAGTTGGAAGACCTATCGCGAGATATGGCGATGACTGTAAACCATGATCCAAAGATGGCGGCGGTCTTCTCTATGATGGCAGAGGATGCATCAATCCTTGCGGATTCGATGCGCGAAGATATTTCCAAATGGAAGGAGCATTACGATTCGGTACAAAGTTATCAACAAGACGACCTGCCTAACTACTTCTTCTATGGTTTCACCGCACCGGAGTATGAAGGCTGAGTTAATCATTCCGATTGATGCGTTGAGGGGCAAATTGCGGGAGGACGGGTACTACTTTCGGATGTACAAAGGGGTACAGATTGTGCAGAGGTGCCCTGATCGGTCGAAGCATAAGAAGACGATAGCTGAAGCAGCCAACCAAAAGCGATTTGCACAGCGATATGCAGGAAAACATGAAATTAATGTTTAAGGTTTAACGTTTAAAGTTTAAAGAAGAATGGCACAAGTGACATTACCAGCGGGGATAGAGAGTATCTCCGGACGATTAGGAAACGTATGTTTCCGAACGATGAAAGCAACGGGAAGGGTGTATGTGCACCAGGTTCCAAGTGAACAACCTAAAAAGAAGCCCAGACCTGCTAAGACTGTTGGCGAAGTAGAGAACCAGGAGCGGTTTGCGAAGCGAGCTCAAGTGGTGAACCAGATGCTGAAAGCAGGGTCGAAAGTCAGTCGTAAGAATCTTTGGAAACTAGCATCTCAAGCAGTGTAGCCTATGAGTAAACAGAAGATGTATAAGAAAGGAGATCTGCGTAAGACGCTGGAGAAGAAGATGCAGGAGTATTGGAAAGATCCGACCATCAAAGTGGCGCCAATGGAGTTCGCGCGAATGCTTAAAAGTTATTGCGAGCAGTTTGGGCTTACGGATGAGATTCGGAGAGCTAAAGAGCTCGAAGAACCTCTCGTTGATGCTTTTGGCTCCTGGCTCGGGTATCCGCTGCGCGAAGTTTCTACCGGATTAAAAGGAAAACGTTTGATTTCTTTAATGTAAAGGAAAACAATGCGAAAGGATGTAAACATACATCCATGAGTCAATACCGGAGAAGGTTCGTAAGTAAACTTCCAACGCTTCTTCGGTATTCTCTCATTCGACTGCTTTGCAACCCAGTCCCTTTCGCATTCTAAGAAAACAAAGGAAGAAAACATGCCGAAAACCGAATAAATCGCGTGAAAGCATGTAAAATTGCGGTTAAAATTAAAATAATTATCAAAATATTTGTGTATGTCCGATTTTTTTTGTAACTTTGCAGCCGAAAAGGTATGCTGTGTAAAATGACTAATACAACACCATTGAGATACCCTGGCGGAAAGTCTGTATTGACACCATTCTTTAGGGAGTTGTTCCATATGAACCATATGGAGCATGTGGTGTATGCAGAACCTTATGCCGGAGGTGTTGGAGCCGGAGTCAATCTGCTTCTTTTAAATGAGATAGAGCGGTTGGTTATTAATGATGCCAATAAAGGGATTTATTCGTTCTGGAGAGCAGTAGTAGAAGATAGCAAAAGACTGATTGAGACAATTCAAGCTACTCCTGTTACATTGGAGGAATGGAGGAAGCAAAAGGCTATCGTCAATCAAGATGGTGCTCCTTCTTTTGAACTGGGATTTGCTACGTTGTTCTTGTCTCGAACAAATCGTTCCGGAATACTGAATGCAGGTCCGATAGGTGGAGGAACGCAGGAGAGCCAAGATAGAGCGACTTATAAGATTGATTGCCGTTTTAACAAGGAACGGATTATCGAGCAGATACGTGCTATAGCGGCACATCGCAATCAGATAGAGGTGCATAATGAGGATGCGATGGACTTCCTAAGAGCTTTGCATCATGATAATTTGTTTGTGTACCTTGATCCCCCTTATTTTGTGCAGGGTAAGGCATTGTATTTGAGTTATTATAATGCGGATAACCATCGGCAGTTAGCCGATTATTTGCGAGGTGAAGTGCCGTTTAGTTGGGTGCTTTCGTATGATAATGTGGAGCAAATCAGAGCAATGTATGCGGAGCAAGACTGTTATACCTTTGAACTGAATTACTCTGCTGCTGATAAGAAGAAAGGGAGTGAGTTTATTACGCACTCGGAGGGATTGATGTTCCCGGAAGAAATAAAAAGAGCAAGAAAAAATACCATTAAGCTAAATAAAATTTCATTGTAATATGATCGAAATTAATTTATGTTCTCCAGAAGAACTGCATTTTGACCTACAAAATCCTCGATTGGTTACTCAACCACAGATAAAAGATGAGGAACAGGTTTTAAATATTCTGTGGGTGGATATGAATGTCAAAGAATTGGTGACATCCATACTAGCCAGCGGTTTCTTTAAAACTGAGGCGCTATATGTTGTAGTGGAGAATGATAAAAAAGTGGTTGTTGAGGGAAATCGTCGCTTGGCCGCTGTTAAGGCAATATTACATCCTGAGTTAATCAAGAGTGGAGCAATGTCTGCTTTTGAGGATAAAATAACTCCAGAGTTGCGTGCTCAGTTGCAAGAAGGGATTCCCGTTATATACTCTAATAGCAGAGAGGAAACATGGCGCTACATAGGTTTTAAACATGTTAATGGTGCTGTTAAGTGGGACTCGTTGGCAAAGGCAAAATACATCGCTCAGGTGCATAATGAGTATGGCGTTTCGATAGATCAGATTGCGGAGCAAATCGGTGATTCACATAGGACAACTGTGAAATTGTATCAAGGCTTAATGGTGTTGGAGCAAGCAGAAAAGGAAACTGAGTTTAGGATAGATGATATTGCCGGAAAGAAATTATATTTCTCGCATTTGTACACAGCGCTTACTTATGAAGGTTATCAGAAATTTATTTCGTTAGATCCTGAGAATATCAGTCCAAATCCAATACCTCAAAGTGCTTTGAAGAATCTACAAGAGTTGATGTATTGGATGTATGGAAGCAAATCAAAAACTATACGTCCATTGATAGAGCACCAAAATCCGGATTTGCGGTACTTGGAGAGTGCTTTGCGCAATGTTGATTCTGTAGAAATGCTTCGAGCCGGCTATCCATTAGCACAAGCGTATGATAATAGTTTGGATGCTTTGCAGGTATTGCATCAATCTATTGTGTCAGCAAGAAATCAAATCCAGATAGCGATGTCTAAAATGGCATCATATGATGGAGATAAAACAATCTTTGATGCAGCAGAGACTTTGGCTTCTAATGCTATAGCACTTAGAAATTTCATACGTTCAACGTTCTCAAAACAGCACGAAGAAGATGGATTATAAGATACCGAATATACCTCTTCCTACAGCATCTGTACCAGAACTGGTGGACTATATGGAGGTGTGTTGTTTGAAGGATGGTTATGCCTACTCGACAACGCAAGTTTTGAGCGATATGGGCATATTGTCAGAACCGTCCGAGGAATATGAACTCATTGAAAATGAGGGGATCGCTGACTCTATGATGAACGAAGTAGAGTCCCGTATCAATCATACTGCTCATCACTATCCTTTTGAGCAAAACGACTCTTCGATTTCTAAACCTACAGCTCAATCATATGTGTCTTCAATCTATGAGTTTCTATTATTGGTAACGCGAAGATCGTTGTCGGGTAGTGGTAGAATAGTAGATGATATTGATGGAACGGCATTGTTTGAGCGTCTATGTGCTTTGGTGGTTGGAAATTATTTTGGGAATATCAAAAATGCTTTTGTCTTTGGAACCGGTAGTTTGGAGACGCATACGTTTGAGGAAAAAATGAATGATTTTCTCCAGCGAATACAAGAACCTGGGCATCGATTTGTTTCACCAAAGCACGCTTTGGGGCAAGAAAAAGATGGTAAAGTGGATGTTGTAGTGTGTATTCCATTTGCCGATAAAATGGAAGGCAGATTCATTGCGTTAGGACAGTGTAAGGCTGGAACATCTTGGCGTGAACAGATAAGTTCTTTGTCAATCAAGACTTTTGTAGATTATATTCAGCCTCCTTTAAGATTTACACCAGTTGCTTTGTTCTTGGTGGCTGAGTCATTCTATGACAATTGGGAGAATTTACAATCTGCGAGTGGAGGTGTCCTTTTTGATAGAGAACGAATCATGCAATATTTACCGGCAGAAGAGGCAATTATAGCAGCGGATGCTAGATTGTTAGATGAGATTCGGATATGGAATGCCGGAGTGCTGCGTGAAATACCCTAAAAGAGAAATCCTGCATACGATGTATGTGGGATTTTTTTTGAAAAAATGAATGAGTTATGAGAATTGATGAAGTAAAAGATATGTATAATAATGGATATTGGATAATGGATATTGGATATTGGATAATGGATAGACAAGAATTTACAGATAAATGCATAGCATTTTCAGTGAAAATCAACAAACTTCGCAAATACTTGCGAGAGAAACAGCACGAGTACAACAACTCAGACCAGATTCAGAGGAGTGGTACGAGTATTGGTGCTAATTACAGTGAAGCTTGCGACGCAGAGAGTCCCTCGGATTTTGTGCATAAAATGAGTATTGCTCTTAAAGAAGCCAATGAGACAATGTATTGGCTCAAGGTTCTTTATGGTTCTGAGTTGATTTCAAAAAATCAATATGATGAATTGATGCTTGATGTAGAGGAAATGTATCGCATTCTAACAACTAGTATAAAGACTGCTAAATCTAAACTCAAATAATCTCCAATCTCCAATTTCCAATTTCCAATCTTCAATTATTTGTTTTCCTTAATATATGAATATCGAGACGTGACGAAGGTTGCGTCTTTTTTGCGATTGCGGGTGTGTTGGGGCTATCTAACACATAATCGGGGAGTATCTAACACTCCGATCCCAAAACGCTTGGATTTTGATGATTTTGTGTGTATCTTTGCAGCGGTTTTTGGAATTGATATAAAGGAAAACGAGGAATCTGCAGTTGCTTGCAACAACTTATGTCTAATAGTCAACTCATCTGCTTGTGAGTAAACTCCCAGACAAATGACTTGTCTATTATCCATCACAGTAAACCAGTCAGATTCCTCCAAGAAAACAGGATAAGAAAACTTGCCGAAAACAGATTGAGAACAGATTAGCAATACTTTATAACAAATATGAGTTACTATAAACTAATACGAATGCCGAAAGATGGAAAGGCAGTGCGAGGGAGACTGTTTCAGGCTACGGAGAGTAGATTTGAAGAGGTGCTCATACCTATCTGCGACACACTGGAGAACGCGGATTATATCATACCTGCGTTGATATACGGAATAGGCGTGACGCAGTCTCCGAAATTCAAACGGCTCCTTCCCATCGTTCGACAAGTACCCGGCAGAAGCGGCATCCGATTTCACAGAGGCACTCGCCCTGAGCACAGTAAAGGCCGTATCCTTATCAGCGGCTCCGATGAGCAAAAGTTGACAGCTCGTTGGCTCGCTGAACAATCGGCTCACGAGGAGATCCGGCTTGAAATCTGTGACCATACTAATCTTAATTTTGGTGAAGAAAATCTACATAGATAGACACACTTCGTGACATAAACCAAAAAAGATTATAAAAAAATACCATTGATAGTAATAGTGATTGCATCACTCCGAGCTTCCGTTCTGTACAGACTACTCACAAATAAATTAGCAGTACTCTCTACATAACGCGACCTCACATCCCGGGATGTCATTACTATCAATGGCGAAAATATCAAAAATGTCAAAAATGTCCGTATCATATACGGACGTAATAGACAAAGTATTAACCCATTAAACCTACCTTAACATTATGGCAGAAATTAAACCGATGGCTCTCATTGAGAGCATGAAAAAGAAAGTGTGCGAGCACAGCGATGTGTATTTCCGCACGAACAAACAGACCGGCAAGGTGACGACCGGCAAGTTGTGTAACCCGTCCGAGAAGGAGCCTAGTGCGGCTCAGATCGCAACGAAAGCACGTTTCGCGAAAGTAGCAGCGGCAGTACGCGCAGTGTTGGAAAACCCGACCGAGAAAGCGAAGCTGGAAGCCGAGTACAAGGCTCAGCACAAGTACGGCAGTTTGTTTGGCTATGCGATGCATAAGCTGAACTCCCAGTACGACCAGAATGGCGATCCTATCAACGGCTAACCCTTTAACCCTAACCCACTATGACTAAGAAAGAAATCCTGAAACTGGTGATCTCCACGCTTAGGCTAAGGCTCAGAACGATTCGCGACAAAGTCGCTCATGGGATCTTTCGCCTTGCCCTACGCTTTCCCCAAAAATGTAAAATTTTCGGGGGCCCCATGGTAATAACGATTACCATTATTGTAATAGC
>DEKW01000007.1:0-64318 GCA_002354055.1 Bacteroidales bacterium UBA2712
TAGTAAGACGCGCTGCAAGCTCGCTTGTGAGCGCGGGTTAGTAGTCGTTTACGCTCAGGCCGCGTAGGCCAAAATGACTGCGCATTTTCGATTAACCTCCTTATCAATCCTATTTCCTCCCGAAGTCCGCGGGAATCTCTCCCCAGGCTTTCGTGTCCCATTTGTATATCGGCGTCGTCCAGGTGTTGTCATGCAGCCACATCTCCGCTTTCCGTACCATGAAGAACAAGTCCTGGTTCTTTGCCGACCACTCAATCTTGGTATCCGCGTGCCCTTTTTTCAGCCATGCGAGAGCCGTGCGGCTGTCCGAATATAAGGCCCATGACAGGTTGTTCTGCTTCAGATAGGCAAGTCCCAAAACGATGGCGAGAAACTCCCCTATGTTGTTGGTCCCGGAGACAAAGGGACCCCGATGGAACACCTCGGTACCGGTGTCCGCTATCACGCCGCGGAACTCCATCACTCCGGGGTTGCCGCTGCATGCAGCATCTACGGCCAGAGAAGGGTAAACAGGTGTTGAAGAACTGGAAATGGGGGAGGGATGACCGGAGGGCTCTTTGGGCTTGCGCGAGATATACTGCTCGGGAGAAGAAAGGGAGGCGGACTCTGCTTCTTCGCGCGTGGGAAAACCTTTATATTTTGCGCCCATGACGCCTTTGACCTGCGCCTCGCACGCTTCCCAAGTGTCGTAGATCCCGGGCGTTTTTCCGCTCCATACTACATAATATGCCGCTTTCTTTTTGCTCATGAACTTAGCACCTTGACGGGAACTCGCCGTACTCCTCGAAGGTATAGTTGAGGAAGTCGTTCATCGGTTTCGCTGCCTTTGCTATATCGGTAATTTTATCGATGAAATCGGGAGAAATGACCTCTTCATCGCTCAGCGGCACACTAAAGGTGTACATCTTATGTTTGAGCCATTCGGCATGCACAAACTCCGGGTCAAAACCAGCCGGCACTTTCTTCAGTCCCGTACCCCAGTAGCTGTCAAAATCCTGCGCAAAGTATTTCTTCCAGGACTTGGAACCCATGATTGCCTCGACCTCTTCGTAGTTCGCCTCAATCTCCGTGCGCAGGGCTTTGAGCAACTCTTTGGACGGGTCCCATATACCGCCGGCAAACATGCATTGTCCCGGTTGGATATGTACGTAGTACCCTCCGCGCATGGATTTCTTGCCCCAGGTCTTCGGCTGACCCGGTACGCCGGTAGCGGGAAAACAACCGAACCACTCCTTGTACGGCCGTTTGTCTGCCGAGAAGCGGATGTCGCGGTTGATGCGCCAGATACAATCCTTCGGCTGCAGACCTTCGAGTGTCGGATCGAACTTCGTCAGACGGGCGATATACTCCGTTGAAAACGCCACAAACCGATCCCGGCACGCTTGATACCGAGCCCGGTTGGCGTCAAACCACTCCTTGTTGTTGTTGACCGCCAACTCTGCCAAAAATTCTAACGTCTCTTTCATATTCTTGTTGCTTGTAGTCTCTTTGGGAATCGAACCCAAATCTGAGCTTTAGGAGAGCCCTGTTCTATCCATTGAACTAAGAGACCGCAGGTGCTTTATAACAGCTTAATGCACCGTCTCAATCCGTCCATCCAATGAGGTATCTCTACACCGAAAGTCTTTTTGAACTTCGATTTATCCAATACGCTATAGTGCGGCCGTGGGGTCTTGTACTGGTATTCTTCCGATAAAATCGGGCGAACTTGACATCCCTTAATCCCTGCGAGCTCATGAATGGCGATCGTGAAATCGTACCAGGAGCATACGCCTTCATTCGTAAAATGATATACACCCGGATGCCATGCCGGTGTCTCGATGACCGTGAAGATCGCCCATGCCAAGTCGGCTGCGTAGGTAGGCGTACCGATCTGGTCGAAGACCACACCGAGCTTCTCTTTCTCCTGCCCCAGACGGATCATCGTCTTCACGAAGTTATTGCCGTACGTCGAGTAGAGCCATGCCGTACGCAGGATCACCGCTTCGGGGCACGCTGCCAGCAGGTTCTTCTCGCCCATGTATTTGGTGCGGCCGTAAGCCGTGCGCGGTGCTACCGGGTCGCTCTCGCGGCAAGGCACGTGCTCGTCGCCGGAGAACACATAATCGGTGCTGACGTGGATCACCCGCACGCCCTGGCTGCCTAAAACGCCTAACGCATCGGCGTTGATCTTCATTGCCGTCGCCTCGTCCTCCTCCGCCTTGTCCACATTCGTGTAGGCGGCACAATTGACAATCAAATCGATGGAATGTGCCTCTACGAAGGCCGATACTGCAGCTTTGTCCGTGATGTCCAATAAGTAGGTATCGTCCGCCTCAACGACGTCCGTGAAGAAATATTGATGCTTCCCGTGCTCCTTACTCAGCACCCGCATCTCGTTACCCAACTGCCCGTTACTGCCGGTTACAAGTATATTCATTTTATTACGATATAACGATATTACGTAATTACGACATTTTAAAATGGCGAATCAAAGTCTCTCAGCAACGGATGTTTCTTGTCCTTCTCGCTGATAATCCGCAACTCTGCGGGAACTTGCCAATCAATCGCTAAATCCGGGTCGCTCAGCAGCAGTCCGCCATCCGCCTCCGGGTGGTAGAGGTTGTCGCATTTGTAGGTGAAGATCGCCTGATTGCTCAGCACCGAGAATCCGTGCGCGAAGCCGCGGGGAATGAAGAACTGCCGTTTGTTATCTTCGCTCAGCTCCACGCTGTACCACTTCCCGAAAGTAGGACTGCCTTTGCGCAGATCGACCGCTACGTCCAGTACCCTGCCGACCGTGCAACAAACCAATTTTGCCTGACTGTACGGCGGACGCTGAAAGTGCAGACCGCGTACGACGCCGTACGACGAGCAGCTCTGGTTGTCCTGTACAAACTGCGCATCGATACCCGCCTCGCGGTAACGCTGCTCGTTGTAAGTCTCTACAAAATACCCCCGCGCGTCCTTGAATACCTGCGGTTCAATCACTAATAGTCCCTCAATCGGTGTCTTGATAATATTCATAAATCTTGTATGATTTAGCCATTTACGATGTGCCATTAGCAAAAAAGCGTGCAAAGGTACAACAAAAATTGCACATACGCAAATAAAAATGGATTTTTTCGAGAAAAATAGAATTTATTCTATTATTTTTTTGACAGCTGACGGCTTCGAATGCTAGCATACGTAAGACGTTAGCTGGCCAAAAATAGAGGTTTTACCTTTTAAAAAAATCCATTTATTTGCGTATGTCCGGCAGGACGCGAACGTACTTTCGGAGGGAACCCACCCTAAATTTATTTAGGGAAGGGGCGTGCCGAAGTACTGCTTTTTTCGTCACCTGCTGAAGGGCAGACATTGGCAGCGATAAGCTCTTCTGCGGCTGGCGCGGTCGTATGGAGAGATGGCGTAGGAGATCTTGATGCCTACGTCGAAGAGGGCGGCTTCTTTGACAAGTTTGCGGCCCTGACGGTTCGCCTCCATCACCGGCGTGAGCAGCCGTTGTAGCGGAAAACCATCCCTTGTGTCGCTGAGCATGATCAGGCTCTCCGCCTCGCTCTGCGCCGCCTTATGCTTACTGAAACAATAGTCGAAATATGCGCCTACCATGATATACGAGCGATAGCTGGTAGCCCAATTATTGATAGGAATGGCGTACCCGGCTTCGATAGCGCCCCACCATTGTACGGTCGGCAGCGTCAATCGACCTGTCTGCGTCATCTCAAAATCCCGCGAAGCGGCTAAGGGGAACGACTCTTCGACGATATTGTCGTAGTCCGGATAATAGACGGCAAGTGCCGCGTGCCGGACGGACTGCTTCCAACTGTTTGCCAGCGGAAAGAATGCCTTCGCGCCCGCTAAGAAATGAAAACCCTTCGCCGTTAGCGCAATCTGCAGCGGGATGCCGACCGAGTATGTCGTGTACCGCTCGTTGAGGTCGTTGATCGAATAAATGACATCCATCTGCTCGTCCTCTACGTCGATGGTCGAGTAGGCGTCTTCGTAGTTTGTCTTGCCGAACGAAGCGTTATGCATGTCGATCGTCACGCCCAAACGAAAACCGATCACGTGGGACGAGAAATAGTCATAATAGACGTGCGCACCGCCTTGCGCTCCGACGCGTCTATCTACATACTCCGTCTTTCCGTTCCATCCGGCGACACCACCGTGCAGACCCATCTCGAACACATGCTCGGCGTGCAGACACATAGGCAAAAGCAGCAATATGACAACTCCTATCTTCCTCATAGCACGATCTTCTTCTCCGTCCATCGCTCTTCGCCTTTCTCGTAGCGGTACAGATAGACGCCGCGCGTCATCTGTCCCTCGCTCACAGGCATACCTTGACTATTGTATATCTGCACCCGCGTAGGTGCGTCTTCGGGACCCTCTATCTCGATGATATTGGACCATATACTGCGGCCGTCGTTCAGGTGCACGTTCAGCTGGAACACGCCCCGTAACTCATTCCGCTCCGCATAGTCATCGCCCGTTGCACCGGGTATCGCCTGCTCGTTCTTGTACCACTGGAACGCTGTCGCTGTCCGTTCGGGGAAAAAGTTCCGCAAAGCCACATTGTCGCAGAGTAGTTGCCAGTTGTATTTGTTGACTATGATGTCATATAACCGCTCACAATGGATAGTATCAAGGTGGAGGGTATAAATAGAATCTATACAATCCCATTGGGGGTGCTGAAATTCCAGAAGGAGATCTCCTGCCATTTTAAAAGTCAGTACTGTATCTCTAAAATACAAAGTATATGGGAGCAAGGTATCACATAGAGTTCCTATGGTTATTGTTTTCTCTTTAATTTCCGGGCAACAATGTTCCATAATTACATTCAATATGTAATAAATACTATCTGCCCCACTACTATCATATACCGTGTCGCGTAATTCATTTTTCAATGGATAGATCTTATTCCGCCATGTGATAGCATCAATAGTGTCGCAAATGATTGTGTCCACACGAGTTGCCTGCGGTATTTGGCACAGCCGTAACTCAATATCATCAATACCGAAATCATTCCCTTCATGACCATGCATATAAGCATACATATTCACCTCTATAGCACTAAGGTCAGTCGGCAAGGTGAAATTCGTGCCGACGATATGCCAATTGGACATTTCAGAGTGCGTTGCTATGGGCATTTCTGAGGGAATGCAGTTGGCAAGAACCTCTTGTGTGTCCGAATTAATCAATTGAATCAATATCTTCGGCAACTGATATTCACCATCGTGGATATTGTCGTGCAGATTAATAACATAGGCCGAAAAAGATAACACATCACCTTCTGCACCTCCAGACAGAAAAGTACTATAGAATAGATGGTTATTGGCACCTTCAATCATTAAAAAGTATCCGCGAGAAGCATCGTTCGGATATGAGTGGTCTTCACGATCTACCCACTGATGATTGTAATAGCCTTGATCTTTCTTCGTTAAACGATAATAGCCTTCAGGTAACCTGCCGGTGGTATTACATCCATTTCGGTACAGAATACTCGGATTGTTTATGCACGACACATCCGGGTCGTTAGGGGCGTTGCCACCGAAGTCTTCTCTAAAAAGCAATTTTCCTTCCAGACAAAAGTCTTCGCAATGGAATGTGCTTAACGTGTAATCAATCTCTATACTATCGCAACCCTGTTCATCCTTCAGTAATATGGTTTGTGAACCGGGTTTATTGAACAGCAGTCCGTGCCACGTGAAAGGCATAAGGGTGTCGCAGACGGTAGTATCACGCGTAGCGTAGTGCATTTCGGGGCAAGGCGATTCACAATGTTCCGTTTCCACGCGCATCATGTAGTATATGCTGTCAAAACCACAAGAGCTACGAAGAGTGTCGCGTAAGGTATCGGTGATGGCAAACTCTTTTCCGTGCCATGTGATCCGGCTAAGGGTGTCGCACACCGTCGTGTCCGTGAGGATGGTGTCAGGCGTCATGCAAAGACGGATCTCGATATCATCCAGCGCGAAGTCATTACCGTTACCATTGGTCACATTGTTGTAAATAGTAAGCCGGATAGCGGGTATACCGGTCGGCACAATGAAATTCATACCCACCAGATACCATGGTGATGAATACTGCCAATCGGTCTTAACGGCTAAGTCCTCCGCAAACGGAATCTGCTGCGTGTTCTTTTCCACCAAGGTCTCACCTGTCTGTGGATTCGTCAGCACGAACTTCAGACATGGAGCAATAACCGGCCCCCTGTTTCGGGTGTACCAATCGTATTGAAACCATGTGAACACATTTGCCACATAGGCGCTGAAAGTCAATTCGATACCTTCGCAAAGACCGCTTATCTCCGTTTGGTAGAACTGCTGATTACCTCCGCTACCGTCTATCTCCATAAAATACCCACGAGAGTAATCGTTCGGATAGGTATGATCATCCTGAATGTACCATTGGGAGCGATAGGTGGATTGGTCCGCACCGGGCAAAGACCATCCGGTGGTGTCGCCGTTACAGTAACCGGATTTGGTGACAATATATTTGCCGGAACCCATACTACGGAAAACGTCATTGGTTGCCTGCGTATAACTCATGCCCGGCACGGGGTTGGTACTAACCCTCGGCGCAGACGGATCATTACCGCCGAAGTCCTCTCGGAAAAGGAGTATGCCGTCCATACAAAGTTCTTCTACGGGCGGTTCCGGTGGCTCACATTCGTTCACTCTCAGTCGGAAGGGTTCACTCATCGCACGGCAGTTGACGCTCTCGATATTTCCATCGCCGGAGACGGCAACTTTATACCAACCAGAGTCTGCTTTTTGAATGGCGTCAAAGCTGAGGATTCCTCCGTTGAAACCGGACATTTCTGACCATGTGACGCTGTCCGTAGAGTGCCACCATTTATAGGCTAATGGTTCAGCAAACGTACCATCGTTGGTAAAGTTGGCGGTTAGGGTGGTCGCTGTGTTTTCACACACTTCCGTCTCTCCTTCTATCGTCACCGGCGGTGCGCACAGGTGAATCTCGATGTCGTCCAGCGCAAAATCATTACCGCTTCCGTTTATGGGTACATTATTATAAATGGTGAGTTTCACACGAGAGATGTTTTCCGGCACGGTGAAGTTCATACCGATGAGCCGCCAGTGTGCAGAATACTGCCAAGACGAATTATCTCCGATAAAAGCGGAGTCAAATGGTATATCACCTGTGTCATAGGTAGCCAGTTCGGCTTCGGAAGAGGGATCGGTCAGCACAAATTTCATCCGCGGATAGATATCATCCCTGTTAGGGTTCATATAATGTCCCCAAGTCATGACATTCGCTACATAAGCGGAGAATGTGAGACGCGAACCGGGACAGAGACCCTCTATCGTGGTGGTATAGAAAGGCGCATTGTCCCCTCGTCCGTCTATCTGTAAGAGATAGCCTTTTGTCTTGTCGTTCGGATAAGTGTGGTCATCCATGATATGCCACTGAATCCCATTTTGGTATCCTTGTTTGGTTACCAAGAACTTTCCGCTACTCATCCCGCTTGTCCGGCTCAAACAGGGAATATAATTGGAGGACATACCGAGTACGGCTGCTCGCGCTTTGTTGGCGTCAGAAATCACTTCCGGATCATCCGGGTCATTACCGCCGAAATCCTCTCGGAAGAGGAGTATTCCGTCGATGCAGAGATCCTCCGTACATTCGTTCACTCTCAGCCGGAACGGATCGCTCACGGCGCGGCAGTTAATATTGTCGATATTTCCATCGCCTGAGACGGCTACTTTATACCATCCTGAGTCGGCTTTCTGGATGGTGCTGAACGTGAGGATTCCTCCGTTGAAATCGGACATTTCCGTCCAAGTGACGCTATCCGTCGAGTGCCACCATTTATATTCTAAGGGTTCGGCAAAGGTACCGTCATTCGAGAAATTAGCGGTGATGGTCGTAGCCTCGTTTACGCATACTTCCGCCTCTCCTTCTATCGTCACCGGCGGCGCGCAGAGGTGAATCTCGATATCATCCAGTGCAAAGTCATTGCCGGAGCCGTTGCGCGCTACGTCGTTGTAGATAAACATCTGGATGGACTCGACGCCTTCCGGTACAACGAAATTCATACCGATCAACTGCCATTCGGCAGAGAGGACATTATCTCGTGCATATTTCCAGGTATCCGGCGTACCGTACCGCCAATCGGGTTGGATGTCGCCGGTGGATTTCTCGCCTAATGTATTGCCTGTCGTGGGGTCTTTGAGCACAAATTTCATGCGCGGAAAGACATAACTGCTACCGAAATAATCCAGCTGTCCGGCATAGTGCACATTCACTACATAGGCGCTGAAAGTCAGCTTGCTTCCTGCGCATAGCCCGTCTATGGTCGTGCTGTAGAAAGGTTCAGCGCCGCCTATCCCGTCCACCTCCAAGAGGTAGCCTCGGGTCTTATCGTCAGGATAGGTATGGTCGTCCTGTCGATGCCATTGGATGCCGTTTGCCCAGCCTTCCTTGCGTACCGTATAATGGCCGCTGCCCAGACTGTTGCCTGAGTTATAATACTGCGAACTCATACCCGGTACATTCATCATACTCACCGCCGGATCGCTCGGGTCATTTCCTCCGAAATCCTCCCTGAACAATAGTGTTCCGTCGATGCACAACTCTTCCTCTTGCGCCATCATCGGCAGCGCAAGTGCCAAACACAGTACTATGCCTAAGAGCCGTTTCATCGGTCTCGAAACCTTTGCGGCTGCAAAGGTACGACATTTTTCTGATATATGCAAATAAATCGTTATGAAATCTCTATTTTTTTTCTATATCATTTCATCATCGAGCACATGCATCGTCTGCGTTGGACGGTAGTCTGGCCGGGCCAAAGAGAGATCGCCACTTTTACCCCTACTGACCACGGTCGGACGGCACTGGTCTTATCCGTTCCGACCAAGCCTTGATATTCGCTCATGAAGGTATAGTGATTACGCTCCGTAGCAAAGCCGATAGGTATATGTTTGCCCGATTTCATCGCTGCAAAATCCATCGGCATCCATTGTACATAAGCGGTCACAACCAGCTGTGCTCTCTCGCTTAAACGCATGATCATACCTGCTTCCGCATACGCCGAGAAACCCATCGGACGGATCCTTGAACTGAACGAAGCCTCATGGCGAGGATAGTTCTCTGTCTCGAACCGTCCGGGCAGGTCATGGAGCAGCAGTCTCCATTGTTCATACCATCCCGTATGGGTCACTTCGCCAGAGAGGA
Source organism: Bacteroidales bacterium UBA2712 (assembly GCA_002354055.1). Taxonomy (GTDB): domain Bacteria; phylum Bacteroidota; class Bacteroidia; order Bacteroidales; family Paludibacteraceae; genus Colicola. The sequence continues at coordinate 9,181 of DEKW01000007.1, forward strand.
GGGTATAGGTGGATCGCAGCGGGACAGAGAGCAGTGCTCCTACTGCCGCATGAAGTCCGTAGCGTGCGTCAACACTTGCGAAATGGCGAAAACGCAGACCTATCGGTATCTGCAACAACCACATCTCCTCTCGCTCCTTCCAGTCGTTGAAGGATGCCCGGTGGGTGTATTCTTCGCCCATGTAGTCGCGCAGTCGCCCGTCATCTGCAGCCGTACGCCATTCCATCGGTTCGGTCAGCATGGCGGTCGTAGCGATGCGCGTGACACGGACACCTGTCTGCAGACCTGCTATCGGAAGGAAGAACCATGTATAACCTGCGCCGACAGAGAACGAAGGAGCGACAAACGTCCTTCCGCCGTCCAGCTCATAGCCCAGACCGCCTATGCCGCCTCCTGCCTCTATGTCGATATAATGGCTCGGAGCGAACGCGTTTTGCGACCGGACCATGCCTCCTCCGGTCCCCAACAACCAGAGAACCAGCACCCATACCCTATGACTTGCGCGAATTTTCATCGGTTATACCTATTGTATCTTTTGCCCCGTAGCCGTATATCGTTGATCGCCTACCACCAGTACTAATTGCCCCTTCTCGACGATTTTTCTACATTTTCCCTCATTTCGCACCTCTTCTACTCCCTGCGTGGGGTACATCGCGTAGAGACAACTGCGATAAACCGTTCCGTCTGCTGTCGTCATCTCCACCTGATAGACCCCGTCCAGCGAAGGGTTCTCGTGGAGAAACTGGTCGGTCTCACCGCTTAGCATCACCCCGTCGCGGTACCACTGATATGCCACAAAAGTAAGTTCGCCTTCGGTGTGCATACCACTGTTATCGACATAAATAACGTCCTCTCCTTTGCGCCGTACGTAGCCGTCCAGGTTGATCGTAAAGGTCATCTTCTGTGGCTTCGCCTGCTTGCATTTTTCCGGCACGTCTTCATCGGTATAAAAGCGGATGGTCACCTCCTGCGGACCTAATGGCACACGCTTCGGCATGGGGACTTCGATAATACCCTCTTCCGACAAAAAACCACCGATGGAATCGCGAAAACCCGCTTCTTTGGAGGCTTGTGGGAAATAGAGATCAAACCGCTCCGGCGTACCGCTGATAACCGTGTAGCCGATCTTCAGACTGTTCTCCGTTTCGCATACAGATACCTCCGGCGCTACCTCTACCGCTGGCACCGGCAGCACATCGCTCACCAGCGTCACATCCATCGGGCAGCCTTCGTGAGTCTCATCCGCCGCCACAAACCGCTCTTTGTCTCCCGTAAAACGGAAGGTCTGCGTGTGTCCGTCTGCAAACGTATAGGTGTATTCGTACGGCAGATCGCCTGCGCAGATGACAATTCGCTCTGTCTTCTTCTCTGCTCTGCCGAAACGCCATGAGGCTTTGCCTTCCGAGACTTGCCATTCGCCCTCGCAAAGAATATTCTTCACCGCCCTCTGCACGAAGATACTCACCGGCGCCGTCAGACGGTATTTTTCTAACGGGATAGTGGTGTTCAGTATGGGCGCATCTACATGAAGCGTGTCGATCGGCTTACTATCCGTGCTGCCGCGATAGACCAGCCAGCAATAGGTGAACACACTGCCCGCGCTACCCTTCGCTGGCTCCTCTTCGCGGATGAGGGCGGTCACCTCGTCCGGTACGCCGGCATCCGAACAAACCTGCAGATCAAACGGCTCAATACTGCCGGCGTTATATCCGCCGTAAACGGTGATACGCACACTGCCCCTTGAGGTGAGCCAGTCCATCAGACCCGTGTCGTCCTTCACTTGCCGCGTGAAGACATACGTATTACCCGCATCCATCGGTATGTTTCCCAGCGGCAGGAAGGTCGTGTCGCTCTCAGGAATCTCCTCTCCGTTGCAGAGCCATCGGTAGGAGTAAATCCCGTTTCCGCCGGAGACAGTGTCTTTCTCATGGATCGTGTCCGTGCATTCCGGGGTACACAGATTGCGGCTGAAACTCTCGATGGAACCGGGGTTTATTGCTTCAAAAACCACCACTACATGCGGGTTTCTGGACTCGGTCATACTGGCCTTGCACGCCTCTTCTCGGACGCTTCGCGTGAAGGTGTACATACCGGTTTTCTCAAAGGTATAGGTCACCGAAGGAGTCTCTACCTGTTCTCCGTTGATATACAACGGATTACGGGTGTCGTCCGGCACGGGTTTCCAACTCCTTTCTTCTACGACCCACTCGCTCCTCTTAAGTACCCATTTATAGTGAAACACCTCTCCGCCTCCGGACGCGTCTTGTATACTATGGATGGTCGCCGTCATCGGCAGAATGCCGTAGAGCGTGTCGGGCTTCTCGGCCAACTCTCCCGGGTCGAACTCTTTTCGCACTTTCAGGAACAACCTCCCCTGTGACCGCGTCCACTCGGTCTTGCATTGTACGTCATGTACATCGCGGCGGAAGGCGTAATCGCCCGGCACGTCGGTCGGCATGGCCCATGCGTTATAATCCTCCTGACACAGCCATATAGTGTCCATCGGCAGATAGGTCTTCGAGCCGTCTTCTGCCGTGATCACCGTGTCGCGGATGAGACGATATTGGTAACTGCTCTGCGGGTTCTTCTGCTCGTCGTCTTTACCGCCCGTGGCTTCCTTTCCTCCGTTATTCTTCTCTTTAAATTTTACCTCCTCCTCATTCCAGCAGGCGGAATATTCGCCGCTCAGGATACCGGCGTCGAAAGCCTCGTACCCCTTCACAATCGTATATACTTGCTTCACCGCCGGACCGCAGCTGATTGTAAGAATAACCTCCTGGTTGCCGCAAGGGCGTTTCACCAAAGCCGATGCCCCTTTGGGGTTGGAGATATAAATAACATCCGGACTCGGCGAGAACCATTCTCCGGAACCAAAAGCCGAACTGTTCAGCCTCTCCAGACCGATACTGTTCCGCGGGCTGTTTCCTTCTGACGGCGCTCCTACACCTTCCGCACGCATGATCGGCACGGTCTCTGCGTCCAGATAAACGGACTTGACGGAAAGCTCCGAAGCAATGTGGTTGCCAAAACAAACCAACTGCGGATGACTTTCATAGCCTCCTGCGGTGCACCGCCATTCATTTTCAGGATTCTCATAATAAGGACTGAATTCACCGATGAAATCGGACGATTTGGCGATGGCGTATCGGGTGTTGTCCGTGAGGATCGGGTCCGAACCTCCGTAGCCTGTAGCGTACATACGCGTCAGTTGCTGATCGAAATAAACCATCGTCAAATTAGTCTCCGGGGCTTCGTTCTTGCCAAACAATGCGCCTACATGGTCAGATCCCTTGCAATAACCCATGTTGTAGCAGTTATTCAAAACCGCTGAGGCGTGGTTATAGCCCACCAGTCCGCCTACATGATTATTGCCGTCGGTGATGATTCCGGCGTTGTACGAATAGCTGATACCGCCATGATTAGAGCCTACCAAGCCACCTATATTATCTCCGTTATGGGCGATGATATGCGCCATATTAAAGCAATGATGTATCTGTCCGCGGTTGGTACCGGTCAGGCATCCTACATTGCTCGCCGCGTCGGTCATGATCTGCCCTTGCGCGATACCCAAATGGTGAATGATCGCCGCGTTTCCGCATTCGGCTAAGAGTCCGGCACCTGTAGGTAAAAGCGAGGAGAGAATATACAGGTTATAAATCACATGGTTGGCTCCGTCCAACTCGCCCTGAAACGGTTTGGTGGCACTGCCTATCGGTTCCCAACTCGGAGGAGTCGCGCTGCTGCCGCCTAAATCAAGGTCTGCAGCCAGACGAACGGTTTTCCCCGCAAAGTCATCCGTGCGGCTCGCTGCGGCTATCCAGGCTAACTCTTCAGCCGTCTGGATGGTGTAGATTTCCCCGTTGAAATCGGGCATTTGTGTACCTCCGCTCCAGGGAGTCAAGCTCTGTGCAAAGATATGAGCCGCCCCTAATACCATGCTTATCAGCACAGTATTGATCCTTCTAAATACGCGTGTCATAAAAACTTACTTACTCGATGCGTTTTCCGGTTATATCATAGATACCTTGCGGTGTAATAAAGAGAAGTCGTCCTTCAATAATCGCTTTTTGCTCCGTTCCTCCCGAACCCGTTTCTTCTACCCCCGTAGCAACATTTTGTGCATCCGGGTCGCCCGGGATGATCGGCGGTGTCGGGATCAGTTCGTTACCGTCATACTGCAACTCTCCGCTATAACCCAAGGTGGCGAAATCTCCCACATAGACGTGCAGCGGGGCGTTGTTCTCATCCAAAACCGACAATACATACGTATATCGCGACGCCTCATCCAGACCCGTCACCTTAAACGAGAGGGTGTAGGGCTGACTGTTGTCAGCATTTGAGATTTGAGATTTCAAATTTGACATTTCTCTTCCCGGCGCGGAGAAAGAGATACCTAACAACTGTCCGCGGTTGCCGAGCGTAAGTTTGCAGAAGACCGCGCCGTCCTTGTATATATCTATCTGATAGCTGTGTGCCGCGCTGTCTGTCGGCCAGGTGAAGTCCGCCGTCGTCTGTCCCGGATCGACCGTCACGGTGCGCTGAATCATGGCGGAGTCGGGGGTGTCGTTCATGCGGAAACGACCCCAGTAAGGATGCTCGCGATACAACTGACGGCTATCCGGCAGCACACTCAGTAAAGCGCTATCCGGTATGTCCGCTAATGTCCCTTCACTTACTGCCGGAGGAGTAGCCGCCCAGACGGAAATATGCGTTATTGCACTGTCGCCCTTGAAGGCATTATCCCCGATGAGAACGACGTTTTTGCCAATCGACAACTCCTTGAGCGCGCTCCAATTTTCAAACGCGTTCGTGCCGATGGAGATCACTTTGTCGGGGATGGCCAACGAGTCTTGCAACTTAACCCCTGAGAAAGCACTTCCGCCGATCATCGTCAGTTCTTTCGGCAGTACGATAGAATCCAAGTTCGGACATCCCGAGAAGGCATTATCCCCGATAGTGCTGACGCTATCCGGTATCTCGACTCGCCTCAAGGCTGAACACCCGTTGAATACGGAAGAATTGATGGCTTTCACTTTCTGAGGTATAGTGATTCGCTGAATCTTCGTACATCCCTTGAAAGCCTCCTGGTGAATAGCCGTCAGCGTGGAGGGCAGGAGTACCGTATCCAACTTGTTGTTACCCAAGAAGGCGCCTGAACCGATATATTTACAGCCTTCGGGCAACACTACTTTCTTCATCCGTACCTGCTGGCACAGCTTGGCGGGCACAAACTCCACATCCGGACCGAAGATAAAATCCCCGTTCCAATAGCAGTAAAGATTATAAAATACCGACGAAGAAGCCGGCGGGTTCTTGGCGTTCCAGACAATTACAGGACTATAGTGGATACACCACGAGATTTGTTTGTTCGAGCGGAACGTCGCCGGGAAGAACAGCGTGTCCCGAAGCGGAATAGTGGCTACGCTATTTTGGTCGTATGACGCTCTATCGGGTTCGCCGTCAAAAATACTGCCGTCAATCTCCTCCAGACAATCCGACCAGCGAACAGAGTTCAAGTGATAGCAGTTCTGGAAGGCCATCTGACCGATGTACTTAACCCCTTTGCCCAAATCGCACTTCACCATCGTCGTGCAGTTGCTGAAGGCGTATTGTCCCACGGTGTCCACCGAGTTAGGCAGTTTGATCTCCTTTAACTGGTAGCAGCTCTCAAATAGGTAAGCAGGTATTTTTGTCACGCCTTCGGGGATCTCGCACGCCGTCAGGTTCCACCAATCCCGGAATGTAGCACCGCTGAATCCCGTCAGCCCTTCCGGCAGCGAAATCGTCTTGCACGAGTTATACGGATAGTACGTCTTATAACTCGTTGACCACGACGAAGCCTGCAGCACCTGTTTGTTCCACCAGAGACTATCGACTGTGTTCTTCAACTCGCCGTAGCCCTCAATGGTCATGTGCGCCGTCTCCGTGTCATAGCTCCACGTCAGATGCTCGCCGCACACGCCGGTATAGACCGTCGCAAAACCATTACCTGCCATCAGAGGCAGAATAACCAAGAGTACAAAGATTGTCTTTTTCATAGGTTTTTATGTTTAATTAACGGGTATTATTTTATTGCCGTCCAAGGAATATACCTCGCCGTTATGCTGAATGAGAATCGGCTCGTTTTCCCCGGTTTCAACGCTTTTTTTCGGTTCTTCGGAGGAGAGCGTAACAGGATCTTTCTTTTCCGAATCCCGAAGATAAATCACCCCTCCGGAGATCATTGCGGTTATTATCAGCAAAGCGGCTATTCCTATATAAATATTTCCGGTATTATTTTTCATTGGATTAGTTTGTTTCTATTCAATCCGTTTGCCTTGCACATCGTATATCTGTTTTTCGTACATCAGATAGATCTGTCCGTTGAGAATTACCTTTGTATTTGGTACTTGGTCACTTGGTTCATTGTCCACTCCTGTCGGTATATGAGACTCAGGATCGGTTGGAATAATTGGCGGAGTCGGAATGATTTCTTTACCGCCTTCCTCCAGTTCTCCTGGATAACCGATAGTTGCAAAAGCTCCGGTATAGACGTGAATAGGCGTTCCGTTCGCATCGAGGGTAGAGAGCACGTAGTTATACCGCGTGGCTTCATCCAGACCTGTCACCATGAACGAGAGCGAAGCCGGAATGGTGCTTCCCGGATTGCTCCGCGACGGGGCGTCGAAAGAGATTCCTAACAGCTGACCTGTCTTACCCAACGTCAGTTTGCAGAACACCTCACCGTTCTTGTAGATATCTATCCGATAGGAAGAAGCGGTACTGTCCGTCGGCCAGACAAAGTTTGCCGTGGTCTCTTCGGCATCGACGGTCACATAGTTGATCTCCTCTTCTTTCGGCATGCGGAATCGTCCCCAGACAGGATCCTCCGCATAAGCGGCAATACTCTGAACCGGCACGAAAAGCCAGGTGCTGTCAGGCACGCCTGCAAAAGTAGAACTCTCTACTAACGGCGGGTAAGCCGCACGGCTATGGATTTCTTTGAGCATATAGTCATTCTTGAATGCATCGGCATCGATCATTGCCGTCTTTTTACCGATGACCAATTTATTTAACCCGGAACAACCTTCAAAGGCACGGGACTTAATCTGTCGCACTTCGTCAGGAATAATCAGTTCTTTCAAATTGACCAGATTTAAGAATGCATATTCGCCGATAGTGTTGAGGGATGGCGGCAAACCTAACGAGTCTATGGCACACCCTTGAAAAGAACCGTCACCAATGGTAGTCAGAGATTGAGGGAAATGAACCTCTTTTAGCATATAACAGCTATGGAAAGCAATATCTGCAATACGGGTCATGCCTTCTGGCAGGGTGACGGATGGCAAGGAAGAGCAACTAGAAAAAGCACCATTTCCGATGGTTTGAACCGTTGTGGGAATATCACAACGCTGTAAAACCGAACAGTTGGAAAAAGCGAATTCGCCGATTGTTTGAAGCCCGTCTGGTAATGTGACGGTTTCAAGAGCGCTACACGCGCCGCACATGGAGCTCGGAATAGAGGTTATATTTTCAGGAATAACGAGCGATTTCAACGACAGGTTTCTGTAAAATGCTTCACTTCCGATATACACCAGTGATGGTGGCAATTCGATATAGCTTAACCCGCTTGCATAGAATGCATGGTGCTCTATTGTATCTACACTCGCTGGTAGTATAACCGTGTCCAATAACGCATTGGAAAACAAGTTCGGACCGATATACTCCACTTTGTCTCCAAAAACAACATGCGCGAAGTGTTTCATCGGCGTTGCTATTTCTCCTGTTTGGCAATGACGCGCTTTCCATACGGCAACGGAACCGCCTATTCTGTCGCCTCCGAAAGCATTTCCACCAATCGAAGACAGCGTTTCCGGAAATACAACGGTGTCCGTAAGGGATACACAATTATTGAAGGCCCTAACGCCGATGGATTCTAGACTATCTGATAGTTCCAGGTGCTTTAATGCGGAGCAATTTCTGAAGGCCTCTTGCTCTATCGTCCGGACATTTTTGCCCAAACGCGCCACTCTCAAACTCCCACAGTTTTCAAAAGCATTATTGCCGATAGTTATAACGCTGTCCGGCAACGTCACCGACTCCAACGCCGTACAGTTACTGAAGGCTCTGCCATAAACGGATGTCATTCCCTCGGGAAAAACAATGTGCTTGATATAAACGCGCGAAGCGTAATCTCCGAACGTCCAACCCGACATGTCTCCACGTCCGGTAATGACGAGCGTGCTATCTTCGGAATTTAGTGTCCACGTCAGATGCTCTCCGCACACGCCGTTATAAACCGTCGCGTAGGCGCTGCTTGCCATCATCGTCAGGCAAACAAGAATAATACATACTTTTGTTTTCATGAGTGTATATTATTTGATTCGGTTTCCTCGTACATCGTACATCCGTCCTTCGTAAATCAGATAAATCTGTCCGTTACGGAGGATCTTGCCGTTCGAACCCTCAAAAGTGCCGGTTTCATCGGATATTTCTTCGATAGCTGTCGGCGTGTTTGCTCCGAGAGTAGCAAAGGATCCGGAGGCGTAGAAGAGTTCCGTATTATTGGCATCGGAAGCGGTCATCGTGAACCAATAGTCGGTGCCCTCACTCAAACCGTTGTAACGGAACGAGAAGGAAGCAGCGGTGTTCATCGCCCGACGTACAGGTGCGTGTTTGGAGAAGTCGATCTCAACGAGCTGTCCCATTGAGTTGAATGTCAGCGTACAAATCTTCTCCGTACGCTCTTCATTCGCCCAGATGATGAGAGTATAGTAAGTGGCACCTTCCACGGCCGGCCATGTGAACTGCACACTATGCTCGTCGGGTTGCGTCTCTACTTCCGGCTCTTTTTCCGGCATCTCCAGAAGTGTACTGTCCACTTGGATATTAAAGCCCTTCCAGGTGTTGTTGGCGCGGTAGATAGCCGCGAGCGAATCACAGGGCACCAAAAGGACTGTTTGCGCTTGATTGAGCAGATTGAAAGGATTGCCTTGCGTTGCAGGTACGGCCATCATAGGCGCTACAATCGTGTCAAGAACAGGTGTCACATCATTGCCCCAGAAATAACCGCCGAACAACTCGTTCTCTATTTGACTCAGACCTTTCGGCAAGACCAGTTTACGAAGATTCACCGCTCTGAGCGAAGAGGAACGCAAGGTGGTTACTTCTTCCGGTAGCACGAACTCCTCTCCGTCATGCTTGCACGGATAGAGCGCCAACGCCGTCGTGTCTGCCGAATAGAGCACCCCGTCTATCGCACGGAAATGCGCGTTGGCTTTCGGCATCCGGATGTACCATAGTGCGGGACATTTATGGAAAGCATAAGCGCCTATCTCTCTGAGACTGTCGCCTATCTCAATGATTTCCAGATTATTGCAGATTCGGAATTGTGCTTTACCGATCATGGGACTGTTGATGACCGCCTTCTTGAGTTTCGGACTGTCGGCAAATACCTGTTCACCCATCTGTTTAAGCGAGGAAGGTATCGTTACCTGCTCCATGGAATAAGAGCGGTAGAATGCCTCGTCGCCTATTTCTTCCACCGTTTCCGGTATGACATAATGTCTGTTGCTGTCATACTTCCCAAGGCTGTTGGCCTCGAAAGCGTATTCACCGATAGAGCGCACGTTGGTCATGGTCAGATCAACTGCGGAAACAGAGAAAGCACTAGCAGCAACATGCACGACACTTTCCGGTAAAGTGTAAGCGGCATTTATTGCCGCCGGACAACATATTACGGTATCCATGTTGATAGTCATAAGCATGTTGTTCCATGTAGTGTAGTGCGTGTTGCCTTCCGCAACTGAGATTTTCCGCAATGATCCGCCAAAAATCGCCCCGGGAGTAACATATTCCAACGAAGCCGGTAGATGGAGCGTTTTAATAACAGCATTGAGACTGAACATCAGTCCGTAGTGTTCAATACGCTTCACGCCTTCCGGGATGGTAAGGCTCGTAATTTTTGTACAGCCGTAGAATGCACTCTTGTAAATCACCTGAATGCCCGCAGGTATCGTATAGGCACCTTGATAATTCATCGGCATCAACACAAACAGACTGTCATTATAGATAGGATCTTGCAACGCATCCAATATATAGAACGCCCACGGACTGACAGACTGAACCGAATTAGCAAGGTGTACGCGTTGTAAGTTGGGCATCTGTTCAAACGAACGCTGTTCAATATACGTCACGCCTTCCGGCACGCGGAACTCAATGAGACCGGCCCCCCAGAACGCCTCAAACGGAATCTCCGTAATCGTACTGTCCGGAATGATACACGATGTCAGATTAGTGCATCTGAGGAATGCATTTTTGCCTAAATTACGCAGGGTTTGTGGCAAGACAATAGATGTCAGTTGTACGCAACCGGCAAAAGCATCGTCTGCCATACTCGTAACCGCGTAATTCGCGCCTTCGTACGTCACGGTGTCATTAATAACAATGTCACCAACGGCGGTACTACTACTCTGTACCGCTATTTGTGCTGTCATGGCTGTGTTGTCCAGCGTATAATAGACGCTGTCAACAAAAACCCTTTGTGCGTAGGCGCACGTTCCTTTTAATACTAACGCTGCAAAGAGCAGAACGGAAAACGCGATTTTTTTCTTAGCCGCAAGGGCACGATTTAGCAAAAACTTTTTCATGCGATTTTAAGTTTTAAAATTCGGTGCAAAATTACTGCTTTTTTTCGACATGTGCAAATTTTGCAGTTGTACGAGGCGGTTTTTCTAAATTTGTAAATACTTGAATATCAGGTAGTTGTAAATTGCTGTCTCGGAAATAGTTGTACGAGCGACGAAGAGGGCTTGCGAAGGGTTGCAATCTTACGTGGTAATCCACCTCTTCGAAGCTGATTTCCTCTACATTTACCTCATTTTCCTTCGCCCGTTTGGCTTCTTTTTGCAACTGGCGATAGATGGCTACATAGACGTATTGATAAAAGCGGGAATAGGCCTTGAAACCTTCTTCGGGTTTTCCGCCGCCTTTATAGACCGTGAAATAGTGGTGAAAGAACCGAATCCGCCATTCGATACCCTCCGGCGTGTGGTCTTTCTCCAACGCGTGCGCGCGTCGTTGCGCCTCTTTGATCAGCTCTCTGTTGGCTACGCAGGCTTCCGGCCAGTATTTCGGGAAATGGAAGGTATATAACTCAAACAATCCCTCTCTAAACCGCGAGGGACGAACGACGATCCGCTTCTTGTATTTACAACCCTCTTTCGCTGAATCCATCGCGCCCAGCAGAAAATCCACGCCCGCACACATATGACAGTAGTACACACCCCTTTTATGAGGCGTGGAACCTGCCGGAAGCGGCACAAATTCAAAACCGCTACCCTTCAATCGCTCAATTACCTTGGTTTTTAGATGTTTGCCCATAATCCTCCTGATTTTTTATGCATCTTTAGCTCAAATTTTAAGCATCATTAACTCGCATTTTAGCATTTTCAACTCAAATTCTAAGCATTATTAACTCGCGTCCTATGCATCCTAGACTTTATTACTTTTTCTTTTCTCCTAATTTGCTCATTCACAGTCAAATAAGCGCATTTTCTCCGTATTCTAAAAAAATCGTCTGCAAAGATACGAATTTTTTCTCATAAATCCAAATTTTACCCTACAAAAAACTTTTTTTTGCTTGATAATTTGCATAAATGCAAAACTTTTACTACCTTTGCACTCGAAAATAAGGTTATGCGATTCCTTAGGCATTCATATACTATCCTTCTTGCACTTTTGACCGCGGCTCTCGCGGTCGTTTCCTGCGCCGGAAATGATTCTTTGCAGCTGTTGGAGCAGGGGGAGGCGAATTATAAGGCGGGGACGTCATCTAATTATGCGAGCCATTATGAGGAGTCGGTTTATTACCTGAAGCAGGCGGAAGAAGCCTTCCTTGACATCGATCCTGCAGCCCTTTCGCCGGAGATGCAGGCAAAGCGGACGAAGTTGTTGGGGCTCACGTGGTTTCATTTGGGGAATACTTCCGAGAGCGAGATGCTGTACGAGATTGCCAAGGAATACTACCGCAAGTCCGTTCCGCTGCTTCGGGAGAGTAAGAACCTTACTTATCTGGCTTGCGCATATCGGGATATAGCGCGTACGACGGCGCTGACGGAGGGGGAGCAGGATAGTGTGCTGTATTATTTTGACGAAGCAGAACGTTTTGCGCGCGAGGCGCAGAGTACAGTTCTGGAGCTGGATATACAGGCGTACCGGTATCAGCTTTGTTACCCGGACAGCATCCCTCAGCGGTTGGAAGTGTGCCGTCGGCTGGCGGAGGAGTTTGGTGCGCACGCGAGATATTCGGAGATCGTCGAGCTTCTTCTGAGCGAAGCGGAGACCGATTCGGCGGCGTATTATCTGGAGCGTTTGCAACCGAAGGACTCCGCGTATGCCTATTGGTTTGAGCAGAGTTACACCTATCTGCAGAGTAAGATCTTGCAGCAAGAAGGCAAGTCGGGCGAGGCATATTCGCTTTTGTTGGATTTGTACGATAGGAAGATCGAGGAGCTGCGTCGTGATGCAGGTTCGCGGACATATGCGCTGACGCTTCATTATGATGTCGCGCGTGAGCAGCAGTTGGCGCAAGAGGCGCTTCGCGAGCGGTCGTGGCAAAGGAAAATCTCGTTGGTGCTGATCTTGTTGTTGGTTCTCTCCGTAGCGTTGTTCTTCGTCTCGTGGCGGTATTGGCAGCACCATAAAAAGGAACAGGCTGCAGCTTTGCGGGCGTTGCAGGACAAGTATGCGCAGCAACTTCAGTTGGCTCTGGAGCGGCTGAAACAGAAAGTGAACCTGACGCGAGAGATGGAGCTGCAGCGGCTTCGGGGTAATGAGCCGGAGTTTCCTAAATGGCTGCAGACCTACCGTGACGAGCAGTTGACGCTCAGTAAGGAGAGTATTGACGAACTTATCGGTTCGATGGACACTGCTTTGGATGGGGCTATCAGCAGGTTAAGAAAGGAGTATCCGGACTTGACAGAATCGGACATGCAGTTTGCTATCCTGAGTATCATCGGCGCTTCGGACAGCGATATGGGAATACTGCTGAACGTCCAGAAACAGACCATCTACCACCGCCGCCAGATCGTGCGCAAGCATGTGGATCCCGCTATCGAAGATATTGACGCATGGCTGCGCGCCTATATCCTAAACCCTAAATTTGAAATCCTAAATCCTAAATCCTAATCCCTAATCCCTTTTTCACTTCCTCGTAGGTAAAACCTCGTTGAAGGAGGAAACGGAGACGTTTCTCTTCGGAGTCGGTTTTGCGGGCACGGATGAGCTTGCGTAAGTTGTCAAAATACGCGGTTTCATCGATGTTTTCCAGCGCAGAACGGATTTCCGATTCGGGAAGTTGCAAAGCCCGCAGACCTGCCTGTATCTTGAGTCGTCCCCAAGACTGGTAGGCGACTTTGTCATGGACGTACGCTTCGCAGAAACGCCGGTCGTTGAGGAAGTTGTCGGCGTAGAGATTTTCTTCGATGGAATCGGCGATTTCTGCATCTTGCAAGCCCCACTCGTAGAACTTACGACGTACATCTGCGGCACAATGTTCCGCGCGGGCACAATAGGCTTGGGCTTTAGCGAGCCATTCGAGCTTCGATAATTCGGTCTTTGCCATAAATATCTTTGTGAATTTGGATGTCGGTATAGCCAAGGCTGTCGAGAAGTTGCTTTAGTTCCTCCCCGAATGCCTCATTTATCTCGAAGAATAAACCCCTTTCCCGACCTTTCCCCTCAAGGGGCAAGGAGAACAACTCTGCGATTCGGCGGTAGAATTTCAAGGGATCGGAGTCGGGGACGAAGAGGGCGGTGGAGGGTTCGAAGTTCAGGACGTTCGGCCGCATGGAGGTTTTTTCCGACTCGCAGATATAGGGAGGATTGGAAACGACTACGTCGTATTTAGGATTTTTTTCGTTGAAATCGAAAATATCTACTACTTCAAAATGAACCTCGACATTATTGCGGCGGGCATTCTCCCGGGCGATGGCGATGGCTTCGGGGGAGATGTCGATGCCGGTGACGGACCATGAGGGATGGGCTTTCTTGAGTGCAATCGCAATACAACCACTTCCTGTACCTACGTCTAAAACTTTTAAAGCCTTCCCTTCAGGGAGGGTTTGGGTAGGCTTATTTATCCGCTCTACCAACTCTGCGGTTTCGGGACGGGGAATGAGGGTGGCAGGGGTGACGAGCAGGTCGAGGCCGCACCATAAAGTATGCCCGAAAATATACTGAATCGGTTCAAAATGCAAGAGTCGGGAGATGATTTCCTGCGATTTCTCTTGCATAATTGAAGAAAAAGCAGTATCTTTGCACCCGAATTGCAATTCGGTGCGGCTTTTGCCGGTGAGTTCTTCCATGATCCACCACGCCAGAGAGCGGGCTTCGTCCTCCGGATAAGCCGACTGAAGTTGCGAACTAATTTGACTGATTATTTGTTTCACGGTGCAAAGTTACAAAAAAATAATGAAATACGCAAATTTTGCTTATGAATTACGAACAATATATAGCTCGATGCATTGAAAATGCCCGTCGCGGGGAGTATTATGTGGCGCCGAATCCGATGGTGGGAGCGGTGCTGGTAGCCCCCTCCGACTCCCCCATGGAGGGGGAGAGAATTTTGGCAGAGGGATGGCATGAGCGGTTTGGCGAGGGGCACGCGGAGGTGAATTGTTTTCGGAGCCTTGAGAAATCGAACTATCGCGATATCGATTTATCGAAATGTACGCTCTTTGTGTCTTTGGAGCCGTGCAGCCATTATGGGAAGACGCCGCCCTGCGCGAAGTTGATTATCGAGAAGGGTGTCGGGAGAGTTGTTGTGGGGATGTTGGACCCGAACCCGTTGGTTGCCGGAAGAGGTGTGAAGATGCTGCGTGAGGCAGGGATTGAGGTGGTGGTCGGTGTACTGGAGAAAGAGTGCCGGGAGCTGAATAAACGGTTTCTGATGCTGCATGAGCACCACCGGCCGTACGTGGTTCTCAAATGGGCGCAGACGGGGGACGGGTTTATTGACCGCCTTCGGCTGATAGACCGCTGCGCTGATAGAATAAAGACCGCTAACGCTGATAAACCGATTCACTTGAATGGGGCGCTCGCTATCTCGACGGAGCGGACGAAGGCGATTGTGCATCGGATGCGGGCGGAAAATATGGCGATTATGGTGGGGACGAATACAGTGATTATGGATAACCCGCGGTTGATGACGACTCATTGGGAAGGAAGAAACCCCATCCGCGTGACGGTCGATCGGCATAACCGAATCCCGATGGAATCGAGGATTTTTGAGCGGAAGGAGTCAGACTACCCCGGTATCGAACCCGTGATCGTTTATCGGGAGAGGACCGATTGGGAGTATATCTTGGAGGATCTCGCGGGAAGGGGTATTCACTCGATTATGGTCGAAGGCGGTACGACGTTACTAAACCACATTATTGAAACGGGTCTCTGGGACGAGATGCATGTTGAGGTGGCACCGGAGATCACGATAGGCGAAGGAGTAGCGGCGCCGAGTGTAAATTTTGCCGATTTCAACGGAGATTTTGAGGTGGTTGACGGGCATAAGCTTTATACGATTTATCAAAAATAATGAAAAAAAAGTGCAAAAAACTTGCGTATGTCGGAAAAAAGCAGTACCTTTGCACCCGCTTTTGAAGAAAAGCGTAATAAATGTGGCGAAGTTTTGATACAAGTATGATGCTTTAGCCACCATTGTTTAACTCTCATTTACCGGGTGGCTCGTAAATGACCAAATGGTAAATGACCAAATCGTAAATGCTTTTATGTATTTAACTTCTGAGAAGAAAGCTGAGTTGTTCGCTAAGTACGGCAACGACGCCAAAAACACCGGTTCTGCTGAGAGCCAAATCGCATTGTTCACCTTCCGTATCAACCACCTGACCGAGCACCTGAAGGAAAACCGCAAGGACTTCGGTACAGAGCGCGCGCTGACTGCTTTGGTAGGAAAGCGTCGTCGTATGTTGGATTACCTGAAGGCCAAAGACATCGAGCGTTACCGCGCAATCATCAAAGAACTCGGTATTCGTAAGTAATTTACAGAAAAAATCAGAGAAAAGAATGGCATATGCTTGCATATGTCATTTTTTTTGTGTAACTTTGCACCGTGATTGAGATTAAACCATACATAGAGCATGCGGTGCTGGTGGGTCTGATAACGCCGAGCCAGCCGGAAGACAGAACGAAAGAGTACCTGGATGAGTTGGCTTTTCTCGCCGATACGCACGGCATTGTGCCGGTCAAGCGCTTCACGCAACGACTCGACCAACCGAACACCGCCACCTATGTCGGCGAAGGCAAACTCGAAGAGATAGACCAATATATCGCTGAGCATCATCCTATAGATGTGGTGATCTTCGATGACGAACTCTCGCCGCGGCAGATACGCAACATAGAGAAAGCGCTTAATCATAAAGGTCAGCCTGATGTCCGCGTCATTGACCGCACGATATTGATTTTGGAGATCTTCCTGCAGCGTGCGCAGACGAGTTACGCGAAGACGCAGGTGGAGATGGCGCATTTGCAGTATATGTTACCCCGTTTGACGAGGATGTGGAGTCACCTGGACCGTCAGCGCGGTGGTGGCGGTACGAACCGTGGTATGGGTGAGACGCAGATAGAGGCGGACAAGCGCGTCATCGGTCAGCGTATCGCGTTGTTGCGTGAGCAGCTGAAGACCATCGACAAACAGATGGCGACCCAGCGTCAGCACCGAGGAAAGATGGTTCGCGTGGCGTTAGTAGGGTACACGAACGTGGGTAAGAGTACGCTCATGAACCTGCTCTCCAAATCCGAGGTCTTCGCGGAGAACAAACTCTTCGCGACGCTCGACACGACGGTGCGGAAGGTGACGATCGAGAACCTGCCGTTCCTGCTGAGCGACACGGTAGGGTTCATCCGCAAGCTGCCGCACCACTTGGTGGAGTCCTTCAAATCCACTCTGGACGAGGTGCGCGAGGCGGATCTGCTGGTGCACGTAGTCGATATCAGCCACCCGAATTTTGAGGAGCAGTACGAGGTCGTGGAGCAGACGATAAGGGAGATATGCAAAGAGGAGAAGCCGACGATTGTGGTGTTTAACAAGATCGATAACTTCTCGTACGTCCCGAAAGAGGAGGACGACCTGACGCCGATGCAAAGGGAGAACTACTCGTTGGCGGATTTGCAGAAGACTTGGATGGCGCGGCTGGGCGAGGACGCGATCTTCATCTCCGCGCGCAACAAAGAGAATATCGACGCGCTGCGTGCGTTGCTGTACGACCGTATCAAGGCGATTCACGTGAAGCGGTATCCGTATAATGATTTTCTTTTCCAGAACTACGAAGAGACAGATAATTAACAATATAGTTTAACTTTAAAAATTTTACCATTATGAATGAAGAATTGAAACAAGTAATGGCCGTAGCCGAGGCTTGGACGAAAGAGCCGTTTGACGCTGAGACCCGCGCACAAGTGAAGGCGATGATGGAGGCAGAGGACAAGACCGAGCTCATCGATGCTTTCTATCGCACCCTCGAGTTCGGTACGGGCGGTCTGCGCGGCATCATGGGTCCGGGTACGAACCGCATGAACAAGTACATCGTTGCGATGGCAACGCAGGGCTATGCTAATTATATGCTCAAGGTCCAGAAAGAAGGCGGTTTTGAGCACGTGCAGGACGGTCGCGTAGCAGTTGTCGTAGGTCACGACTGCCGTAATAACGGTCGGCTCTTTGCGGAGACGGTAGCCAATATCTTCTCTGCGAACGGCATCAAGGTGTATCTGTTTGAGAGCCTGCGTCCGACGCCGGAGGTGAGCTTCGCTATCCGGCATCTGAAATGTCAGGGCGGTGTGAACGTGACGGCTTCTCATAACCCGAAAGAATACAACGGTTACAAGGCCTACTGGGAGGACGGTTCGCAGGTGCTGCAGCCGCATGACCAGGGTATCATCGACGAAGTGAACAAAGTGACCCTCGCGGATGTCAAATGGGAGGCGAACAAGGACCTCATCGAGATCATCGGCGGCGAGATGGACTACGACTACATGATGGCGGTTAAGTCAGTCATGATTGATCAGGACTCCATCCTTCGTCAGAAAGACCTCAATATCGTCTATACCCCGATGCACGGTGCCGGTCGTCAGATCGTGCCGATGTGTCTCCGCTCCTGGGGATTCCAGAATATCCACGTAGTACCGGAGCAGATGGTGATCGACGGTAATTTCCCGACGGTCGTTTCCCCGAACCCCGAGAACGCTGAGGCGATGACGCTTGGTATGAAACTCGGTACGAAGTTGGGCGCCGACCTCGTTATCGCTTCCGACCCGGACGCGGACCGTATAGCCATCGTCTGCCGCAACGACAAGGACGAGTGGGTCATCATCAACGGTAACCAGACCAATATCATGTTCCACTACTACATCATCAATAACATGAAGCGTCTGGGCAAGATGCGTCCTGACATGTATATCGTCAAGACCATCGTGACCTCGGAGTTGATTCGTAAGATCGCTGATGCACAAGGCGTCACCCTCACCGACGAGTACACCGGCTTCAAGTGGATCGCCAACCGCATCCGTATGTGGGAAGGCAAACGCAAATATATCGGTGGCGGTGAGGAGTCCTTCGGCTTCCTGCCGTACGACGCTGTCCGCGATAAATGTTCGCCTTCGGCTATCTGCTTGATCTGCGAGATCGCAGCATACGCGAAGGACAACGGCATGACGCTGTACGACTATCTGCTGAAGATCTACGCCGACTATGGCTTCCAACGCGAGACGACGATTAATGTCGTTCGTCCGGGTAAGACCGGCGCTGAGGAAATCCAGCAGATGATGAAGGACTACCGTGCCAACGCGCCGAAAGAGATCGCCGGCGAGAAGGTATGCCTCATCAAGGACTATAAGACCCTCAAGCAATGCAAACTCGAGAACGGCGAGTGGAAAGAGAGCGACATCGAGATGCCGCTTAACGCGACGAGCAATGTGCTGCAGTACTTCACCGAGGGCGGTCTCAAAGTCTCCGTTCGTCCGTCGGGTACGGAGCCGAAGATCAAGTTCTATTTCGAGATCCCGGTCAAGACCGAGATCGGCAAACCCTTCACCGGTGCCGACTACGAGCGCTGCACCGCCGAGGCGGAAGCTCGCGTTCCCGAGATCAAGAAGAGCCTCGGACTCTAAGGACGACTAAGATACTAAGGTTCTAGTATCCTAGTATCCTAGGTCTCCTAGTATCCCTAGCCTTTTATAAAAAAGGTACGCGCGCCCGCGCGTACCTTTTTCGTCTCCTTCCACCTTTCGCCTTTTCATCCCCTTCTCGCGCATTTTTGCGCGAGCCCTTTCTTTGTTCATTGCGTCCGGATTTTATCCGGACACGGCTCCGCCGTCTTGTATGTCTGTTTCCGGCGGATTGCATCCGCCGTTTTCCTTCATCTCCCTATATATCTGCACATACACATACGTGTACAGACTCCCGTACCCTTTTTCGCCTTCTTTTATTCCGGCACGATACGCTTGAAACCGCTCCTGCCACTCCTTCGCCTCGGCTACTGCCTCGGCGGAACACTCCTCCGGCTTGCGGGCGGCTTTTTCGATGGCGTGAGCCCGTTTCTGGGCTGCCTTGATCAACTCCCTGTTTAGGGTAGCCCCCGCAGACCATTCCCCCTCATGTTTCTGCATGAAATAAATCTGGTGTTCGCTCCCGCTCCCTTTCCGGTGACGCGACACCAGACGCATACCGTGGCTCTCGCCGTATTTCTTGCTGTCCAGAGCCCCCGTCAGTTGATCTACAACTACATGATACTTTACCTTTCCCATAGTAATAATTTTTTTGTCTATAGTCTTTCTACTTTTTTCTTTGAGTGGCTTCGCCACGGTCTTTCTACTTTGAGCGCAGCGGTCTTTTTCTACTCGGATGCATAGTGAGCTAGACGATACCTAGACCATACATAGACGATATAAACTACGTCACAGGCACATCACTCTCCTGTCCTTTACCTCTGCAACCCCCACTTGTCCGTTTTTTTCTTTCCCGCTGCAAAGATACAAAAAAAATCTGAGATATGCAAATTTAGTTCCCATTTCCAGTGAAAGATCCGCCACTGTATTATGTCCCCGACACGCGGCATAAACTGCGTATCACAAAAACCGGCGAGGTTACCCCCGCCGATTTCCTTTGTTCCCTTCTCGCGCATTCTTGCGCGAGTTTTCTTTCTTGGCACTTTCGCGGGATATAATCCCGCTTGACTGTGTCTTTTTCCGCGGAATTTTATTCCGCTTTTATTTTCTTCTTTTTCAGGGCAATCCGATTGCCCGCCTTGTATGTCCGTTCCCGCAGAATTATATTCCGCCCGCCGCACGCTGCATTGATGCAGCGTCATCCGCCTTACCTCACTTCCTGCCCGGTGATGCTATATACCTTCTCCCCGCGGAGAATGACTATTTGACCGTCACGGAGTACCTTTGTACAAGATACTTGGTTGCTTGTTACCGGGTCTATTCCTTGTTCTGCGTTGCGTCGGTCCACGACGTTGCTTCGTCCGCTCAGGGCAGCCGCGGGTGCTTTCGCCTTGCCCGGAGCGTTAGCCGCAGCGGAGAGCACGTATTCGATTGCATAATAAGGTTCGCTATCCGCGGGAGCTTGGTCGGTATAAGAGGTGTTGGACGCCGCTACGGAAGCTATCTGCGCGAGGCTTGCCGGCGTGGCACCGCGGAGGATGTTATAGGAGGCTATAGCGGCACCCTCGTAGGCGTTCCAGATGAGGTTGAACGTGCCGTTCGTCACACCGCGGTTGATCGTCAGGTGAACCGTCTTATGGATCCTACTCTCGGGCGACTTGGCATTAGCGGTGGTGATACCCGTAATGCGGTACCGCTCGGCTTTCTGCGAAGCATCGGAGGTGTTGTCGGTATAAGTACCGGCGGAAGCCGCAGCCGAACCGATGAGTTGGAAGTCATTAAGACTGTTACCCTCCTTATAGACGTTGACGGAAGCGAAAGCATCGGCATTCGTCCAATTGATGACATTATGTCCGTTGGCGTCGGTGGTAACGAGAGTGATTACAGGTATGTCGGTGGACGGCATGACGGTCACAGGCTGCGCGAAACGTACGGAGCAGCCGTTGGCATTCGTCACCTCCAGATAGAGGGTCACGTTATGCCCGACGAGCGAACCGTTAGTCCCTGCTTTCCGTACAGCCGTTACGTTGAGTCCATTTGCTGTAAGGCGGTAGTCGAGACGCAGGACAGCACTGCCCCCGGCAGGCGCGGTGCTGGGCAGTTGTACGCCGGAGGCGGTAACCGGATAAGCCTCGTCGTAGTCGTCAATGAGCGCGTACCATTTATAGGTTACACCCTCGGGCACGGTAGCCGCAGCGGCTGTCCCCTCGTAGAGGACGGTCGGCAGCACTACGTCGAGTGCGCTCGGGTCGTTGATGGCGATGGTACGTGTGTACGTCTCGCCGTTGAGCGTGAGGGTGATCGTCTTGTTGCCGCCCTGATGGTCATACGGCCAATAGACGGTATAGGGGCCGAAGCCGGAACCCTCTACCACCGTTGCGCCGTCCCAGTTCCACACCGGCGTGCCGGTGGTCTCTGCGCCGCGGTAGGAAACGGTCACATACTTGTCCGCACAAGCGGAAGCGGGAGCCTCTATCGGACTGCGGGTCACGTTAGCCACCACCGCCTCGGTAAAGAGCGAGAGTTGGTTCTGGCGATCCAGCGCCTGGATAGCTATCTCGTAGTTGCCGGCCCTCAGATAAGTCGTCGGAATAAGGAACTGAGTAGCCTCGATATAGTCATAATCCGGCAGGTACGCGGCGGTGGTATTCAGTCCGTTCTGCGGGGAGATGAGCCATGTAGCCGCGCCTTGCTGCTTGACGGCGAGGTTATAGCGCATCAGGTTAGCCGGCGTGTGGTCATCGACCGCCGCATCCCATGTGATGAGCAGTCCTTCGTTTGTCATCGAAGCTTGGATATTCGTCGGTGCAGCAGGGCGTTCGTCAGTCTGTGCTACAATCGGATAGAGTTGTGCTCCGTTGACTAACAATCGGCGGTCACCGGCTGCTACATCTACCGGTTGTACGGAACCTCCGTATTCCGATGCGTCCGGAATGATGAATCCGTGCGAGAGCAGTCCTTCCGCACCCATATACCATACATAAGTGCCCGTGTGATTTTCGCCTGCAGCAGGGTTCTTGACTGCCGCCACAAGGTCAGGATAGCCGTTATTATCGAGGTCAGCGAGTTTGGAAAGCGTTTCGTAACTGTAATTCAAAGCCTCGCTATTCGGCATTTTCTGAGGAGCAGAGAACGACTGGTTGGCGTTGTTCCAAAGGACAGCCAGGTAATCCTGCTCAGCTTCAGACATACTCGTAGGACGGAAGATGAGGTCCAAATAGCCGTCTCCGTTCAGGTCTGCTAACTGCATTCCATATCCCCAGAAACTTTCTTCCAGCCCCTGCGAGAAAGGTATAGCGGCTTGCTCGAAATGCGCATTGCCGCGGTTGTAGAACAGATCCAGGCGGTTGTTATACGTGCCGTTATCATTGCGGTGATAAGCGGCAATATCGGTAAATCCGTCGCGGTCGAAGTCGGCAAACAGTACGTTGTTTCCAACTTGTCCCAAGATACTTTGGAACAATTCTTCATCGCCGGTGACGGTGAACTGTTTCCATTCGTTACCGCCGTTGCCGTCTAACTCAATGAGTTGGTAGTGGTTGGACGGGTTCATCATCAGGTTGTCATACAGACCGTTGTGCGTCATGTCGCTATAGAATGAATTACCGGAGTAATTATCCTCCGGATACGTGCCGCTCCGGTTGTAGTCGAACAGATAGAGCAGGTTGTCGTCGTCCTGCCGTGCCGTAAGGGTCGGTTGGGTAGCGTCGTGATAAAGAATGCCGTACGAAGGACTCCATGAGTTGCCCTCACGGAAGAGCAAATCTAACATGCCGTCCCGATTGTAGTCATACCAGCGGATATAGGATGCGTCGTCGGATTGAACGGAGGAGGAGAGTATATTGGTATTCCAGAGCCCCGCGGCTTGGGCGAACAACTGGTCGGTAGTCACGCCCTCCATTACTACCATGGAGGCGTAAGTGCCGCTGTTATAACTGCTGCGCTTTATACCATCCATGCGACCGTCAAAGTTATAGTCCGCTACTGGCGCATCGAAAATATACTCGCGTTCATCGTTGTTTATGGTGAGCGGCTCACCCACACCGGCTGGCAGAACAGTTATCGTCACTGTAGCCGATGCCGTGCTGTTGTCGGGAGCCGTGATGGTGTGGGTGATGGTCTTCTCTCCGCCGGAGGTGAAGGACAACACCAGTTTGGAGCCGTCCGCTACATAGTCTCCGTCCTGTACCGTCCACGTATGGCTGTACCCTTCCGGCAGCGCCGTAAAGGTCAGTTCTACAGTCTCGTTGATATTGATGGAGCTGCGGTCAAGGGCAAACTCAACCGGCAGGTACGTATGTGCGGCAGTGGCTTCTTGCGACCAAGCCGAACCGCTATGCTGTGCGTCAATGGCTTGCACTGCAACATATACCGTCGCGGGTGCGTACGTACGCAAATCAATAGTGTAAGAGTGCTCCTTGCCCATGTTACCGTCGAGGAAGTTACGGCGGCTACCGTCCGCATTGGCGTGGGCGGCGAGGATGTCGTTGCCGTCTGGAGTCGTGCCGATACGCAGGGCATAAGTGAGGTCAGCCGTGGCGGTCTTGTCGTCAACACCGTTGCCCCAAGTGATGGTCAGCAGACCGTTGTTATAAGCCAACTGCGGAGCTGCCGGTGCACTCGGTGCCTGGTTGGCTACTGCGTTTTCTATCGAATAGAGTTTCGTCGAACCGTAGTATGTTCCGCTTACCCAAATCTCCAGTTTGCCATCTCCATTCAGGTCCTCTGCATTAACGGGGTAGGCGGTAAATGGTTGCTTGGAACTATCCCAATAGGTTTCACGCGTAATAGCATCCGTAGCTAAAACTTGCGGCGTGGTGTTGAAGCGCAAGCCGCTTTGACCTTTGATCCAAACAAGATTGTATTTATTATTACTTGTCGGGTTGTAAGCCAAGAGATCATAGTACCCATCGCCGTCCAGGTCTTGCATCGCTACGAAAACCAACGCATTGGGGCCGTAGTTCTGCTCGGGTTGCTGCGTGAAAACTCCTTGTCCGTTATTGGTAAAGAAGCAAGTGTACGCATAGCCGGTGGCGTTGTTCTCCGCCGAGAAAGTAGCTAAGATATCCACGTCGCCGTCTTGGTCGAAATCATAGCAATGGACGATATTATCCGAGGTGGCATTCTGATAAAGTATCGTTTGGTTGAAGGTCTTCGTTGCTTTGTCGTAAATGACGGTGTATAACTTGGCTCCGGGGAAGACAAAATCTGTCACTCCGTCGTTATTCAGGTCGGCAGGAATGATAGCTCCGTTGGTAGTTGTCCACACCCATTTGCCGTTATCCATATTGGTATAGATAATACCATTCTTCTCGTCAATGAGGTCCACTAATCCGTCGCCGTTGAGGTCGATAGCTTTGGTGGGAGCACTCACCGAACTGCCGCTACCAGGTGCTTTCTTCGGGTTGGAAGAATCGCGTCGCGGCGCACGCGATAAAGCCGCACCGCCCAGCATAGTCGGATAGGTATAGCGGGACACTTCACCCAACGAATAGTTCTGCGGGTTCTGGTATTGGTCTAACTCTTCCGATGTCATCTGTGCTACGAACTCATCCCAGGTGAACACTTGCATTCGTTCTTCTTGGAACGAACCGTCAGGAAGCTGGTATGCAACGGCACCGTAATAGGCGGTTGCTCTATTGGACATCGTGAGCGATTGGTCAAGGATTAAGTAATCGATGCGTCCGTCGCAGTTGATATCCATGTTCGTTACCGCCAAACCGTCAATGCGCTCGCAGCCGTCCACTGTCTTAACGAAGGTACCGGCTCCGAAACTCGACAGATCCGCCTTGCCGTCGCCGTTAATATCCTCTACAAAGGCCACATTGGCATCGCCGAGGCCGGATTCTTCGCCTTTATACACATAACTAACCTTTCCGTACAACTCTTGCAGTTGGAAATTCCCTGTGGCATCCGCTGTCAGTTGCAACGTAACATTGGTGGTATACTGCAAGTACCAAGTGTCTCCCGGAATCCACTCTTGTGTAGTCTTTTCCTCAACGATAGGCGCTTGTTTGAGACCATTTCCGCTAAAGTCGTACAGCGCCTCCGCGCGAGGCAGGTCGATATAGATCGCATTGCCATCGCCGTTGACCTTACCGATATAAGGCACGTACCCGTCTATAAGACCCGTGTACAATTCGCCTCCTTGGTAAGGTATGACGATTCCCTTTTGACCGAACGTGCCGTAAACGATAGCGGTGTCTCCTTGGCTCAGTTGCGTCGTGCTATAGAAGGGCGTATTATTTGGACCGTACATATGACAAGCTACCAGACGCGTGTCACCATGATCTTGACCATCTTCGGTCAGGATAAACGAGTACCTACCGTCGTTCTCCAATCCGAGGGCAGTCGTTTCATAGAAGACGCCCTTTACGGCATAGGCTTCACCTCTTCGCAACCCTTCTTCTCCTTCTTCCCATTTTTCTCTTTCTACATCCGACTGTTGCAATAAAGTCGCCCATTCCGTCACCGTCATGATATTCGGGTCGTTGGGATCGAAGACAAACTGATATTGCGCCTGTATAGTCTGTGAGGTTTGGATATTGGTCAGCGGAGCACTCCAGCCCGTGAACACATGGAACGGCATAGTCGGTGCCGCCGGAGCCGTCACATCGCTACCGATGAGTACCAACTGCTCGCCAATCACATTCCCGAATAGGTCTGTGAAGGTCACTTTGGCATAGTTCGGGTCAAGCGTGTATTGCGCCTGTGTGGTGATGTCCGCGGTTACGTTCGTAAACGGCACACTCCATCCGCTGAACACATAGCCCGTCACCGCCGGAGCCTCAGGAGCCGTAGCGGTACCGTTTTTCACGGTGTCCGTTTTGAGCACATTCCCGTCTTTGTCGAGGAAGGTGACAAGAGTCGGTGCCACGGAGGACAGCACCTCAAACCGCGTCACGCCCACTTCGTTGTCCCAGTTCGTGG
Organism: Bacteroidales bacterium UBA2712; assembly: GCA_002354055.1. Classification (GTDB taxonomy): domain Bacteria; phylum Bacteroidota; class Bacteroidia; order Bacteroidales; family Paludibacteraceae; genus Colicola. The sequence goes on from DEKW01000007.1 coordinate 35,266, forward strand.
TAGTGAGCGTAAGCGAGTTTGCCGCCCCTTTCCATGTCGCCGCATTGCCGGTAACGGAGATCGTGCCGCTCGTGCAGATGGAACCCGCTACGCGCTGCGCGTCATCCGCATCGAGACACGTGAAACGCACCGTACGGAAAGTCTCCGTGGCGCTGATGGCTATCGTATTACCCGCAAAAATGACTACCTTGCCTTCGCTTTTCGCCCATTCGGTAGCTTCTCTCGCGCGATCGCCGGAGAGTGTGATAGTAGCACCACCGGAGGTGATGGATAAGGAGGTTCCGGTTGTCGTCTTCAGTGCTGCGCACTCCGCCGGCGTGAGGTCGAGATGGACGGCTAACGCTTTTACCGCGCGGACCGTCAGGTCGCCTTGCACATTGCTGAAATCCTTGTCCCAACGGATGATATAGCCCACCTCGTTGGTAGTCGGCAGAGCCGGAGCGGTAGCACTACCGCCGAACGCCACCGCCTGCGAACCTAAATCCTCGCCGTTCAGGCCAAGGAAAGTAACGGTCGCACCGGTAGCCGTATTGTCGGAGATAATGGTCAGCGTCCGAAGGCGTACCGAGTAACCGAAAGTAATGGTCACGCCGGCACTACTGCCCAGCCATAGCACTTGGGTATCGTCCGCTGCATCAGCTCTGAACGAACCGACAGAACAGGTGGACGGAACGGGAGTGCTTTTTCCTCTATTGTCATTGCCCTCAAGGAAATTAGTAGCCGTCTCGGCATTAATGAACTTGAGCACTATCTTATGCATAATATAAGGAGCAGAGATAGCAAGCGTATTACCGGCATAGAACCTCAGATCGTTTTCATAGATGCTGATCTGACTGCCGGTATTCTTGTTGGCGTTCAGCGTTTTTCCCTCTTTCTGATAACTCATTGCATCCACATTGTCGCCGGACGCTACGTCTTCAGCTGTGATCCACTCGGCTGCCGTAACGACCGTCGTGTCATTATATAGCGACTCATCTTCCGGCTCTTCGGGTTCCGGCGCATCTTCTGTCGTAATGGCGAAAGCCGTCAGACGCACGGAGTTAGTGAGTGTCACGGTCACACTCTGCGCACTGCCTGTCCACGTAGCCGTGGTGCCGCTTGCTTCCGCGCTACCGCTGTCCCAGGTGGATTCAACCAGACGCGTTGCATGGCTGGCTACTGTAGCCGTAAAAACAGCAGAGGTGATCACCTTGCCTTCCACAGTACTAACGGTCATCGTATTACCAGTGTTAGTAACGATGTACAAAGAACTGCTGTTATAACTCGGTGCGCTCGCACCTGTATTCTGCGCAAACGTCACGGTCACATCGCCGCTCGTGTAACTCGTTACTGCCGCACCGTTGCTAAGGCTCTTCGCCGTAGCCCATTCGGATGCGGTAAAACTAATCTGTCCTTGCATCGCTACAGTTATCACCATAGCCAATGCCATGAATAAGTACTTTTTCATATCGTTAGATTTTTTCTGTCTCTTGCGGTTTCCTTTAATTTGTCATCTTAAAACGCGCAAGCGGCGCACACTAACCGTGTACACCGCTTATTTATGCGTTGCTACTATGCCCTTCTTGCTCGCTATACCGCCATTCGCATATAGGGGAGTAAAATTAAACATACGATTATTACCGTTGATTTAACTGCGTTTTTCAGTTGGGAGGATGTTCCGGGTGCAAAGGTACGAATTTTTTTTTGGATGTGCAAATATTTTTTATTTTTTTTATCGTGCGAGCTTGCCGTCGATGGTGTAGAGTTGGTCGTCGGAGAGGATATAGACGGCGCCGTTACGGATGAGTTTCTGCGCAGGGTTCGCAGGATTGGTATAGACCGCGGGTGCCGAGGTCGGTTCGTTGGCTTGATAGACCGCCTGGAGGAAGATGCCGTCTGCGAGGTCGCCGGATTGGACTTCCCATCGGAGGAAGGTGAATCCCTCGATACGCGGCGCATGGGGTACCTGCCAGTGTTGCGACTCCATGTAATGGGGCGAGTGGTCCGCGTCGGCTTTGAGGTAGGTCACCGTGATCAGTTGGTCCTCAAACTGCAGATCCGTCGCTACGCCGATGATGTTGAGGAAATCGCACCAGACGGCTTTCGCGCGGTAGAGGTCGATATAATCCATGGGGACGTAGAGGATGCAGGTATGCTTGTTGACATTATAGACCGCGCGCTCGGTAATGGCCTGCGGGGTGAAGGCGAGGTTATGGATCGCACGCAGCGCCGAGCAGCCGTAGAAAGCGTCCTGGTTGATGGTCGTGACGGAAGAAGGGATGAAGACCTCTTCGAGTGCCGTACAACCCTCGAGGACGCTGGTAGGAAGGCTCTTTTTCCCTTCCGGAAAAGCAAACGACTTGAGTGAAGTACAATACATGAAAGCGCCATCTCCCATGTAGATAGCTCCTTCAGGCAGTTGAATACCTTTGAGCGCGGAGCAGTTTTTGAACGAGTACGCCCCGATGGTGGTCAACGTAGATGGAAGCACGATCGTATCCAGCAGATTCATGTTCTCACATAAGTACGCCGGGATGACTTGTACGCTGTCGCCGAAGACGAACGAGGTCACTCGCGAAGAGGTGCTATAGAACGGCGCACTATCATCCGAACCGATAGAGCAGGTCTTCGGTTTCCAAACGATGGACTTCGTCGGATTGCCTTTGAAAGCCCCGTTGCCGATGGAGGTCACGGTCGAAGGGATGACGATGGAGTCCAGCTTACAATTATAGAACGCCCGCAGATTGATGGTCGTCAGACCTTCGTGGAGGTTCACGTGAGCCAGTTTCGTACAACCGTAGAAAGCGTCCGTATTGATAGTGGTCAGCGTGGCGGGTAACTCAATCGACTCCAAGGACGTACAGCCCTCGAGGAAGCTGACAGGAAGGGTTTTCTGCGTCACCGGCAGATTGATGGACTTGAGTTTCGAGCAGTTCATAAACGCGTACTGACCCAGTGAATGGACCGATGACGGAAGTACTATAGTGTCCAGTAAGTTCATGTTCTTGCAGATATATGCCGGGACAGTCTCTACGCCGTCGGCGAAGACGAACGAAGTGACTTGCGAAGAGGTGCTGTAGAACGGCGCACTATCATCCGAACCGATAGAGCAGTTAGCCGGTTTCCAGACGATAGCCTTCGTCGGATTGCCTTTGAAAGCCCCGTTTCCGATGGAGCTGACGGTCGAAGGGATGACGATGGTGTCGAGTTTGCAGTTATAGAACGCACGGAGGTTGATCGTCGTCAGACCTTCTTCCAGGTTCACGCGCTCTAATCTCACACAGCCGTAGAAGGCGTCGGTGCCGATGGAGGTAACGGAGGACGGGAGCACGACCGATTCCAGGTTTGTGCAGCCCTCAAAAGCTGACGTGCCGAGGGAGGTCACGGGGTACGTGTAGTTGTTGTACGTCACGGACGAGGGAATCGTCACGGAGGTGTAAGGCTTATAGACGGACTTGTCCGAACTCTGGTCGCTAATCACCTGCGCCGTGGTGGAGCCCAGGGAGTAATAGAGGCCGTTAATCTTGACATTCTCTGCCCAAAGGCTTGTGCCGGCCACCAGCGCCAGCAGGAGAAGAGTAATTTTTTTCATATAGTATTCAGTATTTAGTTATCAGTTTTCAGCGCATTGATGACCATCGAGGCTAATGTGCAGCCGAAGACGGCAGTCACTTGCATGAGGGAGCCGCGTGTCTCGCAGGCTTGCGCTTGCTCGGTGGAGTACACGCAACGGACTTTGCGATAGGGATGAAGGCCGATCTTCTTCATCCTCGCCCGTACGGCTTTGGCAAGCGCGTCGCCCTTAATACTCATCAGTTCGCCGGTGGTTACAGCCGTGGGGTCAAACCGCAGGGCGGCACCCATGGAGGAGAAGACCTTCATCCCGCGCACGCGCGTCGCGTTAATAATAAGGTCTGTCTTTGCTACCACACTGTCGATGGCGTCGATCACAAAGTCGTAGGAAGCGAGCTGCAGGTCCACGCTGCTGTCGGTCTTGCCGTCCGCATAGTAGTTCTCGGGGATGGCGGTGATCTCCGCCTCGGGGTTGATGGTTAGGAGTCGTTCGCGGAGGACTTTCACTTTGGGTCGGCCGATGGTCTCGCGTGTAGCGGGTAGTTGTCGGTTGACGTTTGAGGACTGGACGACGTCGCCATCGACGATGGTGAGATGGGTCAGTCCGGTACGGATGAGCGCCTCGGCGCACCATGAGCCTACGCCGCCGACCCCGAAAAGGATGACGCGAGCGTTGCGCAGCCGATCCATCCCTTCGGCACCCAATAATGCCTCACTTCTGCTGAAGAAATCCTCCATAATCCTGCAATTTCGCTGCAAAAATACAAAAAAATACGTAATTATGCAAAAAAAATGCACTAAAATTTGCTCATTTCAAAAAAAAGCAGTACTTTTGCACGCTTTTTTCCCGTTAAAGGAAAGTTCTCGGGATGTAAAACGTCGTTTTGCAGACCGAAAAGCGTAGCATGACACGTAGCGTTATACAAGCGTGGAACGCGCAGTCACGCGAGTGTCAATGCAAGCGCGCCCAGGTGGCGGAATTGGTAGACGCGTTGGTCTCAAACACCAATGGGAAACCGTGCCGGTTCGATCCCGGCCCTGGGTACACGTCGAAAGCGGCGATCAATGACTTCGTTACTGCGTAACTCGTGTAATTGTCGCGCTTTCTCCTCTCCGATTAAAAACTTTATCTTCGCTCAAGTTTTTAATCGGTATTATTAACTCTAAAAAAGAAAAAATCGAGACGTAAACCAAGCCGAAGGCTGTTTGCGGATCGAAGAGCGGAGACCCCGAGAGACTTACCGATACAACGAGGTTGTATCGCAGTCCGAGGGAGACGAACGCGAAAGGAGGTGTATGCAATGATTATCGTTCCTGTAAAAGAAGGTGAGAACATCGAGCGCGCGATTAAGAAATTCAAACGCAAATTCGATAAGACGGGTGTCGTAAAAGAACTTCGTCGTCGTCAGCAATTCGACAAACCGAGTGAGCTGAAGCGAATCAAGATGGCGCATGCGAAGTATGTGCAGTCGTTGCACGCTCACGACGATATGTAATAAAAAGACCGCAAACGCGGTCTTTTTTATTTACCATTTTCTCATTTACCATTTTCTCAACTAATTTCTCCCCAGTTATAACTCTGAGTAATCCGAAGCGCATCGAGGCGTCTTTTGTATATACGGTTCCTCTCATCCTCGAGCAGCGGGTCGGGGTCGAGGATCTCGAGTGCCGCCTGGCGCGCAAGGGTGACGAGTTGGCCGTCGGTAGCGAGGTTGGCTATATGCAGCTCAAAGGGAGTACCGGATTGCAGGGTACCTTGCAGGTCGCCGGGTCCGCGGAGCTGCAGATCGGCTTCGGCGATGCGGAAACCGTCGTTGGTAGCGACCATGATATCCATCCGTTTGCGGGTCTCTTTGCTCAGTTCCAGATCGGTGAGGAGGAGGCAGTAACTCTGGTCTCCGCCACGTCCGACTCGTCCGCGGAGCTGGTGAAGCTGGCTGAGACCGAAACGCTCGGCGTTCTGGATCATCATCACCGTGGCGTTCGGTACATTGACGCCGACCTCGATGACGGTCGTCGCGACGAGTATCTGCGTCTCGCCGGAAGCGAAACGCTGCATCTGGAGGTCCTTGTCAGCGGCTTTCATCTGGCCGTGCACCATGGAGATCTTATACTCCGGGAACGCCTCGCATAACTCGTTGAAACCGTTCTGCAGGTCCTGCAGGTCGAGTTTCTCATTCTCTTTGATAAGCGGATAGACGACGTATATCTGCCGTCCGTCCTGTATCTGCTTGCGCAGGAAGGCATAGACCTGTGCGCGGCGTTGGATGGAGTAATGGATGGTCTGCACGGGTTTGCGTCCGGGTGGCAGCTCATCGATGATGGAGACCTGCAGATCGCCATAGACGGTCATCGCCAAGGTACGGGGGATGGGTGTCGCCGTCATGACGAGGATGTGGGGCGGGCAATCCGGCATCGCATTTCCGTCTCCGGCGACGCGCCGGGTTTTCGTCCAGAGCTTCGCGCGCTGGGCGACACCGAAACGGTGCTGCTCGTCGATGACGACGAAGCCGAGGTTCTGCCACTGCACGTTATCCTCCAGTAACGCGTGCGTACCGATGAGTATATGGATGGTGCCGTTGAGCAGTCCGTTATGGATAGGCACGCGGTTCTTGGGCGTCGTGGAGCCCGTGAGCAGGGCTACGTGGACGGCGTCGCCGAGTGGAGCCAAGAAGGCTTTGAGGGTCTCATAATGCTGGTTCGCGAGGATCTCCGTCGGTGCCATGATACAGGCCTGGTAGCCGTTATCGATGGCGAGCAGACAGCACATGAGTGCCACGAGGGTCTTGCCGGAACCGACGTCGCCTTGCAGGAGGCGGTTCATCTGGCGACCGGACTTGAGGTCGTCATGTATCTCATGGATGACGCGTTTCTGCGCGTTAGTGAGGTCGAAGGGCAGGGCTTTGTAGAGCGCATGAAAACGGTTTCCTACCAGCGGCATGGCGAAGCCCGGGTTCTGCTCACGGCGCTTCATCTGGCGAAGGATCTGGAGCTGGATATAGAAAAGTTCTTCGAACTTCAGCCTTGCCCGCGCGTTCTGCATGGCGAGGGTGTCTTTCGGAAAATGCACGTTGATCAGTGCGTCTGTCAGACTTATCAGCCGGTATTGCTGCAGGATGTCTGCGCCGATGGTGTCCGGTACGCCCATCTTCAGGTCGGGCAAGAGCTCCGCGATGATAGAGCGGATAGCTTTTGAGTTGAGTCCGTGGCGCTTCATCGCCTCGGTGGTGTTGTAGTACGGCTCAAGACCCTGCGTCATCTCCGGCGTGACTTTCGACCAGGGTGTGAGGTCCGGATGAACGAAGTTATAGAGGTGGTTGAAGCGGCTGGGTTTGCCGAAGAGCAGGTACTTGACGCCTTTGGCAAGTTTGACATACTTGGCTCCCTGGAACCAGACCAGCTCGCATTGGTGCGTGCCGTCGAAGAAGGTCGCCGAGAGGCGTTGCGCCTTGCCGATACCGATCGTGTGCCATTCCGTGACCTCACCGATGATCTGGACGTAGGTGTCCTCGTCGTTGAGTTCGGCGATGCGGTAGAACTTACTGCGGTCGATATATTTGTAGGGATAGGTCCGCAGCAAATCCATCGCGGTCTGCACCCCGAGTTCTTTACGAAGAATGTCGGCACGTTTGGCACCGACATTCTTACAATACGTTATATCTCTCTGAGATAGTTCCATGGATTACGTAATGACGTAATTACGTGATTACGAACCGTTTATTGCAACTTAAAGTTAACAGGTACAGTATATTTTACGCGTACGGGTTTACCACGCTGCTGACCGGGTTTCCATTTCGGCATGGACTTGATGACGCGCACCGCCTCTTTGTCCAGCGAAGGATCACCACCGGAACGAACGACTTCTACATCAACGATCGAACCGTCACGGTTAACGACGAACTGGCAGATCACACGACCTTGGATACCGTTCTCCTGCGCGATAACCGGGTACTTCACGTTCTCGCTGAGGTATTTGAAGAGGGCTTGTTGTCCACCGGGGAACTCCGGCATCTTCTCTACTACGACGAAGATAACCTCTTCTTCCTCTTCCTCTACGGGAGCCTCAACCGGCGCGGCGATAACGACCTCTTGCTCGGTCTCCTCGGTGTTCACCTCGATCGACTCGGTCTCGACGTTATCCTCTACGACGTTCAGCACCTCAACCTCCTGTACAGCAGGGGGTGGGGGAGGAGGAGGCGTCTCCTGGCTGGTCTGTTGAATCTCTACTTCTTCCTCAAAGAGGAACTCTGTGTCGGTCACCTCATACTTCGTGACCTCTCGCTCAGTCCACTCCAGCGCCACGTAAACAAGGCTCAATACGAATACCAAACCCATCAATGTATAGACGAGTTTGTCCTTCTCTAAGCTGGCTTTTTCTGATTTCTTAACTTGCATATCTTGTGTTTTTTAGGTCGTGATGATCAAAATCGGCTACAAAGGTACAACTTTTTTTTCGTTTGTGCAAATAAAAAATAAAAATTTTGCCATATATACCATAAAATTGCCCTTGTCCGGCAAAAATGGAACCGTCCTGGGTACTGTTTGTCGAGCCATCTCCACATACGTATCCTCTCTTTCTTGTATCGCCGAAAGGCAGAGAAGGATGTCGGTTGCGAGACTGACTCATGATTGCGCCATACGGCGGTGGGGGTAGGCAGAAAAGCGAAGCGGGTACATTGCGCGAAGAGTCCGTAGAGGGGGTAGTCCAGGATGGGGAACGCCTCCGACAGGAGTGCTTCCAACTCGTCATCGCGCAGCAGTTCCGTGCGGAAGAGGACGGTACAATTCGAATGTTTTGCGCCCCATAGGTCGTAGCGGGTGCTCAGGTCTCCTTGCGGGATCGGTTCGGCGCTTTGGCCCTGCTCCGCCGTGTGTACGAAGCCGACCTCCGGGTGCGTACGAAGGTAGTCTGTCTCTATCTGCAGCTTATGCACGTCGCACCAGTAATCATCGCCGTCCAGCATCGCGATATACTCTGCTCCGTCCGCCATGATACGGCGGTAGAGGTCGATAGTGTTTCTTACCAGCCCCACGTTCTCCGGCCGGCGGATATAGACGATGCGGTCGTCCTGCGCCGCCAGACGGCGGCAGACGGTCTCCGTGCCGTCCGTCGAAGCGTCGTCACCGACGTAGATGCGTACCGGCTCATCGCATTCCTGCGCGAGGACGCTCTCTATCGCTTCGGCGATGAAGGAGGCGTGGTTATATGTCGTGATGCAGACAGCTATCATAGATATCTTTGAGTTGGCGGCCGATGGTCTCGGAGCGGAACGTGTCCGGAGGGAGCAACTCGTTCTTTCCGGGGCAGTCGTCGGCGGAGAACAAGATCGTCTCCATGAACTCGGCGAACTTGCCGGGTTTGTTCTGCGCGATCTCTTGCGGCACGATAAGATTGGCGGTCTCTTCCGCTATGCCCACAGGTGTGGAGAGGATCGGCAGGTTTGCCGCAAGGGCTTCGGCGAGGATGATGCCGTAGGTCTCGTAGCGGCTGGAGAGCACCAACGCATCCGCCTTGTGCATCTCTTCGGCTACCTCGCGGGGAGTCAGTTCGCCGGTCCAACGGAGTGTTCCTTCGGGAAAGGCGAGTGTCTCCGCGTACGCGCGTACCTCTTTATAATCCGCGCCCGTACCGACGAGCACGAGTTGCCAGTCCTGCCGTTTCTCAAGCAGCATCTTCGCTGCCCGGAGCAAGCCCTTCACGTTCTTCGCCGCCTCGTCGAAGCAGGAGACGTGGAGGAGGGTCTTTCGATTTTTCAATATCCTGGTATCTCGATATCTCGATTTCTCGAAGAAGAAATCATCGACGACGTTATGGATCTTCTCCCATCGGGCGTTCCGGATGCCGCAGGCCTGCATCGCCTCTTTGAGGCGTTCAGAGACGGGCATAATGACGGACGCTTCGGCGGCAATCTTCTCGTAGAGTTTTCTTTTGAGCGGACCGTTTTGGCGGAGGTACGCGCCGTTCTCAGGCAGAAAACCGCTCCAGTGCTCGATGATCACGTACGGGATGGAGTAACACTTCTTCAACCACAGCGCCAAGAGGCCTTGCTTCTGGATGACGTTCAGTTGTACGACATCCGGCATCCATCCCTCGCGACGCAACGCTTTCCATTGGCGCCGGGTGTCGCGCCAGGTGTCTGAGAAGATCACCCGCACGTCGCATCCCTGCGCACGAACCGCCTCCACGTGTTTCTGCACGAAGAGACCGCTCATTGCGTCTTTCTCAGACGGATACCAGGGGGTCAAAAATAATATTTTTGATAGATGATAGATGGATAGATGATTTAATGCATGCCTATCTCGCGGAGTTTCTGAAACCAGATGGCGAGACGGAAGAAGGGTTTGTAGTATTTCTCGACGGAGAAATAGGTATAGGGCGTAGAGCCGAACTGCTTGTAGTGTTTGGCGGTACCGCGTTCCATCGAGCCTTCGAAATCAAAACGAACCTGTTTCTCGCGGGCCAGCTTCATCGCCTCGAGGACTAACAGTGCTCCTGCGCCCGAGTCCCCGAAAGCAGGGTCATAGACCGGAATGAGGTAGTACATCAGGCTCTTGTCCCAGACGAGGAAGGCTGCTGCATAGACCTGTCCGTCGGCGTTGCAGACCTTGATGATCTCGCATTGTTGGTTGCGTCGCGCCTTGCGGTCCAGCACCAGGAGGAACTCCCGGCTGTAGCGGATCTTACGCTTGCGCGCAGCCATGCAACGGACGTGGAACCGATAGAAGTCCTCTACCTCCATGCCGCGTTCGGCATGCAGGCTGAGGGCTTTCTGAAGCTGACGGCGTTTATTCTTGCTGAACGAAGCGATGAGGGCGTCCAGGTCGCTGAGGTCATCCACGCGGTACGTCACACGCTCTTTGGTCTTGAATCCCAGACCCCGCATGGCATCGACGCAGAGGCTGCCGGGCATGTACTGCTGGTAGTAGTAGGCGAGGTTCAGAGCGTCCAGCTGCTCCTTGAGCGCACGGCACACCTCGGCGGTCTTCCACCGGTCTGCCGTGATCTGCTCCGTCACCCATATACCGCCTATCTGCGTCTGCTGGGGCATGATGATATAGCGGAACCACGCGCGCTTGCGCAGGAGGTAGGGCATGGCACCGATGATCTCGCCCTGCTCATCCTCCGCGAGCAGCACATCCCACTCCTTGCCCGCGCAGACGGCGTCCATCCACCACGGCTGCATGAAGATCGGCATGTACTCCTGCTTTGCAGCCCATGCTATGTATCGCTCTTTGTTCGTCATTCGTTCATTCGTTAACCCGTTCATTCGTTCATTCCTTCAACGTTCACTCGTTCATTCGTTAACTCTTGAACAGTCCATTGAAGAACCCGCCTTGCTCTTGTGCTTCGGGAGCAGCTTGAGCCTCATCATTGAAGTTCTCCTGCGCTTCATCGCTTTCGACTTTCGACTTTTGACTTTCTACTCCATTTCTATAGATCTCCGGGCGGTAGAGGATCTGGATATTCTCCGCGATGACCTCGGTCTTACGGCGGATCTGACCGTCTTTCTCCCACGAACGTGTCTTGAGCTTGCCCTCCACATAGACCTTCATGCTCTTCTTGAGGTTCTGCTGTGCCCACTCGGCGAGGTTGCGCCAGAGCACAATCGAGTGCCACTCCGTCACGTCGGGTACTTGTGTGCCGTTCTGCATGACATAACCGCGCTCGGTCGTTGCTAAATTAAAGGTTGCGATTGCTACGCCTCTGTCCAAGTAACGTACTTCCGGATCTGCGCCTACGTTACCAATAAGAATTACTTTGTTTACGCTTGACATAAATACTTGTTTTTGATTAGATTTATTTGTTTTGTGTTGTTTGCTTGTGTGTCTAAAAACCTTTGCGCCTGCAAAGGTACAACAAAAAACCGAAATATGCAAGTTTTTTGTGATTTTTTATGATTTTACTTGTGTATCTCCCAAAAAAGTTGTACCTTTGCAGCCGCAAAGGTTGCTATAGCCATCCGTCCATGACCAAGACGTAAAATAGGTTTATATATATAATGCGCAAGATGTTGCGCGAAAGACAGCGTAATAAGCCGAAACTTGATTGTTTGAAAACTGGACACTTTCGACAAATCATTGTAAATTCAAGTACGGTTTATGCACGCTCACGTGTTAGCGTGAGTTTTCCGTGCGTAAGTTTGAATTTACAAGGTAGTCCAGAACCTCAAACGATCAAATGATACGAACGAAAGCGCACGCTTTTTACATATATATTTATATAGTATATTTTAATAACCAAAATCAGTAATTTTAGTGAGTGAGTCCTAATAGGCGATCTGAATACTCGACAATAAATAAATTTTTACCGCTCATTTGGGACGAACCCAAATAAGCGGTATATATTTTTTGTTTATGTCGTAAAAAAGCAGTATTTTTGCACAATTTTTTGTGAATAGTACGGTATAAAAGTCTGTAATTATTACTCATTTTGCTATTATGCGAAACATTATTAAACATCAAATTAATGCGTGGGTAAAGAAGGTCGATATGTCGAGCAAGGCTGAGTATCTACGCCTCTTAGACGCTGTTATGAACGAGTGTCTATATACCAATCAACACTTGGATCGCGATACTTTTGCAGCACGCATGAGTCTCTCGCGCCATAACCTGAATAAAGTCTTGCGGGAAAATACGAATGGTCTCTCCTTTCCTCAGTGGCTCAATGGGATCCGAATCGAGAAAGCCTGTGAGTTGTTGAAAAGAGAGAAACGGAAAACGATTAATGAGGTGGCTTGGGCAGTAGGGCTGACACCGGATAACCTCAGAAGACTTTTTCATCATCGATTTGGTATAACTCCAACGGAGTATAAGATGAAGAATTAATCGACTTTGCGTAAATTTTTTCGACTCTGCGTAAAATACAACCGCTGATTTGGGACTGTCCCAAATCAGCGGTATTCTTTATTTGCAGGGTTTTATAAAAAATAATACCTTTGCAGCCGATTTTGGTACAAAAAAGTAAAATTATGGTTTTTAGTATTAAGAAGATTTTAATAGGTGTCACACCACTTATAGCGAGTTTCTTTGCGATCCTTCCCGCGCAAGCCGAGTTCAGTTTGGTGCATAAGGCAGGTATGTACGATGCTTTGCAGGATAATGGCATGCAAGCCGTTCACACGGAGACGCAGATTCTGTATGCGAAACCGGGTGAGTGGGTGTATCTGTATCGTCCGGAGAGAGCGTCAATGATTTCCTATGTACGATGGTATAACTATGATACAGATCATGCAATCCCTAAGAATTATTCCGTAGAGGAATCTCCTGCTACAGACAAGTCGGGAAATCCTGTTGCAGCAACACGTATCGAGAGTACGTGGGCAAGAGATACAGCAGCCAATAATCCCAAATTTAAAGCATATAATGATTACGGGTGGTTTGCGTACGACTACGCGTCGGATCGCGTAACTACGTCAGACGTATCTTATATAGAAATAAAGTACCGGATGCATAAAGGCGATTCGGTCTATCGCATAGCGTGCGACGAGTCTATATGGAAAGATGGTTTTACGTGGAATGCTTCCGGTGCGGTTACAGAACCGACACTTTCCAAACGTATTATTTATGAGATTCACCCTGCGTCGGAAATGGCGGAGAGGATGGAGCCCTGCAAAGATATGGATGGCACCAATGACCGCTTTTTGGAAGAATATGATATGATTGCCCCAACGGGACGGCAACTCTATATTGGTCCGGAGTATATGTACCATACTAAAAAAGTGACATTAAAACAATATACGTGCTACGCGCGATCCAATTATTATTATATCAACAGTCAAGGAAACGTAACGGCAGCATCCACTAACAATAACTGGAAATGGTACAAGAACGGCGTAGAAGATCCTTCGATTGTATTGCCCGGAACGGCAGCTCAGTTTGCGCCGATGAGTAGTACTACACCCGGAACGATTGTGTATGAGTTGAAATATAATTCTGCTACAGGTGTTTATTTCAATGTAGCCCGATTTAGAGTGACGTACGAAGATCAAAATATTGTCGGACCAGCTCTTTCTTTGCCTGCAACGACGAAGAAGATGGACAAGATCTACGAGCAGACTTTCAATTTTGAGAGTCCTGGAACTACTAATTTTGCATTTTGGCTTGGACACCTCGATGTGGATGAGTCCACGTATGGATATTATAACAAGAATCTCGATGGATCTCCGTCACAAAGAAAGATCCGTCAGGGAAATGTCACGTGGAGTGAGTATGCCATAACGAATAGGAAGCAAGTTTGGGTGGATAGCGGTACTGCCCCACAAGTCTATCAGCATGTCGATTCCACAGAAAACGTAGCTAATAATGCCAAAGAAGGTTATATGCTTTATGTTGATGGATCGCAGCAACCGGGTTTGGTGTTTGACTTGAAGGTCAGCGCAGACCTCTGTCCGGGTGCGACCATGTATTTCACTGCGTGGTTATGCGATGTGTCCAGTGAGAAGAGTGGCAATAATGGCCGTAGTGCGCCAAATATGGATTTTGTGGTGACGGGTGTGGACGCGGAAGGCAGAGAACACGCGTTGACTACCTTTACTACCGGTGAGTTCGGTATCAATGCTGCCGAAGATTTAAGTAGAGGAGGCTGGAGTAATACCAACCGAATGGAGCGTGCCAAATGGCATCAAATAATGTTCCCTGTTCAGTTTACCGCCGAGACCACCTATCCGTCTTATCGACTTCGTATTCGAAACAAGAGTACTTCTTCGGATGGTAATGACTTTGCGATAGATGATATCCGTATATATGTTCAGAAGCCTCCGGTACGTCCCATTCAGGCATCCTCGTACGACTGTCCGACCAACTTATGGGACTCGATCACGGCGTACTTGCGTGTGGACTATCAGGCGATTGACGACCAGCAGAATACGTTCTATTATCAATGGAGAGACGGCGATGATGAGGCGATTCGAATGCCGTATTTTAATGGAAATAGCGGTGATGCCTCCACGTATGGTAGGATCGTCCTGCCGGAGAGCGAGGCGGCGGTTATTGCCGTAGGAGACACCTGTTCGTCGCTCCTTTCATTCGATGCCAAGTATTATGATACAGATGTGCCGTTGGTTAAGTATGTGAAGGAGTTTGTGGACGCATCGACGGAGCGTTATGTGATGTACATCGCGCAGCCTATGTACGCGCGTACCAATTTTAAATATACCGGTTATGTAGCGATACGCCCGGAGGACTTGGGTTCGGAAACGGGTTGTGGTACAAAAGCAGAGTTGTTGATAGCCGGCGGTACACGAATCCTGATTAACGGCGAAGCGTTAGGCGACTCGGTAGTAGATATCTGTGGAAGCCGTTCCTATACGCTGGATATCGTGCTGACATATATTGCGCGGAATGAGGAGACCGATGCGTTGGAGGAATATACTACTCCTTGTAGGGCTGACTGGCTGATAGGCGACTCGACATATGTCAACGAGCACCCCGATGTTTATCACTATACCTTCCGGCAGATAGAGCAGGCGGTGGAAGACTACCGTACTTCGGATCCGAAGCCGCTCTCAAGAACGATTGTGCGCCATTTGCTGCGAAATAATCTGTTAGTACTGAATTCCGCAACCACCATCATGCAGCCTTCTCTTTCGCTCAGCTATACGGCGTTTCCTGTGGGTGAGTCCGCCGCAAACGGAATGTCCGTCTGTCTCACGCCGCGGTTCTTGAATATTAATCCGAGTGAGGCGGTGGTTAATATGATGAAGGTCGGTAATTCTGAAGAAGACTTACCACAGGCGGTGAAAGACAGACCTCGTATCGTGCGGATATCCAACTCGCAGAAGAAGAGCGGTGAGTTCAAGTTACCGCTCTTCCTTGCGGGCGATCCGGGAGAGGAGTATAGGGTAGATAGCATCTATATTGTCTCATCCACGTATGCCGGCTGGCGGTCTATACGATTGTACTCGGACAAAGAGGTTATAGGTCTTATAGACACAGTCACCCTCTCCGGAGCAAAATTAAGTACGCTTAAAGAGGGATACGACTACACGTTCCACATGGCTTTTATCGGGGAGTCGGCGGAAGACAAGTGCAACCGCGGATATACGTATTTCACACTACGAATCGTGCCGGATGTGGTGACGTGGCAAGGCGGCGAATGGAATCAGGACGATAGTTGGGATTCGTTCATCCCGATGCAAGAGACGGATGTGATTCTCTTAAAGGATAAGGATTATAATGTTCTCTTTGATGACGAATCCATAGCTCAGTATGATATCAATTATACGAAAAACCACTGCTATCATATTTATTTTCCGGACGGTGCCTCCATGGCCGGTCAGGAGCATGTGAATATTCATGGGAAGGCGTTTATTGATGTCAAAGAGTATGCATGGAAATGGACGCTTACGTCGATACCTATTCAGGGTGTGGTGACCGGAGACTTGTTCGTCAGCGCGCATGAGAGCACAGAGCCTTTTGTGGTAGCACCTATCAATCAGACGGTAGGAGAGTATGCCGAGGACCGCGTCAAATGGCAAGTCTATCACAAAGAATATGACGCAGAGAAAGACAAATGGAAAGTAGCCACCAACACTACGACACGTCCCATGTTGGCCGGTGACGCCAATATGGTAGGAATCGATTGTGAGAACAACGACGTCGATCCGATAATACGTCTGCCGAAACAGGATAATATGTATCGTTATTACGAGAAAAATCAGCAGGTTTGGATGATTTATGACGAGTATATCACCCGTGACGAAGCGACGTATGGCAAGCCTGCCTGGAACGGCGATAAGGATATCACGCTCAAGCAGGTTTATGAAAATATCTACCTGCTGGGAAATCCCACTTTCGGGTACATCAATATATCCAAATTAGTGGATGATAATACGGATAAACTGACGGGAAGGTACTATCTGGAGCCGGTCGGCGCGACAACTATTCCGAAGAAGGACGAGATGATTAGTTTCAATCGCGATGTTAGTACGGATGAGTATGACGTCCTACTGCCGCCTTACCGCGGTGTGTTGCTGGAGGGCAAAGCGGCTTCTTCGTCCTTGACGATCAATATTGACGCTTCGTTAGTGAACCCCGAAGGACGTAATGCGCCTCTAAGGCGAATGAATCATCAGAATGAGATAGCTACAGATATTCAATCCTGCTACGATTCTCAGGGTGTGCAGGGGATTTATGACCTCTTGGGACGTAGGGTAGGGAGTGATATTCGTGAGTTGCCGGATGGAGTGTATATAATCATGGATGGCGTGAGTCCACGTAAGATTGTTAAGAAAAAATGAAGTTAGTAAAAAAATTATTGGTATTACTCTGTTTGGCGCTGAGTACGGCAGTTTATGCCGTGACGTATTCTCCTTACCGGTCTGCCGGCACGCGTGCAAGTCTTGCTTCGCCTGCCGCAGACTTCAGGTCCGATTATTCTTTGACTGCTGAGGCTCCACAGGTGACGTTCCGTAGCACGAGCGCCGTGCCGGTCTCGTATTATACCGTTAAGGCGTTGAATGCTGACGGATCGGTTTCTATGGCTTATACTGCAGATGGGCAGAATTATAAGCCGAAACATGTACGAAGAGGCCTTGATTTAGACGATGAAGATGAGCCGAACGCTTCATTAGTGCCTGTAGGCGATATCCCCTGGTTGCTCATTGTGCTGCTTGTAGCCGTGAGAGTATGGATGACGGGTTGTTGCTCGCGTCGTTTCTTGGGGTGGACAGGCGTAAGGAAGAGTTGATAGACAACGCGCTCGTGGTAGAAGACGGGCGCGTGTTTTTTTGTTTGGAGCCTGCAAACGACCCAAAATCCCCATTTTTCCGCCTCACGGAGAGTGTTGAGGCGTCCGGTAGGAGCTGCGCCGAAATGATTCTTGTAGATGATCTCGATGGAGCGATCGGAGGTTCGCTTGCGGCGATGGACTATCTCCGCCTCCAGCGTCTCTTTCAGGCGGAGGAAGAAATGGTAGAGGATCGGATGGATCTTACAATTCCGAAGGGGTGTATCTGATATTTTGAATAGTTTTATAGCCATTTTCTAAAATCACTGGATATATATTATGAATAATATATATAGGTAGGTGCAGGATACGACTTTCCTAGGACATGCATAGTACGCGGTAAGGGCGCGCCGTCTGTGCGTCGATTGCAGGGGAGGGATTTTTGGGTAATCCGGGTGCAAAGGGGATTGTAAATCCGGGTGCAAAGGTACAAAAAATTTCTGACATATGCAAGAAAAGACGTAAAAAAAGATGCTGAAAGGGCTCGAATGGGACGCCGCCTCTCAGGCGGCACAATGGACGAAAAGGGAAGGAAATGGACGAAAAGGGATGAAACGGGACTAAAAGAAACGAAAAGAAATCTTTGGCACGATGTTTGTACGAGAGGGTGTGAGGGGAGAAAGATTGTTAAAAACCCTTTAGTATAAACCCTTTATTTACAGGAGGAAAAGGTATGAAAAAGTTATTTATCATGGCGCTGGCTGCCATTTTTGCGGCAAACATCAGCGCACAAGAAGCAAAGGCCGGAAAGGCCGAGTGTAAAAAAGAAAACAAAGAGTGCCAACACCGCAAGAAATGCAAGATGTCCTTTGAGGAACGAACCGAGATGGAGATCAAGTTCCTGAGCGACGAGCTCTATCTGGACAGTCTGCAGGCGGAGAAATTCGCAAACACCTTCCGCGACTTCCGAAAGGCGCAACTCGCCCTCAAGAAGGAGTTCAAGCAGAAGTTTGCCAAGGACCTCAACGAGCGTCAGGTAGAGAAAGTGCTGCATTTCCGCGGAGGACATCCCTGCAAGGGAGATGGGCATCTCAAGGGCGAAGGAAAACGTCCTGCGGACGATAGATGATAGGGCGGCCTGACGGCCGATAGTAAATAGTAGATAGGAAACGACCCACCAATGCGGGTCGTTTTTGTATATATATTTGATAGTAAGTATTTGCTTTAAAAAGTGAGCAAGCAGAAATTACTAACAAATCGGCTGCAAAAGTACTGCTTTTTTATGACATAGACACAAACAATTTTTGAAAAAAATATAACAAAAAGTAACTTTTTCTTGTTTTATTCAAAAAAAAGTAGTATTTTTGCAAACAAAATCGGAAATTCGGACGGCCTACGGCCTATAGATGATAGATAAATAGGAGATAGGAGATAGGAGATAGGAGATAGGAGATAGTGGATAGGAGATAGGTAAATAGATGATCGGTGAATTTGAAAAGATAGTGGAGGAGAAGGGCGTATGGATCGAGCCCTGCCAAAAACGTTTCACGGCCTTTCATTTGGATATGTCTTTTCCTTTCGTCATCATGACGCTTTGCTTGAGCGGCACGGCGCGTGCGTTGTATGACCAGCGGGAGATGACGCATCATAAGAATGACCTGGCGCTTCTTCTGCCGGGGCATGTCATGCGGCCGCTGGAGTGCTCGGAGGACTACACGTACGCCCGCATTGCCATCTCCAAGGGGATGATAGAGAGGCTCCGCCCGCAGCTCTTCTCGCACGACTACATGAAATACAGCACCTCGCCGGTGTTTTCGCTGACGGACGAGCAGGCGAAGAGGCTCTTGCAGGTGCTGGAGCATATGGCGTTTACCGCGGCGCACTCGGAGCTGGAGATGACCCACCGGAACCACATCCTCCTGGCGCAGATGGCGGTGGGGTACGAGTACATCAACTACTACCGCAAGGAGCAGGACCGGCTCTTGCCTCCGGACAACAATGCCGGCATCTTCAGCCGCTTCTGCGACCTCGTCGTGGAGCATTACCACGAGTCCAAAGAGATCCAGTACTACGCCTCGCTGCTGGACCTCCATCCGAAATACCTCAGCCGCGTCGTTCGTACGGCCACCAACGGCGTTACCCCGGGGCAATGGATAGATCGTTATGTGGTGGCACAAGCGAAGCGGCTGATCGTCGCCAATCCCGAGCTCTCCCTCAAAGAGATTGCCTACGAACTCGGCTTCTCCGAACCTACCTCTTTCTACCGCTATTTCAAACGCGTTACAGGGCTTACAGCGAATGAATTTCGACACAAATAAAGCCCAAAATGGCACGTAAAGCCTACAAAATGCATTTTTTTTGAATTTTCTTGCTAAAAAATTTGGCTATATCAAAAAAAAGTAGTACTTTTGCAGGCTTTTTCGCGTGAATGTGGCTTACGAGTACGCACATACGTGTAATAAAAGCAGGAACATTTATTAAAAACAAACAATTAATTCAAACAACAAAATGCCTACAATTCAACAATTAGTTAGAAAAGGAAGAGCAGAACTGCTGGACAAGAGTAAGAGCCCTGCGCTCGACAGCTGTCCGCAACGTCGTGGCGTTTGTGTACGTGTGTACACCACGACCCCGAAGAAACCTAACTCTGCAATGCGTAAGGTTGCACGTGTACGTCTGACCAACGCCAAGGAGGTGAACGCTTACATCCCCGGAGAGGGACACAACTTGCAAGAGCACAGCATCGTAATGGTGCGTGGCGGTCGTGTAAAAGACCTGCCGGGTGTTCGTTATCACATCGTTCGTGGTACGCTGGATACCGCCGGTGTAGCAAACCGTTTGCAACGCCGCTCCAAATACGGAGCTAAGCGTCCGAAAGCTAAGAAATAAGACAAAGGTAGAAGGGCAAAGGACAAAAGACTAAAATGATTCGTCGAAACAAACAAGTCTATCGTCTTTCAGCGCAAGCGGTCCATTGTCCATCGTCAAAAATGCTCTGAATTTTATTAACTAAATGTTCCATAGAATGGGACGAAACAATGGGTTGAGGGTTGAGTAAGCGAATTTTAGATTTAGGATTTCAAATTTCAAATCTATGATTTACTGAAGGACGGACAACCAAAATTAAAATTATTTAAGACAATGAGAAAAGCAAAACCAACAAAACGTGTGATCCTGCCGGATCCAGTTTATGGCGAAGTAATGGTGGCTAAATTTGTGAACCACCTGATGCTTGACGGTAAGAAGAATACCGCGTATGGAGTGTTCTACAGCGCACTTGGCTTAGTAGAGCAGAAAGCAAAGAGCGAGGAGAAGAGTGCTCTGGATATCTGGAAACAGGCTCTGGACAACATCACTCCGCTCGTAGAGGTTAAATCGAAGCGTATCGGTGGTGCTACCTTCCAGGTGCCGACGGAGATCCGTGCTGACCGCAAAGAGTCTATCGCAATGAAGAATATGATTGCATTCGCACGCAAACGTGGCGGTCACTCGATGGCTGAGAAGCTCGCTGCGGAGATCATGGATGCATTCAACAACCAGGGTGGTGCCTTCAAACGTAAAGAGGATATGCACCGCATGGCTGAGGCTAACCGCGCATTCGCACACTTTAGATTTTAAACTAGGATCCTAGGACCCTAGGCTCCCTAGGAAACTAGAATGCAAAAAAGATTGATACAACAATGGCAAAACATGATTTGAAATTAAACCGTAACATCGGTATTATGGCCCACATCGATGCGGGTAAGACCACTACGTCTGAGCGTATCCTGTTCTACACGGGTCTGACCCACAAGATCGGCGAGGTACACGATGGTGCGGCTACCATGGACTGGATGGTACAGGAGCAGGAGCGTGGTATCACCATCACTTCTGCAGCTACTACTACCTACTGGAACTATGCGGGTAACAAGTACAAGATCAACCTGATTGACACTCCGGGGCACGTGGATTTCACGGTCGAGGTAGAGCGTTCGCTCCGTATCCTCGACGGTGCTGTGATGGCACTGTGCTCGGTAGGTGGTGTACAGCCGCAGTCTGAGACTGTATGGCGTCAGGCAGATAAATATAATGTACCGCGTCTGTGCTACGTGAACAAGATGGACCGTTCGGGTGCAAACTTCTTCGACGTAGTACGTCAGATCAAAGAGGTACTGGGTGCTACTCCGTGTCCTATCCAGATCCCTATCGGCGCTGAGGAGACCTTCAAGGGTGTCGTTGACCTCGTGAAGATGAAAGCTATCCTCTGGCACGATGAGACCATGGGTGCAGAATATGTGGAGGAGGAGATCCCGGCTAACCTCCAGGCTGAGGCTGAGGAGTGGCGCGACAAGATGCTGGAGACGGTATCTGAGTTCGACGACACCCTCATGGAGAAATATTTCGATGATCCTTCGACTATCACTGAGGACGAGATCCGCGTAGCTATCCGCAAGGGTACTCTCGCGATGAAGATCTTCCCGGTAATCTGCGGTTCGTCGTTCAAGAACAAAGGTGTACAGACGATGCTGGACGCTGTCTGCGCTTACCTGCCGAGCCCGCTGGATACTCCGGTGATTAACGGAACTAACCCGAACACCGACGCAGAGGAAGAGCGTCACCCGGATGATCAAGATCCGTTGTGTGCTCTCGCCTTCAAGATCGCTACCGACCCGTATGTAGGTCGTCTGTGCTACTTCCGTGTTTACTCGGGTCACCTGGATGCAGGTTCGTACGTTTACAACCCCCGTTCGGGTAAGAAAGAGCGTATCAGCCGTATCTTCCAGATGCACTCGAACCACCAGAATCCGGTAGAGACCATTCTCGCGGGTGATATAGGCGCGGGCGTAGGATTTAAGGATATACGCACGGGCGATACGCTTTGCGACGAGAACAAACCTATCGTACTCGAGTCTATCGAGTTCCCGGCACCGGTGATCGGTATCTCTGTAGAGCCGAAGAGCCAGGCTGACCTCGACAAACTGGGTGTAGGTCTTGCTAAGTTGGCAGAGGAGGACCCGACGTTCACCGTTAAGACCGACGAGCAGACCGGTCAGACCGTCATCTCCGGTATGGGTGAGCTTCACCTGGAGATCATCATCGACCGTCTGAAACGTGAGTTCAAGGTAGAGTGTAACCAAGGTCGTCCGCAGGTGGCATACCGCGAGGCTATCTCTGCTCCGGTAGAGCTCCGCGAGGTTTACAAGAAGCAGTCCGGTGGTCGTGGTAAGTTCGCTGACATCATCGTTCGCGTTGAGCCGGCAGACGCTGACTTCCCCGGTGGTCTTCAGTTCGAGGATATCGTCAAGGGTGGTAACGTGCCTAAGGAGTACATCCCGTCGGTTCAGAAAGGTTTCGAGACCGCGATGAAGAACGGTGTGCTCGCAGGTTATCCGCTTGACAGCCTGAAGGTGACTCTGATAGATGGTAGCTTCCACCCGGTTGACTCCGACCAGCTGTCCTTCGAGATCGCTGCACAGATGGCGTTCAAAGAGGCTTGTGCGAAGGCTAAACCGGTGCTCATGGAGCCGATCATGAAGATCGAGGTTGTTACTCCGGAAGAGAGCATGGGTGATGTCATCGGCGACTTGAACAAACGTCGTGGTCAGGTAGAGGGTATGGATACCAGCCGTACCGGTGCCCGCATCGTGAAGGCTAAGGTGCCTCTGGCAGAGATGTTCGGTTATGTAACCGCTCTGCGTACCATCACCTCCGGTCGTGCAACGAGCTCTATGGAGTTCAGCCACTACGAGGCAGTAAGCTCGAGCATCGCGAAGGCGGTACTGACTGAGGTAGGCGGTCGTGTAGACCTCGTATAATTGGTTTTCTTTGGGAATCTTTGAGTTTTTCTCTCGATCATTATGGACCCCATAACTCCCTCGGGAGAAAACTCAAATCTTCTCCAAACAAAAGCCAATTAAGAAATAAAATATATAAGGAACGTACACGTACACACATGCGTGTGGTGGAAGGTACGGCCTGAAACATAAGGTTCGCAAGAACAAAATTAACCCTGCGGGGCGTGGGTCATCTTAGCAAATGACTCTTAAGGTTATCTGCGCTCTGCGAAGTATTAACAAAATAAAAACATTATTAATTATTATGAGTCAAAAAATTCGTATCAAACTGAAGTCTTTCGACCACAACTTGGTTGACAAGTCTGCAGAGAAGATCGTGAAGACCGTAAAGGCAACGGGTGCCGTAGTAAGTGGTCCTATTCCACTGCCGACGCACAAACGCATCTTTACCGTAAACCGCTCGACGTTCGTTAACAAGAAGAGCCGTGAGCAATTCGAGTTGGCAAGCTACAAGCGTCTGATCGACATCTACAACTCTAACAACAAGACCGTAGAGGCTCTGATGAAACTCGAGCTCGCCAGCGGTGTGGAAGTAGAAATCAAAGTTTGATGAGTATCCGCAGTACTTCCTTCGGAGAGTGACTAGGACCCCTAGGATCCTAGAACCCTAGGAGACTAGAAAACCCGAAGGCGAGAGTACAGGAGAAGTAACATTAATTAACATTATTTTAAAAAACTAAGCAACAATGCCAGGTTTATTAGGAAAAAAGATCGGAATGACTTCCGTCTTCGGTGCCGACGGCAAAAACATCCCGTGCACCGTCATTGAGGCAGGTCCTTGCGTAGTGACTCAGCTGAAGACCGTTGAGAAAGACGGTTACAAGGCAGCTCAGGTAGGCTTTATGCACAAGAGCGAGAAGCACACGAACAAGGCCGAAGCAGGCCATTTCAAGGCCGCAGGCGTAGAGCCGATGCGCCACTTAGCAGAGTTCGAGTTCGACGGAGAGCTCACTCTGGGTCAGACAATCACAGCAGCAGACCTCTTCGAGGAGGGCATGTTCGTTGACGTCATCGGAACCAGCAAGGGCCACGGTTTCCAGGGTGTCGTTAAACGTCATGGCTTCGGCGGTGTAGGTCAGAGCACTCACGGTCAGGACGACCGTCTGCGCGCACCGGGTTCTGTAGGTGCATGTGCTTACCCGAGCCGTATTTTCCCAGGTACCCGCATGGCCGGACAGATGGGTGGTGACCGCGTAACGGTTCAGAACCTCGTCGTACTGAAAGTGATCCCTGAGTACAACTTGATCATGGTCAAGGGAAGTGTACCGGGTGCAAAAAATTCAATCGTCGTTATTAACAAGTAATTAGTTATGGAACTTAGTATTTTGAACCAAGCCGGCAAAGAGACCGGCAAGAAGATCGCTCTGAATGACGCTATCTTCGCAATCGAGCCTAACGACCATGCTATCTACTTGGACGTTAAGCAGTTCTTGGCAGCACAGCGCCAGGGCACAGCAAAAGCAAAACAGCGTAGTGAGAATGCTCACTCGACCCGCAAACTCGGTCGCCAGAAAGGTGGCGGAGGTGCACGTCCGGGTGATCTGAAGTCTCCGGTTCGCGTAGGTGGTGGTACGATTTTCGGTCCGGTACCTCGTGACTACGACTTCAAGCTGAACAAGAAAGTAAAACAGCTGGCTCGCAAGTCCGCTCTTTCGCTTCGCGCTAAACAAAATGAGTTGCTCGTATTGGACGCTCTGAACTTCGACGCACCAAAGACCAAAGCTATGGTAGAGGTTCTCAACAACCTCAAAGTAGAGGGTAAGAAAGTGCTCTTCGTCGTAGCAGACGCTAATCTCAACGCTCGCAAGTCCGCCGCTAATATCCAGCGTGTGAACGTAGTGAACGTAAACGAGCTGAACACCTACACAATCATGAACTCGAATGTTGTAGTTTTGACCGAAGCATCGGCTGCTGCAATCGAGGCAACTTTAAACGCATAAGGAGGTAGAAATTATGGCAATTATTATCAAACCAATCGTCACTGAGAAGATGACCGCCGCCGGCGAGAAGCTGAACCGTTACGGTTTTGTGGTAGCTCGCAATGCCAACAAAGTTGAGATCAAGAAAGCGGTAGAAGAAATGTACAACGTTCAGGTTACGGATGTGAATACGCTCATCCGCGCTCCGAAAGTAAAACAGCGCTGGACCAAGTCCGGTCTGCTCAAGGGTGCACAGCAGGCGTATAAGAAAGCCATCGTAACGCTGGCCGAAGGTGAAACAATTGATTTTTATAGCAATATCTAAAAATGGCTGTACGTAAATTAAAGCCCACAACACCGGGGCAGAGACACAAAGTTATAGGTGCGTTCGAGACAATTACCGCGAGCGCTCCTGAGAAATCGCTTGTGTTTGGTAAGACGAAGACCGGTGGTCGCAACAACGTCGGAAAGATGACGATGCGCTACATCGGTGGTGGTCACAAACAGAAGTATCGCGTAATTGACTTTAAGCGCAATAAAGATGGTGTTCCCGCAGTAGTAAAGACTATCGAGTATGATCCGAACCGTAGTGCTCGCATCGCTCTGTTGTTCTACGCTGACGGTGAGAAGCGCTATATTCTTGCACCGAATGGACTGCAAGTAGGTCAAACTGTAATGTCGGGAGAGAACGCTGCTCCTGAAGTAGGAAATGCACTGCCGATGTCGGTGATCCCTCTGGGAACGCTGATTCACAACATCGAGCTTCGTCCGGGTCAAGGTGCCTGCATGGTACGTTCTGCTGGTACGTTCGCTCAGTTGTCGAGCCGTGAGGACAAGTACGCTATCATCAAGTTGCCTTCAGGTGAGCTCCGTAAGGTGCTTGCAGCATGCAAGGCTACCGTTGGTGTAGTAGGAAACAGTGATCACGCTTTGGAGAAGAGCGGTAAGGCAGGTCGTAGCCGTTGGCTGGGTCGTCGTCCGCGCAACCGTGGTGTCGTTATGAACCCTGTAGATCACCCGATGGGTGGTGGTGAAGGCCGTCAGTCCGGTGGTCATCCGAGAAGCCGTAAGGGTCTGCTCGCTAAGGGATATAAGACACGTCACCCGAAGAACCAGAGCAACCAGTACATTATAGAAAGACGTAAAAAATAACCTATTAAAGTCACATTAACATTATGAGTCGTTCATTGAAAAAAGGACCGTTTATCAACGTTAAGTTGGAAGACAAGGTGTTGGCTATGAATGAGTCCGGCAAGAAAGAAGTTGTCAAGACTTGGAGCCGCGCATCTATGATCTCCCCTGACTTTGTAGGTCACACAATCGCAGTTCACAATGGAAACAAGTTCATTCCTGTTTATGTAACGGAGAACATGGTAGGTCACAAGCTGGGCGAGTTCGCTCCGACGCGTACCTTCCGTGGTCACTCGGGCAATAACAAGAAGTAATCCATTGAAATCCAATTAACATTTAAAATTCCAGATTAAAATGGGTGCAAGAAAACATAACAGCGCTGAGGCAATGAAGGCCGCTCGCAAAGAGCAGTACTTTGCTAAAGCAAATAATATTCCTACCAGCCCGCGTAAGATGCGTCTCGTAGCAGACATGGTACGTGGCCTGGAAGTGAACCGTGCACTCGGTGCGCTGCATTTCTCCACACGTGAGGCCAGCCGCGCTCTCGAGAAGCTCCTGAAATCTGCTATCGCAAACTGGGAAGTAAAGACCGGTAAGAAAGCAGAGGACGAAACTCTCTATGTAACGAAAATCATGGTTGACGGCGGTATGTCGATCAAGCGTATGCTTCCCGCTCCTCAGGGTCGTGCTTATCGTATCCGCAAGCGTAGCAACCACGTTACAATATTTGTAGATACTAAAGATACTAACGCTGAAAAGTAATTTGAACTATGGGACAGAAAATTAATCCTATTGCTAACCGTCTGGGCATTGTCCGCGGTTGGGACTCCAACTGGTTTGGAGGCAAGAATTACGGCGATACGTTGCTTGAGGACAGCAAGATCCGCGAGTACCTCAACGCTCGTCTCGCAGAGGCAAGTATCAGCCGTATCGTTATCGAAAGAACTCTGAAACTTGTGACTGTTACTATCTGCACCGCTCGCCCCGGTTATATTATCGGAAAAGGTGGAGAAGAGGTTGACAAATTGAAGAAGGAACTCCAGAAGATCACCAAGCAAGACGTCCAGATCAACATCTACGAGGTTAAACGTCCGGAGTTGGACGCTACTATCGTAGCAAACAAGATCGCTCGTCAGCTGGAAGGCAAGATCGCTTATCGTCGTGCCGTAAAGATGGCTATCCAGAGCACCATGCGTATGGGCGCTGAGGGTATCAAGATTCAGGTATCCGGCCGTTTGAACGGCGCTGAGATGGCTCGTAAGGAGATGTACAAAGAGGGTCGTACCCCGTTGCACACTCTGCGTGCCGACATCGACTACTGCCACGTAGGTGCTATCACCAAAGTGGGTGTGATCGGCGTAAAGGTATGGATCTGCCGTGGAGAGGTTTATGGTAAGAAGGACTTGGCTCCTAACTTCTCGCAGAAGCAAGAAGCAGGTCGTCCCGGCATGGATCGCCGTGAGGGCCGTGGAGACCGCAAGGGCTTCCGCCGCAACAAAAAACAATAATGTTTAACCGATTTGTAGATTAGAACTATGTTACAACCTAAGAAAACAAAATTCCGCCGTTGCCAAAAAGGCCGCATCAAAGGTTTCGCTCACCGCGGTCAGGAGTTGGCATTCGGTTCGTTCGGTATCAAGAGCTTGGGTACCGTATGGTTGACCGGTCGTCAAATCGAGGCAGCTCGTATCGCCGTTACCCGTTATATGCAACGTCAAGGACAGGTATGGATCCGCGTATTCCCGGACAAACCTATCACGAAGAAGCCGTTGGATGTACGTAT
Source organism: Bacteroidales bacterium UBA2712 (assembly GCA_002354055.1). Classification (GTDB taxonomy): domain Bacteria; phylum Bacteroidota; class Bacteroidia; order Bacteroidales; family Paludibacteraceae; genus Colicola. The sequence goes on from DEKW01000007.1 coordinate 63,151, forward strand.
GGGTAAAGGTAAAGGTGCTCCGGAAGGATTCGTAGTACCATTGGAGCCCGGTCGTATCATCTTTGAGGTAGAGGGCGTAAGCTACGATGTAGCAAAAGAGGCACTTCGTCTCGCCGCTCAGAAACTGCCTGTGACCACTAAATTTGTCGTAAGACGCGATTACGACGCAACCAACAACGCATAATTAAGGATTATGAAAACAGCAGAAATTAAAGAATTAACAACTCAAGAGCTTCAGGAGCGTCTCGCTGCAGAGAAAGAGGCCCTGGTGCGTATGAAGTTAAATCACAGTATTTCTCCGCTCGATAATCCGTTGCAGATTAAGGCTGCGCGTCGCAATATCGCTCGCCTTGCAACGGAGTTACGTGCAAGAGAAATTAACAAGTAAAAAACGACAAAGACAATGGAAAGAAATCTTAGAAAAGAGCGCGTGGGCGTAGTTGTTTCCAACAAGATGGAGAAGACCATCGTGGTCGCTGTCCGTTGGAAAGAGAAACACCCCATCTATGGCAAGTTTGTCAATAAAACTCGCAAGTTCCATGTTCACGACGAGAAGAATGAGGCAGGTATCGGCGATACCGTACGCATCATGGAGACCCGTCCGCTGAGCAAGACCGTGCGTTGGCGTTTAACTCAAATTATCGAAAGGGCTAAGTAATTATGGTACAGCAAGAATCTCGTCTCACAGTATGTGACAACAGCGGTGCAAAGCAGGCACTGGTGATCCGCGTTCTTGGCGGTACCAAGAAGCGTTACGCAAGCCTTGGCGATACAATCGTAGTAGCCGTTAAGGGCGTTATCCCTTCGAGTGACATGAAGGACGGTACGGTTAGCCGTGCAATCGTAGTGCGCACGAAGAAAGAGGTACGTCGTGCAGACGGAAGTTACATCCGCTTTGATGACAACGCATGCGTGTTGGTCAACAACGCCGGTGAACTCCGCGGCAGCCGTATCTTCGGTCCGGTGGCTCGTGAGCTGCGTCAAACAAACATGAAAATTATTTCTCTGGCACCTGAAGTGCTCTAATCATCTAAACAATTACAAAAATGGCAAAACTTCATATCAAAAAGGGTGACACCGTTTATGTAAACGCAGGTGCTTCGAAGGGTCAGACCGGCCGTGTGCTGGAAGTGATCGTTGACAAGCAACGCGCTATCGTAGAAGGCGT